>NZ_MCVI01000021.1:0-138793 GCF_002873135.1 Shewanella sp. 10N.286.48.A6
ATGCCTGATACGGCCTCAATGATGTCATTATCATCGATACGCTTGAGTTGGTAATAAAATGTGCAACGACTAATACTTAGCGCATCACAAGCCAACACAACACCTAGGCCAAATTCATTAATGGCATAGTGGGCTAACACCTTCCGCTCTGCTGGCTTTATAGCTTTTTTTCAACAATGTCTTTGAGTGCCATGTTTTGTAAGCTGACATCTGCAAACATCTTTTTAAGCTTGGCATTCTCGGCTTCTAATTCACGCATACGGGTTAAATCAGAGGCTTGCATACCACCATATTTAGATTTCCATTTGTAATAGGTACTTTGACCCACATTATGTTTGCGGCATAACTCTGGCACCGTTAGGGCGCCTGATTCGCCTTCTTTGAGGATGTTGATGATTTGGCTTTCAGTAAAACGTGTCTTTTTCATGTGATTCTCCATTTGGTTTAGTGTAAATGGAAAACTCTATTTAAAACATTCTGATTTTAAGGGAGGGTTACACCAATAACTTTAAAGAAGTAGTATTTAATAAAGTAAACTTCCACTCTCTTGCGCAAAAAATCTCGCCCTTTCATATATCCTTTCGCGGACTTTTGGAAATCCAACAAAAAGCCCGTTTATTACGAAACGGGCTTTTAAAAATTCAAGTTTAGTGGTGCAGAAGGGGAGACTTTAACCTACACGAGCATCACGCCTCCTCAAGAAAGCTTAATCATCTTCTTTATTACAGAAACTTAGCCGTAAACAACTGTAATTTATTAAAATTACAGTCAGCAAAAGACTGAGTAAAAATCATTACCAGACATCTGAGTTAGCAACCATTTCTGGTCTACCTTATTGCATCTTGTGCGGCTTCTGCTCAGACTGGCTTTGTTCGCAGCGAAAACCCGCAGGATTTTGTGAACGCCAACGCCAGGTGTCTTGCATCATGTCATTTAAGGACTTTCGTGAAACCCAATTCAGTATTTGCTCTGCTTTTGTTGCATCAGCCCAAAAACCCGGTAAATCGCCCGCCCTTTTAGGTGCGATTTCATAGTTAACGACCTGCCCAGTGGCAAGCTCAAACCCCTTGACAATATCCAGTACCGACAGCGGTTGACCACTCCCTAGGTTAAACGCTTCAAAACCACCATGTTGCTGCTCAGCCAACCAACTTACCGCCTTTAGGTGCCCTTGGGCTAAATCCGATACATGAATATAGTCACGTAAACAGGTGCCATCCTTTGTTGGGTAGTCATCACCAAATATCGATAGCTTGTCTCGCTTACCAATCGCAACCTGCTCAACAAAAGGCATCAAGTTGTTTGGAATACCATTCGGGTCTTCACCAATCAACCCACTTTCATCGGCGCCTATCGGGTTAAAGTACCTTAAACTTGCCACATGAAAATCACGGTTAGCATGACAATAGTCCATCAATATTTGCTCAACCATTGCTTTGGTCTTGCCATAGGGACTGCTGGGGGTACCGATGGGCTGGGTTTCGACATATGGCGGCTTATTTGCTTCGCCATAGACAGTCGCGGATGAACTAAACACTAAGTGGTTAACTTGCGCAGAGCACATGGCCTGAAGTAATGACAGTGTGCCCTCTACATTGTTTCGATAGTAGGCTAATGGATCAGTCACAGACTCCCCCACAGCCTTGAGCCCAGCAAAGTGAATAACCGCATCTATCTGGTGGGTGGCAAACACACGTTTCAACGCTTCCTGGTGCAAAATATCTAACTCAATAAACGTCACCCGTTGCTGAGTTAACTGCTCTACTCGCTCCAGTGCCACCTTAGAGGAGTTTGATAAGTCATCAATGACGACAACAGAGTAACCCGCATTAAGTAAGGCCAATACGGTGTGGCTACCTATATACCCAGCGCCGCCCGTCACTAAAATATGACTCATGATTTTCCTTAAACAAGTGAGACGCCATCAACCGGCTGACTAATATAAACACTCTCTTTCAACCCGGTTTTTTGCTGATACGTTAGCTCAATCTCTTTGAGCACCGCATCAACCATGTCATGGGGCACCAAAGCGATAATACAACCACCAAAACCACCGCCAGTCATTCTTACGCCGCCTCTATTTCCTATCACTGAGTCCACCGTTTCAACTAGATAGTCAATCTCAGGTGTGGTGATTTCAAATAAATCTCGCATCGAGGCATGACTTTGCGCCATCAGCTGACTGATGGTTTCCACATCCCCTTCATCGAGTGCCTTCATTGCATCCAAAGTGCGCTGATTTTCATAAATGACGTGCTCTGCTCGCTGTGCGACTAATGGGTCTAAACCCTGTTTACTTGACTCAAATTGAGCCACAGACACATCCCTTAAATGCGAAACCCCAAAGTAGCTGGCAGCTTGCTCACATTGCTGACGACGCACATTGTATTCACTGTCAACTAATCCCCGCTTTACATTCGAGTTCACTTTAATCAGTGCTAAATGATGAGGGATTGAGACGGGGGTCAGCGCCAGGCTACGGCAATCAATACCCATCGCGCGGTTTTCTTGACCACTCGCTGAGATAAGCTGGTCCATGATGCCGCAAGCACAGCCGACAAAATTATTTTCAGCAGCCTGGCTAATGAGTGCAACATCTTGTTTAGACAGCCCCAGCTGGCAATATTGGTCAAACGCATAGGTGATACCGACTTCCAGTGAAGCCGATGAACTCAGCCCCGCCCCTTGAGGCACATTGCCAGTAACCATAATATTGGCCCCTTTTAACGGAAGCTCGCGCTTTTGTAATTCACTCACCACCCCTCTGATATAGTTTGCCCATTGCTGAGTATCATGGGACACCATCGGCGCACTAAGAGAAAAACTATCTTCTTCCCCCTGATAATCAAGCGCGACCACATGCACGAGATTATCGTCTCGAGGAGACAATGCCACCAACGTGGAATAGTCAATCGCACAGGGCAATACAAAGCCATCATTATAATCCGTGTGCTCACCAATTAAGTTCACTCGCCCTGGTGCTTTTACAATCAGAGCCGGCTTTTCAGCGTACCTACGCTCAAAATCCGATGTCAGTTTTTCTAATAATTCCATCATATTTCCTAGAGAGACTTAGCTGTGTTGTACTTTGTAATGCACACTCGACAATGCCGCGAGTCGCTGCGCGGCCTGCTCAGGGGTAATATCGCGTTGAGCTTCTGCGAGCATTTCATACCCCACCATAAATTTCTTCACGGTCGCACTGCGCAATAAAGGTGGGAAAAAGTGAGCATGTAATTGCCATTCAGGGTGTGCACTATCATCATAAGGGGCACCGTGCCAGCCCATTGAATATGGGAATGAGCACTGGAACAAATTATCGTATTTGGCTGTTATCTCTCTTAATATTGCGGCCAGCGTCGACTTTTGCTTTACCGACAACTCTGTCATACGGGTTACCGCAAATTTAGGCAGTAAAAGCGTTTCAAACGGCCAGGCTGCCCAAAAAGGGACAACAACAATCCAGTCATCATTTTCAACAACAGTGCGAGTACCGTCTTTGGCTTCACGTTGCGCGTAATCAATGAGCAAGTTGCTATCATTTTTTGCCAGGTATTCACTCAAACTTTGCTGCTTTTTCTCGATTTGAGAAGGCAAGTGATTTTGCGCCCATATTTGTCCGTGTGGATGTGGATTAGAGCAGCCCATCACAGCGCCCTTGTTTTCAAAAACTTGTACCCACTGATATTGACGCGACAACTCCTGGCATTGTGTTTGCCAGGTATCAACCACAGCTTCCACTGCTTCTTGTGACAGCTCAGGTAAAGAGCGACTATGGTCGGGTGAAAAGCAAATCACGCGACTCTCACCTTGCTCCGCTTTCATGCGAAACAAAGGGTCGTCTTGCTCGAACTCAGGCGTGTGTTCATTTAAGGCGGCAAAGTCATTTTTAAATACAAACGTGCTTTGATAATTTGGGTTTCTGACTCCATTCACCCTTGTATTGCCTTTGCACAAAAAACAAGTTTCATCATACGATGGTTTTGAAGCCGTATCCGGCGCCTCTTCTTGCCCCTGCCAAGGACGCTTTGCGCGATGTGGAGAAACTAATACCCATTCTTTTATCAATGGGTTATAACGTCGATGTGGGTGCTCAGTGGCATCGAATGTAGTAGATTTCACTCTTTCATCTCACTATAATAAACATCATATGTTTAACGAACATAAATCTTTTACATTTCAATCGCAAGTAAATTGCTCAATAATCACTGAATAATTTTACATTTTATTAACCGGTAACTCGTGATAAAGAGAAGGTAAATTGAACAAGTTTATATGTTGCTTACTGAGTTGTGCTGCTCTGCTCGTCATATCATCATACGGCGTAGCGACCCCAATCAACTGTATTGAATGCCATCAAGCCCAGGTTGCCAACTGGCAACTTTCAGATCACGCAAAAGCTATGGCTATAGCCACTGACGATACTGTGCTAGCGGACTTTAATGGGTCTACTTTTGAACACTTTAGCCAAAGTGCAAGGTTTTATACCAAAGACAATAGCTATTTTATTGAGTATACCCAGGGCAAACTGACACAGCATTACCAAGTACAATTTACCTTTGGTCACTTTCCACTTCAGCAATACCTCATCAGAATAGAAAAAGGTAGAGTTCAACTTTTCCCATTCGCGTGGGATAGCCGATCTAAACAAGAAGGAGGACAACGTTGGTTCGCTAATTATGCAACTGAAGACATTTATAGTAACGACAGATTACACTGGCTTCAGCCGATGCAAAATTGGAATGGTATGTGTGCTGACTGCCACTCTTCTGGCTTAAAACGGAATTACAACGCAACACAAAATAGCTTTTCGTCTCAATGGAATGAAATAAACGTCGGTTGTCAGTCTTGTCACCAGAAGGTCACCCCTGAGCATAGTCAATCAGCTTCTGAGACAGCTCAAAACAATAACCAGGCAGAACCACTAGCCCATCAAGTACAGCAGGGATACTGGCAACGCCAAGGGGATGCTAAAACGGCCAGCTGGCACGGTCCCGCCCGCGACAATGAGTTTATGGATACTTGTTACTCATGTCATTCATTGCGAGAACCACTTACAGACGGCTTCACACCAGGTAAAGCTTTTTTAGACCAATTTAGCCCTACATTACTTGCTCAACCGCTATACCATGCTGATGGGCAGATAAAAGAGGAAGTGTATGTTTATGGTTCATTCAAACAAAGCAAAATGCACCAGGCTGGCGTTAATTGCTTAGATTGTCACGACGCACATACAATGAAAGTTAAAGCTCAAGGCAATGCGCTATGCCTGCAGTGCCACAGTAGTCAAGATTATCATCAACCAGAGCATCTTAATCACGACGTTGATAGTCCTGGTGGCCTCTGTGTTAACTGCCATATGCCAACCACAAGGTATATGGGAGTGGATGACAGGCGTGACCACAGCTTTAAAATACCTAGCCCAGCTTTAACTATCGAATACGGCACGCCCAACGCATGCGAGCAATGCCATACTGATGTGCCTTCTGAATGGCTTGCTGAACAAGTCGTAAAACTTTGGGGTGGGCAAAACAATGCGACTGAAAGTCAGCAAGCCTATATAGCATTACAAACCCATTCGCAGCTGCCAATTGAACGGCATTTAATGCTTGCTAATGATAAACAGTTATCTGAAATTAAACGTGCAAGTGCCATTGCATTATTACCAAACTCTACCCAGCAACTAGATAATAAAACGATTCAGGAGTGGGTCACATCACCTTTACCATTAGTTAGACTTGCTACAGCAAAAATAGGCTTTCTTTTGCCGATTAAAGAGCGCCAAAAAAGTTATAGCTCATTATTAACTGATCAGTACAAAGCTATCCGAGTCGCTGCAGTGCAACATATGATTGCGTTGGAAGATGATACAAATCTTGCATTTAAACGCGCATTCAAAGAACTACTGGAGATGAACAAAACAAACCTGTGGCGAGGAGAAGGAGGGCTTAACACCAGCCTGATACACTTAAAGTTAAATCAAGTACCTCAAGCTGTTAAAGCATTGAAACATGCGATTAATGTTGATCCCTATTTCGACGCATCATACATTAATCTGGCTGAAATTTACCGTTCAAATAATGATATCGATAGCGAACACAGCATCTTCATGCAAGGGATCAAAGCTAACCCAAACTCGGCCATATTGAACTACAGTTTTGCCCTAGCCCTAGTGAGAAATGCACAAAAACCACTTGCATTAAGTTACTTCAGTAAAGCCAAAACATTAGCACCTGACAACATACAATTTGCATATGCTTTCTGGTTAGCGCTCGATGAACAAGGAAAAACAGCTCAAGCACTGACCGAGCTAAAAAGTGAAATTCAGCACTACCGAAATAATCCGCAACTCATTGAGTTAGGTATGTATTTCGCTCAGAAGGTACAGGATGCAAATAGCTTCAGATATCTGCGAAATTTGCGCATTCAAGCTAATTAAGCTATCGACGAATGTCGCACTTATTAGCTGATAATTAGGGCCAGTTGATCTTTCAAGGTTGTTTTTGCAGCGAATTGTTGTTCATTAGTACAAGGCGACGACTTTGATGTGTGGTTGTTCCACATGATAAGTCGTTAACGCAGTAAAAGTGACAACACATATAGTAGAAAGGGGAAGCCCACTTTAGCATGAGTTTCCCCCTCCCCATAAATTACTTACAGAGTAATGAAACCAAGTTAGCTCTCACTGAACTCACATTGAAATGGCTCTTTCATTTGCTTTTACCTTGCTGGCTTTTGTTTCGCCATTAGTCCATTTCACGCTTACTTGATAGTCGTCGCTACATGAACCAATACCGAACAATAGTTGATGATTAAAACTCATAGAATAGTTAGCACCATTTGAACCAATGCGACGAACCTGGCTTACATTACAAGCTGAGACTGTCACTAACGCCCCCAATGCCGAGGCTTTTTGATTAGGGCTTAATCCCACGTTGACCTGAACATGACCGTTATTAGCAGGCAAAGTGCCTTGATTTCGGTATAGATGCCACATCCCTCTCTCATGACCCGTAACAACGTCTAGTTGGCCATCATTGTCATAGTCGAGTACCTCACCGCTCATTCCGGTTGCACCTAGCTCGGTTGAAAAAACGCCGCTATTTTCTAGCTTTTCAAATACTCGACTTTGTCCATTTGCTGAATGATTCATATACATCAGCGCATTATTAGCACTAATTAAATTACCACGACGAAAAACCAATACATCGCTGAAACCATTATTATCAAAATCTCCAATCGTGACGCCGGTTGAATGCTCTGTATCAATCAGCCCCACTTTCGCAGACACATCAATGAACTTACCATTTTGATTCTCTAATAATAGATCACTTAACCCCTCAGGCTTTGCAGATGTTTTATAGTCTTCAACCCCATGAACCACGCCAGAGAACGGTGCGAATACGTTGCCCGCTAAACGCCACTTATTATTGCCCACATAACCGATATAAACACCTGACGAGTCACTAATATCATCAGGGAAGCCCAATGCATCGCTACTCACAAGCTCAATCGTTCTGCCTGAATGGGTTTCCCCTTTATAGGGGTACTTGTAACCGGGCTCTGCAATATAAGGCAGTTTTTCTGGCCAGGGAGATTGATAGTTTTCAATCAGTAATGTGTCACCAATATTAAAGTCGTCAAACTGAAACGGTCCTCGTTTAGTGTAAAAACCTAACCGCTTGGTTTTCTTGTCGAAAAAAACGTCTCCTTTTTCAAATGGCAGACCACGGGTAAATAAAAGATCAAAGTCACCGTCGTTGTCGTAATCGATTTCCGCTATCGCGGTGACATTATGCAATGCATTAGGTAGTACCTGCTTAGTCACATCTTCATAGTCAAAATGCTCTCTCCCTTGATACACTTTGACGGCACCATGACCATAGAGCAGAATATCTGGTATATGATCCTGATTAATATCCGTCACCAGCGTTTTCTGACCATCGCCATGCACACTGGGCAATGTTGAGCGAATAACCATTTCGCCCTTACCTATATTTTCGTAGATATAATTTTCGCTTAGGTTCTGTTCACGCATTTTTCGGTCAGGAAAGGCAAAGTTGAGTAGGTCCAGATCGCCATCATTATCCAGATCAACTAATTTCACCGTTCGGCCACGCATTGATGCCAGTGGCTCCTTAAGCTCTTTCCATTCAACGAGTTGACGCTGTTTATTAACCGAGTAAATTTTGGCATTTCTAGCGTTACTACCAGAGCCACCACCTCGAGATATGATTAATTCCAATTGACCGTCGAAATTTAAGTCGCCAACAGACACCCCATGAAGATCGCCCATTAAAATGTCATATGGAAAGGCTAACTTTCCCTCATTGTTCCACATGACTCTAAGGCCGTAGCCATGGTCATTTATCAAAATATCCAGGTACCCATCTTGGTCCAGATCAGAAATCGTTGGCGCATCCCAGCCTTTTCGGTTTTTAGCGTCTTTATTGAAAATCGCCTCTCCTTGCTCTAAAAAGGCACTACTCTGCCGCTCCAGCTCTATACGCTCAGTCTGACTAGCGCACGCTGACAACATCATCAACGATGCTATTGCGGCATAAGGGTTATACTTCATGGCTCCATCCTGTAATTTCAGAAGATACGCAAAAGCAGTTCATCAAAAGATGAACTGCGGTAAATCATTATTATTGCTTCACAATTTCAATATCATCGAGATATACAAAACCCTCAGTAGAGGCAGTTTTGTCAAACACAATCCGTAAACGGTCTTGCGCCAAAGAGGCTTTACTTCGATTTAATGGAATACCAATGGTTGACCATTTACCCTTAGGTAACAGATTTAAATCTAAGGACTGTGTAACTAGCCAAGGTGCTTCAGTAATAAATTTAAGTTTTGGCAAAGAGGAAGAATCAGGAACCCAAATACTGACATTAATTCGATAATTTCCTTCATCTAATTGCAGCGAGCCATTAGGAGAAAATGCAGTATAAACACCTTTATCTGGCGCAGATAAGTCTAGCGCCAAGCTTTTTCGCCCCGTAACAAAGATATTGTCGGCAAAGTCGGTGACCTTTAAATATGGCGCAACCTTATCTGTCATAAACCAGTCTTTTGCCACGCTATTACGCGACTTTGGTTTGTGATAAGCATCAGTTATCAACGGTCCTTCAAAGCCAAAAAAAGCACGATCAATTAAACTGTCATCAGCTTGCTGCCAAACTCGTACATATTCCACTTCAAAATCTGCTGGCAAGTCATGCTCTACTGGTATTCCATGCCAAGGAAAGACTTCTGAATCGAACCATAATTCCATTGGGTTATTCAGAACCCAGCGGTCACCTAGCTCGGCCTGAGTGGCGTGATGAACTAACTCACCGTTGAAAAACATCTTTAAACCATCAGGAAGCCATTGCACTCCATATGTATAAAAGTGTTCGGCTGTTCTACCCGGTACAGGGTGCGGGTGCTTCCAAACCTTGTTTTTCTTTGGATGACCAGGGCGCCAATCATGAATTGAGGTCACAAAGGTAGTTTCAGGGTTTTTGCTGCCAGTTTTCACTTCACCAATTAACTCAAAGATATCTAGCTCTTGCTGAAAGCCAGTGCCCCAAAAAGCCCCTGTCATTGCTGCATCAGGGATTTTAACTTTGACTTCCATGTAGCCATAAAGGAAAGTGTTGTGGCTAATAAGCGCACCTGTTGTGATGTTCTCGTATCGAGAGACTTCTTGTTTTTTTGGAGGCTTGCCGACAAATGGATAGTCCGGCTCCCATTGGGTTCTAATTTTTAACTTACCGTCTTCAACAAACACATTATGAGGTGCAAACTGAGAAGGAGCTCTACCTTTCCAGATATAGAACTCCTTGTTGGTGCCCTGGATATACCATTTTTGGGTATCAATAGAGCCTGCTTCAAACTCATCGCTAAGTTGCTGGTTCAACTTCCAACCTGCTTGGTTTTCAGGGTCTGATAAAGGCGATAGATTAGAGACTGCAAGGATTGATTTATACTCGCCAGCAACAACCGCCGCTTGTTTGTCGTCTCCACCTTTGGTTGCCTCACACCCAAGCAATACCAACAGAAACATAATAGGCAGCAGAGGATAGTTAACTATTTTTTTTATTTTCATGACAAAATCTCTTTAAAAAAGCCACCGTAAAGGTGGCTTTTGTACAAGGCTGTTAGGGAATTAATTAGAAATGTTATCAGTGCGAATAACTGAGTAATCATCTAATAGAATCGATTGACCTTCAGGTAAGCCATATACCTCCCAAAGCGTAAAGACGTCAGTCACAATACTCCAGGTTGCTGGAATCGCCCATTCTTGACTTTCTGACTTATCGTTGACGAACTCGACGTATTGCCACTCTGTCGTTGCTGCAAGCTCAGCAGTAAATATGCCCGCTTCGCCAAAGCGACCAGGAAACCCAGCTGCGCCATCAGGAATGCCTTCGTAATTCCAGGCCACGATGACTTGTCGTAGAGTAATAGGCTCAACCGGTGCAGTCTCAAGTTTTACCCAAACCGCATACTTATAGGTTTTCCCTATCGACTCAGCTCCGCGGCCATAGTTCGCGCTATACCAGTTACGTTGTTTGTTCCAGACTTGTTGCGCCCCCCAAGAATACGGCTGTCCATTTTCATCAACCGCGCTACCAGCAGTAAGCTTAACTGATGCTAAAGAGCCGGAAATGGTCTCTGTTGACGTACCATAAATTGCATTACCACCATAAGGAGCGGTAACACCGTCCATGTCAAAGTCGATATTAAAGCCTGCTGCATGCTCTGACACACCTGGTTCACACATCTCATTAGTGACAACGTTTAGCTCAATAGATTTTCCAGCAACATCAGCAATAGGTGTTGCACCCGTATCGCCAGAGATTATTTCTACAGTGACGTCTGACGCCACGTTTGTATTACTGCCAACATCAAAGACACCAACACCACCAAAGCCATTGCTCACATTCTGGACGTAAGATACATCTGGTGAATTTGAACTACTCCAGTCATAGTCATAACCACCTGTGAGTGTATGGTTTATAACCGACGGCTCAACTTTCACGCCGGCGGCGACGCAAGAGCCAACCATTTTTTCACCAGTAGGAGCACCCAACTCATCAACTTCACCATTAGCAATAGCGATACTGAACGCCGCGGTCACAGTGACATCAGCGCTGCCTTGAGCTTGAGGGTTATCGACACTCGTTGCCGTAATACTTGTTTGACCTGTACTTGTACCTGTCACCAAACCATCTTCATCCACCGTGGCAACTGATGTATCGGCAACAGTATAAGTTAGCGCCGAATTACAGGCATAAGATGGAACAGTCGAGGCGATAACACTCGCTTGCCCACCAGCAGGTAGCTCTAGGGCAGCAACATTCACATCGGTGACCGGATCATCAATAGCGTGCATGACCAACTGCAAAGTTTGCATTGGTAACGACTCACCCGCTTTCAATCGATAGCCATTATCGATAGTGAAACTAATGTCATAAGTCACCATTTTAGGGAAATCAGGGTTACCATCACCGATTGGATTACCATCTTCATCAACATCACCCGTCTCATCGGTGTCGTCACACATTCTCAATGCTTCTGCAAACGCATCAGTATCAATAATGAGCTGAGTTGTATCTTCCGATAATGTAAACGGAGAGATGGTGTGTGTCGGTATGGTATTAGATGGACCTTGAGGTGTCTGAAAGTTGTTTTGTGCCTCAAACTCTAACTGACTTACATTGATGCGCCTGCCCACACTTGATAGCGGTTGGTCACCAACCATCGCACCTTCTATAAGATTTACAGTTTGAATGCCAGATTCCTCTTCAAAACTGGCGCTCAGACCATTAATTGAAAAAGTTATTTGAGTATCACTACCAAACTCTGGGTTATAGCCTTCGTCAGTACCACATGCTGAAAGAGCTAGTATTACGAGAGTCGTTAGCGTTGTTTTTTCCAGTAAGTTATTTTTCATCTTACTTCTCCAAGCTTTATTACCGGCCAAGCTATGGCCGGTTCATGATTTAAATGACGAAAGGTTAAAATGAGCCACGAATACCTAATCGGAATTGACGTCCCGTTTTCCATACCGCAGCAGTCCGCGATGTGGTGACGTCATTTTCCAGAGCATTACCCTCATCCATCACAACCTCTTGTGAATTAGGGTCAAAGGCATTACGTGTGAACGAACTGGTGTAGTAGGTTCTGTTTGTGTCGTCAGTTAAGTTAAGTGCTTGGAATGTAATACTTAAGTTTTTAGTAATGTCATAACTAGAACTAAAATCTAGACGGCTAGTAGACTCTTGCCATGTTGCTCCACCCACAAGACCTCGGTTTACTAGTTGCTCATCGTTAAAGCGATGCGCTAAACGAAGTTGTATACCATTTTTCTCCCAGTAAACTGTCGTGTTGACAGAGTGCTTAGGTGTATAAGGCTGTGGCAGTGGCTTCAAAAATATATCAGTAGCACCAATACGCTGAGCCTCAGACTCTGACTCCTGGAAGGTGTAGTTCATACTCAGACCTAAACCAGATAATAGACCTGGTAAAAAGTCATAGTTTTGGCTATATGCAAGCTCAAGGCCTTTGATATCAGCACCTTTACCATTAGTTACCGTACTTACGTTGGCCACATCACATTCAATTTTCCATTGGTCAAAGAAGCCTGCAACTTGACGCAGTGGCATACAGTCATCTTCATCACCCGGCGTACGATTTTCGTCAAAAGGCAGCAATAAGTCAGCACTTTCTAAATCATACTCTTCACGGACATCCTTATAGTGATACGGCACGATGACTGTTTCTTCAAAATCAGACATATCTTTATAGAACAAGGCCGCTGAGAACATACCTGATTCGTTAAAATACCACTCATAAGATAAATCGATGTTATTAGACTGCAGCGGTTTCAATTGTGCATTACCAGCAGAACCACTAGCTGTATCCCATTGTTGCTCAAAAATTTGAGTGCGTGGGTTTAGTGAGTCAAAGCGCGGACGAGTCATGGTACGACTAACAGCAAAGCGACCAATCATTTCTTCATTAATGGCGTAATTGAGGTTTAAGCTCGGCAACCACATATCATGTGAGCCTTTATTCGTTACCCATGCAATGCGATCTTGTACTTCAGTACCGCTGCCCATCGGACCAGTGAATGCCGTAGTACGATCAATGAATGGCCAAATTTGCCCATTACTCGCAAAGTGTGCCCATGCGTTAGCAGATGTCGGCACTAGGTTACCATTGCTATCGTAAATCATTCCCGGTAAGGCATTATTAGTGATAATGTTACCGTCAGCGTCAGTCCAAACTAAACGGTTAACATCAGGCCCGACTAGCCCATCAGCACCGGGTATCACCCACTGACCTGTAGCAGGGTCATATGGGAAGGTTTCGTCATTACTGCGGTTGTACCCGTGAGTCAACTGCCATGCCCAACAATTTTGTAAATCAGCCTCATTAGCTGGTGCGTAACGGTGGTCAGGAACGCCATCAGGGTTCGTCCCCATTACTGCTCCAGGACAAGCATCTAAATTCATGTTACCCAGCCCACGTTCAACCAATAAGTTATATGGGTCTAGCATTTGAGGGAAACGGATAAAGTTGATTCCACCTACACCTGTAGCTTCAGTATCATCTCGGATATAACGGACACCTAAATTACCCGTTAAACGACCTTCCATGAGTTCAAAATTAGCTTTGAAATAGGCTGCTTTAGTTTCAGTTTCGATTTCACGTGATCCTGAAATGGTTTCTCGAATACCTACCTGACCAGAATCTTTACCAGAGACGATTTCTAGGGCTTTTTCTGCATCCATCATCGGCCAACCACCGAAGAAATCAGCGCCTCTATCACCCTGAATGTCTTCGCCGTAGTTATCATATGGGAATGCATCGCCTGACAGAATGTCTGCAAGACGAATGGTTCCTAAACCGCGAACTTCGAATTCAGCATCAGGGTCTTCCAAATCGATCAGATCTTCACCATTAGTTGTGGCACGGTTTTGAATGCTGACATCTTTGTTTCTTTTCGACCACTTGGCACCAAACTCAATCGAAGTGATGTACTCATTATCCAAGTCATAATTAAAGTCTAAAAATAACGATTTATTAGTATCTTCCAACTCATTCTTACGCAACACTAAACTACCTAAGTGGTTGTGCTGCATATCAAAAGGAGTGAATCGACTGTAAACGTTATTGGAAGTGCCATCAAAGACATCAAATTGAGCGGGAGTCATCCCTGTAGAGTATCCACAATCAGCACCAGAAGAACAATCGTAGCCAACCATTTCGAATGCGTCATGATTCATATTCTCTACAATCTGACGCCCTGCAGTACCCCAAGTTGCGGTGCTAATCGAAATGAAGCGATCATCTTCATTATCATCTGGCGTTTCATCTGTTGTTTGTGAGAAGCCCGCTTTTAAATTCATATTCAAGCGGTCTGTGATTTGATAATCGAAATTTAATGAAGCGACATTGGTATCAACTTCACGCAAACCATAAGCACGATTGAAATTACCTGAAGTTGAACGGCTGCTAGAACGTGCCAATGTGTTAGTCGATAAATCAACGCCATTTAGTGCAGTATTGTCATCCCCTGGATGCATCAATGGTGTAACCGGTGAGAAATTTAATCGTAAGGTATGATTATCGGTCAAAATATCTTGCTGGGTATGGGTTACATCCAATTGAATATCGAGATTATCCATCGGTTGATACTGTAGACCGGTAGAAATCGAAAAACGATCACGCTCATCAGTATTCATTGAGAAGTCGACAACTTCTCTAGCTAATACAAAGAGATCACCTTCATGAAGCTTTTGGGTATCAGGGTCATAATTTATTAGAGAATCCATAGGGTTCAATAATGGATTACCATCATCACCGTAAATTAGATTACCTTCTTCATCTCTCTGGTAACCCAACACTCGAATTGGCATACCACTTTGAATATCGTGTGCGGTTCGACCACTTCCTGCCTCTAAATCAGCGATTGGAATTGCGCCATTAGCCCAATCAGTATTGATTCGGTCTTGGCGAGTTTTTTGAGTATCTCTAGATGCGGTAATAACAAAGCCGAATGTGTCATCAAAGTATTTATCAGCAAAACTAAAGTTAAGTCGCGAATCTGCCTCATCTGAAAATTCATTGTATCGCCCTTCAACAGTAAATGAGCGACGAGGTTCGCTAAGGCCTAATGGTTTAACTGTTCGTAATACAACATTAGCACCTAGCGAGCCTTCATCCTGATCTGCTGATGCCGTTTTTATCACGTCAATTGAAGAAAGAATATCTGAAGAGAAAGAACTTAAGTCAACACTATTATCATTGGTCGCAGCAGAGTTGGAGCCATCGGTACTTAAACCACCGGTTAATGCCACACCGTTCATAGAAATTTGGTTTAATGATGGTCCTGCACCACGTACTGAAATCCGGGTTCCCTCTCCCCCTTCTTCTTGTACAGTGACACCTGTTACTCGTGATAGTGCATCTGCAATATTTTGGTCAGTGGATTTACCCACATCTTCTGCGTAAATCGAATCAGATACGCTTTCAGAATACCTTTTTGCATTTGCCGCCTTACGCAGACTGCTGCGTAAACCTCGCACTTTAATCACTTCAATGTTTTCAGTTTCTTCAGCCTTAGCATTTTCAGCCTTTTCATCTTGTTCTTCAGCATAAATTGGCATGGCAAATAATCCAGCCAAAATCGCTGAAGATACAGCTGATAATTTGAATATGTGACTCATTATAGTCCCCCGGTTTTTTTCCTTATCAGGCTGACAACATAGAGAAGTCGCCCAACTATTTTATATTTACCCGGTACTGCTAGATAAACGTTTATAAGTGAATGAATTCAAAGCGATACCACACGCCCCCAATGTTACTTACGGTGGTATCTATCCATTCGTTCAATGTCATAATTTTCAAACTTTCGCTTCAGTAACCACCGCGGTCTTTCTAACGTTGATTCCCAATCGAAAAGGGTTTTGAACATCGCCTTGACCCGTTCAGGTTCACTCGCGGCGAGGTCATTCAGCTCTTGCTGGTCATTTGGTAAGTAATAAAGTTGTGCAGGACGATCAGGGAAACGCATTAGTTTCCAGTCGCCAACTCGAATAGCTGCTCGTACATCTTTTTTCCAGTACAAGGTATGATGAGGACGTGCTTTATTGTCCCCCGCGATATAGGGCAGTAAGTTGACCCCATCAATATTTGACAACTCAGTTATTTGGCCATCAGCTGCGGCATAAAAGGTAGGTAATAAATCAAGTAAGCTAACTGGATAATCGTATTGTGAACCGGCTGCAAACTTACTTGGCCAAGAGGCCACAAAAGGTACGCGAATTCCACCTTCAAGGTGGTTTGATTTACTGCCACTTAATGGTGAGTTGTCTGATGCATTACGATCTGTTGGTCCACCATTATCATTGGTAAACACAACAAGTGTATTGTCTGCGACTCCAAGCTCTTTAAGCTTATCGATAATCTTGCCTGACGCCCTGTCTAGCGCTAAGGTCATCGCGGCTACCGTTTTACGGTCTCCCGTTAGTGATGGGAATTGAGCAAGATCCTCTTCGGTTGCATCCATTGGCGTATGAACAGCATTGAACGAAACAAAAGCGAAAAATGGCTTATTTGCTTTAACGCTTTTTTCAATAAATGCGTTAGTTTCACTGGCTAGCACATCAGTTAGATAACCTTGATGCTCTTTCAATACACCAAAGTTTCTCTCCATAAGGTCCAGCTTGCTAGGAGGCGTTTTAACACTGTCATAAGCAAAATAGCTGCGCGCGCCACCTCTAAACCCATAGTATTCATCAAAGCCACGCTTTAGAGGGTGGAACCTATCAGCGCCTCCCAAATGCCACTTGCCATAGAACGCAGTGCTATAGCCTTGGCGCTTTAAATGATCAGCAATGGTTTTTTCTGATAAGGGAATCCCCATCTCACTACCATCATGAGCTGAGTTTTCACTCATGAAACCAGGCACATTGTTCTCTTCGAAACCAAACCTTTGCTGATAACGCCCCGTCATCAAACCTGCTCTCGAAGGCCCACAGGTAGGGTCTGATACATATGCTTGAGTAAATTTAACACCATTAGCGGCTAATGCATCCAGATTAGGTGTTTGCATGACACTACTACCTTGAAAGCCAAAGTCGGCATAACCGGCATCATCAGCAAATAACAAAACGATATTTGGCTTTTCTTCAGCGCTACTCACCATTTGTGAAAAACAACACAGCCCCAGCAGCATCAAAGCAGCAGTTAATTTACTCATTTTTTTGACCTAATTATTTATAAGAATGGAAACACGTTTATTGGTTAGGTATTCATGTAAACTGTACTTAGAACAGTCCTTGCCGACTCCGCTTTGCTTGAGCCCACCATGAGGCAATTGCACACCGTAATGCACTTCATTTATGCAAACGCTACCGGCATCAATTTCCTCAGCGGCGGTCATCGCTCGTTGGAGGTTGGTGGTATACACATAGGCAGCAAGCCCAAGATCACAATCATTGGACATAGAAATAACGTCATCTGAATCGCCAAAAGGAATAACAGCTAGTACAGGGCCAAAGATTTCATCACAAGTCAGCGCCATTTTATCGGTGCAGTCAGCCAAAATTGTTGGCTGTAGATAAAAGCCACTTTTGCCTTCTGGTATACCACCACCCATGACAACCTTGGCACCTTGAGCTACCGTGTTTTCGATAGAGGCCAAGATACGCTGGCGCTCTTTGTCACTCATTAGAGGTCCCATGATCCGGCCTTCTTCACGCCCAACTCCCAGGCGAATGCCTTGGGCATGTTGTTTGGCTTTTTCAATAAACTGGGTATAAACGGATTCATGAACAAAACAGCGGTTCGGTGATACACATACCTGGCCGCTATTAGCAAACTTTAAATCAATAATGTCAGTGACGGCTTTGTCTAGCTCGGCATCGTCATAAACAATCACTGGCGCATTGCCACCTAACTCAACCGAGAAATGTTTAACGCTGGTACAAGCCGTCTGCATTGCTCTCACGCCAGCAGAGGTGGAACCAATCATGGTGAATAGCGCAGGCGTTTTGCTAGTAAGGAGTGGATTAGTCACATCATAATTGTTACTTGAGATGACATTAATAACACCAGAAGGAAACCCTGCTTCAAGTGCTAATTCTGCACATCGCAGTGTCGCTAATGGTGTAACCTGTGAAGGCTTAATAATACCGGTGCAACCTGACGCCAAAATTGGCGCCACTTTATAACCGAAGTTCAATAGAGGGAAGTTCCAGGCAAGATAGCCCACCACTACACCTAATGATTGTCGTTTGATAAAGTGATGAAAACGACCATCTGGGTCTTGAATCACAGGCTGATCAATTCGCTTCATTTCTTCAACAAAGAAACGCAAACAAGTCACTAACATACCAAAGTCATATTCAGCATTATCAACTGGTTTGCCAGTTTCACTTATTAAAATATCAACGATTTCATCTTTATTTGACTCTAGAATGTCAACATAGCGCAAGATCAATTCTTCGCGGGTTGCCAACGATGTTTTAGACCAGGTTTTAAAACTTTCAGAAGCCGCTTTTAGGCAATCTTGAACCTGCATAGGATCAATATCTGGAACCTGCGCAATAACTTCTCCAGTATCTGGATTTACTACATCAAACTGCTGTTGAGAGCTAACTAGTTCGCCGTTTATTAACATTGAATATTGAGTCATACTATTTTGTTTCCGTTGATAAAACTGTGAAATGAGATAAAGCATTTTCATCAATTTCTACACCAAGTCCAGCCTCTGTCGGCACATTAGCCTCACCCTGGTGTACTTCTACGTTTACTTTAAAAAGCTCATCCCTCAATGGGTTCTCTGTCCGGTCATACTCAAGCAGTAACGGCTTAGCTTCGCCTCTACCTGGTTCTGAATAACTTGTCGCAAGAAAATGCGTAGCAGCAGCTAGGTTAAGTTGTGTTCCCCATACGTGTGGGATCATGTTGATACCGTTTGCTGACGCTAGGTTGCGAATTTTTATCGCTTCACTTGGTCCACCGCAGTACGCAAGATCGGCCTGCACTAACTGCACCCCACCTTGACGAATAAGCTGATTGAATCCGTAGCGAGTCTGCTCGCATTCTCCAGTGGCAATCGCAACGCGAGTTTGAGCTTGCAACTGCTTAAATAAATTTGGATGCTCTGGCGATAACGGTTCTTCAAACCACTCGTAACAGTTATCTTCAAGCACTTTGGCTATATAAGCAGCCTCTTGTAAGTCATACGCATGATTAGAATCAGCTGCTAAAACCATATCTGGCATTGCTTGTCGCATCGCGACAATTAACTTCTTATCAAATGCCACATTCTTACCGATCTTAATCTTCATCGCTTTAAAGCCACTAGCGGCATGGGTTAATGCTTCCTCAACTAACGTGGCAATCAAACTTTCTTCAGCCATATCTTGAAAATACATGCCGGTTGCATAACAAGGGACCTTTGCTCTAGAACGTCCTCCCATTAGCTCACTGACACTCAGCCCTAACGCTTTACCTTTCAAGTCCCATAACGCCATATCAATACCAGACATGCCTGCCATCATTACGCCAGAGCGAGCAAAATCCAAAGATGAGCGCCACATGAAATGCCATAAACGCTCTGTTGCTATAGCGTCTTCATTAATCAGGCGAGGGGCGTAAAACTTTTCTACACAAGCTTGAATAACAGCAGCAGGGCCATAGCACTCGCCCCATCCCGATAAGCCGCTATCAGTAATAACTTCAACCAGAAGCACATTACGTTCTGAGTATGACCACTGTGAAAAACCAAATGGTTTATCTAGTTCACTACGTACATGATGCGTTTTTATGCATGTTATTTTCATACTGAATTCCTGCTAGATAAGGGAGTAACCTACAAATCAGCCCAAATCATACCTAATTGCTTATACTAACTATTTAAACATATGATGTTTAAGATCGCAACACGAGCGAAACAAAAAAATAACAAATGTTCAATCCAAGGGAGTTCATGCAAAGGGAGGGGAATATGTCTAACGACAGACTGTACTGCTAGTCGCTATTCACCGCGACTACCTGTATTGATTTTCTGAAGTGCAAAATGAGAAATAAAAAAGCAGCGCAATTGCGCTGCTTGCAACGAAAATTGTTGCAAAGACCATCAGCCTGCAGGCGGTGGGAAGCTCTCATGAAATCGTGGCATAGATGCTTCTCGCCACTCAAAACCTTCTTTGTGAATATGAAACCACCTTGGCTGAGTGTGTGTCCAAGACCAGGCTTCCATCTCAGCTAGCATTTCTCGCAACACCATTGGGTATTGCTTACTAATATCTTTCGTTTCACCAGGATCTTTATCCACATCAAACAGCTGCCAACTACCCTTAGTGTTAATCGCTTTGAAGTTATCTTTTCGACCAGCTATCTCTGAATAACCTTTACGATGTCTAACGGCATAAATCATTTCTCCCTGCCTTGCAGGTTGCAATGATTTCACGGCCTGAAAGATATCTTTTCCATCAAGTTGTTTGGAGGGCGAAATTGGTGCGTTAGCAATGCTGGCAAAAGTAGGGAAGAAATCTAACGTAGTCACTGGGTGAGTATATGTTTCTCCGCTAGTAATCTGTTGTGGCCAGTGAAAGAACATAGGTGTGCGATAGCCACCTTCTGTAACATCTCCCTTTTTCCCCATCAAAGGGGAGTTACTGGCTCCTGTAGAGGGTTTTCCACCGTTGTCACTTAAAAATACAATCAAGGTATCTTCAAACTGTCCCGTTGCTTTTAAGCTATCTACAACCTGTTTCATTCCTCTGTCTACTGCATAAACCATTGCGGCATAGACTTGGCGTTTTCTGTCTTTAATATTAGAAAACTTCGCCATATCTTCAGCTTTTGCCTGCATAGGAGTATGCGGCGCATTGTATGCAAGATAGAGAAAGAAAGGTTGCTGAGGTTTTTTAGCGGCAGCTTCAATAAACTTAACCGCCTCACGAGAGAGTCCATCAGTTACATATTCGGTTTCATCCACCTCTACACCATTGCGTTCTAATGGGCGAAGGTATTGAAAAATATCATGTTCCAGCCCTTGATTAGCTTGCCTAGAGTACATTTCTGAAAACTTTTCAGGCAAATAATGGTGTCCACCATTTAAAAAACCATAAAACTCATCAAAGCCACGATTATTAGGATGATATGGTTCAGCTTGCCCGAGATGCCACTTACCTATAACACCAGTGTAATAGCCAGCGTCTTGCAAGACTTTACTAATAAATAACTCATCTGTCGGAACCCCTAATCCACCTGAGCGACTACTTGTAGGTAAGTTAAACTGTGCACCAAACTTATGAGGGTATCGGCCTGTCATCAAACCTGCTCGGCTTGGGCCGCAAAATGGATGAACATTATAAGCCGATGTAAATTTTGTTCCCCCTTCAGCAAGCGCATCTAAGCTAGGGGTTTGAATATCTGTAGCCCCATTAAACCCTACATCGGCATAACCTAGATCATCTGTAAGTACTAACAGAATATTAGGTCGAGACTCTGCAGCCATTAATGAGCAGGGACTCAGCAGGAGTATGCACAACGAAACAATTAACTTCTTCATGGTCAGATATTCCTTAATCTAATTATTGATTAGTAGCTGTTAAATAAGGTTTGGCATGATATTTAAGTTTGCTTACTGACGGGTCATCGACACGCTCAAGCTCAGACATTAAAAGTTCAACCATTTGCTTGCGTATCTGTCGATAGGCATTGTTTGTAATCACATTGGTGACTTCACCAGGATCTTTCTTTAAGTCATATAACTCATCACGGTTATCACCAGGATTCCAAACAAATTTGTACTCAGGCGTTCTCACTGCCCGAATACCGAACCATGCGCCGTTGTACCACTCGTAAGCATATAATGCGACATCCTGCAGACCGTTCTCAGCTTTATCTCCATGCATCATTAAAGGATATAGGTCATGACCATCTACATCGCCATCACTAGCTAGTCCCATTATATTGGCCAACGTCGGAGTAATATCCAATAGCGACACTTGTCGATGAATAGTCCGTGGAGCGAGGGTAGGCGCTTTGATTAACAATGGCATTCGCATCAGTTCATCGTAAGCGTATGGGCCTTTATCATATAAACGATGCTCACCTAACATGCTCCCTTGGTCGCCAAGTAAGACGATGTGTAAATCGTCATAAATCCCTTCTTCTTTGGCAGTTTGAATAAGCTCTCCAATCATTCGATCAACCATGGCGATAGCACCATAGTAAAAGCTGCGGGCTTTACGCCAGTCGGTATCAGTCATATGACCAACGTCATGCCAGGGCCACCAAACACCATCTTGTGCCAGTGGTTTATTAACTCTTTTAGCAAGGTGATTTTCAGGCAGCTGCAAGGTGCTTGGGTCATACATGCTGGCGTATGGCTCGGGTACTCGATAGGCAGGGTGAGGCTGATTAAAACTTATCACGCCAAAAAATGGCCTTTCATCTTTTGCCATTTGGCGCAGCATTTTCTTGCCAGCAGTGACTTTTTTGTATGCTTCAGTGTCTTTATAAGTTCCTTTTAAGGTTTTGTAGTACTCGTGTTTTTCGCCGTTTTCATCTAGCTTCCCCTCATAGTAACCTTGTACCTGAGGCACTTTGGCATAAGGGGTATATACACGACTAAATCGCTCTCTTGGCTCGTGCCCATGCGCTAAATCGATTTCCGCCCCTCGTAACTCCGTCCCTCTAGCACCTAAGTGCCACTTGCCTACATGCCCAACTAAATAACCTGCTTCAGATGCTCTACGTAATAAGCCACCCTCATTTAAATCCAGCTCGGCTAAACGAGTTGAATACAACTCAACATTGTCATCTAAACCGGTTTTATGCCCCCACCTTCCGGTATAAAAAGCCGCCCGAGATGGTGAGCAAAGTCCAGTTGTTGACATGGCATTATCAAATCGAGTCGATTCAGAGGCTAGTTGATCAATATTAGGTGTCGAAACTGGGCCGTTGCGATATGAAAACGAGTCAAAGCGCATATCATCAAACATCAATACCAACACGTTGGCGTTCGGTCGAACTGTCTGCTCTTTATCGGTAGCTGAGCAGATACAAGGGATAAGCGATAACAATACTGCACTAACCTTCAAAATATATCGTTTTGAGAAGTACGCACATATTCGACCGTTATTTGATGCTGACATTAACCCACTCCCGAAATTAAGGATAAATGAAGATGAGTATCGGACTCAAAATACCACTCAACACAAACTCACCACATACAATCTATGTAAACATATGATGTTTTATTACGCAACATAAATTTAACCTGGGCGCAAATAGTAGGAATAGGGTAGTGCGAAACATTAAAACCAAAAGCCTCTGAGCTATAAACTCAAGAAGCTTAAGCCAGATAGCGAACTATGCCGATTTAAAGATACAAAAAAGGCCTCAAAAGAGGCCTTTAAAAACGCTAAACATCAAAATTTTCTTTTAACCGCCTAATGGCATCATTTAGAAGTTTTTCCGTTAACATTTCAGCTTTATCAGCATCACCAGTCTTGACTGCGTCACAGACTTCGCGATGAAAAAGTACAGAGTCACTATTCTTTCTTGGGTCTTGATTAGTAATTCGTACACTGACTAATAATGCAGAATAGATCACTCCTTCCATCGCCGTTAAAAATTCGTTGTTAGCCGCCCGTAGCATGGCTTTATGAAACAGGGCATCAGCAACAATAAACTTCTCCACAGAGCCACTTTCTTGCTCCATTCGAATACAGGCATTTTCAAGTTCGGCAATATCTTCCGGTGTTGCACGTTCAGCAGCCCATCTCGCGGCTTTAGGCTCAAAAGCTAACCGAACATCCATTAATTGATTAATAAACTCAGCTCTTGGCGTGGCGGTAACATGCCAAGCAAGCACATCATCGTCCAAGAGTATCCACTCATTACGAGGGCGAACCTTTGTCCCAATCCCCCGACGAACATCTAATAAACCTTTTCCAACTAAGATTTTAACCGCATCTCGGATTACAACTCGACTCACTTGAAAACGGTCCGCTAACGCATTTTCATCGTCGAGCAAGGCCCCTGGCTCATAGGAGCCTGCCACGATTCTTCTGCCTAACTCCCTGGCTACCTGAACCGACAAGCTTGGTGTCATTTTTGCTGCGCGTTTTAAGTCGTAATATACTAATTCACTCATCGTGGCTGTCATTGTCCTTAAGTTCGTTGTTAAAATAACAACATAAACATCAGATGCTTGTCTTGTATGATTATATCAACAACGTAACAAATTGCACTGTCTTAGTATCAATTAGTTTACTAAACCTGAATCATACTCACCCTTTAAATGCTTAAAGTTACTGATGAATGCTTCTGCATTCTTTTTTATTTCTTCCAGCTCCATAGCTGGTTTATATAAAGATGAGCCTAACCCAAAACCAGACACGCCTAGCTTAATATAGGGTCTCATACTGTTTGAATTGGGTTCAATGCCGCCAACTGGATAGCATAACGTATTTTCCGGCAGCACTGACATTAAAGCAGATAGCCCTGCGTGCCCCAGCGCGTTAACAGGGAATATCTTCAAACCTGTTGCGCCGTACCTTAATGCATCGAATGCTTCTGTCGGTGTAACGACTCCGGGGAAAACTGCACAACCAGCACTTACCCCCATCTGAATCACTTTCGAGTTGACGTTTGGCGTAACGATCAATTTCGCCCCAGTTTGAATCACCTCATAAGCGAGCTGAGCAGACGTCACAGTCCCTGCACCAATCAAATACTTGTCACCATACTTATCGACCAGCTTTTGAATGCTAATCAATGCATCAGGGCTATTTAACGGAACCTCAATCATAGTAAAACCCTGTGAAATGAGTACTTCTGCTACATCAAGGCACGTAGCCGGTGTTACCCCTCGTATAATGGCTATAAGTGGAAACTGTTTGGACAGTTCAAATGGCGTATACATGTTTTTCCTCACGTTTCAGTGCAATCATACCGGCTAAAAAACAACGATCACCGCAGACTATTTCACTCTGTTTTTCTAAATGATTTAATGCAAATTGATAGCGTTCACACATCTTTTGGTTACCAACAAGATAATAAAATGGCTGTGACGTTTGTTTTAGTTCAAAGCCTATCAACATACCGGAAAGGTAATCTCCCACTTGAGAGTCTGATAGTTTGCCAAACAAACGATGCGTCCAACCAAGAAAAATTTGATGGGTAAACTCCCCTTGCTGGGCATCATCAACCCCGGCTAAAAAACTTGTTTCTTCAAACTCATCATCAAGCGTTATCCCTTTGCCCAACAAACTGTGATTGATCAATAAACTAAACACTTCACCTGTTAGGTAACTTTTAAAGTCCACTATCTGTTGACGATCAATACAGGCATGCTTGGAATGTGTTCCAGGCAAGATGGCTGATAGTTCATTTTTTTGAGTCAATAATGACAAGCCAAGGAGTTGTACTTCCTCGCCGCGCATAACATCATACTGCTTGTCTGTTTGATGACTGATACCGGGGTAAATAGTCCCGGTTACTCCCCAGGGAAGCTGAAAGCTGTGTTTTCCTCGACTAAGTAGCGCGGCACTAGCAGGAGTAGAAACATAGTCGACATTTATCCACCCTTTTAGCGACCCCACCATTCCAGCCATATAGATTGGCAAGTGTTGGTAACGACCTAACCAAGCTTCTAGTACCTCAGCAAGGGATGAACCAAATTGACCATCAGGAACCTGAAGCAAGCCTAAAGGTAATGTTCGCAGCTCAATACAGTTGTCATGCTCACCCATCGCAAAAGCACGAAAATTGGTGGTGCCCCAATCGATAATCAAATAAGTAGTTTCATTAAGTGTTGATAAACCCAATGCTTTAGCTCCATTACAATTAAAAAACTGACATTTATGCTTTAGCTAAATCCATCTCAATAGCTTCGATCGTTTTGCCCTTGGTTTCAGGTAAAGTGAAATACATCACTACTGTCCCAATCAATCCAATCATTGCGTACAGAGCAAAAATACTCGCAACCCCCATGTTGTCGAGCTGCCAAGGGAAGAATTGCTGAATCGACCAGGATGAAACCGTTTGCACTAACGCAGCAAAAGGCAACGCGACACTTCGAACTGAATTAGGGAATATTTCTGAAAAGACGACCCACATGATTGGACCAATAGATAGGTTGAAAGCGGCTAGAAATGCAAAAATACCAAAGAGTACTGCCCCAGCATTAATCCCTTGCTGTGTTGCGTTAATTATCGGACCTGTAACTAAAGGCAACTCACTTGGCGTAAACAAGTCAGCGAGTGCACTTTTTAAAGCTACATCTGAATCAAAATGCTGACCTTTTAGTTTTACCAGCACTTTAGAGTCGATATCTTCCTTCGCAAGCGCTGCACTAATTTGCTCTATCGCATCAGAAGAAAACTGATAGCTTGCCTGGCTAAAACCATAGTATGTCGAGCTATGAGCAATTACGACCAAAACCAATCCTGCAAGTGTCAGCGTTCGGCGTCCAAGTTTCTCAACAAAGCCAATCGCAATAAAAGTAGAAACCAGACCAACAACACCAATGACAGTCGTTTGCAAGAATGTGTCTTCAACACTCATACCGACCTGTTCAAACACCATAGGTGCAAAAAACAATACGGCATTCATACCCGTCGCCCCCTGCACCACTGCGTAGGCGGTCGCCAGCAAAAGAACAAATCGTAAACGCTTACTGAACAGTATTTTCAGTTGACTAACAGTGTCTTGAGAGGTTTGCTCTGAAAAGCTTTTGTTAACCTGTAGCAGTAATGGTTCAACTTGTTCCGGAGGGCTAATTCTTGCAAAAACCACTCTAGCTTCATCGGTGCGCTGCTTTTTAACTAGCCATCGAGGGGACTCTGGTAACGTCATCAACAAAGCAACCCAGATTATATTGGCAATTAACTCAGCACCCAGCATAAAACGCCAGACATTGTGGTGGTCTAAAAAGGCGACACTGTCCATGAACTCAATTAAGAAATAATTGATCACAAAAGCAAGTAACAAGCCTAAACCAATCATGAATTGGTTCACCGAAACAAATTTGCCCCGGGTTTCAGCAGGTGCTATTTCTCCAATATACATTGCTGACACAGTAATAGAGGCAAAAGCTACACCACCAATAAACCGCCCTACAACGAGCATTTCGTAACTAATGGCACTTGCAGAGACTATTGAAGATAACGAGTACGTTAATCCAATCGCCAGTAAAACCTTCGCTCGACCAAATCGTTCACATAAGGTACCAGTGAAGAACAGCGCGACGATAACCCCCAGCAGTGCACACCCTACAACAGTCCCCTGCTGAATAGCATCAAGCCCAAACTGTGCACTAATAAAGCGCAATGCTCCTGAAATGTTTGCTGCATCCAATCCAAAGATGAAACCACCAAACGCTGCAATCATTGAAAACCTAGTCACATTGGCATACTGACTTTTTTGCATAATTTTTTGCCAACCTATATACATAATATTATTTTAAACATAGTATGTTTAAAATATGTTAAATACAAGCAGCAAATCTACAACATTTTAATTAGGGAGCATTTTGCAATGAGTCAACTAAAACAAAAGCACCAAGACTACTGCCACAACTTCCTGTTGTTGTGCTTTTATTGCACAGTCATCATATTATTAAGTAATCATGCTCAAGCAGATGGCACTAAAGTTCATAACCTTCAAGCTGCTAAACCTTTTAGTGTGTTACCCAACAACTGTCCAACACCTGATGCATTTGCCATCGCTCCAGATGGTTCTTTAACGCTATCTTGCCCTAACTATGCCAACAACCAACTCCAAGGGGAGCTTTTCTCATTGAAGCCCGATGGGAGTGTTCGTCATCTCACGACAGTCCCAAGATTGGGGCTGACAAAAAAAGCAAATCCAATGGGCTTAGCTTACGATGAGCATGGTGCACTTTATGTCGCAGATGCTAGGGGAGTAAAGCAAGGACGTATTCTCAAGCTCACCTTTAGTGACAAGCAACTAACTGATACTCAAGTGATTGCTTCTGGATTAAACCCTAATGGGCTTAGGTACCATCAAGGTGGGGTTTATGTAACACAACTGACCATGCCTAAAGTAAAGTCCACCAAAATGACGAGTGCAATCTACCGATTTGACGCTAATCAACGCAATTTACAAGTGACAAACACGTTGGAAGATCCTCAGATTATCTTTACGGTAGAAACTCAAAACCCAGTTATTCAGATAGGTCTTGATGGTATTGTATTCAACTCTCAGGGCGACCTTTATGCTGGTAACCTAGGGGATGGAGAGATATATCGCCTTAAGTTATCTGCCTCAGGACGAGTTGAGCAAACTAACTTATTCGCTACCCTACCTAATACAGCTCGAATAGATGGAATGGTTTTCGGTGCTAATGATGTGCTTTATGTTGCCGGTTTCGGCTCTAATCAAATTTTTTCAGTTTCCCCTACTGCTGAGGTAAAACTCATTGCTGATTACCCAGACAACAATGGGGCAAACGGGCAAATTGACCAACCCGCGGACTTAATTATCTATCACGAAAAATTAGTGATATCTAATTTTGATTTAATGAAAGGCAAAGGAATTAAGAACACACAACATAGTCAGCCTTATACGCTGTCGTATATTGATGTAAAACAATAAACATAACTACTTACAGATGCTCCTGTATAAGCAGAATTAGAAAGAGGTAAAACATGAATGCTCGTAATACCAACGACAAGGGGATTGTCGGTAATGCTCAAAGCCCGCACGTGAAACTTAAAGCCACTAATTTTGGCGATTGTCAGTGGACAACTGGCTTTTGGGCCGATAAAACCCAAAAAGCTATCGACGTTATGGTCCCTTATATGGGGGATGTATTAACGGGTGATGTCGGCCATGCCTTAAACAACTTTAAAATTGCAGCAGGAATGAAAGAAGGTAAACACCAAGGCATGTATTGGCATGATGGTGACTTCTACAAGTTTCTAGAGGCAAAAACCTATGCTTATGCCCTGTCTAAAGATGAAAAAGTACTGGCAGAGCTAGATGAGTACATTGAAATCATTGGCAAAGCTCAAGAGCCCGACGGTTACTTGCAGACCCAAATCCAACTAAAAGTTGATGAAGATGCAGAGCGTTATTCAAACCGTAAGTACCATGAGATGTACAACACAGGTCATTTACTTATTACAGCTTGTGCTCATTATCGTTTAACCGGTAAGCGTAGCTTTTTAAACATAGCTCTCAAGCATGCAGACTTGCTTTATACCATCTTCTTCCCTGACACCAAACACTACCAACGCTTTGGCTTTAACCAAACACAAATTATGGGATTAGTGGAGCTTTATAGAACGGTTGGTGATAAGAAATATTTGGAACTTGCGAAGAAGTTTATTGACCGTCGCGGAACCTATGAAATCAAACATGACTCCACAACCGTTGGGTACCCAATTGGCGATATGGTGCAGGAAAGAACGCCACTTCGAGAAGAAACCGAACCTGTAGGCCATGCGGTATTAGCACTGTACTACTACGCTGGTGCAGCTGACGTTTATGCGGAAACAGGCGAAGACGCACTCATTACAGCACTTGATCGATTATGGGAAAGTGTGACCCAAAAGAAAATGTATGCAACCGGAGCCGTTGGTCAAACTCACTATGGTGCATCAGTAAACCGCGACATGATTGAAGAAGGCTTCATTGATGACTATATGATGCCAAACCTTACAGCTTATAACGAAACCTGCGCCAATTTATGTAATGCCATGTTTAGTTTCCGCCTGTTAGGTATCCATGGCCAAGCCAAGTATGCAGATATCATCGAATTGGTCATGCATAACAGCGGATTATCGGGTATTGGTCATGAAGGCAAAGATTATTTTTACGCAAACCCACTACGGATGATCCACAATACACGTGATTATGACGCGCATGCTGACGTAACAGAAACACCAAATCGCGAAGGTTACTTGGCTTGTTTCTGCTGTCCTCCAAACTTAGTTCGTACTATTTCGAACCTTTCAGGTTGGGCTTACAGCATGGCGGACAATGGTGTTTATGTGAACCTGTACGGTGGCAACCAATTGAATAGCCAAATGTTAGATGGTTCATCAATCAAACTAACCCAGGACACAGACTACCCGTGGAAAGGTTTAGTTAAGCTAACGGTTGAAGAATGTCGTGAACAAGCCTTTGAAATCGCACTGCGTATTCCAGGATGGGCGCAAGGTGCAACCATCACTGTAAATGGGGAAGTGTTAAATATTGCAACAACGCCTGCAACTTACGCTTTAATCAACCGCAACTGGCAAGCTGGAGATGTGGTCATTATCGATATCCCTATGGAAGCCACGTTTATTGAAGGACACCCGCGTATAGAAGAAGTACGTAATCAGGTAGCGGTTAAACGTGGCCCTATCGTTTACTGTATTGAAACACCAGATTTACCGGCAAGCACTAAAATTTTAGACGTGTATGTAAACGGTGACACTAGACTTGAGGTCAATCATCAAGACGATTTACTTGGTGGTATTACGACAATTAACGCTGAGCTTTTACTGCGCAAAAATACAAAAACAGACTCTATGTATAGTGCGTTAACAAAACCTAACTGGGAAAGTGTTAATACCCAATTAGTTCCTTACTTTGCATGGAGTAACCGAGGACTAGCTGAAATGACGGTATTTATGCCAGTTAAGTGGTAAACCCAATCCCCAAGCAAAAGGCCACAATAACATACGTTTTGTGGCCTTTTTTACACATCTTTGTAAGCAATTGAGTTAACAGAGAAAGTAGTGGAGCTCGGAGAGGAAATAGTAACTTGGATACTTAACCTCTACTCGGGATAACAAAGCCTTTAACTCTGAAGCGACATCCACGTCATTAGAGTCAATTTAGCAGCCTAACAAGGTAAAACTATAAGCAAATGGTTTTATCTATTACGCTGATTAACATTACTTACTGCTTCACGTTATAAATTTGACTAGCCTCTCCAAGCATAAGAAAAAGGCTAGCCATAAAAGGACTACTGAATCGTGACCTCAACCAGCATCACACCCTCACTAGATAGCTCAAAACGAGGAGACACATCATTACTCGTCATCAAATCAGTAACTTTGACAACTTTTCCATTAGCAGAGTCCAACTCGAGAGAAACGGTTTCATGGCCTAAGTTCATAATGTTGACCAAATAGCGACCATTTTGCTGCGGTACAACTCGCCACATAGTCGTTTTAAATGGCTTACCATTCTCTTCTTTCAATATGATCTGAGGCAAACTTGAATCATCCAATGTCCCCATAGTTAACTGAGCTAATTTTGCTATGTCATCGGTGTTAGCTTCTACTAACTTGCCCTTACCACTAACCAACTTAGCCTTACGTTTTTGGCCATATTCGTTTAACGATAAACTCGCTGGTGTATCAACTATGACTGTGCCGCCATTATCAAGATAGAACTGCAACGTCTCAAACTCTTCATCAGTCACAAAACGATTGTTATAGACTACGATAGTATCCCACAGACTATGGTCTTGCTTTCTAATAATATTATTGGTGGCAAATCCAAGAGGATAACCTTCAAAATAGAACTGTTCGTAAAACTCTGACATCTGTGTCATATACTTATCGCTATTGATGGCTGAAGTTTCAGAATAGAACAAACGGACTGGGCGCTTTTGCTCACGTAAGGAAACAATTTCTTCAGAGAAACTATTTAAGTCGTACATCACCTGCGTGACTTCATTAGTCACATGTGGCTGCATATTATTTGAACCAGCATAAGCCCCAGCAAGGCCGGGATCAAAGAAATCTAATTCACCTTCTAAACGATCTTCTGGTGAGCCATCAGGGTCACGAGCCCAAAACCACCCCATATTGGCGTCCATACCATGAAGCGTTGCTAACCAGTAAACACTGCGTACATAACTAGTGCGGGTATCTAAGTCACGCCATTGACCTGAAGACAAAAAGTGTGATTCTGAATTAACGTTAATTTTGTCAGGAGCTACCGACTCCATAAAATCATGAAACATACTCACAATACGCCAATAATAAGCATACTTTTCTAACCAGTCAGATGATTTACCAGGCCTAATATTGGCACTACCAAATGACTTAGCATCATGACCAACCATGGTGGTCAGTTCAGCCAACGCCTCCGTATCGATACCACCTGAGCGACTATCTTCCATAAACATACGAGGCATTACTTTAATATGGGTGTCGGCATCTGGATTAACGGCATGTAACTCGTTTTGCATAAAGGTAAACCAATCCGTTCCGCGATCCATGTTATAACGCATCCAGTCATACCAAAGCGGTGTCCCCTTTAAAGCAGTATCCATCGGGATTTCGACAGTGACATCATTAAAGGTTTTAAATTGGGTGTTCCAGTTTTCATTTAAGCGCGAAATATCGCCAGCGTACTTGTTATCAAGCCAGGTTTGAAATTTTGCCAAAGTATATGACGAAATATCATTCATCTCTTTAAAACGATTTGTCCAATGCCCTTTTTCAGAAAACCAATGAGGTTCATTAGCCAATACAAAGCCTAATTCCGTCACTTTCTTGCCTTTTGTTAGCCTGGCAGTTTCACGGATAATCTGACTCCAAACCTCCCGAGCTAATGGGTTATCAACATCAAAACCTGTAAATAGAGAGCGCCCTTTACGGACTTCAGGTTCTCTTTTCTCTACCCATTCAGGAATCCCCATGATCCAATAGACTAAAAAGCCGATGTTCGTATCAGGAATTTGCGTCAGTTCTTTCATTAACTTTTGATCAAATGTGCCATCTTCTTTCAGCAAAAATGAATTAATCGCACGGTCATGGTCAACCTCATAAAGGTTTTGCCCACCATGGTATAAGGCACCTAAATGGTCATTATAGATTTGAGTATTTGTGAGCGGTTGGCCAACAGTTTTTGAAAAATAATCATAAGGGAAAATAGGCTTACCCTTGCTAATAAACATGTTTTCACCAGCGGTTGTGCCTTGCCAGTCGACTTTGTTGACTGGGCGACGCGTTATCACTCCGCGCAGCTCTTTGTCTAAAGCTTCAATACCAGCATCAAGTATCTCTATGACCTTTCTTCTTTCAAAGTCAGGTAAATCTGCGGCCAATTGATGTTTATCTTCGGCATAATAGCGTTCATAGCCGAATGCATCAGCAATGACTTGAGGGTTAGCTTCGTCCCAATTGGCGAATATCAAGAATTGCTCAGCAAACCAAATTATGGTCTCTTCTCGAGCGATATCAATATTGTTCGATTTAGCCCGCTGCATCATTGTTTTCAAGGTATCTATTTTTACGCGCGCTTGCTGCTCATAAGACAACTCTTGTTGAACAACCTGTATAGCTTCATTTGGTGTTTGAACTTGTTGGCTGCATGCTGTACCCAACAAAACTAGCGGAGCTAAAATTGCTCCCTTAAAGTGATATTTCAAAATCATCTCCTTTTTAATGGGCCCATGCCGACATCATCCTGACTGTGCCAATACAATAACATCACTCCTTAATATACATCATATGTTTAAGACTGTATGCTATTTGTTAAATTTTTGAGTAGTATCTTTTCATATGATTAATAACGCCATCAATTCAAAAGTGGCATCGTGATGCTGTAGCGGTTTTGTCCAAGCATGTAGAAGAAGCGTTAAGTTACTTTATAACGAGTTGATTATTAATATGAAAACTAGCCACCCATTATTAATCAATAACATCGATAACTTTTGGTATATCGCAAGTTAGTTCACCAGACTAAATAGTCGTTAACTTTGGGAGTCTACTAAATTGGAAAGATTGGATGCTATTTCGGCACATTTAGCTGATATTGGCCGAGTTTAAACCAGTACAAGGCTGTCCATGCTTAAATACGGGAAGGTTAATGAGATTATGTGCCTTACTGAGTTGGTATAGGTTTGCAAAAGCCTGTTTATTGAAAATACTGACAACTTGAAGCGAAGTACTGTCGTCGCTTTTGTAAATACTGACAGTATTTGGTCTGCTCTTACAGTGCCGCTACTGGACCATGAAAAAGCAGCCCGAATTCGGTCGTGGGATTTAGCCAGTTGGCTTGATTGATATTTAATCGAGAGAGTTTTATAAGCTTCCAGCTCTGATAACAACGTGTTTATCAGCACGAATTATCCGCCATGTAACATCATTTAATTCTAGGCAACTCTTTAATGAAGACGCTATTTTGATTTGATTAGCGCATTCATCACCAATAAATGGCAATCTAAGCATCTCCCCCCCTCTCAGCTATGCTCGCTTTGTACAAAAATAGCTCAATGCACTATTGCGAATCCATACATCATATGTTTTCATTGATTATATCAATTCGCTAGTATATCTGTTTGTAAACATAGGTCGCCATTTCGATGACCCATTTATTTGCACTGTTGTCAGTTAGCCCTGCCTCAATTGATACAAAGGAGAAAGCAGCCTGAAGTTGACGGTTTCCCCTTGTAAAAAATAAGCCCTTAGAAGCCAAAAAGTAAGGGCTGACATTATTTTTCACTAGTAAATAAATGGACTATTTATGAACAAACTTAGAAAGTTAACGGTATTCACATGCAGTATCGCCAGCCTTTTCTCTCTACACAGCTTTGCCGCAGCGCCTAGCGCACCACCTATTGCTAAACCAGGTGAAACTTGGGTATTACAAGCCAAACGATCTGATGAGTTTAATAATAAAGACTCTGCAAAATGGAACTTTCAACCTGAAAACTTTGGCGTTTGGTCTTGGCGTGACAGTAATGCTATTGTTTCTGGGGGCAAGCTGATTCTAACGACTCGACGTGAAAATCACACCCGTACTTTCTGGGATGGTTGTAATAAAAAACAAGTACCTAACTACCCTTTGTACTACACCTCAGGCATAGCTAAATCACGTGCAACGGGTAATTACGGTTATTACGAAGCAAGAATTAAAGGCGCAAGTACTTACCCTGGTGTATCGCCTGCATTTTGGATGTATAGCACGATTGATCGCACTCTGACTGAAGACGGCGATGTGCAATACAGCGAAATTGATGTGGTTGAATTAACCCAAAAAAATGAAGTTAGAAAATCAGATCATGACCTACACAACATTGTAGTCATTAATGGTGAGCCAACTTGGCAACGCCCGTTAAAAGTGCCATTTAATCACAATCAAATAATTCTGCCTTATGATCCTCGCAACGACTTTCATACTTATGGTGTAAACGTCACTAAAGACAGTATAACTTGGTATGTCGATGGTAAAGAAATCGCCACTAAAGAAAATAAATATTGGCATCGTCAGATGAACTTAACGCTGTCACAGGGATTACGTGCTCCATTAACTGAATTTAGATGTAACCAGTTCTATCCATCAGATCAACGACCATCTGCCGGTTACCCAACCTCAATGGAAGTTGACTACGTTAGAACATGGTTTAAAACCAACGGTGGTACTGGGCCAACCGAACCGACCGTTCCTGGTAATGGTAATGACTGCCCTACTACTTGGGTTCCGGTAACAGGGGTGACAGTCACACCAGCTTCTAAGGTGCTTGCTAAAAACCAAACTGTTAGCCTGAATACTACGGTATTGCCGCAATGCGCCACCAATAAAATAGTCACATATTCATCAAGTAATTCCACTGTTGCCGTGGTTAACTCAAATGGCATTGTTACCGCGCGTAAACGGGGTAATGCTGTCATTACAGTAAAAACCAAAAATAAAGGTAAGGTAGATACGGTCAATATTACGGTTAATTAACCGACTTAATATTGCACTAAACACACCTATCCAAACCGTTACAAGCTTATTGTTACATAAACTCGATCAGTCTATGTATGCAGTCAATAAGCTTGTTTACTAACCCCGTTCAATGACGATGAGGATATTATGGTGATAACTAGAAAAGGTGAAAAAGTGACGATAAACATAACCACTCACAACATCATCATTTTGGCTCTAATGACAACTGCACTGAGCTTGTTCGGTCGCCTTTTACTACAACAGCAACCGCCAAAAGGCTTCCATGAATTGCGACTAGATGAGCCAAAGGCAGGCGTATTACAATCTTATAAACCTGTAGCAAATACAAATAATCGCTTGCTGGCACAAGCTGAACAAACAAGTGAACAAGCCAGCAAAAACCAACAAACAAGCAATTTTATTACCAGGCTTGAGCAAGCAAACCAGATTGCCTCATTTGAGCAACGTGCACCGATTATCAAAAATCTACTACAACAGTGGAGTAATCACGATATTCACGCAGTTTTACAATGGCTACAACAACAACCAATAACTAACGAACTCGGTGAATACTACTCTCCGGTTTTGCAGCGTTATATGCAAGAGGATGAACTAGGCGCAGGCGAAATGATCCTCACCTTGCCCGCATTTGATGTAATGCCAAGTATTATTGCTCATTATATTAACCACCTTACCCATAAAGATGTTGAAGCAGCACTGCTTTGGGTTGATAACATCCATGACGACTTATCAAAACAACAGGCAACTCAGTCATTACTCAATGCTTGGTCACAACTGGCTCCCCTTGAGGTAATGCAATACCTCTCTGACAACGACCATATAAATGAAGCCATTAGCCAAAATGCCATGATCTCGATTGCCAATCAGCTGAGCAAACAGCAGCACCAAGCGAGCATAGACGCCATTCATCAATATCCAGAAGTGCTGCAAACCAAGTTGGTTTATAGCTTACTGACACATTGGCCCATTTCTGATGCAGCCAATGCTGTTGAGTGGATTAATACCTTGGACGGTGGATTAAAAAATGAGGCTATACGCAGTTATATTGATTACTTTGGTGTGAGCCAACAGCCTGAAGTCAGTTTTGAACTTGCCACAAATATGGTCAATCACCCATTAAAGTCAGCTTTACTGCTTAGGGTATTAACACACTGGTATCGAATCGATCCGAATTATGCAAGCCAACGTGTGCGAACGACAATGAAGCTAATTGAACCTGAAAAACAGCAACTGATTTCACAGGTTAATCAGGCTATTGAACGCTCAAATCATCAACCAACTCGCTGACGAGGACTTAGCGACTAACAAAGCACATTAGCAATTGTATTTAGGTGATGACGTGCGATATTAAGCATAACTGCTGTAGTTAAACGACAAATAAACACTACACTATGTAAACTTATAGTTCGAAGTCTGCATACTTATTTATCATTATGCAGACTTATGCTTAAAACAACATAAGTGTCGCTGGATGCAAAGTCTGACATAGGCAGCTTATAGCTTTCAATAACTTACCGAAAAGATATAACCATACTCTGACATAAAATGTACCCATAGTCTGACAAATCGGAACAGCACTTAGATACTATAATTATGAATTGTCATTTTATTACAACTAAAAGCGTATCTCTTGCAAACTCATATCTGGACATTTTCGTGTTAGGACTTTGGGTAATCATGGCATTTCAGATTACCCAAAGTATGGATAAGCTCTAAACCTGTGGCCAATTTCAATTGGCCACTACACACCGTGTTTGCGCCGCTCGAAAACACCACTAAAACTCAAGCCATACGACCTTGCCCTTGTTGCCGACAACCGATGATATTTATGGGGGTGCATAGGAATAAGCATGCACGACTGACAAGCTTTCTTAGGCAAAAACCAATCACACCTAACGCCACTGTTTAAGCGGATGGATTAAAAATTAACACTTAAGATGCGGAACAAGAAAAGTATCAGAAGGCGCTAAGGCATTGATATTTTAGGTAAAGAAATTAGCTGACGATTCTAAGGGATCTATGCGGCTAGTAAAAAATGTAACTGCTCTGCACACATCGAAAAAGCGTAAGATCTTACGCCGATATTTACACTATAAAGGTATCACTCGGGCTTGTTCAACACTTGGGATAAGGACGCGGCTACGCGCGGCCTATCCTTATCTGTTAGCTTTCTTTAACTACTAAACTGAAAGCTTTCTACCATTTCTATTCTTTGTTTTAAACTATCTAAACTTATAGAATTTCTAAAGCCATTAAAGCTAGTGGATATGCTAATTATTTTATCTGAATACCGCTTTTTCTCTTTAGTGGCACCTTCGTCTTTTGTTATATCTTCATGACGTTTCAAAGAGTTTCCAACTGTACTACTATCATAATCATCGTATTTAGCTCCGATTAAAAAGCCTTCTACTAAAGCACAAGAATGAGAATCTAAAAGCTTTGACTCGGGGATCATGCCATACAAATCGCTAATCAATTTTTCTGGAGTATCACCCTTATTGATATAGTCATTATAATTATCATAATGATACTCTTTGGCGATAAGAAGAAATGCTAATAATGCTGGGTAAAGATATATGTTTTCAGCCGTTGATTGAATGACCAAATTTATTTTTGCGAAAAGTTGCTCAACTTCACGTAGCGATAATTTTTTAGCGTTAGCTAACAACTTAAATGTATCTTTCAAATAATCTTTATCGTATTGAAATTCACGGTACTGCATTCTTTTTTGAAAGAAGTCATTAAACCCAAAGTTTATATATAATTGATCAACAAATGCATCTAAATCACTTTCGGGAAGTGTATATTCAATATCAATAAATCGCCTTAAATAGCCTATTGCTTCAAATTCAGCTCCGTATATCCCCTTTACACTGTGAGAGAGCTGAATCTTGTCCATAGCTAATACAAATACTAGCCCTTCAATATCAAGTAAGTGTTTAATTCTTTCAAGTAATTCAATTGCATAAGTAGGTCGACACCTATCTAGTTCATCAATGAATATAAACAAACGAGTTGTGTCACTTCCATCGTTGCTTAGAACCTTGGAAACACCAGATTTAAACTGTGATATTGCTTCTTTATTTTTTGTATACTCTGCTAAGAAATCTTTAGTTAAACCTTCCATCATTTTAGATGACTCATCTTCAATGATTTTTTCAGTATCTAAAATTCCTGCTGTCCCTACTTTTATTAATGCCGGTATTCCTTTTTTTAGTATATGAGAACCAGCTTTTTTCGTGGATTCCCAAGCCTTATTTTTCTCCTCATCACCGTTTATGAGTGTTTCTATTTTTTCATTTATTTCACCAAGAAAAGCTTGTAAAGGGTCACTGGCAAAGTCTGTTTCCCATGCACTAAAATAGATCGAGTTATGTTCTTTGTTTATTAACTGTGCATGTAACATCTCTAAGAAGGTTGTTTTGCCTTGCCCCCAAGGTGCATTTACAGATAAAACGATAGGAGAACTAATGTTCTCTAATAAAGTTGAAAAATTATCAACATGAGGTTGACGATTCAACCTATCATTTTTGAAAGGGTTTTCTGAGTCTACTATTACTTTATGAGACTTAAATTCCATTTTTCGACCTAGTTTGATTTGAAAGCTAACGCTCCTATAACAGGTGCAGCTATGCTGCATCCTTGTTTATAGGCTCATATGTGTTATGTAGTTTTTATATACGCCTCTGTTTCTTTAGAAAAAGCCACATACAATTGAAAACCAACATACAATTGAAAACCAACATACAAAATTAAAACAAAAATCAATAGTAATGGAGAAACTTCAAATTGAAAACTCCCCAACCCCATTTGAGCAACTCCGTCACCACCAAATAGAGTATGCATAATTAAACCAAACCCAAGACCTAACGCTTGAATAGCTACGATAACCTTTAGAGCAATTAACGCTAGAACATTTTTAGTTAGTAAGCCATATGACACCAGAAGAAAAGAAATACTTACCCAATCTGTTGGTTTATCTGTGAATAAAGTAAGCAGAGCACTAAATCCAAAAAGAAAATACAAAGCGACAATAATTAATAAAGGGAACGGTCTTTCTGACGACTTATCCATTTTAATCTATTCCTGAGAACTACATAACAGCTTATTCAATAGCAGCACAATAATGTTCCAGGCTGCTCAATTCAAACTTCAAAGATACCATCGCTAAGTTATTGTTGTAAATCGAATATTTTCGCGAATACGTAAATAACGCTCAAAATACTGCCGGAAAAAGAATGCGTCTTTGTTTACGAGGTCTATACAACACTTTAAAAAAATTCGCAGTAGACTGATATGTATGGGTTTTCTAGAATGTTACAAAATTATCGATGCGTAAAAAGCTCATTTTACGCATCCTTTGGCACCAGAATTATCTCAATTTGAAGAAAATCAGTTATACCGGTATAGGCAACCAGTCATTTGGACGACAAGTAAGGCGGTCATAATCGATTAGAAAAAGTGTAGTGGTATAGCGAGTTTGGCCACTCTATTGAAGGTGATATTAGATTATTGAGGGTAAATACAAATGACTAAACCTCGAGAGATATCCATTTCAAACACGTTTTGGGGCAACTGTGAGTTACATTGGGAAGTGTTCATTTTCATATGATTCAACTAATGAAATCCATTTTTCAAGCTCAGCACCTTCAGCTGTATTAGGTATTGCATCAAACAGTCCTTCAATTTTCTTTAAAGCTGTACGATACTCATCCTCAGAACTCAGAGGCGCCTCTTCGCAATAAGTAATAATCTCATTTCCAACAGAAGTAGAATCAAGCCATGCAGCTAAGTTATCAGTTATTGGAGCCGTTGCGTCACATTTTGAGAGCAATATATTGAGTTTAGTATTCTTCATTATCAATTCTTCTCTTTGAATCGTCACAGTTACAGTAGCCATTTTGTAGTATGACTAAAATTGAGTCTAAGTTATCTTGACATACTTTGGGGCAAATAATTGCTTAGGGTGGTTACACTAAAGAGTACCTGGACATAAATATGTCAGCCAGCGCCTATCTAGCCTCCGAAAGTGCAAAATACCGCATCACGGCATTCCAATCCTTAAATCGCTCTCCTGAGAAGTGAATTAGCTCACCTTGAAAGCTCTCTTGCCCTTTTCCTTCAACGTAATCATCAATCAAATAGTCACCAACAAGCAGGCCTTTAATTGGCGAGATAATTAACCGTTCGGCATAAGCAAAACCCAAATGCTCCTCTACCCACAATCGCTTCTCTGTGTAACAAAGTGGATTCTTGACTGACGGCGCAGTCAGTATATATGGGTCGTATCGCTCATCGGCCAAAAAGCACTGCATCGCATCGATGGCATTAGGTAGTGGTGACAAGTTAATGAAGAAAGATGGCTGGCTTTGTGGGTATTCAATATCTGGTCGCAAGCGCCTAGCCTGCTCAAATGCGGATTTGTAATCACAAAGCGTATCGTCCATATCGATATAAACAATTTTCATCTTAGCCTTTCTCCTTCTAAGTAACATGAATACGGGGTCTTAGCCTTTTTCTGCTACGACAACACCTTGTCCAGTGAGCGCGTAGTTCGAACGCTAGCCTTGATGAATTGCACAAAACTGGCTGCTTATTTTGCATTATTTGCTTGAGCTGGGATGGTGCTTTCGACTTGAGGAAAAGTAAATCAGACTTTTGAGTCTTAAAATTTGATTCAATCCCTTTCTAACAAACTTTGGGGCAGTAGTTAGTCCTTAAACCTGCTTCTTCACTAAAATCGCCAAAAAATATCAAACTATATTATAAATGATCAAACCCTATTAAGAATTATCAAACTTTAATATAAACACACAGGCACGTAATTCCTAGATGTGTTAATCGGGTCAGCGTCTGATATAAAAAGGCTCAAATCCCTGATTAGCATTAAAACCTACTTTATGCACGCTACAATCAGATACCCTAAAATGTTCTACTCTTCTTGCGAATAATCAATTTCAGGCAGTAAATCTGCTGGCTGGCATTCTAACGCTTTAGCAATCGCATAGAGTTTATCAAGAGTGATGTTTACTTCTCCTCGATCAATTCGTCCAACATAGCTTCTGTCAATATCGGTCAAATTTGCTAATTTATCTTGAGAAATTTTTTTCATTTTTCTCATAGTTCTGAGTTTTTCACTGAATTTTTCAAGTAGTTCGCTCATTGGTAAAGCCTTATATCCAAAAAGCCGAACTATTTCACATTGCGGATTATAATATCACGGACTATAATCCCACGGTTTATAATCCTTACCCAAGCTTACTATGCGATTGAATCCTGTTGTTGCCCAAATTATTTCTGCACCTAACTTTGACCACTTTCTAACCCTTGAAGTGAGATCTGCATATCTGGCGCTTAGTGCTGATAAAACAATAAACCCCAATGAAGCTCGTCGTTATGTATATGGCGAATTGATCAAATTAGTTAACCATGGTTGGCTTAGAAAGTCAGTGTCAAAGAAAAAAGAAATCACGAGGTTTGTCAAAACAGATTTGTTTGTTCCCATAGAAATCGAGGCGCTTACTAACGCTGACGATTTTAAAAAGGCAGACAAGAATGAAGACGATAACCATGATACCAAGTTAATTGATGAACTATTTATGCGACTAAATAACTACAAAACCGACTTGCTTGCAGGGCTTGGAGAGGTGGACGAGTATAAGCTGCTTTGTGAGCAATTCCCATACTTACGTAAGGAACTCCAGCCTAAATATAACAAAGTGAGAGAAGCAAACAGCAAGTTATTGGGCAGTATCAAGGCAATTGAGTCGGTACTATCGAAATTGGTATAGGGCAATAATGAAATTAAGAAAATGGCAAGCTACCTGTATTGAACTAGCACTAAAGAAATACGGCCAGGGTGCACCGCATTTTTTGACCTTGGCAACGCCTGGCGCAGGCAAAACGATTATGGCATCGACGCTAGCCAAACGAATGCTTGAAAGAGATTTAGTTGATGTAATTTTATGTTTTTCGCCATCTGCGACTGTGTGTTTAGACTTTTGCGAAACACTTGAAATTGTTATAGGTGAGCGATTTGACGGGTTGCTAGGTGCTAGAGGACGATCAATGACTTATCAAAGTATGAAGTTTCTTGATTACAACTTTTGGCAGCTATTTGATTCATTTCGTGTTTTTGTCATTTTCGATGAGATACATCACTGTGCTGGTTCTTGTATTGAGAATGCCAATGCTTGGGGGGAGCAAGTCATTTTTAATATTCAGAACAGGGCAAAGCATACGCTGGCGTTGACAGGCACTCCATGGCGCTCTGATACGGCCCCTATCGTGCTTTCTCAATATTGCAGCCATAATCACAAGATTCATTGTGATTATGTGTATGGGCTTGCTGAGGCGATTAGAGATGGAGTTTGTCGGGTGCCTCAGATTATTGCAATAGACAATGACAATATTTCTGTGACGGAGCAATATGAAGGAAAGTCGTTCTCCAGCTTTAAGGAACTGCTGTCGCAATCTTTTTTTCCATATCTAGATGTGGTTCATAATGAAAAGGTAATACGTCACATAGTTGACCAAGCAAATTGCCGATTAGAAGCTCTGCGCAAAGTCAATCCTGATGCAGGAGGTTTAATCATTGCCAGTTCAGTAGAGCATGCAAATCAGATCCTTGAGATTATGCACTGTTACTTTGGTGAAACGGCTATGGTTATTACCTACCGCGAAGATGCACCGACGTCTTTAATTCATCAATTTAGAAATTGCACTTCTAAGTGGGTGATATCGGTGGGCATGATCTCTGAAGGGACGAATATCCCGCGCCTACAGGTGTGCTGCCACTTAACTAACATTAAAACTGAAATGCACTATCGGCAGATCTTAGGGCGAATTTTACGCCGTACTGACATCACTAATCAAAAAGCATATTTATATATGCCAGCAGAACCGAAGCTTGTTGAGTATGCTTATCGGGTGGCTCTGGATATTCCTGATGAAGCAGATGTAATAAAACTTGAGAAGATGACTGCCGAGATCAGCAACACGACCCCAAGAAAAGCAGTACTTACTTCTATGTCGACAGTTTCACTAAAATTAGACGATGAAGCATTTTATTTGTCTCAAGCCGAAACGCAAGGTTCTAGCATCAGCACACTGACTGAAACTTATGAAAAGATGATAAATATTGTTGGCCGTTTTAAGAGTGAAACAATTGATTTAGGCTTAATTTAGAAAAAAATGCAATAAACCCGAGGAGCTACTATGCTGAAAAGTAACAATAAGAATTCGCCTCGATACATCAAAAGGATTTAGCTCATTAATGTTTCTGCAAAGACCTCAACCATTTAACGATGAAACCCTTGAGAGCTATTTTATTCGTGTAGCCAATAAAAATGGATATAGTGACATTCACCGATTTTTGTTGGCTACTAAAAAGTTTTTACAAGAAATCGACCACTGCAAGTTTAGCACCTTTCCCACTGATATCACCTTAATCAACCCTTGTTCCTCAAAATATCATTCTACTGCCCGTACACATAGCCTTTTGAAATTAAGTCAACTAACTTTTAACGAACCATCAGAGCTTTTAGGCTTAGCGATAAATCGTTCATTAATGAAATTTTCTCCAGATTTCTCAGCCTTAATAAGAGGTTCTGAAGTTTTCCCCAGGTATTTTTTACGAACAAAGCAAATACCTTGTTGCCCGCTTTGCTTGGCAGAGCATGGGCACGCAAATTACTTATGGCATTTGTCAGGTTACGACTACTGTCATAAACACAAAATCAAACTTATGTATGAATGCCTGTGCGGAACAGTTTATGACTATCGAAAAGATGGCCTATCAGGCATTTGTAGTGACTGTGGTAAACCAGTGGCCTGGGATGAGGCTGAACATGATAAAGACAAAGTCGCGATTGCTATCTGGTTAGCTGGGGAGGACATAACACCTCTACCGAGTGTCCCTGCAAGTCACCGTTGGGGGTTGCTGCACTGGTGGCAAAATATAGAAAAAGATGAAACCAAAAGCTTTTTGGTATTTTGGCAATGTTGGCCTAAATCTTTTGACGAAATCATCGAGGAACGTATTCAATTTAATCTTCAATACGCTGTTGTTGAAAGAAGCCAACTGAGAGTAAAAGACTTGCTTGGTTCTTTGTTTTTCGGCTCTATTCATCTACCAAGCAGGGATTTACAGTCTAACGTCATTTTAAAACAGCTTTTTAGTTATCTTGAAAACCATCTGTGGGAAAATTCTGGGTTATTGGCTGAACTAAGAATTAATGCTCTAGAGACATGCTTACTGCTAAATTGCTCAATTGAACAAATAGCATCAATGATTAAGCAAAAACTGCTCACACCAAACTGCCGAACAAACAATAACACCCCATTAAATTCAACCAGTTACATTTTTACTCTTGGCGATATTTATTGTCTCTGGCTATCTGAGTTTCAAACTCCCGAGTTTAATAGATCACACTATATTTCGAGGTGGTAATGGCTACACTAAAAGAAATTCTTCAAAGTGATATCGATGACCTTACCAAAATACTGAGAAATGCTTTTCGTCCTCTATCACCTGCTGTGGATATCTCGGCAGACCCTCAAACTGCATTAACCATTCTGATCAACTTAACGGACAACGTTAATTTACAAAAAGATTTGCTCAATCCTAATACATGCGCAGCCAAATTAAGAGATGATAAATGGTGGGCTGATTGTCTTGAAACAGCATCAAATCGCCAAAGCCACAATGTAAAATACCCTGATATTCGCGCTACAGGATTAATCAGAGCGACCCCAATCGGTGAGTTACCACCTTTCACTCTCTCTTCTAGCAATCTCCCCCCAATTGATTGGAGCTATTCTAAAAATTCAAACTGTGTGAACCAGGCAGTATTCTTAACTAGTGAATTTATTTGGAATAACCAACAAACCTGCTTGACACTCATACTTAAGGACGTTAAACACCCTATTTGGCTAATATTAATGAAATTGGGATGTACAAAGAAAAGACAAAAGCAGATAGCAAATAGCTTGTCTAAAATTCCAAACCAAACAATTGAAGCAGAATTGCAATATAACTATCTAAAGCATGTCATCTTTCCTGACGACGCTAATTCATATGTAACGTTATCTCCAGTACCATCCCAATCACTACAAAGCCATGTTTACCAAGCTCTTGAAAATGAATACCAGCTAACAGCTAGAACTTGGTTTAAAAGAGCTACCAATATGGGGTGTTTAGCGATGACGTGCGCAGGAGCATTTAAAACGATTAAAAGCATCCCTAATATTGAAGGGAGTCGCCATCATTACCTGAAAGAGATACCCTATTGGTTAACTAAGTCAGTATTTAAATCTCTTAGTCTATATGCAGAAAGTGGGCAGTGGGTACTAACTAAAAACGATTTAAAACAAAGGATTAATTTGGTTACTGATGATATTAAATCAGCATTATCCTTGTGGATAAACCAAGTAGATTCAAATCAAAAATCTGCGACTCAGTTAGCCGAAGAGCTTAATTTTGAACTGGCGTCTTCTCCATTCACTGCTCGACTTTCATATGACTACAAGTTGACGAAACTATTTACTAACATTTTTAATCAATTCAAAATTGACCGCTCACTAACCCCCTTAGCATTGAACAATTCGTCACACGGTAAATTTTTACTATTACCATGCCTAAGAATAAGGGCGGCATCAGCATTGAACACTCCTTATAGCTTGGGACTGCCCTCATTAATGGCGTTTTTTGGGTTTATTCATGCTCTTGAACGCAAACTATTAGAAATTAACTCCGAATATAGCGTCGATAGTTTTGCAATCTGTATCCACTCAATTAGTTTGAATAAGCGTGGACTCACTAAAGAATCAATTCTCAAAAGTAATAAACAAATTTCCCCCCCAGCAACGCAGGATGAATGGCAATGTGATATCGAGGTGAGTGTTTTGATCCAGTGTCAGTCTGCATTAAATATATCTAGTACAGCGCTTTTCAAAATTATGCCCAAAACTCTGGCCAGAGGCTCGATTAAGATCCCGATTGATAAAATACAAACCCTACAATCATACTCGTCTGCAACATCTGCCATTAAAGCTATTGAACAAACAGGAGGTAAATGGCTTTCACTCCACGAAAAGAAGAAGCTAGAAAATATTAACGACATAATAGAAGAATTAAAAAAAGATCGAAGGCTATTCTTAAATACTATCGGCTATCACCTACTTGAAGTACCCAAAGAAAAGCAACTCGCTTTAAAGGGCTATAACCATGCATTTGCCGAAAACATTTTAGCTCTAATAAGAGTTGTGTCGGTTAGTGAAAAATCGAATTTAGATGATATTTTTTGGCTATACAAATATGAGCAATCTGGCCCAAGGTTATTAACAAGGAGTCTACATGAAACTGCCAAAACACCTAGCGTATCAAGCATCTATAGATCCATCTGATGTCATATTTTTAGTAGTATGGCCTGACGGTAGTAAAACACCATTAAAAATACATAGCCGAAAGATTAATGGCTTGAAAGAAGGGAGTGCTTCAGCTTATAGAGACAATGGAGATATTGATACCACAATAAATACTGCTCAGCTTGCCGAAGGCAACATACATGAAATAGATTTCTGCAACATACCTTTTGGAGCAAAAGCGTTGGAATGCTTATTTTCTGTTTCTTTTATTCCAAAACTACTTGAACCCTATAAATGCTCTGATGACCAAGTAAAGCAACAACTCTCTAAATTACTCTCTTTGTACACTAAAAAGATCGGTTTAAAAGAACTCATTACCCGTTACTTAATCAATATTTGCAATGGTAGTTGGTTATGGGAAAACTCTTCTAGAGCCTATTCAACAGACATCGAGATTACACCTTGGCCTTGGGATCATGGCCCGCTTGTTTTTGAAAATATTAGAAAAAAATATCCTGACTCCAACATTTTTAGAGACGAAAAACACTGGAGTGAATTAGTACAATTGATTACCAATACACTAACAACATCGAATGAGCTTTGTGTTTTAGAAGTCAAAGCCACCATGCAATTTCCAACCTGCGCAACTATTCGTCCTAGCCAAGCCTTTAAAGAGTCAGCAAAGCGCGAAAAAAATCGAGTTTATCAATCTACAGAAATTAATGATCAGACTTCGCCAATTTTTGGTTGTTTCAAAACTGGCGCAGCTATCGCAATGATCGATGATTGGTATCCCAATGCAGAAAAAATGATCAGAGTTGGTCATTATGGTGTCGATAAGCACAATACGATGTGTTACCGCGCGCCAGAAACAGGTAAAGATTTATTCTCCTTACTCAAGCGCTCGGATGAATTTGTAGACACGCTAAATAGTGAAGAAATAATGACAAATGAAACCATCAAAGACTTGCATTTTGTTGTCGCAAACTTGATTAAAGGTGGCCTTTTCCAGCAAAAAGGAAGTTAATTATGCAATGGTATTTTAAAACCGTTACTTTTTTGCCTGAAAAAAGAAATAATGAATTATTAGTTGCACGCTGCCTCAAAATTTTGCATGGATTTAATTATCGGCATAATACTAGAAAAATTGGTGTATCTTTCCCTTGTTGGGAAGAACAAACCATTGGTAGAAAAATATCGTTTGTTAGTACAGCAAAAGAAATTCTTACGGAACTGCTTACTCAGCCCTATTTTTTGCAGATGCTAGAACTGGAATATTTCAGTATTTCTGAGCTCCAAGCTGTGCCTAACAACTGTAACTACGCCATGTTCAAACGATCTTGTTATGTTGATAAATATACACCTTCCGTAATTGCTAAAAGATTGAGAAGGATTGAAAGAAGGGCTCTGGCCCGAGGTGAATATTTTGATCCGAAGAAATACGATTCAAACACAAGTCTTTCGATTGATCACTACCATGTAATTCAAGAGTACAGCCAAAGTAATGACAATGAATTCCGAATCAATATTCAGATGTATCAACGAGACAAAATAGAAGGTTCTGGAGTATTCAGTAGCTATGGCCTTGCAAATTTTGATAATTCGTATCAAAGCGTTCCTTTTGTTTAACATATCCTTTATTTTTTACCACCACATAACCCATTGAAATTTAATTGAAAAGACAAGTATTTATAAAAAAGGGTTGTGAAACCAATTTCAACAAACTAAGCTAAAAATCAAGTGCTTAAGCAATGCCCGTTATAGTGCTCGGCCGCATAGGCCGCTAATAATTCAAAACAATGCTCAACCATACGCACCTCAGCGTGCTCGGCCGCATAGGCCGCTAATAATATGGATAACTGCAGTGTGTCATATGAAGGAATGTGCTCGGCCGCATAGGCCGCTAATAATATGGGCCCCAACGTCGCTGGTGTGCTAGGTTGGAATACGGCCGAATAGGCCGATAGGAGCTAACAAGGAAGAAAAGCATTAAACCTTAGAGTATTTAGAGTTCTACTCAGCCTGAATCGATTAAATATTAGATAGTTAAGTCAGAATGGACTTTGACTTTTCTATTTCGGTTATTCCTAAAATAATCTTCCCAACCAATAATGTTAGAGGGGTCAGCTAGCATCTCTTTCGTTACTGATGTTTTAAATGGGTTTTTCCAAGTCGATGGCTTATCACCTGAAGATAGCTCTGAAGCATAAAGAAAATCACCTTCTGTGAGGCAATCTTCATTATTCTCAATAGCATGAACTGAAGCATGATAAATCAGATTTCTCAATGAACGCATATTCCCTTGAGAAAACGCATAAAGCTTTTTCTGCATTAATGCAGTGTCCAAGCCTGAGCGTTTATTAAATGGTAACGCTTCATCAAGCCTCTTAAGAAAACCTTCAAAAATAGCCTTTTCATTTAGATAACTAAAAGGTCTCAGATGAAACTGAATTGAGAATCTCCCATTGAGTTGACTATTTGCATCTAAAACCACTTTAGAATATGGCATTCCAAACAAAATAATAGGACATTTAGATTTATTGATGAGCATCTTCAACCAATCACCAACCCGAGCTAATATCTTGTTAGATGTTTTTTCCACCAAATGTTGGAATTCGTCGATGATTATGAGCTCAACTTTTAAGTCTTTAACCAGCTGTACTATTCTATGGGTCAATATTGCGATATCTGTTTCATATAAAGCTAAAGGATCATTGATTGCGAGCAGCATTTCTCTGGCAGCATCAACAGGTTTCGCGTTCTCTGGAAGCTCTATATACCACACAGGAAGTACGTCGCCAGTATGTGTAGAATCACCTGGATTATTTTTCAAATACTTTTTTATAATTGATGTTTTCCCAACTCCGGATGCACCATAGACCATCATACATGATGGTTCAGATTCGCGATCAGAGTACTCTCGACAACGCTCTACATGCTTTAAAATTTGTGTAACATTAGGCGTAGAAATGAAAGCTTTTCTCGCTTTTTGAGCACGAATATAATCATTATTATCCATAACCTCCCCCTGCTACACATAATCAACATCCCAGTCAGAGCTATCAATATTATCCGTATTGTTGACACTTCGATCCTTATTGGGAAGTGCTACTTCAGCTTTTTGTACTGATTTGGCTCGGGCCGAATTCTCTTGGTAGCGAGCTCCACGTCGTTTACTCCTAAGGGCTGTCTTCTTTTTAAAAATTGAATCATCTACAATTTTTTCAATCGTTAATTCGGCATCAATTTCATCATTTATATCATATTCAACTCGATTAAGGTTGGCTTTTATCTCAAGGTTTTTCTTATGTTGCCAATAGGATACCTTACAAGCATATTCGTACTCTATTGCAGGTACTTCAAAATATTCTTCATTATCTTCATCTTGAACCCAAATAACCCCCATATTTTCGGGGTTATATTTTAAATTCACTTTATGATCGCCTTTCTTGCCTCGATATTCAGCAAGTCTTTCACTGCTATATGTGAGCCCTGTGCAAACAGTGATACCTTCTTTTCGGAGCGTTTTTCTATCAAACTTAGCAAATCTAAAATCAAGCTCCTGTGGTGTACCTTTAAATTCGTTCGGCCCCCACATTTTGCAGCCTCGTCTCCAAGCTACATTTGGACAGTTTGTTCCTCGTGAATTCGGTTTTTTATGATAAATATCAATTAACCAAATCAAATAGATTCTTGTAATATCTTTTATAGTTAAGCTTGCTTCACTGACTGAGTCATAGCCTTCACGTTTCAAGTAACTACTAAAAGCTTTCCCAGGAAGATCATCAAGTAAAGATGTATTACTCGTACCAAACTGACGTTCAACTGAAGGTTTGTTGTCAGGGGTTTCAACTTTATTTTGATGAATGTTTATAAGCAAACTTTCACAAGCTTTTGCAAATCCATCGGAGAGAAACTCTTTTCCGTTATCAGTTACCACCAAGTCTGGAATACCGTAACAAAGCCATTCATTTTTTACCTCAGGAAATCGAGAAAGTAACTCGTCTTTTGATAAAATGGTATTTTTCAATGCTAATGCAACTGATACGTAACTTGGCGGTTCAAACCCCAAATAAAATCCCACCACAGCTTTGCTATAACAATCAACTAGTTGAGTTAAATATGGGCGTCCAATAGGAGCACCACTATCATCATGGATAACAAAAAGATCAAGCACCGTGTGATCTATTTCAACTCTCTCCATTACATATGAAGTTAAAATTTTCTTGCCCATTCGACGAAACTCACGTTTCGCCACTCGCTCCCCCTTCAGCGCAACAAGCTTTTCAAAAGGAGTAATTTTATGAACCCGCTTACGGATCGATTCATAGTTGGGATATTTTAAACTTGTTTCGTGAGATAAGTTATATACTCGGATTTTTTTCCTGACTCTACGTAATGCTGCAACAATGCTGATCTGTTTCGCTGAAATAACAGCGTCAATAGCTTGATCCATAAACTCTGAAACGATCGTTGACACCTTTATATCTCTGTTACCGCGCTTCTTGATATTAGGAGCTAAAGAAACTGGGTCATAATCTGATTTTTTAAATTTAAGCCACCAACGATAAATAGTGATTGCACTCGGAATTTTTTTATCACTTTCCCTTTGTAATTCAACCCTAAGGGGCTCAATTGTTTTGGTTGTGATATTGTCACATCTTTGACTTACCAGCTTTAATAGTTTTAATCGAAACCTTGCTTCATCTGCAATCTCATCACTAAACGCTGTAAAATCTTTGTAAGTTTTACCACCGATTTCTTCGTTAATCTCTTGAAATAAAGAAAAATCATCATCTTTTGAGCACGCTCCTGAGTTTTGAGGATTGAACCGAGCTATAGATGTCTTAGGCATAATTTAATACCGTCTGATTGGTTAATGGCATCTCCAAGTCAGCGTCAAGGAGACACCTAGCTAAAAGGTCACACACCATAGGCATTATGCCCACACGATTCATGCCGATTTTATGCATTAACGACTCTACATTTTGAGAACCAAAATCACTTAGAATAGAAAGAATGGCTTGTTGATAATGAGTTAAATCATCTCGTGACGCATAACGATGAAGAAGCTTAAGATTCTTAAGAAGCTGAGTATCTCTTATTTCTGACTCCTTCAGTAACTCCAACGGAATCCCAAGTTGTTCAGCAGCACGCTTTTTTGCTTCAAATTCGCGTTTAAAACTTTCGGAGTCAGTTTCTGAATTTGTCTTCACCTCAAAGAGGACAAACTCTCCAGCATTAAATTCAGCAAGAAAGTCTGGAACATAGGTTCGTTTTTTTCCATCTAAAAGATAATTGTATCTTATCGGTTGAGAACAAAACCTTCTGATACTTTTATCAAAGTCAAAATGAAAGCAGGCATCGAACTCTAATGTAGATTCAACTGAAATCCTTTGCCCGCTCTTAGTACTTACATACCTGTGTATGTTTTTTCCACGGGACTTAGTTAAATTTCTGGCGGGTTCATAAAAAGCACTTTTAAGCGCTTCATTTACAACTTCTGGAGAGGATAAGCACGCTTTCACAAAATGTTGCCTCTTTAATCATATGTAGTAAACTTACTCAAGTATGGTTAAAAAAGAGGCAATATCAAGTTATAGTTGGATAAAATATCAATTTATGGTCATAAATATCACTTTATGGTTGTATCGACAACTCTGGTTAGCCTAATACCGCAAGTAGTACACCTGCAGCAACAGCACTACCTAATACACCAGCCACGTTTGGCCCCATAGCATGCATCAGCAAGAAGTTTTGGTTATTAGCTTCAAGACCCACCTTGTTAACAACGCGCGCCGCCATCGGCACTGCAGAAACTCCTGCTGCGCCAATCAATGGGTTAACTTTGCCACCAGATAGCTTAGACATGAACTTCGCCATTAATACCCCTGAAGCAGTACCAATACTAAATGCCACGGCACCTAAAATAAGAATACCCAAGGTTTCAATGCGTAAGAACTGTTCTGCCTGTAATTTAGAGCCTACAGCTAAACCTAAAAAGATAGTCACAATATTGATAAGCTCGTTTTGCGCGGTAGAAGATAGTCTATCAACCACGCCAGACTCACGCATTAAGTTACCTAAACAGAACATGCCCACTAAAGGCGACGCCGCTGGTAGGAACAAAATCGTTAGACCGACAACCATCAAGGGAAAGATAATTTTCTCTTTCTTACTGACTTCACGTAGCTGCTCCATTTTGATGCTACGCTCTGACTCATTGGTTAATAGACGCATAATTGGCGGCTGAATTAACGGCACTAATGCCATGTATGAATAAGCTGCAACAGCAATCGCACCTAATAAATCAGGGGCTAGTTTTGAGGCTAAGAAAATCGCAGTTGGACCATCTGCACCACCAATAATCGCAATGGCTGCGGCGTCAGTCATGCTGAACTCAAAACCCGGCACCACATTAAGAGCAATTGCACCTAATAAAGTCGCAAATATCCCGAATTGGGCTGCAGCGCCCAACAATAAGGTTTTTGGGTTAGCGATTAATGCACCAAAATCGGTTAATGCCCCCACGCCCATGAAAATCAGTAATGGAAATATGCCGGTCTCAATGCCCACATGGTAGGCGTACCAAAGTAAGCCGCCTTCTTCAGTGAAACCCGCATTTGGAATATTCGCCAGTATGGCACCAAACCCAATAGGCAATAATAGTAATGGCTCGAAGCCTTTTGCTATTGCGAGATACAGTAATAAACCGCCTATTGCCATCATAAATAATTGATCAAGAGCGAAGTTAGCAATGCCTGTCTCAGACCAAAAGGCCAGTAATCCTTCCATGCTATCTCCTACGCTAATGCTAACAATGGTGAACCAACCGAAACGGCATCACCTTGCTTAACTGAAATATTTTTGATGAAACCTGTTATTGCTGCGCGCACTTCAGTTTCCATTTTCATTGCTTCAAGGATTAACACCACATCACCTTCATTGACGTGATCGCCATCGTTTACCAATACTTTAAAAATATTACCCGACAGCGGTGCATTCATGGTGGCTTTCACTTCATCGCTCACAGGTGCAGCAGCAACAGTTGGAGCAACGGCAGCAGGTGCTGCTGATGTCGGCACGATCTGGCTGATATCGCCTCCTTCGCTTACCTCAACCACAAAGCTTTGTCCTTGCACATTAACAGTGTAGGTTTCAGCGCCTTTTTCAGCTTTAGCCGCAGGCACGGCCATATCATCAGCACTTGGCACTGGCTCAAAGGCATCAGGGTTACCGCGATTAGTCAGGAACTTTAGACCAATTTGATTAAATAGGGCATAGGTCATTACATCATCATCAGTTTCTGCGGCTAATGTAATACCGTCTTTCTTAGCGATGTCAGCAAGCTCGCTGCGAAGCTTATCTAATTCAGGTTCAATTAAATCTGCAGGGCGACAAGTAATAGCCTCTGCGCCATTTAATACCCGTGCTTGCAGCTCGGCATTAACCGGAGCCGGCGTTGCACCGTATTCGCCTTTCAGTACACCTTCGGTTTCTTTAGCTAAGGTTTTATAACGCTCGCCCATTAAGACATTAATCACTGACTGGGTGCCGACAATTTGCGAGGTTGGTGTAACCAATGGCAAAAAGCCAAGATCTTCACGCACACGAGGGATCTCTTCTAACACCTCATCCATTTTATCTGCAGCGCCCTGCTCTTTGAGCTGGTTTTCCATGTTAGTTAACATGCCACCTGGCACTTGTGCACGAAGAATACGTGAATCAATGCCTTTAAGCGCCCCTTCAAAACGGGCATATTTCTTACGTACTTCTCTAAAGTAAGCGGCAATTTCTTCTAATGCTGCCATGTCGTAACCCGTGGCGCGGCCCGAGTCTTCTGCCATAGCAACTAATGTTTCAGTAGCTGAATGGCCATAGGTTTGGCTCATGGTTGAAATCGCGGTATCAAGAATATCAACACCAGCCTCAATGGCTTTTTGATAGGTTGCAGTACTTAAACCCGTTGTAGCATGACAATGCATAGAAACGGTTAAGTCAGTTTGAGATTTTAAACGGCTGATAAGGTCATAAGCTTGCATTGGCTTAAGTAAGCCTGCCATATCCTTGATGCACAGTGAGTCACAGCCCATGTCTTCAAGGTTTTTAGCCATATCAACCCAAGTATCCACGTTATGAACTGGGCTACTAGTAAATGAAATCGTACCTTGTGCATGACCGCCGACTTGCTTAACTGCTTTAACCGCAGTTTCTAAGTTACGCACATCATTCATGGCATCGAAAATTCTGAAAACATCAACACCATTGGTATGGGCACGCTCAACAAAGCGGGTCACCACATCATCGGCGTAATGACGATAGCCTAATAAATTCTGACCACGCAATAGCATTTGCTGTGGTGTATTTGGCATCGCCTTTTTCAGCTCTCTGATACGATCCCAAGGGTCTTCGCCTAAATAACGAATACAAGAATCAAACGTAGCACCGCCCCAAGACTCTAAAGACCAAAAACCAATTTTATCCAGTAAAGGTGCAATAGGTAACATATCGTCTAAACGTAAGCGCGTGGCTAAAATAGATTGATGGGCGTCTCGTAATACTACATCTGTTAACGCTAAAGGCTTGCTCATGATAACTCCTAAACGATTTAATCTTTGGCACGATACTGGTGAATAGCAGAAGTGATAGCTGCTATTAACTTAGGATCAATTGATGTCGCAGCTGCGGGTACAGGTGTAGGCGCATTAGCAACAACAGGCTGAATGTCTGACTGACATAATCTAGCTACAAGATTAATGCCGATAATTAATATGCTTAAAAATATAAAAACTAAGCTCATCCCCATTATCATCATGCCCAAGGCATCCAATAATTGCTCGGATATTGATGATGTCATAAACCCTCTCTTGTCATTATGTGCAATTAAAAATTGCCCACAGGATCAGTTCCAATGTTTACACGTCAATAACGTCTGCTGAATAAATTGCACCAAAACGATGCGGCATCAACAAAAGGAATAATTATTCATTCAGCATAAGCTGTTTTTATTCCATTAAAATCCACCAGTTCAGCGATTAAACTACCCTGTGATTTTTTACCGACGAAAAATATAACCAATCTATAACAATTAATCCAACACCTTGTAAATTGGTCAGACCAAAATTAATAAGATTAAGCCCACCTTGGTGATAATTCGATAAAAATAGTTCACATATAATGAAGAATCTTCATTTTTGATTACTTTATCAGGAAAATGATAAGGTCATGACAAGATCTATATAAAAAGAGATATCAGAAATAAGAACAGCTATATTCACCAAAATTGTGCAGATGCTCTATTTAGCATAAATATGTAGTGGTTTTTGTAATTTATGGCTCATCATCAAGTTGTAGTTAAAATAAAAGCATACAAAACTAATTAACCAAGCTAAGTACAATTAATCAACTAGAGTGAACCTACTAACCAGCATGACTGAAGGATTTATCCAAATTTTGATGTGGTTCATTTTGACTTAAGATCTAAAGCAGGTTAGCGACATTTGAGTGAGTGTGAAGTAGGTATATTGGCAGGAAAACTTAAAGTCACTTTATATGACTGACTGGATTTTAGGCATAGAAAAAGCCCTGTAGATAACTACAGGGCTTTTTCTAATACTGGTGCGGATGGGAGGATTCGAACCTCCGACCGCCTGGTTCGTAGCCAGGTACTCTATCCAGCTGAGCTACATCCGCAAAATTTTTACTGCCAATCTTTACTCAGTGCTAATTGAGCTTAGTTGCATATTTAAAATATGCAAATAATGGCGGAGAGGGAGGGATTCGAACCCTCGATGGGAGTTAAAGCCCATACTCCCTTAGCAGGGGAGCGCCTTCGGCCACTCGGCCACCTCTCCGAATTATGGTGCGGATGGGAGGATTCGAACCTCCGACCGCCTGGTTCGTAGCCAGGTACTCTATCCAGCTGAGCTACATCCGCATAATTAGGTACTATTTTATATGGTGCGGATGGGAGGATTCGAACCTCCGACCGCCTGGTTCGTAGCCAGGTACTCTATCCAGCTGAGCTACATCCGCATATATAAAATTTACAGCTTTTAAATTATTTAATGGTGCGGATGGGAGGATTCGAACCTCCGACCGCCTGGTTCGTAGCCAGGTACTCTATCCAGCTGAGCTACATCCGCTCATTAAAAAATTTAAACACAACAATAGAAAATGGTGCGGATGGGAGGATTCGAACCTCCGACCGCCTGGTTCGTAGCCAGGTACTCTATCCAGCTGAGCTACATCCGCATCGTTTACTATTTTAAGAAATGGCGGAGAGGGAGGGATTCGAACCCTCGATGGGAGTTAAAGCCCATACTCCCTTAGCAGGGGAGCGCCTTCGGCCACTCGGCCACCTCTCCGTTTCTTGGCGCACATATTACTGTTTGCCGAAAATAAGTCAAACCTTTTTCAGCATCTTATATTCATTTGAACTGTTTTTGAGCACATTGATGAGTTAAGCCACAATTATCATCAATTCATTTAAAAAAATTTGTATTTTTTTTAGCAAACAATCTTAAATAGTCTAAAAACAATAAAGCCAGCTTTCGCTGGCTTTATTGGTAAATCGCAAACAATGTCTGATATATCAGAAATTGCCACCATCTTCTGGTGTAACGTTGCCAGATTTTTCAGACTGGATACGTTGATAAATTTCTTCGCGATGAACTGATACTTCTTTAGGTGCATTCACACCGATACGTACTTGGTTACCTTTTACACCTAGTACAGTAACAGTCACTTCATCACCTATCATTAATGTTTCGCCAACACGGCGAGTCAAAATCAGCATTCGATTGCTCCTTTAGTCCAATCAGCATACACCAGCTTCTATCCGTAATATGCGCGTTTAATAATGTTAGCTTAATACAAATCATTAGTGACGACACTAAATCAATAAAACTTTTAAGCTTTTTACCCCAAAAAAAAGAAAAAACGTATTCCTGCGGCCTGATTATTTCAAGTTGATAACATTTAAAGGCTATTCTTTAAACAAAAGCAAAACAGGTAATTTAATAAATTGCTGCTTATGCGTACAAAAAAAGCATAAAAGTTGCTTCAATTTAGAATTATAGTAGCTTGAGTCAAAAAAGCGTAAAAAATGATACCTAAGAATGCTTTATAAGCTTGCCGAACCACTATCTCAAAGCTCAACCTAATACTCAAGCCATAAAATGCCGTAAACACCTTATGGCTTAAGTTGTCAGTTAGCCTAAACGTTCGCTGAGCCATGGTTGAACTAAGGCTAATGCTGCATCTAAGTTCTCTGGTTGTGTTCCGCCAGCTTGGGCCATATCAGGGCGCCCACCACCTTTACCGCCAACCTGCTGTGCTACCATAGCCACAAGTTCACCAGCTTTAACCTTACCGACAAGATCTTTGCTCACACCAGCAATCAAGTTAACCTTTGCATCGCCAGCAATACCGAGCACGATAATTGATGACGGTAACTTTTGCTTCAGCTCATCTTGCAAGCCTCGTAAAGATTTAGGGTCCACACCTTCAAGCTTTTTAACTAATACCTTGATGCCGTTCATCTCAACAGCTTCACCAGCAATATCGGCACTGGCTGCTGCAGCTAACTTATCTTTTAGCTGCGACATTTCTTTCTCAAGGGATTTTACTTTATCAAGCTGTGCTTTTAATTTCGCTACAACAGAGGCTGAATCTGACTTAAGCAAACTTGCCGCTTGTTCAAGTTGAGATTGCTGCTCAGCAACATAAGCCATTGCTGCGGCACCCGTTACCGCTTCAATACGGCGAATACCTGCTGCAATACCACCTTCTGAAGTGATTTTGAATAAACCAATATCACCAGTACGGCCAACATGAGTACCACCACAAAGCTCGATAGAGAAGTCACCCATGGTAACCACACGCACTTCGCTGTCATACTTTTCGCCAAACAACGCCATTGCGCCCTGCTCTTTGGCTTCATCAATCCCCATAACCGCAGTTTTTAATTCATAGTTACGACGAATTTGAGTATTAACCATGTCTTCAACTTGCTTAAGTTCTGCTGCGGTGACCGCTTCAAAGTGAGCAAAGTCAAAACGTAAACGCTCAGGGTTAACTAATGACCCTTTTTGATTTACATGGCTACCCAGTACATTACGTAGTGCTGCATGTAATAAATGGGTCACTGAATGGTTAAGCTGAGTACGATGACGAAGTTTTTTATCGACTTCAGCGCTAACGCTATCACCAACATTTAAAACACCAGCAACTAACTTGCCTTGATGACCGAAAGCTTGACCAAAAATTTGAGTATCGGTCACAGCAAAATTAGCATCATTAACTGTTAAATGGCCTTTGTCGCCAACTTGACCGCCAGACTCAGCGTAAAACGGCGTATTATCTAATACAATGACCGCTTCTTGATCTGCCGTTAATGAATCAACTGCATTACCTTCTACATATATAGCTGTAATTTTACCTTGACCATTTAGCTCGCTATAACCGCAAAACTCGGTTTCACCTTCAATTTTAAGGCCTGCATTGTAATCAGTGCCAAAATTGCCAGCCGCTTGTGCTCGGCTGCGCTGCTCAGCCATTGCCGCTTCAAATCCTGCTTCATCAACGGTGATATCACGCTCACGACATACATCCGCGGTTAAGTCGACAGGGAAGCCATAGGTGTCATAAAGTTTAAATGCTGTTTCACCATCTAAAATATTAGCTTCAAGTGCATTAAGGGCTGCATCTAAAATACCTAGGCCACGCTCTAGCGTTCTAGCAAACTGCTCTTCTTCGGCTTTTAAAGACTTTTCAACAATTGCTTTAGCATCAACAAGGCCTTTAGCTGCATCGCCCATCACTTCAATTAATGTTGGCACTAATTTGTAGAAGAAGGTATCTGTCGCGCCAAGCTTGTTACCATGACGCACTGCGCGGCGAATAATACGGCGTAGTACATAGCCGCGGCCTTCATTTGACGGCATTACACCGTCAGCAATTAAAAATGCACAAGAGCGAATATGATCGGCAATAACCCGTAAAGATTTATTTTCTAAATCTTGGACACCAATGATTTCAGCCGTTTTAGCAATAAGCTGTTTGAAAATATCGATTTCATAGTTTGAATGTACGCCTTGCATAATCGCAGCAATACGCTCAATACCCATACCAGTATCAACAGAAGGTTTTGGTAATGGCTTCATTTCGCCGTCAGCTTGACGGTTATATTGCATGAATACGATATTCCAGATTTCAATGAAACGATCGCCATCTTCTTCTGGAGTACCAGGGCGACCGCCCCAGATATGCTCGCCATGATCATAAAATATTTCAGAACATGGGCCACAAGGACCTGTGTCACCCATTTGCCAGAAGTTATCAGACGCATAAGGTGCACCTTTATTATCACCAATGCGGATAATATTTTCAGGGGCGACACCAATTTTGTTAGTCCAGATATCAAACGCTTCATCATCAGTTTCATAGATAGTGACGCATAAACGCTCGGTTGGAAGCTTTAATGTTTCAGTTAAAAAGCGCCATGCATAGCTAATGGCTTCTTCTTTGAAGTAATCACCAAAACTGAAGTTACCTAACATTTCAAAGAAGGTATGGTGACGAGCGGTGTAACCTACATTATCAAGGTCGTTATGTTTACCACCAGCACGTACACAGCGTTGCGATGTTGTCGCTCGGGTATAGCTACGCTTTTCTTGACCTAAAAAACAGTCTTTAAACTGATTCATACCGGCATTGGTGAATAGTAAAGTTGGGTCATTGTGAGGTACTAAAGAGCTACTATCGACAACTTGATGTTCGTTGTGACGAAAAAACTCTAGGAAAGCACTTCTTAGTTCTGCGGTAGTTTGAAACATGAAATCGCCCTAAAATGGATAAATCGTATTTATCAGGAAGCTGTTAGTCAGCGCTAAATTGCCAACATTATATACTTAAACAAACTATAGGTGCGACATTCTAGGGCAATAGATTGGCTATTTTAGGCTGGAATTTAACGATTTTGATCATCGAATATTTGATTGATTGTGCAATATAGCCATATTTATGGGTAATCAAAAAATTACCGCAACTAAAACAGCTAACAAAACGGCTAACAAGAGTGGCTATAAAGCTAATTGATAGGCGCTGTTAAGCTTCATTAGCGTAACTGCAAAATATAGCCTCTGACAGATATGAGTTACATACTGAGCAAAATTGGATAAAAAAAAGCGGCGAGCATATAGCTCACCGCGATTTAATAATTCTAACTACTAATACCTAGCAAAGGCTTAAAACACTTCACCGGTTTCTAAATCGATGTTTTCATCGGGTTTAGCAGGGGCGGCATCTTTTTCTTTATCTTTACTAAGCAATAATTCACGTAATGCAGTTTCGATCTCTTCAGCCGCAGCAGGGTTTTCAATTAGGTACTTACCGGCATTTGCACGGCCTTGACCAATCTTGCCGCCTTTGTAGCTATACCAAGCACCAGCTTTTTCAACAAGCTTATGCGCCACACCTAAATCAACTAGCTCACCAGTACGGTTAATACCCTTACCGTACAAGATTTGGAATTCAGCTTGCCTAAATGGCGCTGCAATTTTGTTTTTAACCACTTTAACTCGGGTTTCGTTACCAACCACCTGATCGCCATCTTTGATTGCACCTGTACGGCGAATATCCAAACGCACTGAGGCGTAAAACTTAAGTGCATTACCACCTGTTGTAGTTTCTGGGTTACCGAACATCACACCAATTTTCATACGAATTTGGTTAATGAAAATCAATAGCGTGTTTGATTGCTTAAGGTTACCAGCAAGTTTACGCATTGCTTGGCTCATCATACGAGCAGCAAGGCCCATGTGTGAGTCACCAATTTCACCTTCAATTTCAGCTTTTGGTGTTAATGCCGCCACTGAATCGACAATGATCACATCAACGGCGCCAGAGCGAGTTAAGGCATCACAAATCTCTAGTGCTTGTTCACCCGTATCTGGTTGCGAACAAAGTAGGTTATCAATATCAACACCAAGGTTTTTAGCATAGATAGGATCAAGAGCATGCTCAGCATCGATAAACGCACAGGTTTTACCTTGACGCTGTGCTGCTGCAATCACTTCTAAGGTTAAGGTTGTTTTACCTGATGACTCAGGACCGTAGATTTCTACGATTCGCCCCATAGGTAAACCACCAGCACCCAAGGCAACATCCAATGAAAGTGAGCCAGTAGAAATGGTTTCAACATCCATTGTGCGGTCTGCGCCCAACTTCATGATTGAACCTTTACCAAATTGCTTCTCAATTTGACCTAACACGGCATTCAGTGCTTTCTCTTTATTTGGATCTGCTTTCATTGTGATTATCCCTCTAAGCGAACTCATCTCATTGGCGAGATTGATAACGAATAAATTTGTCTGTTTCTTAATATGAGCTCAGTATACTGTATAATCATACAGTATCAATAGTTACTCAAAAAAAAATTGCAAAACCACTAATAAACAAGGTTTTTCAATATCAATATCAATGCCTTATAAGTAAAAATATAATTAAAACTTCTACACCACTGTATATAAAGACTACTGTATACAGTGGTTTCAATATGTTAACCATCTGACAAATAAGCCAATAGTTATACTCTTTCAACTCGATAATAGCAGTTCAGAACCGCGCTAAATGAGTAACTCTATTGGGATTCAAATCAATTATTGCTAAGATGAGCGCCGATTAGTATTGGTCTTTTTTCCGATCCCCAAGCCATATTTAGAGCAACAAATTAATGACAGCAATTGAAAATCCAAATTTAGAAAAGCACACTCCGATGATGCGCCAATATTTGACGCTTAAAGCGCAGCATCCCGATATGTTGTTGTTTTATCGTATGGGAGATTTTTATGAATTATTTTATGAAGATGCCAAACTTGCTTCTGAATTTTTAGGAATTTCGTTGACCGCTAGAGGCAAAAGTGGTGGTAATGCCATCCCTATGGCAGGTATTCCCTACCACTCTGTTGAAGGCTATTTGGCTAAATTAGTCCAAATTGGTCAATCAGCAGCTATTTGTGAACAAATTGGCGATCCTGCTACAAGTAAAGGTCCGGTTGAGCGCAAAGTTGTCCGTATAGTAACGCCTGGCACCTTAACTGATGAAGCCTTACTGCAAGAGCGTCAAGACAATCTGTTAGCTGCGGTTTATCAAGGTAAAAATGGTTTCGGCTACTCAACTTTAGATGTGTCATCAGGGCGTTTCGTGGTAGTCGAATTAGAAAACGCTGAGACATTAGAAGCTGAATTACAACGCACCAGCCCTGCAGAGCTACTTTACAGCGAAGACTTAGTCGATGTGCATTTAATTGAAAACATTAAAGGTATTCGTCGCCGCCCAGAATGGGAATTTGATTACGATACCAGCATACAGCTATTGCTGGAGCAATTTGGCACGAAAGATTTACATGGCTTTGGCATTACAGATGCTCGCTTATCACTGCAAGCTGCTGGCTGCTTAATGCAATATGTCAAAGACACCCAAAAGACAGCTTTGCCGCACATCAATAGCATTACCCTTTTTAATCAAGCTGATACTATCATTTTAGATGCTGCGACCAGACGCAACCTTGAATTAACTTTGAACCTGTCGGGCCAGCGTGACAATACACTTGCTTGGGTGCTAGATAAGACGGCAACACCTATGGGCAGTCGAATGCTGCAACGCTGGATCCACCAACCATTAAGAAACCAGCAGCATATTCATCAGCGCCAACAAGCGGTTGCCGAGCTAATTGATAGCGGTTTGTATGCCGACTTACACCAACAACTGAAAGCTTTAGGTGATATCGAGCGCATTATGGCAAGGCTTGCCATAAGAAGTGCACGACCACGTGATTTTGCCCGTTTACGCCAAGCATTAGAATTGCTGCCTGAAATCCAGCAAACCTTAAGCCATTGTCAGCAAGATGAACTGAAGACTCTGGCGCGAAAACTAGGAGAATTCCCTGAGCAGCAACAGCTTTTAGCCTCAGCGATTGTTGATAATCCACCCATGCTTATTCGTGATGGTGGAGTCATTAAAACTGGCTATAACGCCGAGCTTGATGAGTGGCGCGGTTTAAGTGAAGGCGCTAATGACTATTTAGTGCAAATGGAGCTGCGAGAAAAAGAGCAAACAGGCATTAATTCCCTTAAAGTCGGCTATAACCGTGTGCACGGTTATTATATTGAAGTCAGCCGCCTACAATCTGATCAAGTGCCGTTAAGCTATCAACGCCGTCAAACCTTAAAAAATACTGAACGTTATATCACCCCAGAACTTAAAGAGTACGAAGAAAAAGTACTTTCAAGTCAGGGCAAGGCGTTGGCCATTGAGAAAAAACTATGGGAAGAACTGTTTGATTTATTACTACCGAAACTACATGAGTTACAGCTATTTGCTCAGTCCGCAGCAGAGTTGGATGTATTAAGTAATTTCGCCGAACGAGCTGAAACCCTTGGCTATAATTGCCCGCAAATCACTCACGAGATTGGTATTCATATTGAAGCTGGTCGCCATCCGGTAGTTGAACTAGTCAGCCAAAGTCCATTCATTGCCAACCCGGTGCAATTAGCACCTTCAAGAAGAATGCTAGTGGTTACTGGCCCTAATATGGGCGGTAAATCGACTTACATGCGCCAAGTGGCATTAATCACCTTAATGGCACATATCGGCAGCTTTGTTCCGGCACAAAAAGCAGTGATAGGTCCAATAGATAGAATATTTACCCGTATTGGTGCTTCCGATGATTTAGCATCAGGGCGCTCAACCTTCATGGTAGAAATGACTGAAACCGCCAATATTTTACATAACGCAACGGCCAAAAGTTTAGTGTTAATGGATGAAATTGGCCGCGGCACCTCAACCTATGATGGTTTATCTTTAGCCTGGTCAGCGGCAGAATACTTAGCCGAAAAAGTGGCGGCATTAACGCTATTTGCCACCCATTACTTTGAACTGACTCAATTGCCGGAACAGATCCCATCAGCAGCGAATGTGCACTTAGATGCTATCGAACATGGTGACACTATTGCCTTTATGCATGCAGTGCAAGATGGCGCGGCAAGTAAGAGCTATGGTTTACAGGTGGCCTCTTTAGCGGGTGTTCCAGCCCATGTGATCAAAGCGGCTAAACAAAAACTGCATATGCTAGAAAGTAGAGATTTGGCCAATAGCCAGCAAATGCCAATTCAAGAAGCATTAAATTTATCTATCCCTGAAGCTGAAGCGAATGCTGCGACTGAAAAACTCAGTCAAATCAATCCTGATGATTACAGCCCTAAACAAGCACTTGATATGCTTTATGAACTAAAAAGGCTATCAAACTTGTAAGTGATGAGCGCAATTGTGCTCAGTGTAACATCTGAATGGGCTGTTTATCACAGCCCATTCACTACAATTTAACTAACACTTAGAACCTAAAGTCAATCCTGATGATTACTGCTCTAAACAAGCAATTGATATGCTTTATGAACTAAAAAGGCTATCAAACTTGTAAATGATGAGCGCAATTGTGCTCAGTGTAAAATCTGAATGGGCTGTTTATCACGGCCCATTCATTACAATAATTAGTCCCCTTAACTAACACTTAGAACCTAAAGTCAATCCTGATGATTACTGCTCTAAACAAGCAATTGATATGCTTTATGGACTAAAAAGGCTATCAAACTTGTAAATGATGAGCGCAATTGTGCTCAGTGTAAAATCTGAATGGGCTATTTAAAACGGCTCATTCATTACAATTATAATGATTAAGTACTCATAACTAATACTTAGAACCTAGCTTCATTAACTATCATAATGCTCAGGCTCTATAAAAGTGAGTAAAAAAAAGCCAACAAAAAAGGACAACTCGTGTCCTCAAAGGTAAATAACCCTAAGCGTAAATTAATCGCTTAAAAGGTTGGCGTTAATTTCTAAATAACGCTTCGACTGATAGGCCTTGTGCCCCTAATACATCTTTCAAACGCTTTAACGCTTCGACTTGAATTTGACGCACACGTTCTCGTGTTAAGCCAATTTCAGCCCCTACGTTTTCTAACGTCGATGGTTCATAACCTAATAAACCAAAACGTCGTGCTAATACTTCTCTTTGCTTAGTATTTAGCTCATTTAACCAACCGACAATTGAATTAGATAAGTCTTCATCCTGTACTTTATAATCTGGTCCAACTGAATCATCATCTGCAATAACATCTAACAATGCTTTATCGTTATCCCCGCCTAGTGGGGTATCTACAGAGGTGATTTTTTCGTTTAGTTTTAGCATTCGACTGACATCGCTAGTAGAGACATCTAATTTGTCTGCGATTTCTTCTGCCGTCGGCTCATGATCAAGTTTTTGCGCAAGCTGTCTTGCCGTTCGCAAGTATACATTAAGCTCTTTAACCACATGAATAGGCAAACGAATGGTCCGAGTTTGATTCATGATCGCTCTTTCGATGGTTTGTCTAATCCACCAAGTCGCGTAGGTTGAAAAACGAAACCCTCTTTCCGGATCAAACTTTTCGACTGCTCGAATAAGCCCTAGATTACCTTCTTCGATAAGATCCAGTAATGCTAATCCTCGGTTGTTATACCTTCTGGCAATTTTTACGACCAATCTTAGATTACTTTCTATCATGCGGTTACGAGACTTCTCGCAGCCTTTGAGTGCTTTACGTGAAAAGAAGACTTCTTCTTCTGCACTAAGCAAAGGGGAAAAACCGATCTCACCTAAATATAGTTGAGTGGCGTCAAGATTCTTCTGAAGATCATCTTGAACTTGTTGGTCAGTGTCGGATTGCTGTGCTGGCTTGGCATTTTTTGCCTCCTTCAGCGCAATCTCTTGTGGTTGTTTAGCTAAATCCATAAGCTCTTCTGCTACCGCAGTATTTTGTTTCTGGCTCATATGGTGCTCTCCCAAACCGGATAAAAATTAAGTTATTTTCGTGCGCGTATTCTCCGTTTTAATGTGAACTAAACAGTTAACGTTTAGGTAAATAATTTAATGGGTTTACTGACTTACCATGGAGACGAATTTCAAAATGCAACATCACCTGATTAGTCCCTGTACTACCCATTTTCGCAACTGTCTGTCCAGCATTTACATATTGCTTTTCTTTGACCAATATTGCATCTGCATGAGCATAAGCACTTAAATAATCATCATTGTGTTTAATAATGACCAAATTGCCATAGCCCCGAAGTGCATTACCTGCATAAACAACTCTTCCATCAGCTGCAGCCTTGATAATATCGCCTCTGGAACCAGCGATTTTTATGCCTTGATTGCCCTGCTGAGTACTAGAGAAATAACCTACAATCTTACCTTTTGTCGGCCAGTTCCACTGACTTACTTTATCTGGCAAGGTTGAAACAGATTTTTTCGCTATTTGAACCGTTTTGTCTTGGGTAGTTTTTACAGAATACGCAGGCTTAGCTTTGTGATCAAGCTCTTTTTTTGTACTATTTTGATTTGTCGTTGTCGCTGGCTTTTTTTGTGCTGAAGTTTGTTTTGCAACCGTTTTATTAGCAGGCTTTGACTTGGTGTTCGCTACAGCGACCGGTTTTGGTGCAGGCTTGGCTGCAGGCTTAGTGCGCTGTGGCTTGGTGAGTTTTAATGTTTGTCCTGGATAGATGGTATAAGGTGCTTTTAAGCCATTATATTGAGCGATTTTATTAAAATCTTGCCCAGCGCCCCATGAAATTGAGTAAAGAGTATCACCGCGTTTTACCTTGTAACTGCCAGAGGTAATAGAGCCTTTATTAAATTTTTGACCAGCATTACTCGAAATACTCGTAACGGGTGCAGGGTTGTGAGCTTGAAAGCTACACCCTGAAATAAACAGCAGTAAAATTGTAACCCAAGGCCAATTACGACACTTCAACATTGTCTCCATCATACTTTTGAAATATCGCCCTTGCATCACTGTTAAGCTAAGTCGCCATTGATTAACGGTACAAACTTAACCGCTTCGATAATTTGTGATTGAAACTCATTTTTTTTACGAGTGATTTTTAATAACTGCTGCGAGTCTTCGCCAACAGGGATCACTAGCACGCCGTCTTCAGCCAGTTGCGCCAATAATGCTTCAGGTACCGATGCTGCAGCTGCTGTTACCATAATGGCATCAAATGGGCCTTTATTGGTCCAACCTTTCCAACCGTCACCATATTTAAAAGACACATTATGTAAATCTAAGCGCTTTAAACGTTGTCTCGCTTGAATTTGTAGCGCCTTGATCCGCTCAATTGTGCAAAGCTGAGGTACCAGTTGCGCTAAAATCGCTGCCTGGTAACCTGAACCAGTACCAATTTCAAGCACTCTAGCAGGGTTATGTTGTAGTAATAACTCCGTCATTCTAGCGACAATATAAGGCTGAGAGATAGTTTGGCCTTGCCCAATAGGTAAAGCGGTATTCTCGTAAGCTTTATGGGCTAATGCCCCATCGAGAAATAACTCCCTTGGGGTATTTGATACCGCCTGCAACACAGTGTGATTACGGATCCCTGCTTCATGCAGTTTTTTGGCTAAATTAAGGGCAACAGTTGAAGCTACCTGGCTCATAGTTTATTAATCCAGTTTTCTAAGTCAGCAAGCTGATCATACGCAGTTAAGTCGACCGTTAGCGGAGTAATTGAAACATAACCTTGTTCAACTGTACCAAAGTCTGTATCAGCGCTAGCATCTTGTTCTTTGCCCGGAGGCCCAAGCCAATATATATCTCTTCCTGCAGGATCTTGAGTTTTGATCATGCCTTCAGCTTTATGTCTTGAGCCTAAGCGAGTAATTCTCATGCCTTTGATTTGTTCTAGCGGTAAATCGGGCACATTTACATTTAATATTTGATCGTTATTAATAGGATGCTCAAGTAAACCTTGCACTATTTTAGCGGCATAGATTGCTGCACTATCGTAATGACGTAATTCTTTGCCCACTAATGATACCGCTATCGCAGGTAGGCCTAAAAAGCGTCCTTCCATTGCTGCGGCTACCGTACCTGAGTAAAGGGTATCATCACCCATATTCGCCCCAGCATTAATGCCTGACACCACAATATCAGGCTCTACTGGACATAATTCTCTAATGGCTAAATGGACACAATCTGACGGTGTGCCATTGACAGCAATAGCGCCATTTTCTAAGTTATTAATTCTTAATGGATTAGTCAAGGTCAAAGAATTACTGGCTGCTGAACAATTCCTATCAGGCGCCACGACTAACACATTAGCAATTTTGGTTAACTCTGCCGCTAGGGCTTTGATCCCTGGAGCTGTAACGCCGTCATCATTGCTGACCAATATGTTAATCATCACTTAACCTTCTAGAGTGCTTTTAGTTGCGTCATTTGTAACGCTATTTGCAAATTGCTGCGCTTGCTCTTGCTGCTGCATTGCCACCATTTGTTGTCGCTGCACTTCTTGAACATCTTGATAATCCAGTAGCTCACGCAATACTGAGGTCGCATAGCTACCTGCTGGTAAAATAAACTCGATGACTAACACATCATCATTTTCAAACCGGTATTTTAGCGCTTGAGGCTTTAATAATAATGGTCGACGTTCTTGCTCTAAACCCGCTTGCTCAAGCCCGGTTAAATCGGTGCTTAACTCAGCTAATGCAGCTTGTTCAACTACTGATGCAAGCCCTTGAGTGGGGAGTTCGCCTCTGCCCCACAATGGCGCAGACAATTGAATGTCATTGTCAGCTAAACGCTTCATTGTGGCCTCATCCCATGTCTGCGCGACAAAAAAACTTTTACTGCCCGCTAACATGACACAATCACCATTAATAGGCGCAATACCATTTTTACTTAAACGGTACGACACAGCAGTGTTAAACACATTAGAGCGCACTGCAGATAAATACATGCTGCGTTTTTTTCTATCTTTAACTTTTTTACCCGCGAGCATTTGCTGGCCGAAAACTAAGTTTTTACCTTTATGGCCAAAACGCTGCTCTCCAAAATAGTTAGGTACGCCTATTTCAGCCACTTTTAAAATCCGTTGCTCAAGCACTGCTTTATCGGACACATTTCGTAAAATCAGTTCAAACCGATTACCCAGCAGTGCGCCAATACGCAGTTTTTTACTATGGCGTTGGCTTGATAAGATGGTTAAGTGCTCATCAGACAGCGATTGCCAATCAGGGGTTTCTTTCCCTGGAATACGCACCCCAAACCATTGCTCTGTCACAGCGTTTCGGTCTTTTTGGCCTGCGTATGTCACTTCTTTTTGATGCACTTTGGCAAACTTAGCTAAAATTTCTGCCACTTGCGTGGTATTTAAGCCATCTTTACGAACATGGATCATATGATGCTCGCCTTCGCCAGTTGGGCTAAAAGGCAGCATTTCTTTAACGATAAAGTCACTGTTTACTGTGCGTAGATCTGCAGTGCAATCAGGCTTACCAAATAAATAAAATAACGGAGTCATGTTTCTTCTCAAATGAGCTAATGATGTAATTGCAGCTATTGAGTGCAATTAGCTTACGTGACGTTAATAGACGTAATATCGTCGTTTATCAGTGTTAATCTCGCACCATAAGGACGACCGACTCAACTGCGATGCCTTCTTTGCGGCCTGTAAAGCCCAGTTTTTCGGTGGTGGTGGCTTTCACATTAATATTATCGATATGGGTACATAGGTCTTCAGCCAGACATTGTCTAATGGCTTCAATGTGTGGCAACATTTTTGGCGCTTGCGCAATAACAGTGACATCAAGGTTACCTATATTAAATTGTTTAGCTTGTGCCAATGAAACACAATGGCGCAATAATACTCTGCTATCAGCACCTTCAAACTCGGCATCGGTATCAGGGAAATGTTTACCTATATCACCTAAAGCCATGGCACCAAGTATGGCGTCACTTACTGCATGCAACACTACATCACCATCAGAGTGAGCAATTAAACCTGTTTCGTATGGCACAGTAACACCACCAAGGATCAGCGGTTTATCGCTACCAAATTTATGTACATCAAAACCATGACCAATGCGTATATTCAACATAATAATAACCGTTATTTTTGAGAATTTATGTGAGATAAAAACAGCGCTGCTAACTGCAAGTCATCAGGGTGAGTAACTTTAATATTGTCTGCGCGGCCAGTGACTAAACCAGGGGTAACACCAGCCCACTCCATGGCGCTAGCTTCATCGGTAATTTGCACGCCTTGTTTAAGTGCATCACTTAAATGTTGCTGCAAGCTTTTGCAGGGAAACAGTTGCGGCGTTAATGCATGCCAAAGATGGTCACGTGATACTGTTTCACTAATTAGATTAGTTGAGTTAGCACAGCGCTTCATGGTGTCTCGCACCGGCATGGCTAGAATCGCGCCTTGTGGGCAGTCAACTCTAGCATTAAGTAATTTATCGATATCGCTGTGGGTTAAGCAAGGTCTCGCGGCATCATGGACTAATGCCCAATTAGACTCCATGGTTTCTTTGTCAATCGACACTAAAGCACGCAATACAGAATCTGCACGTTCTTGACCGCCTATAACCGTGCTCACTTTAGGGTGGTTTGCTTGAGATAAAGTCGCAAAAAAGGTGTCTTCAGGGTGCAGCGCTACGATAACTTGCTTGATTCTTTTATGAGTAATCAAGCTATCTAAGGTGTGGGCTAAGATGCTTTGCTCACCTAGAGCTAAATATTGTTTAGGAATAGTCGCCCCCATCCTTGCACCAATACCGGCAGCAGGGACAATCGCGATAACAGATTGATTCTCAACGTTCATAGGATGTTATTGACCAAAAGTAGCATTGTTTCGAGGGTTGTTGCCAACGACGCGATAAAAAGTTTCACCTTCTTTTACCATGCCTAACTCATTTCGAGCACGTTCTTCAATCGCTTCTGTGCCGCGTTTTAAATCGATGATTTCCGCTTTTAAAATTTGATTTCTAGCGATGAGTTTATCGTTACTGGCTTGTTGGCTGGCAATCTGTTTTTTCAGATTCATATATTGGGATAAATTATTTTCGCCCAGCCATAATCGATACTGTAATAAACCGACTAAGATCAAAAGTAATAGTAATAGGCTTTTCATAGGTATAATGTGGCGAAATTAATGATTAATCCCACTATAGTACAACAAAAAAGGCCACCTAGTGGTGGCCTTTTTTTAGCTCAAGGAAAATTAACCTTGGCCTTTGACTTCTTTAAGACCGTTATACGGTGCTTTTGAGCCTAATGCTTCTTCGATACGCAGCAGTTGGTTGTACTTAGCAACGCGATCAGAGCGGCTTAATGAACCGGTTTTGATTTGGCCAGCAGCAGTACCTACAGCAAGATCTGCAATAGTTGCATCTTCAGTTTCACCTGAGCGATGAGAGATAACCACGGTGAAACCCGCATCTTTAGCCATTTTGATTGCTGCTAACGTTTCAGTTAACGAACCAATTTGGTTAAATTTGATTAGGATTGAGTTAGCAATACCGTTGTCGATACCACGCTTAAGGATCTTAGTGTTAGTTACGAATAAATCGTCACCTACTAATTGAATTTTATCACCTAGAAGCTTAGTTTGGTGTGCGAAACCATCCCAGTCAGACTCGTCAAGACCGTCTTCGATAGATACGATTGGGTACTGTTCAGTCAAATCTTTAAGGAAGTAGTTAAACTCTTCAGAGGTGAATTTCTTGCCTTCACCTTTAAGATCGTAGATGTTGGCTTCTTTATCAAAGAACTCAGATGCAGCACAATCCATCGCTAAGGTAATGTCTTTACCTAGCTCGTAACCTGCGTTTGCAACAGCCACTTTGATTGCAGCAAGTGCAGCTTCGTTAGACTCAAGGTTTGGCGCGAAACCACCTTCATCACCAACAGCAGTCGAGTGGCCACCAGCTTTAAGAACTTTAGCAAGGCTATGGAATACTTCAGCACCCATACGAAGGCCTTCACGGAAGTTAGCTGCGCCAACAGGCTGGATCATGAATTCTTGAATGTCTACTGAGTTATCAGCGTGCTCACCACCATTGATGATGTTCATCATTGGAAGAGGCATAGAGTAAACACCAGAAGTACCGTTTAGATCAGCAATGTGAGCGTATAAAGGTACTTTCTTAGAAACAGCAGCCGCTTTAGCAGCAGCAAGAGAAACAGCTAGGATAGCGTTTGCGCCAAACTTAGCTTTGTTTTCTGTGCCATCTAAGTCAATCATGATTTGATCAAGCTCAGCTTGTGCTAGTGCATCTTTACCCTTTAACGCTTCAGCGATTGGGCCATTTACAGCTTCAACAGCTTTAAGAACACCTTTACCTAAGTAACGTGCTTTGTCGCCATCACGTAATTCAAGTGCTTCACGAGAACCTGTTGATGCACCCGATGGTGCAGCAGCCATACCGATAGAACCGTCAGCAAGGTGAACCTCAGCTTCTACCGTTGGGTTACCGCGTGAATCCATGATTTCACGACCAATGACGTTAATAATGTTAGCCATAATTCCCTCAATATATGTAAGTTAAATATTAAAATAGAAAATCAATACCAATAAACACCGACAATTTATTAATAATGGCGCAATTATTGGTATTTCACTTTCAGTTTGGTAATAAAAGGTCAACTGAAGCCATAGCATAGACCGATTATCGTTAAGCGGCAACTACCTAGGTCACATCTATTAATTAGCAGATAAAAAATTGACCAGATAAAAAAAAGCCACTGATATGATTATCAGTGGCTTTATTTTTAATTACTCAGCTTCACCTTTTTGATGAATCGCAGCAGCAGCAACAAAACCTTCAAATAATGGATGACCATCACGAGGTGTTGAGGTGAATTCAGGGTGGAATTGACCTGCTACAAACCAAGGGTGATTAGGAAGCTCAATCATTTCCACTAATTTGCGATCTGATGACAAACCACTAAATACCAGGCCAGCTTTTTCTAAGCGCTCAACATAGTTGTTGTTCACTTCAAAACGGTGACGATGACGTTCAACACAAGTAGTAGAGTTATATGCTGCAGCGGCTTTAGAACCTTCAGCTAAATGACATAACTGTGCGCCTAAACGCATAGTGCCACCTAAATCTGACGCTTCATGGCGCAGCTCAACATTACCTTCTTCATTGATCCATTCTGTGATCAGACCAATGACTGGATGTTCTGTTTCTGGTTTAAACTCAGTTGAATGAGCCCCTTCAAGTTTAGCAACGTGTCGAGCAAACTCGATCAATGCCACTTGCATACCTAAACAAATACCAAAGTATGGAATGTTATTTTCACGGGCATATTGCGCCGCAAAGATTTTACCTTCAACACCACGCTCACCGAAGCCACCAGGAACCAAAATACCGTCTAAACCTTCTAGTACTTCAGCGCCTTTAGCTTCTACTGTTTGTGAATCAACATACTGAATATTCACTGTTAGGCGGTTTTTAAGGCCTGCATGCTTAAGTGCTTCATTCACAGACTTATAAGCATCTGGTAGTTCGATGTATTTACCCACCATACCAATAGTAATTTCACCATTTGGATTAGCTTCTTGATAAATAACATTTTCCCACTCAGACAAATCAGCATCATTACAATCGATACCAAAACGTTTAACCACTAACTCATCAAGACCTTGAGAGCGCAATAACGCTGGGATCTTATAAATACTGTCGACATCTTTTAATGAGATAACGGCTTTTTCTTCTACATTACAAAATAGCGAGATTTTCGCTTTTTCATTAGCAGGAATAGCACGGTCGCCACGACAAACTAATACGTCTGGCGCGATACCAATTGAACGCAATTCTTTAACAGAGTGTTGTGTTGGCTTAGTTTTAATTTCACCTGCAGCACCTAAGAACGGCACTAAGGTTAAATGCATGAATAATGTGCGATCACGTCCTAGCTCAGCACCTAATTGACGAATTGACTCTAAGAAAGGCAATGACTCGATATCGCCTACTGTGCCGCCAATTTCTACGATAGCAACATCGTGACCTTCGCCGCCTTCAAGTACTTTTTCTTTAATTGCATTAGTGATGTGCGGGATCACCTGAATGGTGGCACCTAAATAATCACCACGACGCTCTTTACGTAGCACTTGCTCGTAGATACGACCGGTAGTGAAGTTATTACGACGGTTCATCTTGGTTCGAATGAAACGCTCGTAATGACCTAAGTCTAAATCGGTTTCAGCACCATCTTCAGTAACGAATACTTCACCATGCTGAGTCGGGCTCATGGTGCCAGGGTCAACGTTAATGTATGGGTCAAGTTTCATAATGGTTACATTGAGGCCACGCGCCTCTAAAATTGCTGCTAATGAAGCTGCTGCAATGCCTTTACCTAGTGATGAAACAACGCCACCAGTAACGAAGATATACCTTGTAGTCATGCTGAACCTGAGAATGTGAGATTGAAAATAACGTGCTTGTAAGAAAGCACTAGGACGGGGCGACATTCTACCAAAATAGCGCGCTAACAACAAACAATAAACGCATAAAATTGATATTAAGCCAAAGTTAAATCATGGTCATAATTTAACCCTAATTTTCATAGCGTTGAATTCAATATCATCCTAATGTTTGCCAAGTGCGCAGATTAATCTTTACTAAGCTGCTGACTTTTCTCTGCCATTTTAACTTGATCCCAATAGCTATCGAGCTCTTCAAGTGAGTGCTGTTCAAACGCCTTGCCACTTTGTGCAGCATATTGCTCTACCCCTTTAAAGCGACGTTCAAACTTCTGATTAGCAAGCCTTAATGCCTGCTCTGGCTCAACCCCTAAGTGTCTTGCCATATTGGCAACAGCAAATAATAAGTCGCCCATTTCATCAACCACCTTGGGGTAATATTCGTCTTTATTGGCTTCTAAGTGCTGCGCCTCTGCCATGACCTCATCGATTTCTTCATGAACCTTTGCCACCACAGGGGCTAAATCAGCCCAATCAAAGCCCACCTTTGCAACCCGCTTTTGAATTTTTATCGCTCGGTTCAGTGCTGGCATTGCTACTGGAATGTCATCAAGTATCGAGTGTTGGCTTTTCGCGAGCCTTTCTTGCTGCTTAATTTCATCCCAAACAAGTTTGACTTGTTTAGCGCTAGTGCCAAGGTTGTCGCCGCTAAACACATGGGGATGTCTTCTGGTTAATTTGTCGCAAATTTTATTCACCACAGTGGCAAAATCAAATAAGCCTTGTTCTTTACCGAGCTGACAGTAAAACACCACCTGAAACAACAAATCACCCAGCTCATCAGGCAGCGAATCTAAATCAGCTTGCTCGATGGCATCGGCAACCTCATAAGCTTCTTCAAGGGTAAAAGGAACAATAGTCTCGAAGCTTTGCTGTTTATCCCAAGGGCAACCCGTTTCAGGATCCCGCAGTTTTTCCATAATTGTTAATAAAGGCTGCATAATATCGTTAGCTTGCTTTAGGGTATTTGCTGACATGGTCTATTTCTCAATGATATGGCCTAAACTGGCTGATAAGTTAAAATAAAGGTGACAAACCTTTCGATTTATCACCTTATCTTTTGACACTAAAGTGCGCCGTTGGGATTTAATACTATAATCGTCTGGCTTCGGTCACACCTTCAACTTGGCCTAATTTTGATAATATCCGTGACAAGCCATCGAGGTTATACAGTTCAAGTTCTAGCTCAACGGTAGCGGTTTGGTTTTTTTCATCAGAGGTTGAACTCATTGCCATTACATTGGACTTTTCAGCCGCCAGTACTGTGGTGACATCTCGCAGTAAACCACTGCGATCATGAGCTATCACCCGTACTTTAATCCGATAACCGCCAGAATAGTTTTCTCCCCACACCACTTCGACACTGCGCTCTGGATGGGCGCGCATTAGCTCTTTAACCTGTGAGCAGTCACTGCGGTGCACTGACACGCCGCGGCCCATGGTGATATAACCAAAAATTTCATCACCCGGTACCGGTTTACAGCAGCTGGCAATATGGCTTAATAAATTACCAACACCATTTACTTCTACCTGACCTTTGCCTTTACGGGCTGGTTTCGGATTCGAGCGTTTAATGAGCTCTTCAACAATCTCTTGTTCGGTCACTTCAGTTTTGCGTAAACTGGTTTCAATGTAATTCACCACTTGGTTTAAGCGTAAATCACCGCCACCAATAGCCGCTAACATGTCATCCATGGAGTTCATATTAAAGCGCTCAACCGCAACTTTGGCATCTTTTAAATGAAGTGAGACACGGTTAAGTTCAGCCTCAAGTAATTCTTTCCCTGCCACCATGTTTTTATCGCGGTCTTGCTGCTTGAACCAATGCTGAATTTTCGAGCGAGAGCGAGACGACTTGATGTAGCCTAAATTTGGATTTAACCAATCGCGCTTCGGATTAGGATGCTTTGAGGTAATGATTTCAATACGCTCACCGGTTTCAACTTGATAAGTAAAGGGCACAATACGGCCATCGACTTTGGCGCCAATACATTTATGGCCCACATGGGAATGAATGTAGTAAGCAAAATCGAGCACGGTGGAGCCTAATGGTAAATCAACCACTTCGCCATTAGGGGTAAACACATAGACTCTGTCCTCAAATACTTGGCTGCGGACTTCATCAACCAGGTTTCCGGTTTCAGCAACATCTTCTTGCCACAGCAAAATTTTACGTAGCCAATTAATTTTTTCTTCATAGCCACTTTGCTTGCCACCAGCAGAGCCTTCTTTGTACTTCCAATGGGCTGCGACCCCAAGTTCTGAGTCCTGATGCATCGCTTCAGTACGAATTTGAATCTCTACCGTTTTACCTTCAGGGCCAACGACCACGGTATGAATTGATTGGTAACCATTGGGTTTAGGGTTGGCCACATAATCATCAAACTCACGGGGAATATGATGCCAAAGGGTATGCACGACACCTAAAGCACCATAACAATCTTGGAGGCGCTCTGTGACAATACGCACCGCGCGCACATCAAACAGCTCATCAAACTTCAAGTCTTTGCCTTTCATCTTACGCCAGATGCTATAGATGTGTTTCGGGCGGCCATAGACTTTCGCGCGAATTTGGTCATTATCCAGACGCTGTTGCAGCTGGGTAACAAACTTATCGATAAACACTTCTCTGTCGACACGTTTACCATCTAACTGTTTGGCAATATCTTTGTAAACTGTCGGGTGCAGGTAGCGAAACGAGATATCTTCTAATTCCCACTTTAATTGCCCAATTCCTAAACGGTTGGCAAGCGGGCCGTAGATATCGACCACTTCTCTTGCCAACAATACCCGGGTTTCTTCATCGGCATTTTTAACTTCACGAAGTAGCGCTACCCGCTCAGCAAGCTTAACCACTACCGCGCGTACATCTTCGACCATGGCCAATAACATTTTACGAATATTATCGATTTGCGGCTCGGCGGTTCGAGAGTCAGGACTGACTTTTAAGGCGCCAATAGCCTCCATGGTCACCACGCTTGCCACTAGCTTGCTTAAGCTAGCGCCATATTTTTCTTCAATTGTTTCAATTGATATAATACCGGCATCATGAGCAATAAATAATAATGAAGCTTGTAAGGTCTCGATATCCATATTCAATGGCGCTAAAATTTCCACCATTTCACGGGCGCGCTCAAGCAAGGCCCGATGTACATCGGGAGATTTCGTTGGCAACATATCTAGATACAGGATCAGATCCCGTAACAATAGGGCTTCTTCGGCGTTATCGATATAACGCATAACCCATTCGTCGATATTAAAATCGGCTAGATTAAAATGTGCTTCTCGAACTGAGACCATAATTAACTTCCTTATTGGTACTGACTTTTACGCGTACAAATAACTGAATCTGTGTTGATGTGTTATTTACTCTAATGCTTTCATCTTGAGCATTCAGTTATTTATGTCAAATTAATATTAATCAATTTAAAAAATGTCATCTTCAAACAGTATTTCTGTTTGAGTTGGCAGTAAAAACAGTTGATTTTACTGGTTTGCCACGCCAGCGCAGCAAGTTATTTAATTTCAAACAATGCCATCGCTTCGATATGATGAGTTTGTGGAAACATATCCAACATGGTTAGTTTTTTAAGCTGATAGCCTTGTTCGATTAATACTTGGCTGTCTCTGGCTAAACTTGCCGGATTACATGACACATACACCACTTTTTTAGGCTTCATTTTAGATAACCATTGCAAACTTTCATACGCCCCCGCTCTGGCAGGATCGAGCAATAGTTTATCAATTTTACCCAGCCAAGAGGCTTGAGATAAATCCGCACTTAAATCAGCGTGAAAAAAACTCAGGTTGGTTAAGTTGTTATCAGCAGCATTTTGTTTCGCCTGCGTAACCATTTCAGGTACGCCTTCAACACCAATAACATCAGCGGCTTGGGTAGCAAGGGGCAAACTAAAATTACCTACCCCACAAAATAAATCCAAAATTCGTTCATCTTGTTGTGGATCTAGCCACTCGATGGCCTGTGCGACCATACGCTGGTTAATATCAGCATTGACCTGCACAAAATTTCCCGGGCTAAATCGACATTCGACTTGGCCGTTAGCTAACAAATATTTGGGTAATTCAATATGATCGTCACTGACTAGCGAACGCAGTTCGCCATCATTATCTTGCACTAACAACTGTATTTGATGCTCCAAAGCAAACGCTTTCAGGCGCTGCTCATCATCGGTTTTCAATGCTTTGGTGATTCTAAGTACTGCAAATATGCCATTTTCAGCTTCAGTGAGTTCAAGGTGACCGAGTGTCATTTTAGCTTGTAACTGATTAAGCACGTTTGAGAAGGGTTCAATCAATGCCGACAATGCTACAGCCAATACATCGCACTGCTTAATATCAACGATATTATTGCTATTGGCAGCTCGAAAGCCTAATTGTAAATGCTTCGTCTTTTTATCAAATAACGTAGCTAGCCGTGCGCGACGACGATAATGCCATTGCTCACCGGTTATCATTGAAGTCATGATCTTGTCATCAATATTGACCGCTAACTTACCCATTAAATTTTGTAGTGCATCTTGCTTATATTCGCGCTGCGCATCAATGCTCATATGTTGTAAGTCGCAGCCACCACATTGCTGATAATGAGGGCATTGCGCCGCGACTCTTTTATCGGTTGCGATTTGAATTTTAAGCAGCTTAGCTTTAGCGTACTTTTTCTTTTGTTCAATTAATTGCGCGGTTACCGTTTCACCGGGCAGAGCCCCAGGAATAAATACCACTTTGCCGTCATGTTGAGCAATACCTGCACCGAGATGATCAAGTTGTGATACCGTTAAAGTCAACTTGGCCGACAGTTGTTTAGTTTTGTTTGGTTTTGCTTTAAAAAATTGTGCCATTTTGGCCTCAGGTATTGAATAAATGACTAGTCAAGACGGCTCTGTTTCTGGCAGTCTAGTCCTCATCATAGATAAAAAGTCTTTAGGAATAATGTCTTCACGATGAAAAATGCTAACAACATGACCAAATACAGTCTTCGCTCTTGGGTACTGGTACTTGCGTTAGCGCCAACGGTCATGGTGGGTATTCTACTTGGAAGTTACTTCACCATAAACCGTTTTTATGAACTCGAAGAGACCTTAATCAATCAAGGTAGAAGTATTGTCGAGCCTTTGGCCATTGCCAGCGAGTTCGGACTGGTCACTGAAGACAGAGAAGCCAGCAAACGTTTACTGGCAGCATCGCAATTAAACAACTCTGCCCTTATTCACTCAATTGCTATTTTTGATGATGAAAATCAATTATTTGTAACATCTCACTACCATAAAGATTTTGAGAGTATGCGCTATACAGCAGCGTTAAAGTCTTTAATTTCGACTCAGTATGAAACCATCGACGACACCATGGTGATACGGGTGCCGATTATGTCTTATACCGGCGTTAATCAACAAACTAACCCGCAAGGGGTGACAATTTCGCCCGCCAACGGCCCAAGAAAAATTATCACCAATGCTGAAGGGCAACAAATATTGGGGTATATCTCAATATTACTCAATAAAGAAAATGCCTTACTTGAGCAACACCGTGCCGCCATTGCCGCATTTGTCATTGTATTAATTGGGGTGCAGCTGAATCTGTTTTTCACATTCCGTTTGGTTAAGCATGTTAACTACCCCATTACTGAAATGGTAAGAGTAGTAGCAAAAATTCGTGAAGGTAAGTTAGACACCCGTCTTGATGGACAATTAATCGGCGAGCTAGATTTACTTAAGCGCGGCATTAATGCCATGGCTAGTTCATTGTCAGAATATCACGATGAAATGCAGCAAAACATTGACCAAGCGACCTCTGATTTACGGGAAACCCTTGAACAAATTGAAATCCAAAACGTCGAGCTTGATTTAGCCAAAAAGCGCGCCCTTGAAGCCAGTCGCATTAAATCAGAGTTCTTAGCAAATATGTCCCATGAATTAAGAACACCACTAAACGGTGTGATTGGATTTTCTCGGCAGTTAATTAAAACGCCGCTGCACTCAAGTCAGTTAGATTACATAAAAACCATTGAACGAAGCGCCAGTAACTTACTGGGGATCATTAATGACATTCTGGATTTCTCCAAATTAGAAGCCGGTAAAATGGTCTTAGAGAAAATGCCATTCGCCCTGCGGGAAACCATTTCTGAAACCGTCAGCATTGTGGCCGGCAGCGCTCAAGAAAAAGACATCGAACTGATTATTGATATTGACGACAACGTGCCTGAAAGTGTCAGCGGTGATGCGATGCGGGTTGCACAAATCATGACGAACCTATTGGGCAATGCGATTAAGTTTACCGATCAAGGTAGCGTTATTTTGAAAATTCATCTTGTAGGCCAAAAAGATGAAAATATCACCCTGCGCTGTGAAGTAATTGATACCGGTATTGGTATTGATGAAAGTCAGCAAGAATATCTGTTCCAGGCCTTTGGCCAAGCAGACTCGTCTATTTCACGCCGCTTTGGTGGTACCGGCTTGGGCTTAGTGATCACCAAACGTTTGATTAACCAAATGGGCGGCCAAATTGGCTTTACCTCAATTCCAAATCAAGGCTCAACATTTTGGTTCATGCTGCCATTGGAATTAAGCCAGTTTCATATTGGTGAAGTGCTGCATTTGGACTCTTTACGTAATAAAACCCTGTTGTTATTTGAATCAAGAGAGCTAAGCCGCGATATGCTCAATCGCCGCTTTGAAGCGTGGGGGCTACATTTAACCACTGTTGGCCAAATTAGCCATTTAGAGTCAACGCTTTCATCAAGCAAAGTGCATTACGATTATATTCTGCTTAACTGCCATGGCTTTAGTGATAAAGAGCAGTTATTAAGCTGTTTAAGCATGGCGAGGGAAAAGACCTCATGTTTAGTCTTGCTTCATGATTGCATCGAGCAGCAAAAAATATTAAACCAAGCATTGAGGCCTAATAGCGATATTTTACTCAGTATGCCAGTGAGTGACTACGAGTTGGCTAACCACTTAATTCATCCACCCACTCAAACAGCGCTATTAACCGAGTCACTACCCGCGACTGTGTATGAGCGCAAGAATTTGAGCGTACTTGCTGTTGATGACAACCTTGCTAACTTAAAGCTAATCGATACCCTACTGAAAGAGTTGGTGGTTAATGTCATCTCTGTCAATAACGGTGATGAAGCCGTGAGCTATGCCCAAAAACAAGCCTTCGATGTTATCTTTATGGACATTCAAATGCCCGGCACTGATGGGGTTACAGCAACCAAACTTATCCGCCAAGACTCACTTAACCGCAATACACCTATTATTGCGGTAACAGCCCACGCTATCGCTGAAGAGCGAGAATTAATTTTAGGTAGCGGCATGGACGGTTATCTGCCAAAACCCATTGATGAAGCGGCATTAAAAGGGGTGATTGATCGCTGGATAAATAAACCCAAATTTACCCACTTTGATATGCATACCCTTAATTGGGAGCTGTGCTTAGCACAAACCAATCAAAAACCGGATTTAGCATTAGAGATGCTGCAAATGTTGGTGGACTCACTGCCTGAAAGTGTCAGCAACATAGAAACGGCATTAAAAAGCAGCAATAGTTCGCTTATGCTGCAAACCGTGCATAAACTTCATGGAGCGAGTTGTTATTGTGGGGTGCCCAACACCCAAAAACTTTGCCAAGAATTAGAGTCTGCGTTAAAGCACAAAACCAACATCGAAGACTTAGAACCTGAAATACTTGAGTTACTTGACGAGCTAACTAAGGTAGAATCAGCAGCAAATCAAGTGATATCACAGTTATCAGCGGATGTTCCCTATGAGCAATAAACCCGGTTTTTTTAAGCGTTTAAAAGCGCTGTCATTACCTCAAAAGCAACTTTTTGCGACCGCGCTATGTCAGCGCATGCTGCCCAATTACGCCCTTTTCTCCGAAGTGTGTGAGTTTGGCGAGCCTAAAGTATTAAGCACAGTATTGGATTTACTTTGGCAATCACAATACGATAAAAAGCTTAAGTTTAATTACGATATTCACTTACAGCGTTTAGATGAAAATACCCCTGAGCCTGCAGATTTTGAAGCCTACGGTGTTTATCCTGCAATGGATGCTGCTGTAGCGTTATCGACTTTACTCGGTGGCATACAAGCTAAAATCGAAGAAGATATTACCAACGTCAGTAAATTATCATCAAGTACAGTGGCCAACTATATTGAAGCCATTAGCATTGAAGAACTTGAAGACGTCATGAATGAAGATGTTGTAGAAGAGTTCGTATTTAACCATCCTGTAATGCAAGAAGAGAAGCACTTACAAGGAATGTTATTAGATGTGATTGAAGAAACAACAAAAATCACACCTGAATTCATTAAGGAATTACGCAAAGAAATCATTGATGCTGGCGTGTCTAATATCGGCATCAGTCTGCAGCAATGATACTTTTAAAGTAGCAATAGCACTCTTTAAGTAGCAATAGCACTCTTTAATAAGGGCCTGTCATCATGCCCTTATTAAAGATACCGCTAACAGATAGCTTTATACTCTAATGCCAACCTGATGGGCAACATTTACATCCTCCTTGTCGTATCAGATCTATGCAGTTTTTCTTATCTTAGTTTAATTTAAAAACTTAACTTATTTGAATAGCTTAGATTCATCTCATACCTTACCTTTATCTAATATCTTATTGGCGCCATTAAAGTAAGATATCCAACGCCCACATTATTGATATGTCATTCAAGGTCCTAAAAAGGAATCAAGCTTGCCTAGTATCCTAACCCCACTTATAGCTGTTTTTGGCATCATGGTTATTGGCTTTAGTGTCCAGAAACTTAAATTACTCCCCCAAGATAGTGACTCGGCGCTAAATAAATACGTCTACTATATCGCCTTCCCTGCTATTTTATTTATTGCACTGGCCGAAACTGACATTAACGATATTCTGCAATGGGGATTTATATTCGCCTTTGGCCTCGCTATGGCGGGCACATATTGTATTACAGTGATCATCTCAACCCTTGCAGACAATAAACAGCCCGCGCTAGCTGCAATTAGAGGCCTAAACACCAGTTTTGGTAATACCGCCTTTATTGGGATCCCTTTAATGATGAACTTGTATCCTGATAACAATCAAGCCATCGCCACCGCAGCCATTGCCAGTCTACTGTCCATTATCATGTTCGCATTTGCACTGGTGAGCATGGAACTTGCGGTGAATAAAACCCAACAACGTCATCCTATTATGATTATGCTCAACGCATTAATCACCAACCCCATCGTTATTGGTTGCGCCCTAGGGGTATTGGTATCAGCGCTCAAAATAAAACTACCTGACAGTATCAGCATGATGTTTCGGTTAATCGGAAACACCTCTAGCCCCTGCGCCTTATTTGCCATTGGCATGGTGTTAGCTAAAGCCATGCATCGCGGCGCAAAAGCTGGGCCTAAAAAACATAATATCGCCCTTGAAATGAGCTTGCTGAATAGTTTAAAACTCATTGTCCAGCCGTTATTTGCCTATGTTTTATTAAGCTATTTTAAGGTGGAGTCTGAGCTAGTTTTTATGGGCGTCATTCTGGCGGCACTGCCGACAGCAGCAAGTGTTTACTTACTGGCACAGCGTTACCAAATCTATGCCTTATCAAGTGCCAAGTGCATATTGATCAGCACTACAGCCACCTTTATTAGTTTGCCCATTATTGAAAAAATCTTAAGCGCCTTGGTTTAATCCTCGTATAAAAAATCAGCACCATTTTTTATACAGTACTTTACTGTATATAAAAACAGTGTAAACTGTATACAGATACAGTGGTTTGATGGTTATTCACACAAGGATTGATTATGCTGTGCCAATTAAGCATTAATAATTTCGCAATTGTACGTTTTCTAGAACTCGACTTTAAAGCTGGCATGACCAGCATTACTGGTGAGACCGGTGCTGGTAAATCCATTGCTATTGATGCCCTGGGCTTATGCCTTGGTAATCGCTCAGATGCCAATAGCGTTAGACCAGGTGCAACCAAAGCCGAAGTGAGTGCCCGCTTTAGCTTAGATGATGTGCCATTTGCTAAGCGCTGGCTAGAGGACAATGACCTTGATGTCGAAGACGAATGTATCTTAAGAAGAACAATTAATGCCGATGGCCGCTCACGTGCCTATATAAATGGTAATCCAGTTCCGTTAGCCCAGCTTAAATCTCTAGGGCAATTATTTGTCGGTATTCACGGCCAACACGCGCATCATGCAATGTTAAAAAGCGAGCATCAACTGACCCTTCTTGATAGCTACGCCAACCATAAATTATTGCTTGATGGGGTAAGCAAAAGCTATCAACGCTGTAAGTTAATCGAAAATGAACTGAAACAATTACAACAAAATCAGCAAGAGCGTATCGCCAGAAAACAGCTAGTGCAATATCAAGTTGAAGAGCTTGATGAGTTTGATCTTAAAGCCGGTGAATTTATTGAGATTGAACAAGAGCATAAACGCCTTGCTAACGGCACAGAGTTAATTGATACCTGCCAATCCAGCCTGCAATTACTGTGTGATGACGATGAAGCCAATATTGAATCTTTACTTAATCGGGTCGTGGGCTTAGCTGAGAACCTAACTGAGTTTGACCCACAACTAAGTAATATTGCTCAAATGCTCAATGAAGCGTTAATTCAAGTGCAGGAAAGCAGCAGCGAAGTTCAGGACTATTTAAGCCGAATAGAACTCGATCCTGAACACTTTGCTTACCTTGAGCAGCGCATTTCAAAGGCGATGCAATTATCAAGAAAACACCATGTGAGCTCTGAGCAACTGTTTGAGCATCACCAAGCTTTAAAAGCTGAACTTAGCGAGCTTAATAACGATGCCACAAGGCTTGATGAAATTCAGCAGCAAGTAGATGAAAGCAAAAAAGCTTACGTAATTAGCGCCCAAAAACTCAGCCATAGCCGTAACCGCTATGCTAAAGAGCTTAATAAGTTAGTCACCCAATCGATTCAAGAGTTAAATATGCCCAAAGGCAGATTCTGCATTGAGGTGAATTTTAACCCAGAACTACAATCAGTTTCTGGTTGTGATCAAGTTGAATTCTTGGTTACCACCAACCCCGGTCAACCGATGCAGCCCATTGCCAAAGTAGCTTCTGGTGGCGAATTGTCACGTATTGGGCTTGGTATTCAGGTTATCACCGCTAAAAAGGTATCAACACCAACCTTGATATTCGATGAAGTGGATGTAGGTATTTCAGGACCTACTGCAGCAGTTGTGGGAAGAATGCTACGCAGCTTAGGTCAATCAACTCAGGTGCTCTGTGTGACGCATTTACCGCAAGTTGCAGGTAATGGTCACCAACATATGCTAGTGAATAAATTCACCAAAAGTGGCGGCACTGAGACGAATATGAAGTCATTGGATAAACAAGAGCGAGTCAATGAGCTAGCAAGACTACTCGCGGGTGATGTGATAACTGAAAATACCTTAGCGAATGCTAGAGAGCTATTGCAATAATCTTGCAGCTTTAAGCATCATCCATTAATCATCGCCCATTAAAAAGCCCACTATGAAGTGGGCTTAACGTTTAATGGGATTAGCTTTAAAGAGATTAAAGTATCATTGGTTAAATATAATAAGCCAACAACTGTAAACAAATTAACGAGAAAATCCCCGCTAATACATCATCAATCATGATCCCAAAACCGCCATGCACTTTAGCGTCGAGCCAACGAATTGGCCACGGTTTTAAAATATCGAAAAAACGAAATAACGCAAAACCAACCACTAACCAAATTACCCCAGCAGGGGCGGCAATCATGGTGATCATTAAGCCTGCGACTTCATCCCACACAATTGCGCCATGATCATGAACGCCCATATCTTTAGCGGCTTTATCACAAATATAAATACCAACAAGGCAGCTAATTAGCGTGATAAAAATAAAAGCCGATAGGCTTAAAAAGCTCATCAAGTACACAATCGGCACTGCGGCAAGGGTACCAAAGGTGCCCGGGGCTTTGGCGGCTAAACCACTGCCAAAACCTAATGCTAAAAAGTGTACAGGGTTTGTTAAGGTTAATTTCTTAACGGCTGGATCGGTTGAAATAAACTTCATTAGAAATGCTCAAAACTATTTTTTTCTAGCTCAAAAGGTTTGCCATCAGCCACTAAGCGTAACTTTTCGCCGGCACAAATTTGACCTACTTTAATAAATTTAACCCCAGCGTGGATCAGTGCAATATCCAAAGCGCCACGTTGAGATTCTGGTACAGTAAACATCAACTCATAATCTTCGCCACCAGTTAACGCATAACTAGTTGCTTCATTAGGGCTCAATGATGCTTGTAATGATTCCGATAGCGGTAATTCATTCACATCAATAATCGCACCCACATTAGATGCCTTTAAAACGTGCTGAATATCAGAAAATAAACCGTCAGATAAATCAATGGCACTGGTTGCTAAAGAGCGTAGCGCTTGACCCGCTAGTATTCTAGGCGTTGGATGATAGTGACGGTTAATTAAAAATTCTTTATGTTGATGTGCGACTTCTTTTTTGCCCAACAGGATATCAAGCCCAAGGGCAGAGTCACCCAAAGTGCCAGTAACATACACCCAGTCACCAATTTTCGCGCCACTACGGGTTAATGCTTTACCGGTTGGCACTTGACCATGAATAGTAATATTGATGCAGCGAGGCCCGCGGGTGGTATCACCACCGATCAGACTAACACTGTAATATTCAGCCGCTTCAAATAGCCCTTGGCTAAATTGCGCTAACCACTCATTATCAACATCTGGCAAGGTTAGCGCTAACGTCATCCACGCCGGATCTGCGCCCATGGCAGCAAGATCGGATAAATTTACCGCTACAGATTTATAGCCAAGCTCATAAGCTGGCATTGTCGGTAAAAAATGGACATTCTCGACTAGGGTGTCGCAAGATATGGCAATAGATGTGTTTTCCGCCGGTTGGACTAATGCACAGTCATCGCCAATGCCTAAATGCACATCTCGACGTTGCTGACCTTTATCACGGAAAAATTGTTCGATAAGTTGGAATTCTTTCACGATATAATCTGGTGCGGATAACCGCCCACCTATTATTTTGTAGAAAAAAGCGTTACATACAAAAACGGTATCCGAAGATACCGTTTTCATTCATTACTTACGAGTAACAAGCTTATCTAGCATACCATTGACAAACTTATGACTATCGTCAGCACCAAACGCTTTCGCTAATTCGATACCTTCGTTAATGGCCACTTTATATGGCACATCTTTACGATAAGTTAATTCATAAGCTGCTAAACGCACAATGGCTTTCTCAACGGGTGATACATCTTCGATATCACGATCTAAATGAGGCTTTAGCAGATCATCAAGTTGAGTTGCTTTCGTGGCTACACCTGATAGCAATTCACGAAAATAAGCTACATCAACACCGTTAATGTTTTGTTCAGTTAAAAATTCATGTTCAACATCAGCAACATTGTTCTTGCTTAACTGCCATGAATAAATAGCTTGAACAGCTAAACGGCGTGCCTTGCGGCGCTCTGAAGGCTTCATTACTTTTCCTACTACTATACTAACTGTTGTTCTAATTCTTGCAGAACGTTAACCATTTCTAGTAAACCAAGTGCAGCTTCAGTGCCCTTGTTACCAGCTTTAGTACCAGAGCGTTCAATTGCTTGCTCGATGGTATCAGTGGTTAAAACGCCAAATGAAACTGGGATATCATACTCTAAAGCGACTTGAGCAAGACCCTTGTTACATTCACCAGCAACTAAATCAAAATGCGGAGTACCACCACGAATTACTGCACCAAGTGCAACAATACCGTCAAACTTTCCACTAGCTGCAATTCGACGTGCAGCAAGTGGTAATTCAACAGCGCCAGGAACACGAACAACAGTAATGTTGTCGTCATTTACCTGACCTAAACGTTTTAGTGTGTCTAATGCGCCATCAAGCAGACTCTCAACAAGAAAACTATTGAAACGCGATACTACGATCGCCACTTTGGCATTTTTTGCTTCGATATTACCTTCAACTACGATCATTATCTTACCTAAATTAGCTAAAGCACCCGGCTCTGGGCAAAAGTGGCGGTATAATACCACAGCCAAATGCCCTGAGTCCTGTGCAATTATTGATAAATGTTAACTTCACTAAGTTAGTGAATTATTCTGCAATATAATCAGTTACTTCTAAACCGAACCCTGATAGAGAGTGATAACGCTTGGGTGAACTTAATAAACGCATTTTGCTCACACCTAAATTTGAAAGAATTTGCGAGCCAACACCGACTTGGCGCGAGGTTCCTTGCCATTTAGCAGCTGTAGGCGCTTGACCGTTATCTTCCGCTTCAAAGGCTTTGACCTTGGCGAGCATGTCACTTGAATGCTCGTGATTCGCCAACAGTACTAATACACCACCATCTGATGCAATACGCTCCATGGCGTTTTCAAGTGGCCAGCTACGTTTTTGATCGCGTTCAGAGTGGAATAAGTCATTAAAGGTATTTTGTAAATGTACCCGTACTAGGCAGTTTTCTTCAACGTCACCTTTCAATAAGGCATAGTGTAGCTGATTATCGATGGTGTCTCTGAAAGTCACCATATTGAACTCACCAAAACGCGTTGGCAATTTACATTCAGCTTCACGCACAACCGTGGTTTCTTTGGTGTTGCGGTATTCAATTAAATCGGCAATGGTGCCCATTTTAATACCGTGCTTTTCACTAAAGATTTCAAGATCTGGACAACGGGCCATAGTGCCATCATCATTAAGAATTTCAACTATCACGCCAGATGGCTCGCAGCCTGCAAGACGGGCTAAATCACAACCCGCTTCTGTGTGACCGGCGCGAATTAACACCCCGCCATCTTGTGCCATAAGTGGAAAAATATGACCAGGCTGAACTAAATCTGATGCTTTAGCATCTTTAGCAACAGCCGCTTGAACGGTTACAGCGCGATCATGGGCTGAAATGCCCGTTGTGACCCCCGTTGCCGCTTCAATGGAAACGGTAAAATTTGTTGAGAACTGAGCATTATTGTTGGTAACCATTAACGGCAAGTTCAGTTGCTGACACCGCTCTTTGGTCATGGTTTGGCAAATCAGTCCACGGCCAAAGGTCGCCATAAAATTAATGGCCTCTGGCGTCACCTTATCGGCCGCCATGATAAGATCACCTTCGTTCTCTCTGTCTTCATCGTCCATCAAGATAACCATCTTACCTTGACGAATGTCTTCGATGATCTCTTCTATACTATGTAATGCCATTGCTAAGACCTTTATATTGTTTTGTCTATATCAGCGATATAGAGTAAATATGCTCCGGTAATAATATTTACCAGTAATAATCAGTTATCGCATAAATCCAGCACTTGCCAACAATTCCATTGTGACACCACTTTCAGTGGCTGGCTTTTGTTCTACTTTCATTAAGCGTTCAAGATAACGTGCAACAAGGTCAACTTCGATGTTGACGCTATGACCCGCTTGTAAAGCTAATAAGGTGGTTTCAGCTGCAGTGTGAGGCACTATGGTTAATCTGAATCTGTGCTGATCAACTTCATTTACCGTTAAGCTAACGCCATCAATGGTGATCGAACCTTTATGAGCAATATAACGAGATAACTCAGCGGGAGCTGCCAGCCAAAACTCAATGGCTTGGCCACGCACAAGGCGCTGCTCCACTGTGGCAATACCATCCACATGACCGCTAACCATATGGCCGCCTAATCGGGTCGTTGGGGTCACCGCTTTTTCAAGGTTTACTTTTTGACCGACGTTATATTTAGCAAATCCGGTTAAGGCAACGGTTTCAGCAGAAATATCTGCAACATAACCATCTGCTAAACATTGCACTACGGTTAAACACACCCCATTAGTGGCAATACTGTCACCCAGTTTTACATCGGTTAAGTCGAGCTTGCCACTGGCTACAGTCAAACGAATATCATCGCCTTTACGCTCAACTTTTCTTAATGTACCTAGTGCTTCAATAATCCCAGTAAACATATTTACTCACTTGTTATCTTTTGGGCCACGCTTAGCATCGACCGATAGACAAAATTGCATTAGTTAATTCGCTGGCGAATTAAGCTTTAAAATCAGTCGTTGGTCTGTACCAATTCTGCGACTATCCGTTAATTGTACATCAGGAATCTGATCCATAGTTTGATAGTCGTCTAATTGCATCAAATTGCGTCCATGACTGCCTAATATTTTCATTGCTTGGTACAAATAAAGTGTATCAGCTAATTTACTTTGAATAACACTACCAGCAACGCTGGCACCAGCCTCGACTAATACTGAGTTACAATGCTGGCCTAAGTGTGTAAATAAAGCATGCAAATCAACTCGTCCATCGTTATTAGCCGCTATTGTGATAAAGCTAACATGGGACTTAAAATCTTGTTTTACTTCTGCTGGATAGTCGACACAAGACACCAGCAAAATCGGCGTTTCAATAGTAAACATTTTATAGTCGGCAGTCAGCCTTGCTTTACTATCAAGCACCACTCTTAAAGGCTGTTGAAGGTCAGACTCAGCAAGGCTGTTTTGTACACCAGCCAATTGCTCGTAGCGCACATTCAAAGAGGGGTCGTCAGCTAACACAGTTTCAACGCCAGTCACTAGCGCGCAATGACGGGCGCGCAGCTTTTGCACATCGGCTCTGGCTTCGGGGCCGGTTATCCACTTTGATACCCCATTCGATAGCGCGGTTTTACCATCCAAACTGGCTGCCAGCTTAATGGTGATTTCAGGTAATCCCGTAGTCATGCGTTTCATAAAACCGATATTAAGTTGACTAGCTGCTGCTGTTAGCAAGCCCACATCAACTTTAATACCGGCCTTTTCAAGCATACGAACGCCATTACCCGCCACTTGCGGATTCGCATCCATTTGTGCAATCACCACTCGCTTCACTTTGGCTGCAATTAATGCCTTAGCACATGGTGGGGTTCTGCCATAATGACTGCAGGGTTCAAGCGTCACATAGGCTGTAGCTTGGGGAAGTAGCTGTTGTAATTGACGATTTTCGACATCTTTTAAGGCGTGGATTTCGGCGTGAGGACCACCCGCTTTGATATGATAGCCTTGACCAATGATCTCCCCACTGGCGACAATCACGCAGCCAACATTGGGGTTCGGGCGCGTGGTATAACGGCCTTTTTCTGCTAATGAAATAGCAAGGCTCATCATTTCAATATCACATTTTGACCACTGAGACATAAAGACCTTCTAGAAACTAAAAAGCAGTCATGAAGATTCAGAACTGCTAAATAAGGTACATCATTAGCAAGAATGCAAGACGCCAATAAATGTAAGACAGCAATTAATTAAAAACAGCAATAAAAGTAAGCTAGATTATTTTTGTAGCTTCGCGATGGCTTCGCCGAATTGGGAAACATCTTCAAAGGCGCGATAAACTGAAGCAAAACGGATATAGGCGACTTTATCTAGGATCATCAATTGATCCATCATCAAATTACCAATCATGGCCGAATCAATTTCACGTTCGCCAGTAGCGCGCAATGTTGACTTGATTTTACTTAACGCTTGCTCAATTTGATCAATTGATACTGGGCGTTTTTCAACAGCACGTAACATGCCGCCACGCAGCTTGTCTTCATCAAATGGTTGGCGAGTGCCATCTTGCTTGATCACCCTTGGCATGACTAATTCGGCACCTTCAAAAGTGGTGAAGCGTTCGTGACACTCAGTACATTCCCGGCGACGGCGCACTTGATGGCCTTCAGCCACGAGTCTTGAATCAATAACTTTCGTATCTGTCGCGCTACAAAATGGGCAATGCATATCCACTCCTGAAATTAAAAACAAAATGGCCGTAAGCACTGAGTACTTACGACCATTGAAGTTTATCCTATTTACTTTACAAGGTTAACCTTATCGAAAAGATTATCCGCGTTAGTTAAATAGATAATTGTCTATGTTAATCAATATACGATGTTATTAACCGTAAACTGGGAACTTAGCACATAATTCAAGCACTTGGTTTTTAACGCGCTCAATAGTAGCTTCGTTTGTGATGTCATCTAACACATCACACATCCAGTTAGTTAGCTCTACCGACTCAATTTCAGTGAAACCGCGGCGAGTAATCGCAGGAGAACCGATACGCAGACCAGACGTCACAAATGGTGAACGTGGGTCGTTTGGTACTGAGTTTTTGTTCACTGTGATGTTTGCATTGCCTAACGCAGCATCTGCATCTTTACCTGTCATATCCTTGCTGATTAGATCAAGTAAGAACAAGTGGTTATCAGTTCCACCAGAAACAACATCATAGCCACGTTCAATGAAGGTTTTCGCCATCACTTTAGCGTTAGCAACCACTTGCTCTTGGTAAGTGGTAAATTCAGGGTCTAATGCTTCTTTAAATGCTACTGCTTTAGCCGCGATAACGTGCATTAATGGGCCACCTTGGCCACCTGGGAATACTGCAGAGTTTAGTTTTTTATAGATAGCTTCATCGTTAATGGCAGATAAAATCAAACCACCACGAGGGCCCGCTAGGGTTTTATGGGTAGTGGTTGTCACAACGTGTGCATGAGGTAGCGGATTCGGATAGATACCTGCAGCCACAAGACCGGCAACGTGCGCCATATCGACAAATAAGTAAGCACCTACTTTATCAGCGATTTCGCGGAATTTGCCCCAATCTATGATCCCAGAGTAAGCAGAAAAACCTGCAATGATCATTTTGGGTTTATGCTCAACGGCTAAACGCTCAACTTCTGCGTAGTCAATTTTACCTGTTACTTCATCAATGCCGTACTGTACCGCATTGTATAACTTGCCTGAAAAGCTAACGTGAGAACCATGAGTTAAGTGACCGCCGTGAGCAAGGCTCATACCTAAAACAGTATCACCGCCTTCTAAAAGCGCCATGAAAACTGCTGAGTTTGCTTGAGAACCAGAGTGAGGCTGAACGTTTGCGTATGTCGCGCCAAATAATTCTTTAGCACGAGAAATAGCTAATTCTTCAGCAATATCCACATGCTCACAACCACCGTAGTAACGCTTACCAGGGTAGCCTTCAGCATACTTATTAGTTAGTTGTGAACCTTGTGCTTCAAGTACACGAGGGCTGGTATAGTTTTCAGAAGCGATGAGCTCAATGTGCTCTTCTTGACGACGGGTTTCATCTTCAATTGCTGCAAATAGTTGTGGATCATAATCCGCGATATTCATATCTTTTTTCAGCATTACTCACTCCAGCTGTTAATTCTTATAGTAGGGTTTCGCGGTATGATACAGCGCAATTGATCACAATCCCAGCATTTGAAACATGAAATTAGTTGCAATTCATCATGAACTGCACTTACGCCAGTTGTATTTTCTTGTCTAAAGCTGTTCGGTAATTGTATTTCATACAAAAAACCAATTTAACGCTTAGTTTCATACCCTTGTGACGATTTTAAAGAAAACTCTTTTCTAAAAATGAGTCAACAACAAATGCAACGCGAACAGTAAAACGGCCTCAGATATTATTCTTGCCTGTTTCAATTAGGGCTTAATGAATGCCGGAGATAAAGCAGCAGATTATTTAAGCCGTGACAGTTAAATAAGTTTACCTGCTTATTTTGCTATAACGCCCAGTATGCCCCACAAAAAATCATCTTTATTAAGTGAGATAAACCAACCAAAGAAACCGTAAAGTGCTAAGTGCAAAAAGATCGGTTTTAAGTTAGCGCTTGATTCGAGTAGAATTAGCCCTATTCCTAGTTCGGTCCCCCAGTCAAAGAGATATAAAAATGGCTCAGTTTGTATACAGCATGCTTAGAGTGGGCAAAATTGTTCCACCTAAAAAACAAATCCTTAAAGATATTTCACTGAGTTTTTTCCCTGGCGCCAAAATTGGTGTACTTGGTTTAAACGGTTCAGGTAAATCAACGCTACTGCGAATCATGGCCGGTTTAGATACCGAAATTGAAGGTGAAGCACGTCCGATGCAAGACCTTAAAATCGGTTACCTTCCTCAAGAGCCTAAACTTGATGAAACGCAAACAGTACGTGAAGCCATTGAAGAAGCGGTAAGTGAAGCTAAAAATGCCTTAACCCGTCTTGATGAAGTCTATGCACTTTACGCAGAACCTGATGCTGACTTTGACGCCTTAGCAAAAGAGCAAGGTCAACTTGAAGCCATCATTCAATCTCAAGATGCCCATAACCTCGAGATGGTGTTAGATCGCGCCGCTAATGCACTGCGTCTACCTGATTGGGATGAAAAAATTGAAGTACTTTCAGGTGGTGAACGCCGCCGTGTGGCGATATGTCGTCTTCTTTTAGAAAAGCCAGACATGCTGCTGCTTGATGAACCAACCAACCACTTGGATGCTGAATCAGTCGCTTGGCTTGAACGTTTCTTACAAGACTATACTGGCACCGTTGTGGCTATTACCCATGATAGATATTTCTTGGATAATGCTGCAGGTTGGATTTTAGAACTCGACCGTGGTGAAGGTATTCCTTGGGAAGGTAACTATTCATCTTGGTTAGAGCAAAAAGATGCTCGTCTACAGCAAGAATCTTCCACAGAAAGTGCGCGCCAGAAAACCATTCAAAAAGAATTAGAATGGGTACGTCAAGGTTCAAAAGGTCGTCAATCAAAAGGCAAAGCCCGTATGGCTCGCTTTGAAGAATTGAACACCAATGATTACCAAAAACGAAATGAAACCAATGAGTTATTCATTCCACCTGGGCCACGTTTAGGTGATAAGGTTATTGAAGTAAATAACCTGACCAAATCATATGGTGACCGAGTATTGATTGATGACTTAACTTTCGCTGTTCCAAAAGGCGCGATTGTTGGTATCATCGGCGCTAACGGTGCAGGTAAGTCAACCTTATTTAAGATGATTTCAGGTGCAGAGCAACCGGATAGCGGCAGCATTGAAGTCGGCGAATCAGTGCAAATAGCCTCAGTTGAACAGTTCCGCGATTCAATGAATGATAAGAACACAGTTTGGCAAGAGATTTCAGACGGTCAAGATATCATGCGGATCAACAATACTGAGATCCCGAGTCGTGCATACGTAGGCCGCTTTAATTTCCGTGGTGGCGATCAGCAAAAAATCATTGGCACTCTTTCAGGTGGTGAGCGTAACCGGGTTCATTTAGCCAAACTACTGCAAGCTGGCGGCAACGTGTTATTACTCGATGAGCCAACCAATGACTTGGATGTTGAAACGCTGCGAGCACTAGAGGAAGCTTTATTAGAGTTCCCAGGTTGTGCCATGGTTATTTCCCATGACCGTTGGTTCCTAGACAGAATCGCTACCCATATTCTTGATTACCGTGATGAAGGCCAAGTGAACTTCTATGAAGGTAACTACAGTGAATATACCACTTGGCTGAAAGAAAACTTAGGTGCAGAAGCCATTGAGCCGCACCGCTTGAAATACAAACGTATTGCAAAATAACAATCGCGTCACTGCCGATATCTATCAATGGTGATGCAAGTTAATAAATGCTCCTTATGACGATTTACCCATATTTAAGTAAATAGTCTAAAGGAGCATTTTTATATCTCATGACTAAAAAATTCACTAAACAGGTTAAAGCTGCAGTTTTGTTGATTAATGTCATAAAAATGACACCATTAATTCATCTCCAAAAACAATTGAAATATTAACAACTCGCCAAACCATATTGCAGCGGCGCCGTTATATTCATGTTTATCCGCCCCTTGCCAAACTCATCATCCATATGGACTATTTTTACTAATTAACAACAGCTTAAAAATCATTTACAACTTATCCCTTAGTGTATAAAAATGGCCTAGATGAATTAATTTTCGTGAGCTGTGGCGATGTTGTAAAAAATACTCAAAAACAACAATCTATTTGTAAAGACATACCAACTTCAGTAATATAAAATTATTGACGGATTGTTTTACTGTTGACCATTTGTTATGGCGCAATTGCTATACACCAAAAAAATTAAGAAAAAACGGAGAAATCAGTGAGATATAGTCGAATAACATTTATGTTTTTATGCTTTTATGCAAGCAGCTCATTTGGTTTAGAAATTATTACCAGCAGTGAAACTAAAGCACTTGAAGAAATTGAGCAAAAATACAACATTGACAGCTTACTTATTTCTGCCAATGACAAGTTATCGACTCATAAGAAAAAAGAATCTGATTATCATGCTCTCAGTGTTGAAATAAAGAGTAAGAAAACTGAGTATGATCACGTTATCTCAAAACTACCGGCTAAAATTTTATCGCGCTCAAACATTAATGCTTATTACCAAGATATCGAAAAACTGGTGCTTAAAATTGACCAGTTAGAAACCAAATATGATATTGACGGCAAATCACTTCGTAGAGAGTACAAGACTATTATGGCCGAGTACGATGCCATTAATACTAAACGTACCGATAAAGATGAGCAGTTAGCCGCCTTAAAAAGTGATATTACCAAACGTCTAATCGCTGATGTATCAAAACCAGATACTGTCCAAACTGTTGATTTAGACGGTTCGACGTTATGTTCTAAATTCCAATCAATAAACGACTGTCTTAAAGATTCTGAAAATTACATTGTCACTAATACCATTAAAACGGATCCATTCTTAAATGATCGTAGCGTGTTGCTTTCATACGATGTTATTGATGCCAGCATGAACATGAGTGGTAATTTAAACTACAAGATCAAGATGGCCTTCAAACCTTCTTATAACAGTAAAATTGATTCGCTCATTAATGAAAAGCTAGGGTTAAAATCAGCCATGATCACCTTAGTGAGTAATGTCGCTGCTGATTGGTTTATTGATGGGGTAAAAATCGGTACAGGCCGAGAATTATTTCATGAGGTGCCATTAGGGCAACATGGCATTTTGGCATCATACCAGTCTCAAGATAAATCGAGTGTTGAGTTCATTCAAGGAAACGGCGTTTTTAACTATAACTTCAATAATATGTCTCGACAAAATGACCTAGTCAGCTTGCCAAACAAAGACAGTAAAAAACAAGTTATAAAAATGAAGCCTAAACAGGTTAATACCAATAACCAAGCGAACGCCACCTCCAAAAAAAGCTTAACCGATAAAGGTTATGAATACTTTATGGGTATTGAACCCGCTAATAGTGAGCATGAAAAAAACTTCGACTAATAGCCCTATAAGCTGCGAGTAAAAAAAGCCATTTAGGTATTACCTAAGTGGCTTTTTTATTTAAGTGCATTTAGCTTAATGAGCTATTTTAATGAGAAGAATAACTAAGCCGCAGGTTGTTAATATCATAAGCTAGCAAATTGTCACAGTAACAATGTCGAACACCAAAAGTCACCAACAACATAAGCCAAGCTAATGTTATCTATTCATTACAAAATGATCAGCTAATCGCCTATAGTTGCAACGAACTGTTGATAAGCTTGTTATCGGAATGTTCAGTTACACTCTTATCTTCTTTGCTTTACATTCATTTACGCTTATATGGCTAATTATTTATTAATATAGACCGCAATTCAGCAACGAGTCATCGAGTTCTATTATGAAAAAATTACTTCCCCTTATTGTCATTTGCAGCTTAGTTGCTGCCGCAGTCATCTATAGTGATTTTTCACAAGCCAATAAAGCTACGCCGTCTCAAAAAGGCCCTGCCAAAAAATCTATTCCGGTTGTTACAGGGCTTGTAGAGCAACATGAATTATCTCAATCACTGTCTTTGATTGGTAAACTCGACGCTGAACAATCAGTGTATATCTCTTCGCAAGTGGCTGGGCAAATCGGTCAAATTAATATTCAGTCCAATCAAGATATTCAAGCTGGGCAAATCATTGTTCAATTAGACGACGCCAAAGCCAAAGCGGCAACAGCAGAAGCCGCGGCTTACCTTGCTGATGAAAAAAGAAAGCTCAAAGAGTTCCAAAAATTAGTTAAAAGTAATGCCATTACCCAAACTGAAATCGATGCCCAACAAGCCAGTGTAGATATAGCTCAGGCGCGTTTAGCCGCTGCCCAAGCAGAACTTGATTACCATTCATTAAATGCGCCTTTTTCTGGCACCGCTGGCTTAGTTGATTTTAGTGTAGGTAAAATGATTGCTGTCGGCACCGAGTTACTGGCATTTGACGACCTTTCTAGTATGAGACTCGACCTGCAAGTGCCTGAGCATTATTTATCTATGTTATCCATTGGTATGCCTGTAGCGGCACAAAGTAAAGCCTGGCCTGAACAAGTCTTTAGCGGCGAGATTACCGCCATTGATTCCCGCATTAATCAAGACACCTTAAATTTACGAGTTAGAGTGCAGTTTGATAACTTCAATAGTCAACTCAAGCCGGGAATGATGATGGCGGCGACACTTAACTTTCCTGCGATTGCTGAGCCAGTCATTCCTGTACAGGCTATTGAATACTCAGGTACTAAACGCTTTGTCTATTTGATTGGAAAGAACAACATTGCTAAACGTACTGAAGTCATTCTTGGTGCCCGTATTGATAATGAAGTGTTGATCTCAAATGGCCTTAAAATTGGCGACAATGTGGTGGTTCAGGGACTTGTCAATATGCGTGATGGTGTCAGTGTCGATATTTTACAAACCAACTCAACCACTGAGAAAATCGCTAAAGAAGATGACAGCGCAATGCTAACCACTGAATTGGAGAAAAGTTAATGTGGCTTTCTGACGTTTCGGTAAAACGCCCTGTTGTCGCCATCGTACTGAGCCTGCTTTTAGGGGTATTTGGACTGGTATCACTGTCTAAGCTTTCAATCAGAGAAATGCCTGATGTAGAAAGCCCTGTGGTAACTGTAATGACCACCTATGATGGCGCCTCGGCAACCATTATGGAAAGCCAGATCACCACCACCATTGAAGATGAATTAACCGGTATCAGTGGTGTTGATGAAATTACCTCAGTAACCCGCAATGGCATGTCGCGCATTACTGTAACCTTCTTATTAGGCTGGAATTTAACCGAAGGGGTAAGTGATGTTCGCGATGCTGTCGCACGCGCTCAAAGACGCTTACCTGATGAAGCTAACGATCCTGTGGTCTCTAAAGACAATGGCTCTGGCGAGCCGGCAATCTATGTCAATTTAAGCTCATCGACGATGGATAGGACCCAGTTAACTGATTACTCCCAACGGGTGCTAGAGGACAGATTTAACTTAATTTCCGGAGTGAGTTCTATTTCAATCACTGGTGGATTATATAAAGTCATGTACGTTCAGTTAAAGCCTGAACTTATGGCCGGGCGTAACGTGTCAGCCAATGATATCGTCTCTGCTTTAAATACTGAAAATGTTGAAACCCCAGGTGGTGAGGTCCGTAATGACACCACTGTTATGACTGTGAGAACGGCCAGACTTTATAATAATCCAGATGATTTTGATTATTTGGTTGTACGCACTGCAGAAGATGGCAGTCCGATTTATCTAAAAGACGTCGCTGATGTATTTATCGGTGCAGAGAATGAAAACTCAACCTTTAAAAGTAATGGTGTTCCTAACCTTAGTTTAGGCATTATTGCCCAATCAGATGCTAACCCTTTAGATGTCGCTAAATTGGTTCATCAAGAGGTTGATAACATTCAACAGTTTCTTCCTGATGGCACAGCCCTCGCGGTAGATTATGACTCTACCGTGTTTATATCTCGTTCTATTGATGAGGTGTATAACACTATTATTATCACTGCTATTTTAGTGATACTGGTGCTATACATTTTTATTGGCCAAGTGAGAGCCACATTGATCCCTGCGGTGACGGTTCCGGTATCATTAATTTCTGCTTTTATTGCGGCCAATAGCTTTGGCTTTTCAATCAACTTGTTAACCTTAATGGCACTGATCCTCGCCATTGGTTTAGTGGTCGATGACGCCATTGTAGTAGTAGAAAATATTTTCCATCACCTCGAAAAAGGTGAGCCACCGATACTTGCCGCGTACAAAGGTGCCCGTGAGGTTGGTTTTGCTGTAATGGCAACCACAGCGGTACTGGTCATGGTATTTTTACCTATCTCCTTTATGGAGGGCATGGTGGGGCTGCTATTTACTGAATTCTCAGTCATGTTGGCTGTATCAGTGCTGTTTTCATCACTCATTGCCCTAACCTTAACCCCAGTACTTGGTAGTAAATTACTTAAGGCTAACGTCAAACCTAATCGATTTAATCTGTGGGTTGATGACCTTTTTGAGCGCCTAGAGCAGCAATACCGTAAGCTGGTTTCAAAAGCGGTGAAATACCGCTATATCGCGCCTATTATCATTATTGCTTGTGTGATTGGTAGTGGCTGGTTACTCAACCAAGTACCAGCACAGCTAGCACCACAAGAAGATCGCGGTGTCGTGTTTGCTTTTGTTAAAGGCGCTGAAGGCACCAGCTATAACCGCATGGCGGCCAACATGGATATTGTCGAGCAGCGACTACTGCCCATGTTAGGCGATGGTGTTATTAAGTCATTTAGTATTCAAGCGCCTGCTTTTGGTGGCCGCGCAGGCGACCAGACCGGCTTTGTGATTATCCAATTAGAAGAGTGGCAAGACCGTGATATTAATGCCCAGCAATCTTTAGGCATTATCGCTAAAGCACTTGATGGCATTGCTGACGTTATGGTTCGGCCAATGTTGCCTGGCTTTAGAGGCCAATCCAGTGAGCCGGTACAATTTGTGTTAGGTGGTTCTAATTATCAGGAGCTATTTAAATGGGCACAGGCACTGCAACTTGAAGCGGATCATAGCCCACTTCTAGAAGGCGCTGATCTTGATTATGCAGAAACCACCCCCGAATTACTGGTGAGTGTTGATAGGCAACGCGCTGCAGAGCTGGGCGTCAGTGTCTCAGAAGTAGCCGACACCTTAGAAATTATGCTGGGCGGCAAAAGTGAAACCACCTTCATCGAACGCGGTGAAGAATACGATGTTTACTTACGTGGTGATGAAAATAGTTTTAATAGCGTGGCTGATTTGAGTCAGATATATATGCGCACTAAAACCGGTGAACTTATCACCCTTGATACCATTACCAAGATTGATGAAGTGGCTTCAGCGCAAAAACTAAGCCATTTAAATAAACAAAAATCGATAACCTTAAAGGCGAATTTAGGCGCGGGTTATACACTCGGTGAAGCATTAGATTTTCTGGACCAAAAAGCCATTGAGATGCTCCCCAGTGATATAAATGTGTCCTATACCGGTGAGTCGAAGGATTTTAAAGAAAACCAGAGCAGCGTATTTATCGTATTTGGTTTAGCGCTATTGGTTGCCTATTTAGTTCTGGCGGCGCAGTTCGAGAGTTTCATCAACCCATTAGTGGTGATGTTTACCGTACCAATGGGGATCTTTGGCGGCTTCTTAGGGCTTTATTTAACCGGTCAGGGGTTAAATATTTATAGCCAGATAGGCATGATAATGCTCATTGGTATGGTGACTAAGAATGGTATTTTGATTGTTGAGTTTGCCAACCAGCTGCGAGATAAAGGCCTTGAAATAGAGCAAGCCATTATCGACGCCTCAGCTCGTCGTTTAAGACCGATTTTAATGACTGCTTTTACCACTCTAATCGGCGCAATTCCACTCATTATGTCAACAGGTGCAGGCTCGGAAAGTCGAATTGCAGTGGGTACAGTAGTGTTCTTTGGGATGGCATTTGCTACTCTAGTGACCTTATTAGTTATTCCTGCCATGTATCGACTCATTTCAGGAGCAACACATTCGCCTGGATATGTTGAACAACAGCTCAATGATGCTATTGAGGCGCAAAAACAACGACCTTAACTTAATGACTTTAATACAGGTGTAAAAATGGAAAAAGTGGCTATTTTTGTTGATGTACAAAACATTTATTACACCTGTAAACAAGCTTTTGGGCACTCATTCAATTACCGCGCTTTATATAAATTACTGAGTCAGCAATATCACATTGAACATGCTATTGCTTATGCCATTGCCCCTGCAGACGACGGTCAGAGAAAGTTTCAAGATGCATTAAAACACATAGGTTTTGAAGTCAAACTCAAACCTTATATTCAGCGCAGTGATGGCAGCGCCAAAGGCGACTGGGATGTAGGAATTACCATAGATATTCTTGATATTGCCGAGCATGTCGATAAGGTAATTTTATTGTCTGGCGATGGTGACTTTGATTTATTGCTTGCCAAAGTAGCACAAAAATATGGCTGTAATACCCAAGTGATCAGCGTTGCGCCTTTAACAGCAAAGTCACTGCTTGATGTCACTGGCAGCCATATCGCGATTAACCATGACTTGCTACTTTAACTGTCACATTTTTCATCACTCTTCGGCTTAGTGTAAACAAATATATACACATATATAAGCTGGCTAGTATGCTTTAAAATACCAATATAAACAACTAACTAGGCTTTCCTATATGGTCACAGTGCTCACTTCCCATATTGTGCTGTTTATCCGCATTACATCACTTCTAAATTTATGTAGAATTACTAGCGAACTTCATTAATAAAAAATAATAATAATTGAGGCTAGTCGATGTTTGGAGCGTTAAAGCAGTTTGTATTGTTAATCACTTGCGCCTGCGTCACTGTTTTTTTTACGCCTCAAAGCTATGGCGAACAATTTCGATTAGAAACCCTGACCATCAGTGACGGTCTACCTTCTTCGAGTATTACTACCCTTTATCAACAAAAAAATGGCTTTATCTGGTTTGGTACCGATGCGGGTGCCAGTCGCTATGATGGGGTTAACTTCACCAATTTCCAATTTTCATTAAATGATAAACACCATATATCAAACAATTACGTCACTAAAATCCACGAGGATACAAATGGTGATATATGGATAGCAACCGAAGATGGTCTAAATCAGTTAACCACAGATAATCAGATTATTATTCATGATATGAAATCATCAAGTAATGGCTTAGGTTCCAGTTGGATAATAGATATATTTGAAGATGATAATAACGATCTATGGTTTGGCACCGGCTCTGGTGTCAGTCACTATAATATAGACACTCAAACCTTTACCCCCTACTTCCTCTATGAAGTTGAAACGGATAAAGCATATGATACCTCTATCGCAGGCTTTTTTTACGATAGTAACCATAACATTTGGGTAACCTCAGACTTTGGCTTGGCCAAGGTAAATCGGCTGAAGCAGAAACTGGAATTAGTCAATTTTAACGATAAGCGCACCCAAGAGATCTTTGACGGAAGCTTATCGACCGTGTATCAGGCTGAAGATGGCCTTGTGTGGATTGGCACTTATCAAAGTGGCTTAATCAAGTTTAACCCTGAAACACTGGCTACTGAGGTATTTCAACATCAAGGGGATAATCCCTCCTCCCAGCAACTCGCTTCAAATCAAATTTTTTACATTACCGCTGAAGATAACAATACCCTGTTGATTGCGCACGATCATGGTGCCACAAGATTACAACTCGATACCATGACCTTCAGCCATATCAAACATCAAGATTATAATGATAATTCACTTGCTGATGATTACGTTGCAAGCATCTTAATCGATTATTCGAACGGTATTTGGTTCGGCACTGGCAATGGTGTATCGCGCTACTCAAGCTTTAAACAAGGCTCTCGATTATATCGCCCTCACCCTTTTAAACCCGAGTTATCAGGTAATTTCGTTTATTGGTTTGATACCGATAAACAAAATAATATATGGATAGCCACTGATAAAGGTATCGATAAGATTAACGCTGGCACAGAAACAATTACCATAGCGCCAATAACAGATGCTGTGATCAATGAACCCTATAGCACCATTGTTGATGAACAAAACAATTTATGGATAGCGGGTGCCAATGGCTTATCACAGTATAATATTGATAATGATACTTTAAGGCATTTTAGTAATAGCTCTGACAACCCCCATGGATTCCCCAGTAATGAGTTTTACCTCGCCATACCTGACAACAAAGGCAATGTTTGGATAAGCGGTTATTTAGACGTGGGTTTAATACTGTTCAATCCTGATAAAGGCATTTTAAAGCGCTATTTCGAGCACTACGATAATGCATATCGCTCTGGAGGTAACTTTGCCTTTGATAAGAAAATCATTCATAACGGCGAATTATGGATGGCCACAACCAATGCTATTTTCCGAATTAACCCTGAAACTGATGAAGTGAAACACTTGCCTCTAGGTAGTGAGGTTGAAAATATTCGCACCGTCAAAATTTACCAAGATGAAGATAATATTATTTGGGTTGCCACTCAAGGGTTAGGGCTGGCTAAAATTGAGATTGGCGAGAAATGGAGTGATGAATTAAACATCCAGTACTTCACCAAAGAGCATGGGTTTACCAGCAATACCCTCAAGGGCGTGGTGGGTGATGGTAAAGGAAATTTATGGATCACCTCGCAAGCTAAATTTGCGCACATGGATACAAAAACCAATAAAATCACCCAATACCCCAGTGCCATCACTCAAAAAGACAGTTCATTTTCAGATGGTGCAATAGCAATAAGAAACCACGAGTTACTTATTGGCACTAATCATGGTGCCTTTAAAATTGACACCCAGCAGCTAACAAGAAATGACTTTCAGCCTCAAGTGCATATTACTTCGGCACTTGTTGCTAACCAAGAATATATTGGCCCTAATAGTAATAATCAGCTCGCTAAGTTAAGCCTAGATTATCAAAAAAATATGGTCCAGTTTACCTTTGCCTCATTAGACTTCAGTGCCCCCACTAAAAACCAGTATCGCTATATGCTGAAAGGGTTTGATAAAGAGTGGACCTATGTCGGTAACACCAACACTGCCACATATACTAACCTCAGTGCCGGTGAATATAACTTCATCGTACAAGGGAGTAATAGCGACGGCCTATGGAGCCCTCATCAAGCCATATTTGCTTTTAAAATAAACCAAGCTTGGTGGCATTACGCCATTATTAGCTTGCTGATAATATGTGCCTTATTACTGTTTTTATACCTATTAACTCGCCATCAAAAAATTACTGAACTTAGAAAAAGAGCGAACTTTGATGCGTTAACGGGGTTATCGAATCGCTTCCAATTTAATAGCAAACTTGAAGCGTCCATTAGCATTAAAAATACTCACGCAGCCATTGTTTTTATCGACCTTGATTATTTCAAAGAAGTGAATGACACCATGGGCCATGACATTGGTGATGAGCTTATTATTCAGGTCAGTCAGCGTTTAAAAGCCAATATAAAAAGGGATGACTTATTAGCTCGATTAGGTGGCGATGAATTTGCCATTATCATTCGAAATCATGGTGAGTTGGCTCAATTAGTGACTATTGTTGAACGGATAAGAGCAATCATTAATTGCGGTTACCAGGTACAACAGCATTGGATCAGTACTTCAGCGAGTATTGGGGTCGCCTGTTACCCTGAAGATGGCCAAGATGCTAAGACCTTGCTAAAGCACGCCGACACGGCAATGTATGCCGCCAAGCATGCAGGCCGTAATAGTGCATACTTTTTTAATGAGGCGCTCTCCATCGCCCTGCAAGAAAAAATCACTATCAAACAGCAACTGCAACTGGCATTAGAGAATGGTGAATTTGAGTTATTTTATCAACCGAAAGTCTGTTTAGTCAGCGGTGAGATCAGCTCCTTTGAAGCATTACTGCGTTGGTTTCACCCTAAAGAAGGCATGATCCCGCCTAATCGCTTTATTCCAGAAGCTGAAAGTAACGGTCAAATTATTGAGATCGGCTACTGGGTATTAAGACAAGCCTGCATAACCGGCAATCAATGGCATCAGCAAGGGCTATTAAGTGGCAATATTTCAGTCAATATTTCGCCAGTGCAACTATCACAGCCGGATATTTGCCAGCAAATTGAAGCGATTTTAGTTGAAACAGGTTTTCCTGCCGAGAAACTGGAGCTCGAGATTACCGAATCATTATTAATTGAAAACGTGGAAGTCGCTGAAAAAGTACTTAACCAGCTGCATCAACTGCATATCAGGATTAGTTTAGATGACTTTGGCAAAGGCTATTCTTCATTGAATTACCTGACCCATTTCCCGCTTGATACCTTAAAGATTGATAAAGGCTTTATCGATAACTTTATCGATAACAAAGCGGCTGGTAATGTACTTAAAAACATTATTAATCTCGGTAAGGACTTGAATATGCAAATTGTTGCCGAAGGTATTGAAACCGAGCTGCAATTATTAAAGTTAATTCAGTATCAATGTCATGTAGGCCAAGGTTATATCTTCAGCCCAGCGGTCAACGCGCAAAGCGCTTACCAAATGCTTACTGGGGAAACACAATTACTGCCATTGTCTATGCAGCAAAAGGTCAGCTAAAAATTAAGCATCAGTTTGACTGTGATGCTTAAAGCTACTCACAATGCAATATCGTTGCAGGTCTGAGCAGTATGTAACTGAGGTATATCAACAGCAAGAGTCTGTTTAAAGTGGTTTAAATAGGTGACAATAAGCATCCGTTTTACCTTAATAACCAAATCAGCCTAACTGAGTAGCGAATGAGCACAAAAACAATAGCATATAGCCCAATATTTCACTTTCCGGTGCAAATCTATTATGAAGACACCGACTTTTCTGGGGTTGTGTATCATCCTAACTTTTTAAAGTATTTCGAAAGAGCCAGAGAGCATGTTATTGGGGCCGATGTACTAAATAGCTTATGGCAGCTACAACAATTGGGATTTGCAGTGTATCGCACCGATATGCTTTGTCATGATGGGGTTGAGTTTGCAGATATTGTTGATGTTCGCACTCGATATTATTTTGAAAGTAAATATCGTACTGTGTGGCAACAGGAAATTTGGCGACCTAATGCTAACAAGCCTGCTGTGACAGCGACCATAGAAATGGTTTGTATGAATCAACAACGACAAATGGCGCCGATGCCAGTTGAGCTGATCGCACAGTTACGATCACAATTTGGTCAAGATTAGCTATTTAGCAATAAATTACGTCGCGCTAACCGGATTAGTTAACTGAGCTAAACAATGCTCTAACTCACTAGGCCGAAGGGGTTTACTAAAATAATCCCCTTGGATGGTATTGGCGCCAAATCCAATCAAGGTATCAAATACCGCCTTTGTTTCAACCCCTTCAACCGTGACATTAAACCCTAAGCTGCTAGCTAAATCTATGCTGGTTTTGACAATTTTGTTAGCTTGTAAATCACAATTAAAATCGTCCAAAAATGCTTTATCAATCTTTACCTCATCCACTGGAAGATGGCGCAGGTAAGCAAGAGAAGAGTGGCCGGTGCCAAAATCATCAATGGCGATGGAGACGCCGATGTCTCTGAGGGTATTTAGCGTTTCTATGGTGCTGTTCAAATCAATCATCAAGGCGCTTTCAGTAATTTCTATGGTCAAGTTTTGCGCAGGCACTTTATATTGCAGCAACTTACTGCTTATGATGATCGGAAGCTGTTTATTCTCTAAATCTTTGGTGGACAAATTCACTGCCACTTTGATATTTAAACCTTTGTTAATCCACTTAACCTGTTGTTTTAACACTTCATCCAGCGCCCAATGGCTAACTAAATCGATAATGCCAGTATGCTCAGCTAATGGAATAAACTCCGAAGGAGAAATGTCACCAAGACCAGCATGTTTCCAACGAATGAGAGCTTCAACTTGATGACAAGCACCTGAGTTCATGTCCAGCTTTGGTTGATATACCATGTACAATTGATTCTGCTTTAAACCTTTTGGTAAGCTATTGATAATTAATAATTCACGATATTGGGCTTTATCATCATCTTGATTATAAAAAGCAACAGAGCCACTGCTGCGCTTAGCTTTTTTAAGGGCTAAATCCAGCCTTCTTAGCATTAAACTGACATCAGCATGGTGTTTATTTAACTCCAATACACCTAGTTGAACTTTAATACAGATTGGCGTTTGAGCAATTTCAAATGGTCGTTGTAAATGCTGCTTCATATCCTGTAAATCCTGGCTCAATAATGAATTGGGATAAAAAAGCAAAAACTCATTACCATTCATTCGCGATACAAACGCAGGGGGGGTAGTTAAGCCTTTAATCCTCACTGCAAATGCTTGCAATAATTGATCGCCAAAAACAAAGCCAAATAAGTCATTCACAAATCTAAACTGTTGAATATCGACCAAAATCAACATACCTTCGGTCGCTGGCATTTTGGCAAACATTTTGCGTTTAAAGCCCACTCGATTGGACAGTCCTGTTAGTTTGTCACGATCAAGATTAACAGGATTATTTTTGTGTAGTTGATTTAGATTGCGAATAAGGGGTTTAAAAGCCCGAGGGGTATGTTTGAAACTTAACGGTAGTTTATTGCTACTATTGACATCAAGGGTTTGGGTTAACTCATTAATAAAGCGCCCTTGCTGAAAATAGCCACCCAGTACAATACCGAGCAGCAAAACTAAGCCAATAAACACAATGATCATTATTTCAACAGTTAACACAACCGAGTGCCTCTATTATCTTGCTTTATTAGCGTTAGCCTTATTAGCGTTAACTCAATAGCCATCGGGCTTGAATTTATGCTTATTGATAACTCTGTTTTATCGAATGATAAACATCTAAAAACTCATCACTCTCTAAATCTTCAGGGGTAACTGGTAAGCCTCTTGTGGCAAATAATGCTAACCGCTGCTCAAGCTCGGGACCTGCTCTTAACTCACCAGAGTAATAGGCCGCTGAGCGAATAAAGTCTAAATAAGTGACCTGCTCAGAGATGTAATGCAAATCAGCCCAGCGCTCAACCACTTCCATCACTTCAGGGGCAAAGTCCCACGTTTTTAAAATAGCTCTACCTATTGGCCCTTGCATTTTACGTACGAGACCGCGTAATTGTTCAATACTGGTAAAGGTATCAGGCCTTGTTTCAGCTTCTGATAACACAGGTAGCGCGCCAATATTGTGCACTAAGCCAGCCAAGGTCAATGTTTCAGCATCTAACCTTTTACTGGGGTTGCGCTTATTATAAATTGCAAGTAATGCCCCTGCCGCTGCTGTCACTTCAATGGAGGTTTGCCATACTTCATCCATCACCTCCCATACCATTTCATTGGTTGAGATAAAAAGTTGCTCTAACGCCACTGAAGTGACAATGGTTTTAATCTGCACTAAGCCAATTCGATTAACCGCAGCACTGATATTTTCAGCTTTTTTACCACGGCTATACAATGCACTATTTGCCACCTTAATAATGCGCGCCGAAATCGCCGCATCTTGGCCAATAATATCACCCACTTGCTTCAAGCTGCTATTAGGGTTTGATACCACCTCTTGCACTCTCATGGCAACTTCAGGAAGCGTTGGCAGTACCAATGCGTCATCTTTAAGCTTTTTCAGTAAACCCACTAGGAGTTGGTGTTCAGTCGTCATCAATTCAGCCCGTTGTATTATTATTATCGCTTTGTAAGCAATTGTACCAGTTATGTGGCTTATTTGAATAAAGAAAAAGAACGACTATGGGGATTTTATTCCATTAAAGATGATCAAATTTGACTGTAACCGCAATCACAGAGGAAAAATTTGCATTCAGCAGCCATACTTCAGTAAAATGCCGCCCCCGCGCTGTGTGCGAGTTTTCATCAAATTGAGAGTTATTATGTTTAGACCAGAGCTATTGTCTCCAGCTGGAACCCTTAAAAATATGCGCTACGCATTTGCCTACGGTGCAGATGCTGTATATGCCGGTCAGCCTCGTTATAGCCTTCGAGTTCGTAATAATGACTTCAAAATGGAAAACCTCGCCATGGGGATCCAGGAAGCCCATGCGCTCAATAAAAAATTATATGTGGTCAGCAACATTGCGCCCCACAATGCCAAGCTAAAAACCTACATTCGTGATATGGAACCTGTCGTGGCGATGAAACCTGACGCCATAATCATGTCAGATCCAGGCCTTATCATGATGGTGAGAGAAGCCTTTCCCGATCAAGTAGTGCATTTATCAGTACAAGCCAATGCCATTAACTGGGCTTCGGTGAAGTTTTGGCAGCAACAAGGTATTAAACGCGTTATTTTATCTCGAGAATTGTCGTTAGATGAAATTGAAGAAATTCGTCAGCAATGCCCTGATATTGAATTAGAAGTATTTGTCCATGGCGCATTATGTATGGCTTACTCAGGCCGTTGCTTACTCTCTGGTTACATCAATAAGCGCGACCCTAACCAAGGCACTTGCACCAATGCTTGTCGTTGGAAGTACGATGTCCATGAAGCCAAGCAAACTGAAACCGGTGACATTATTGCGGTAAACCCACAAGGGCTTGTTGACCAACATGGTGTGCAGTTAGAGACGCCGCCAACATTGGGCGCAGGTCAGCCATCAAGTGAAGTGGTGTTATTGCAAGAACCAGGACGCCCAGGCGAATATATGCCTGCTTATGAAGATGAGCATGGTACTTATATTATGAACTCAAAAGATTTACGTGCCATTCAACACGTTGAGCGTTTAACCAAAATGGGTGTCGACTCATTAAAAATTGAAGGCCGTACTAAATCTTTTTATTACGTAGCGAGAACCGCACAGTTATATCGTCAAGCCATTGAGGATGCTGTGGCAGGTAAAGATTTTGACCGCACGCTAATGCATAACCTTGAAGGCTTGGCGCATCGTGGTTATACCGAAGGCTTCTTACGTCGTCACGTTCATGACGAATACCAGAACTATGATTACGGCTACTCAATCAGTGATACCCAACAATTTGTTGGTGAATTTACCGGTAAACGCAATGATGCCGGCGCAGCTGAAATTGACGTTAAGAACAAGTTCTCTGTCGGTGACAGTGTTGAATTGATGACCCCGCAAGGCAATATCACCTTAACCATTTCAGAATTAGTTAATCGCAAAGGTGAATCAGTAGAAGCCGGGTTAGGTTCAGGGCACTTTGTATTCTTAGCTGTGCCGGCAGAAGTCGAGCTGGATAAAGCAATTTTAATGCGCAATCTGCCTCAAGGGCAAGATAGCCGCAATCCACATCAAGCGATTGAACCCGTTACCTAGACCTGCTACATAAGTCAGTCTAACCAGGGGATGGTTATCCGTTTTCAGCTGTTGCAGTTATTGCCTTTTAGGCCATAACTGTGACTGTTGAGAAAGTGTTTACCCGCCAATGCAATACAAGCCACCACTTTGACTCAATCTCTACCTTTGACTCAATCTCTACCTTTCACTCAACTTCTATCACCTACTCAACTTCTATCACCTACTCAACTCTATCACCTACCCAACTCTATCGCCCACTCAAGATCCAGCCTACTACATATAAAAACTCATGACCTATCATTTAGTCAGTTATCACCTATCATTTATTTATTATTGGCCAAGGTTGGTCAAAACTTGAAGGGTTAGATCCTTCAAATGTGAGTTCCTCTAATCTATGCTATTAATTAATATCAGTAATAAGTTTTACAGCGGCAAAATTTTATCATTAACGCAACATCAGCAACAAACTCAAAGCGATACGAGCAACCGAAGCTAACAAAGCCGTAACCCTAAGCCCTGAGATATTTATTATTCGCACCCAAAGACACGCTTGCGCAACAAAAGTATCAAAGTGTGCTTTACATTATCCAAATTTAGAGCAAAGCTGTTTAAAGTAGCTTTTATGGTGCTTGCCGTTTCACATGTTGCCAGTTTTTACTATTTTTATTGCATGAATAAATGAGGATAAAAAATGAAAGACGATACCAAGCTAAATGATTTAACCACTAACAATGTCGACCAGTCAAAACGTACTACGCTAACTAAGCTTGCGGCGGGGGCTGTTAGTACTGCAGCGCTTCCATTTGCCTCAGTTTTGCAAGCCGCATCAGACAAACTCACTGAGCAGCAAATTAAGCTAATGGCCAATGAAAAGGGCCCATTTGATATTGTTATTGAAAATGGCCGGGTCATTGACCCTGAAACTAAATTAGATGCCATTCGTAACGTCGGCCTTAAAGGCAATCGTATTGCCGCCATTTCAACAGATAAATTACAAGGCAAAAAAGTCATTGATGCCACAGGCTTAGTGGTTGCGCCGGGCTTTATTGATATGCACGCGCATGGTCAACAGCTTCCGGCTGCACGAGCACAAGCATTTGATGGTGTAACCACCGCTCTTGAAATGGAGTCGGGGTTGCTACCTATTGCTAAATTCTATGATGACACAGCCAAAGAGGGCCGCCCTATTAACTACGGCGCCTCTGTTGCATGGACTTATGCTCGTATCACGGCAAAAGAGCCCACAATGCCACCAGCAGACGGTACGATTGTTTGGTTTCAACAAGCATTTTCTAAAAATAACTGGCAAAACACCCTTGCGACAAAAGATGAGCTTAAATCCATTTTAAACTATGTTGAGCAAGGCCTTAAAGAGGGAGGTTTGGGCATTGGTATTAACGCTGGCTATGCACCAGGTTATGGCCATAAAGAGTACTACGAATTAGCAAAGCTAGCTAAACGCTATGAAATGCCTACTTATACCCACGTGCGTTACTTAAATAGCGCAGAGCCTAAATCAAGCTTTGAAGCCTACCAAGAACTGATCAGTTTATCGGCAACCACCGGTGCACACATGCATATTTGTCACCTTAACAGTACCTCAGTGCAAGATATCGAAGATTGTGCTGATTTAGTTCAAGATGCGGTTGATGCAGGCTTATCGGTGACAACAGAAGCTTATCCTTACGGTGCTGGTTCATCAGTGATCGGCGCAGAAGTTTTCCGCGGTGATGACTGGCTAGAGCGCTGGGGAGTGCCAAGTGCAAGCTACATGGAAGCAAATGGTAAAGCCTTAACACAAGAAAAAGTCACTGAGCTTCAAGCAAATGCGCCAGGTACAGTGGTAGTAATGCACTTTTTAAAACCTGATGAAAGTAAATCCGATCGCCATAAAATGGACCGCTCAGTATTATTTCCAGGCGCAGCCATTGCATCCGATGCAATGCCATGGATGAATCCTAAGGGGCAATTAATCGAAGGTAATGTATGGCCATTACCAAGTGATGCTATTGCTCATCCAAGATCGCTTGCTTGTTTTACTCGCTTTATCAGTAAATACCTCAATGAATACAAAGCAGTTACACTACTCGAAGCGATGGAGCGTACGAGCTTAAATGCGTGTCGAATATTAGAAAACAGTGTTCCTCAAATGAAAAACAAAGGCCGTATTCAAGTGGGTAAAGATGCTGATTTAGTCTTATTTAAACTTGACGAAATCAAAGTGCTAGCGACCTTTGATGCGCCTAATGCACTCTCAGAAGGGATGCATCATGTGATCGTAAATGGTACACCTATTATCGAAAATGGTGAATTGCATTTAGATGTAAATCCTGGCTTAGCAGTTCGTAATCCAGTGGTTGCATAACCATTATGCCTAAAATCATAAAGCTCGGGTAATACCGAGCTTTTTCGTTAAAAAGTAAATCATATAGAGAAACGTCAATGAATAAAAAACCTATTCCTGTGACCATTTTAGCGGGTTTTTTAGGTGCCGGGAAAACCACCCTGTTAAACCATATCCTAACCAATGCCGATGGCATGCGTATGGCCGTTATCGTAAATGACTTTGGTTCAATTAATGTCGATGCAGAGCTAGTAAAATCCCAAAGCGACAATATGATTAGCCTCGAAAATGGCTGTGTGTGTTGCAATCTTGCCGAAGGTTTAGTGGTCTCAGTGATGCGCATACTGGCACTTGAAGAGCGCCCTGATCATATTATTGTTGAAACCTCAGGTATTGCAGAGCCTAAAGAAGTGGCATTGCAATTTGAAGATCCTGAACTACAAGCTCACGCGCCATTGAACGCGATTATCACCACTATCGATGCTGAGAATATTTTAAGTTTAGAAGGTTCAATGGCCAGCTTGTCAGAGCAACAAATACAAGTCGCCGATATCGTGCTAGTTAATAAAGTTGATTTAGTGGCAACTGAGCAGCTGGAAAAAGTTAAAGCATGGTGCCAAACCCAAGCCCCTTTTGCCAAACTGGTTGAAATGGAGTTTGGAAACGTCGCACTACCGATTTTATTTGATGTTCCTGAGCGGTTAGTAAAACTTAGCCATGAGCATACTTGTCAGCACCAAGGTGCAGACCATGACCACAGCCAATGCAACCATCATGACCATGTAACCCACAGCTTTGATACTTTTAGCTTCGAAACCGACAAGCCGCTGTCTTTGCAAAGCCTCTATCCGCTATTACAGCAGTTTTCAGTCGATGCCTACCGCATGAAAGGTATTTTAAATTTATCTGATCGACCTGATCATCGCTGTATATTTCAATGTACTGGCCAACGCGCCAATGTCACTGTTGGCGAGCCGTGGGAACACGATGAAGCAAGAGCAACCCGTTTAGTCTTTATTGCCCCCAAAGGTGGCATGGACGAAAAAATAATGCGTGAAAAGTTAGCTAGCTTAGTGGTTTAAATATAAAACGACTATGCAGTAAACGGCCCACTAAAGCTGTTAATGACAAGCTGTAAATGCTTGGCTGATAATTAATAGCATGATAATCAAGGATACTGGCGAGAAAGGAGTAAATGATGTCCGAGTTAAATCAAGATGACAAATTAACCGCTGAAGTTGATCAAACCAAGCGCGATACCATGAAAAAACTGGCTATTGGCGCCGCTGCAATAACACTTTCATCGACTGCCACAGCAGAAACTAACAAGGGTCCACAAAAGCCAGAGTTAATGCCAAATCAAACAGGCCCGTTTGATGTAGTGATTACTAATGGCCGTGTCATTGATGCCGAAACGGGTTTAGATGCCGTACGCAATGTAGGCATTAAAGACGACAAAATTGCCGCTATATCGACAGAAAAGCTCACAGGTAAAAAAGTCATTGATGCCAGCGGGCTTGTGGTTGCCCCTGGCTTTATCGACCTTCACGCCCATGGACAACAATTACCCGCAGCCAGAGCTCAAGCCTTCGATGGTGTCACCACCGCCCTTGAGTTGGAATCAGGCCTATTACCCATTGGTAAGTATTATGATGACACAGCTAAAGAAGGTCGCCCAATTAACTACGGCGCCTCAGTAGCTTGGACCTATGCCCGCATTATGGCAATTGAAAGTGAAATTTCGCCCGCAGATGGCACCATTACTTGGTTTCAGAATGCCTTTAGTTTAAAAAATTGGCAAAATGTTCTCGCCACCGACGCACAGCTAAATACGATATTGTCTGATGTTGAACAAGGCTTAAAAGAAGGTGGTTTAGGGATTGGTATTAATGGCGGTTATGCTCCCGCCTATGGCCATAAAGAGTATTACGGCTTAGCTAAACTGGCCAAAAGTTTTGATGTACCGACCTTCACCCATGTACGTTATGCCAACGGCATGGAGCCCAGATCAAGCTTTGAAGCCTATCAAGAGTTAATCAGTTTAGCCGCCACCACTGGGGCACATATGCATATTTGTCACCTCAACAGTACCTCGGTGCGAGACATTGATGATTGCGCCGACCTAGTGCAAGAAGCTGTTGATTCTGGTTTGCCGATTACCACTGAAGCTTACCCCTATGGCGCAGGCTCAACACCTGTGGGCGCGGCCTTATTTGCTGGCCCAGAATGGATTGACCGCTTTGGCGTTCCCGATGCAAGTTACATGGAAGCCAATGGCGTACCTATGACCCAAACCAAAATCGATGAACTACGAAAAACCAACCCTGGTGAAGTGATCGTTATTCACTTCTTAAAGCCTGACGACAGTAAAGAAGACTTACGCATGATGAAGCGTTCGGTGTTGTTTCCTAACGCCGCTATTGCCTCTGATGCCATGCCGTGGATGGACAGCAAAGGTAAATTGATTGAAGGTGATGTATGGCCATTGCCTAACGATGCTTTTGCTCACCCCCGCTCGGTCGGGTGTTTTGCCCGCTTTGTAAATAAATACGTGGTTGAGTATAAAGAAGTCAATTTAGTCGAGGCAATGAAGCGCACCAGCCTCAATGCGTGTCATATCATCGAAGATGCTGTGCCGCAAATGCGTAACAAAGGCCGTATGCAAGTGGGTAAAGATGCTGACATAGTGGTATTTGATCTCAATAGCTTTAAAGATATGGCCTCATTTACTGAGCCCAATAAGCTTTCAGTGGGTATGCAGCATGTACTAGTCAATGGCCAATCGATTATTGATAAGGGACAATTGCTTATGGATGCTAAGCCTGGCAGAGCAATTCGTCGCGATGTGACAGTCTAATCGATAATCAAAAAAACGTCGACAAAACATGACAACTAAAAAGCGCCATTAGGCGCTTTTTTCATGTGTTTAGTTTTTCTCAATTAATATCGATTAGTTGCGTTTATGGTTAAACAAAAAGCGGTCATTGAAAATAGAATAAACCATGATCTGCCCTGCCATAATCGAACAAAACATCAATAATGCTGACATACCAATACTGGGGATAGGCAATATTGCAGTGGCAAAGAATGACTCACTGGCACCAACGATGATCCGGCTTCCAGGCACTAAAATGATCACCCCTTGGATAATATACACTAACGCAGGCACTTTACGTGCTTTACCGGCTAACAGCCCATAAAGAGTGATAATCATGGTGCTAATCCAAGTGCCGATAACCCAATCAGAGGTAAACCAATGTGGCCCCCACATGCCAACTGCAGCAGCGGGCAGGCCAATAATAATGTCTTGCCAACTGGCATTAAAAATCAGTCCAATCGCAACCGATATGCCAATTAACGCCAGAATATGCAAACCTAAAGGGATTTCATTAATAAATGGCGCAGCGGCTACATGACCCACAAGCAAGCTTGATAAACCTAAGCCCATCACCACGCCAATGAATATTTTTATTACCACCAAACTACTTTGGGCCAATAACTCTATGCCTGAGCGAAAGTCATTTAAGGCAAGACTGGCTAAACCATTGGTGACAGTGAGTCCTGGAATAAACAGTACAATGGATGAGATGCATAAAGCTAACACCGGTAACTCAGGAAATTGAGCGGCCAATATCCCCACCACAAAACTGGCAATAAACGCCACGATGAACTCTACCAGCATTGCTCGCTGCTCGGTGCACATTAGTTGAGCTAACCAGGCGATTAACCCTAAAAAAACCGAAATCATTGCCGCAAGATACGTGCTCCCCACCAGCATCAAATAGCAAGGCGGCAGTAATAGGTTGGCAATGCCTAAAGTAAAATTTGAGTAACTCGGCACCCCTTGATAGTTTTCTTTTGAGTGTATTGCCTTTAGGGTTGCCACCAAATTGCGTAAATTGACTGACGGTGGATTTTTAGTTTGCATCACCATTTTTTGAGTGGGTTGCTCGAAAATGGTCACAATTTTAGTTGGGGTAACATCAATGGCGATATCTATCTGATGATGAGCCGCATAAGACTGAGTATATTTCGCCACTGAGTATGGTGCGCACCCTGATTGATGTAATCGATCTGAAAATGATAAAACATCATCATACTGTTGCTGGGTTGGGCTTTTATCTTCCATTTTTTTATTCTCGATAAGTCAGCAAAAAGTGGTTCTGAGGGCTTAGTTAAATCATAGTAGCTAAATGATAATTGCTACATAATAGTAGCGAACTCATTCACTTCATAATCTGAAATAGAGGGTCAAACCCTTCAAAAATGAATCCTTTCATTGAATTAGCAGTGGTCGCGATAATCTCCACTGCAAAACATGCGCTAGCCGGTGAATTTCTCGCTTAACCCTAGGCGGGCTATCTCTGTGTGATATAATCATCGATTGAAAGATTTATAGCGTGTTAAAACGCATTAGATCAGCGCAGTCATTCAACGCTTATTAAGTCTTTGTCTTCATTCAGGTCATTATTCATGGTTAAGTGCATGAAAATCCGCTGTATGAATCATTGAAAGTCGGGACAGGGTAATTTTTACCATTATATGGAATATACATAAGCAATTGTTACAGATTAATTTTATAAGGTATATGAACTAGATGGCATTACTAATCGACGATAGCTGCATTAACTGCGACATGTGTGAGCCTGAGTGCCCTAATGAGGCCATCACCATGGGTGAAGAGATCTATGAAATTGATCCTGCGCTATGTACCGAATGCGTAGGCCACTATGCTAAACCGACCTGTGTTTCGGTTTGCCCTATTGATTGCATTGATCCTGATCCCAGCCACGCAGAAACCCCAGCTGAGCTGCAATATAAATATGAAGTCATTACAGGTAAGGTTTAACCCTTAAACTACATGACAAAAAAGGCGCTAATTAGCGCCTTTTTTGATGTTTATATTCATCCCATGTCTAACGCTCATCATCTGAGTCATTATGACTGAATATTACGCCGTTGCGGCTGCCTGCTCATTAGCATAGCCTTGTAACGTTTGTAGCGTAATAGCTAACTTTTCAATGCTAAGCTTTACCGCTGCTGGTAACGTATCAAGCTCAATACCGAGCAATAAGTTTTTCACTTCAAGGCCGAGTTCGGTATCGCCTTCAATACGCAGCTTACGTTGAAAAAATAACGTGTCAGGATCTTCTTTGGCCGCAGCAACCAGTAATAACTCAGGCACATTGGCAGTAAAAGTTACATCGGCTTGCGTCAAAGGACGTAATAATAACTGTTGATCGTAACTAATTTCAAAGTTGAGCGCGATGTCTTGCACACAAATAGCAACCCACTTACCTTGCAGAAAATCTAACTCACCAAATTTAATTTGTTCACTTAACGAAAGTGACAACATCTTAGCCAGAATATCCAACTTTACCTTTTCAGGGACAACAGCAAGAGACTGGGTGGCGACTTTAGGGGCGATATTAAGCAAATTTTTAGCAACCTTTCCTGAAAAACCGAAAGACATTCATACTCCTACACTGACAAGATTCCAATTTAAGCTAGTTTACTCACATTTTATCAATTGAAACCTGTTTCAAATCAAATCATGTGATGTCATTCAACTTTACACTCACTTTCAATCGAAATTTGAGAGAGAGAATATGGAACTCTTGTGCCCTGCAGGAAATTTAGCCTCATTAAAAGCCGCTTTTAGAGCGGGCGCTGACGCCGTTTATCTAGGTTTAAAGGATGATACTAATGCCCGTTCATTTGCAGGTTTAAACTTCACCCCAGAACAACTAAAACAAGCCACCAAGCTTGCCCATGCCCAAGGCAGAAAAGTATTTTTAACGTTAAATACTTATCCAAAACCTGGAGAGGAAACCCGCTGGTATCAGGCGATTGATTTAGCCGCCCAGCTGCAAATGGATGCACTTATTACCGCTGATATATCCCTGCTTCATTATGCCAGCAACCGTTATCCACATTTGCCATTGCACCTTTCAGTGCAAGCTTCGGCCACCAATCAAGCCGCACTCGATTTCTATCAGCAAAATTTTAATATTGAACGCGCGGTATTACCTAGAGTGTTATCAATGAAGCAAGTGCGTGACCTAGCCAAATGCAGCTCGGTAGAGTTAGAAGTATTTGCCTTTGGTAGCTTGTGTATTATGGCTGAAGGACGTTGTCATTTATCGTCTTATGTCACTGGCCAATCACCTAATACAGGCGGGTCTTGCTCGCCAGCAAAAGATGTGAGATGGCAAGAGCAAGGCAACCAATGCCTAACTAGGCTAAATGACGTGCTGATTGATACCACAGGTATTGACCAACAACTTGGCTACCCCGTGGTCTGTAAAGGCCGCTACATTGCCGAAGCGGATACCAAAGCCGATTACCTGTTAGAGTCGCCCACCAGCTTAAATACTTTAAGCCTATTACCTCAACTTGCCCAAGCTGGGATCAAATCGCTAAAAATAGAAGGCCGTCAACGCAGCCCTGCATATGTAGAGCAAGTAACGCGGGTTTGGCGTGAAGCGATTGATAGCTATCAAAACAATCCTAGCGCCTTTAAAGAGCAAGCCAGATGGAATCATACCTTAGCCAAGGTATCTGAAGGACAAGTCACCACATTAGGAGCATACGAGCGGCAATGGCAGTAAATAACAATATGAAAATCTCACTGGGCGCCATTAGCTATTGCTGGGACAAAGACACCACGGAACAATTTTATGACAGGGCAGCGCAAAGCCAAGTTGATACTATTTATTTAGGTGAAACCGTCTGCAGCAGACGTCGATTAATGAAATTTAAAGATTACTTCGACATTGCCACTATGCTCAAGCAGTCTGGCAAAAATGTGGTGCTTTCAACCATGGCATTAATCGAGGCACAATCTGAGCTTGGCGAACTTAAAAAGTATATCGATAATGGCGAGTTTATTATTGAAGCCAACGATATGGCAGGCGTGCAATTGGCCTCTGAGGCCAAACTGCCGTTCATTTGTGGCCCAACCATTAATAATTACAATAGAGCCAGCTTAGATATTTTGCATAAAATGGGTATGCAACGCTTTGCTATGCCATTTGAATTATCAAAGTCATGGCTTAAAACCGTGATTGGTGAGGGCGAAAACACGCCGCAATTTGAAGTGGAAGTCATGGGCCATGGTTATATGCCACTGGCACATTCGGCGCGCTGCTTTACTGCCAAACACTTTAATTTGAGTAAAGACAATTGTGAGACCATTTGTCAGCAACACCCAAAGGGGATTTTGGTGCAAACGCAAGAGCATCAGGATTTACTGAGATTAAATGGCATCCAAACTCAATCGGCTTCATTTGTTGATTTAACCGCTGAAATGATGCAAATGCAGCAAATGGGAGTGAACTACTTTAGAGTATCACCTAGCCAATTAGCCTGTATTGAGCTTGCAGATGAACTCACAAAGCGCTTAGCAAACAGTGATGAGACTCAAGATGATATGGCGATGAAAACTCGCGAGTTTGCTAACAAAAAATCCTGTAATGGCTATTGGTTCGGCGGCGCTGGTTTACAAAAAATCTAGTTAACACCTTAGTAATCGGGGCTAATGCAAGGCAGTGAATAACGCTGTAAGCTTTAGCCTCTTTGCTTACAAGTCTTTTTACTTACAAGGCTCTTATAACAAGTCTCCTACTGACAAGGCTCTTACTTACAAGGCTCTTACTTACAATTGCCCAAGAGTCATATCTTTGGCTTAGGCTTATCTGCTTTACTTTGCCCCTGGGGCAGAAAATAGCAGCGGCAAATGCTCAAAACCCACAGCCATGTAGTTATGATGCTTAGCCAAAATAAGATGGATAACCACCAAGTTTGTGGCTTAGGAGACTGCGACACAATGGCTTGAAATAGTAGTCCTTCAGAGAGCGGGTTCTCACCTAAACTCCCACCCCAATATGGCCAAGTTAAAATCGCGCCGTGGATCACCGCAATCAAACCAGCAAACACCAATGGCAGCATATATTGGGCTTGGCGCATAATGATCCCGTTAACCAGTCCCAGTAGCGCACTGATTAAGCCAAAGTAAATAAAAATAGACACGGCTTGAATATGTAAATGGTAAACATTAAGGGGAAACAGCCCTGTGGCAGCTAGGGCAAGAAAAGTCACGATAAGAGCCAGCCAAAATAACCGACCAGTAATGGTACGGTTTATTTGTAGGCCAAATAAAGCACTCATCGTCAGGCTTAAGCTACCAAAAAATAGCCCGCCATTAATCAATAAGGCAGAAGAAGAGCGGTTGTAAGTCCCCAGTTCACTGATTGAAAATTGCAGTAAACTATACTTATCACCATGCTGCATATGCTCAATAAACACAGATAAACCTATGCCGATAAAAAGCCCTATCAAGCCTAATAAACCAAACAGGTAAGCTAATCGAGCAATTTTTTCCGTTTTACTTATTATCACAGCGTATCTTGTTCCTTGTAAATTAGGCTCTATCATACTTAATCGCCTTTGATAAAAACGCTATCGACATCTAATGTTTAGTATTCAGTCAATTAACCACGTCAATATAGAGGGCACGACCCAAACAACCTTACAACGATCCACTCACCCATTGTAATAACAAAACATCACAGTAACAACAACTGCATAACACCATGATTACAAACAAAATAATCCGTGCAATTCGGTTGGGAAACGATACAATATAGATAAGCATAAAAAGCCCATAACTATTCGTTTTAGTGAATAGTTTTACTTAGAATAGATAAGCAGGTAACCTTGCCTCGCTTAGATATCCTATGAATGGACATACAGCATTTCCCATAAGACGGTTTGATTAACTCAACCATGATTATTTAGTTAATTGGTAAGGCATAGACAAAGTGACTCAAGAAAAACCAAAATATAATCTCAAAACGATACTTACCTTTATCATTCCGTCACTTATCGGATTGTTATTGTTTATGACACCTATTAGCTACGACGGCTCAATCACCATTCCGATTGCTATCGTATCAAAATTTGTACAAAACCAATTCGCCGATATATTACCTTTAATCGTAACCTGTATCGTAGTCTTTATGGCAATCGTGTCGGTGCTTACTAAACTAATAAACCCAAAGTTAGTTCGTAAGAGCCCGTTTTTGCATTCGCTGCTGAATGTCTCACCATTTTGGTTATTAGTACGCGTCTTAGGGGCAATATTCATTGTATTAACCTACTTAGAGATCGGTTCAGAAGTGATTTACTCAGCTGATACCGGTGCCTTGGTACTCAATGACCTATTACCAGTACTACTGTCAGTGTTCATTTTTGCAGGCATGCTGCTGCCGTTACTGCTTAACTTCGGTCTATTAGAATTTTTCGGTACCATGCTGACCAAATTAATGCGTCCAATCTTCAACCTTCCAGGAAGAAGTGCCATTGACTGTATGGCATCATGGTTAGGCGATGGCAGTGTTGGTATTTTAATGACCAACAAGCAGTATGAAACCCGTCTTTATACCGAGCGTGAAGCGGCCGTAATTGGTACTACCTTCTCAGCTGTTTCCATTACTTTTAGCTTAGTGGTTATCTCTCAAGTTAAACTTGAGCACTTATTTGTGCCTTTTTACTTAACCGTTTGTCTCGCTGGTTTTGTTGCCGCTATCATAGTGCCTAAATTACCACCGCTATCATGGAAAAAAGATTTATATATCGACAACACCCCACGTCACCCAGATGATGAAATGATCCCACAAGGTCATGGCGTAATGTCTTGGGGCTTTGAGCAAGCGATGAATAAAGCTTCGCGCGCTGGTGGGGTTAAACAGCTATTAACTGAAGGCGTTAAGAACGTGGTTGATATGGTGTTTGGTATTATTCCTGTGGTTATGGCCATTGGTACCATCGCATTGGTATTAGCTGAAAATACGCCGATTTTTAATTATCTAGGTATGCCATTTATTCCACTGCTCGAATTACTGCAAATACCAGAAGCCGATGTTGCATCGACAACGATTGTGGTTGGCTTTGCTGATATGTTCTTGCCTTCAATTTTAGCCAGCTCAATTGAGTCAGACTTAACTCGCTTTGTGATTGCAGCCCTATCAGTAACCCAATTAATTTATATGAGTGAAGTCGGTGCATTACTTATTGGCAGTAAAATCCCAGTTAACTTCTTCGAGTTGTTTGTGATTTTCATTTTGCGTACCTTAGTGACATTACCGGTTATCGCCCTTTGCGGACACTTACTGATTTAGTCGCTTGATTCGAGTCTTAAAGTAAATACAAAAAAGGAGCCACTGGCTCCTTTTTTAATGCTTAACAAGTTTTGTTAATCCATTTAGTTAATCAATTTAGTTAATCAGTTCTAATAACTCATGAATGGTTTTAATCGGATGGATTTTAGCGCCTAGCCCTTCCATTGATTTATGGTAGTTACGATGGGGAATATACACCTCGGTAAAACCATGTTGCACCGCTTCTTTTACTCTCGGCACACCACTATCAATCGGCCTAACATCACCATTTAAACTTAGCTCTCCCATAATGCAGGTGGTTCTGGGCACCACAAAGTCATTTAAACTGCTGAGTAATGCCGTCACCAAGGCTAAATCAATACAGGTTTCTGATTCATCAATCTTCAAACCACCCACCAAATTAAAATAAGTATCATGATAAATCTTGGTGCGAGTATGCTTGCGTAATATCCCCGTGAGCATTTTAATCCGGTTCATGTTCAAGCCAACACAAACTCGCTGCGGAAACTCGCCTTCAGTCTCAGTGGTTAGACATTGAATTTCTAGCAATAAGTTACGGTTGCCTTTACGGATACAGGTAATGGCCGCGCCAGGTGATTCAGTGGTGGAGCCAGAGAGAAATATCTCACTGGGATTATCAACACTTATCATACCGCGCTCGGTCATCTTAAAAATGCCCACGGTATCCACATCACCAAAACGGTTTTTATTGGCTCTTAGAGTTCTAATTTGGCCGTCATTGCATTCAATATGGGTCAGACAATCGACAATGTGAATAAGCGTTTGCGGGCCGGCAGTTTCATTGTTTTTATTAACGTGCGCCACTAAAAACATGGTGACATTATTTTGCTTACAATACTGGGTTAATGCCTGCGCGCAGCTTTTGACTTGTGAAGGCGAGCCAGGGCTGCCATTGGCGCTTTCAGACACCACCGCTTGGATTGAGTCGATAACAGCAAACTTTACCTGTTTAGCGTCCAGCTCAGCAATAATCGCCTCAACGCTGGTTTCAGCCATTAAATATAGGTTCTCTTCGTTATAACTGAGCTTTAAGCGGTTAACACGATTTTTGAACTGCGATAGTGACTCTTCAGCAGTACAATATAATGAAGGCATAACTTGTGACATGCGGGCAATTAAATCGGACAGTAAAGTAGTTTTACCTGCACCAGGATCGCCTGAAATAATATTCACTGAGCCTGTGGTTAAGCCACCGCATAAGACCCTATCAAGTTCACCAATGCCGGTAAGCATTTTTTGGGCTTCAAACTCTTCCACTTCATGAAGTTTTTTTGAGCCACCGCCGACAGAGCCTGCATAACCAGCTACCGAATTGGTCGACGATTTAACCGCAGAAATGCGCACTTCTGATATGGTATTCCACTCTTGGCAGGCATTGCACTGTCCTTGCCAGCGAGGAAAATCTTGTCCGCACTCATTACACACATACGCTGTTTTATTTTTTGCCATAGATCACTTTTGTCAGATTGCTGCTTATGGGATTTAAGCACTTATTAATTTATTAAATTTACACAGCTCAATTGTTAAGCTAATGGCGCCAAAATCGCATTATTACCTTAGCTTTAACAGACACCTAGACTAATTTTGTATAAAGTAAGCCTGATGCTAGCCGATAAGATTACCAGTCGAGCCTGCAATTATCACCTTTATCTGAGCCCTCAATAGAAAAGAAGCCATGAGTTTAGAAGAGCACAGTCAGCTTATAGAGCAATTAAAGCCACTTTTAATGGAACCTGATTTTAAGGATGCCTTTGAAATGTTTACGGCTGACGAATCAAACTCGACTCGATTTTTATTGAAAATGGAATTAAATCGCATTGCGGTGATTTGTACTCGGATCATTGATTTACGTGATAAAAGCGATCTTGAATGTGAAGAGGTTCAGGTTGGAAAACTACGTCATTTTCTCGATGAGCCAGCAAAGCTTTCCTTGCTAGAGGCACTGCAGCTGTATCGCAATAAGTATATCGTTGGCGTTTATGAGCATGTACTCAACCAGCACAAATTACGCAAAGAAAAAGCCCGCCAAAACAATCAGCAACCCGTAGCACAAACCTCCCAGTTAATCGTGCCTGGGGTGGTTTTAGGCAGCTATTTTAATCGTAGCGAAGAGCGAATGAATTACAGTATTCGTATTTCAGCCTCACAAACAGGTGGCCCCGAAGTTAATGGCGCCAGCTTAGATTTATCTGTCGGTGGCGCGAGAGTTCGCTTACCTGCTGACATTCGCTTTGATCAAGATAAGCCGCTGCGTATTAAATTACTTGAATTAAACGAAGAGTATTTTTTTGACGATCTCCAAAAAGGCATCGACTATAAAATCGTCGATATACAACACAAAGATGATAGTGCCATATTGCGCCTATGCCGTATTGGAGAAAGTAACGAGCTCGATAACTTATTAACCCAGCTGATCCGCAGTTACCGCTTTCGCTATAAAGTGGATGTCAACGATGTGATTGTCAATGCAACCGGGCTTGGGTTTGAACGCCATTATTTACCACTATTAGCTCACCTCCCCATTTATATCAGTTTAAATGACGGTAAACCGACCATTAGCCATTTGCTATTAAGTCAAGGCAACCAAGCTTCATTACAATATTTTCAAGATGAGCAAGAGATTAATCAGCTACCCGGTTTACTGACCAATAATCGCTTAGTCAATCTCATTAAGCACCCACAAGACAGTGACCATAGTTTATTTTTTTGCTTCACCTACCAAGCAAACGACACAATCCAATACTTTTCAGCCTCGCTTTATGAGTTAAAGCAACATGATGCCTTAGGGTTATTCCTTGGCTTTGGCGCAAGCAAAACTAGTTGGCGAGTGTTCAAAGTAAGCCAACAAAGCATTGACCATAAACTGAATTATAAAACCTCGACGCTACCAGGGGATGAAACCCACTACTCAGCGCTAGTAGAGCAACAACTGGCAGGCTTTAGCTACGTGCTGCAGTTAATCGATTTAACCAATGAGCAGGTTCAATCCGATTATCAAACCTGGTTTAACCCAAGTGATAACGTCAATAAGCTTAAAAAGTTTAACCAAACTAAGCTCAAACAAAACAGCATAAAACGTCTATCAATGCCCTTTAGCGAGCGACGACGAGAAGCGCGCTATGCCTTTAAAACCTTGGTAGATATTGAGCACAACAACCATAAAACCCGTGGGATAAGCCATGATATATCCACCCGTGGGCTGCAGCTTGCTTTAGAAGATAATCTTAACCTCAAGAAGCCTACAGATGTGTTACTTAGTTTCCCTAAACTGCAGCAAATTGCAGGCAAGACATCACTGTCAAACTTGCCATATCGATTGATCCGCAGCCGTAATCATGACCAAACCCTGCATTTGTCGGCCAACATTGGTCACGAACCCCATGCTGGAGTTGAGTTTATCAATAAACTCATTAATCATAATCGGGATAAACTTGAGCAATTATCAGATAGTGAAGGCGAGTTAAAAGAGCTAGCCGATGGCATGAAAAACTTACTCCTAAGACAGCTGGCTAATGTGCCCTTTTTTGTAGAAAAAACGCAAAAATCGGCGCAACTATCATGCTTAGGGATCGGCGTTAAAACTGATGCTATTAGCCATCTATTTGCCGCTGGCTCCACTAAACCATTAAATTATAATTTGACGCCATTATTTAATGAAAGCCAGTTTAAGCAGCTAATTATTAATCCAGTTCGAGCAATGAAGCCCATTGATGGCCTGAAATATATAGAGATATTCCTGCAGGTGTCTCGTCAAGGTAGAGGAGCAATTAACATTCAATCTCAGTTAGTCAACGACTTCGCTAGCCGAGATGCTCAAATTGCCTTTGTGCGCCACGCTAAAACTGTTGGCCGCTTTGTGGCATTACGAGTTTATTATGGCGCAACTGAAAAGCCAGACATGAGCTATATTCGCCGCGAAATGGAATATATTGCCACCCATGCTTCCCACAGAGCAAAACAGCTTGAAGCCCAGTTATGGCGGGTTTTAGGAGCCGGAGAACTGTTAGAGATTAGTGCTGAAGTTGAAATGAGATATCCAGAGTTACACCAAGTCTAAATACCCCAAATCTGAATGACTCAAAACCTGAGTTGCTCAAAACTTGAAGGCTCCTAGCCTAAGTGCGCTAATGCTAAACCAAAAGTGCGCTAATGCTAAACCAAATTGATACACTAATCTCGACAGCGCTAATAGAGTATATATTGCAATCACTTGGTTTGTATTACTTCAGCTAGCGCTTATCGCTGCAGTTTATTTTTAAGTTGCTACTTAGCCAAACTGTCATACCAGCTTTTCACTAACGGGAAATGATCATCTACTGCGGATTTGTCGGTTAACATGCCTGCATGGGTGTAGTCCCGCTTAAAGCCGCGATGTTTAGCCAGTAAAGTATACTCAGCTGCCACCATCTGACACTCACCCATCATATCTTGCACATCTGAAGGGTTACCTAACACGCGGTCCTTTTTAGCGGCTAAAAACCAACAAGGCGGCCAAGTCACCTGCCTAGCTGCAGCGGCATAATCAAAGTTATCATGGCAATCTACCCAATCACCTTTTACCCAATCTATGGTTTGCCTTAATGATTGCCGGCTTTCATTGTCCATACCCATTCGATATTTATCTGCCGCTAAATAGCCATCCACTTTTGACAAAAATGGCGCCAACCGATTCCAAAATAAATCCACCATCATGGTTTTACGCAGAGATTTAATTTTGATGGTTCTTTTACTACCAAAGGTGACAAATGAAGCCACTTGAGTACGCACCTTAGCTAAGCGAACATAACAGCTCGCCATTAACACCCCGCCCCATGAGTGCGCGCACCAATGCACTTTACTTGCTGATGAATGCGATAAAATAAACTCATTGGCAAGGGGCAGCTGCTCTAAAATCACTTCGGTTTGACCTAAGGAATAGGCCGCGCTGATTTTAGGCTCACTTAAGCCTCTGCCTGCCGTATCGAGTATATACACATCAAAACCTTGCCTAGCAAGATAGCAACCTAAGCCTTTGCCCGAGGCACTGTAAAATACCCGTCCATTTGACATTGCGCCATGTAACATCAAAATTGGCATGCCTTTAGCCAAGCTAGGGTTTGCTTTGATATGCCGAATATGAAGGCGACCATTTCGATAGGGAATAAAATATGACTGCTGCATGGGAATGAATATGACTATTTTGAGTGTATGAACTTAATACGGTAATCAGTGCAAATGTTAATTACAAGTTAATTAGAGTAATGAGCCTAATCAAGATAAAAAATGGCTCACTTAAAGTGAACCATTTAAAAGTGCTCTCAGCCAATATCTAAACAGCTAAGAGTCGATGCCATTGATGCTTGCAGCTCTTTACCCTTGCAGTGTTTTTAGGCTTGCAAGTAATACACAAAGTAATAAACAAAGCAGCGTAAATCCAAGTTATTGATACTGGTATCGGCAGCTTTTAGTTACTTAGGTTAAACCGTCATTTAACATTATGCTTGCAGTGTTTTTAGGCTTGCAAGTAATACATAAAGTAATAAACAAAGCAGCGTAAATCCAAGTTATTGATACTGGTATCGGCAGCTTTTAGTCACTTAGGTTAAACCGTCATTTAACATTATGCTTGCAGTGTTTTTAGGCTTGCAAGTAATACACTAAGCAGCGTAAATCCAAGTTATTGATACTCGCATCGGCTGCTTTTAGTCACTTAGGTTAAACCGTCATTTAACATTATGCTTGCAGTGTTTTTAGGCTTGCAAGTAATACACAAAGTAATAAACAAAGCAGCGTAAATCCAAGTTATTGATACTGGTATCGGCAGCTTTTAGTCACTTAGGTTAAACCGTCATTTAACATTATGCTTGCAGTGTTTTTAGGCTTGCAAGTAATACACTAAGCAGCGTAAATCCAAGTTATTGATACTCGCATCGGCTGCAGCAAGCAGTTTCGGCTTAGCATGGAAGGCAATACCAAAATCAGCAGCATTAACCATAGGAATATCGTTGGCGCCATCGCCAATGGCCAGCCGTTGCCCTGCAGCAATTTGCCAAGTGGCACTGCACTTATCAATCACATTGGCTTTATATTGGGCATCAACCACATCACCTGTTACTTCACCGGTTAACTTACCCGCTTCAATAACCAGCTCATTGGCGTAAGCGGCATCTAAATCCAGTAAATCTTTTAAATAGCCCACAAATGGGGTGAATCCGCCCGAGGCTAACACTAACTTCCACTCGTTAGACTTTAGTTCTGCCACTAGGCTTTTAAGTCCTGGCATCAAAGGAAGTTGCTCACATAAAGTGCTGATAATACTCTCATTGGCGCCTGCAAGCTTACTGACTCTTAAGCGTAAACTCTCTTCAAAGTCTAATTCCCCTTGCATGGCCCTTTCGGTGACTTCTGATACCGCCTCACCCACGCCAGCCATCACAGCTAATTCATCAATACATTCTATTTGAATCGCGGTGGAGTCCATATCCATCACTAATAGACCCGGTTTAAATAAGCTCGCTAGCGGCGCGGTTATATTGAGAAGTTCTGCTTTTACCTGCTGCGGAAATTGACTCATCAGTGTCCCTAAAACTGAGGTTGAGGCAAGTTCAAAACCTTGTAAATCGTTATGTCTCATCAAAGGCGTAATCGCGCAGTCTTGGGTTAACTTTGCCAGCCAGTCATTAATGGCCCCAAAAGATTGCGCTTCAAATACCACTCTAAAACGATAAGGGTACTTAACCTGAACATTGTTAAGATACTCGTCTTCAAAATAACGAGTTAAAGTGACATGATTATGGCTATACGTCGCATCAAATGTTGAGAATAACCACGTTAATGGCTGAATATTTACCTGAGTTTCCATGGACTGCATTTCCCCAATGATTGCGACTATCTACAATGAATTATTTCGATTAGTATTAATTAAATAGAAAAATGACCAAGGATTAAAGTGATTTTTGTTAAAGGTCTTAAAAAAAGCCAAAAAATCAGCAGATTAATTCAAATCAGCATTGCTGTAATTTTATTATTTGCTTTAGTGCATTTATGGAAGTCGAGCCTTAATAACGGTCAGCAACTGCTGAGTTCGCAAACCCAAATCATGGCGCGCTTATTAGCTCAACAAGTGGCCAATGGCGCAGCCCCAGCAATGCATCTACAAAATGATGAGCAACTACAATGGCTAGCCAATGCGCTCGTGCTCGACCCAAAAGTGATGTCAGTGAACATGTACAGTACTCAAGGGGTAAGGCTGGCGTTTGCCCAAAGCGTATCAGACATCGAATTTGACGCCGATGATAAAGTACTAACTGAGATGTTATCGCCCTACCCACCTTTAATTGAAAACGTGCTTCAAGGTGACAATAACTTAGGCTATATCGAGGTGAGGTTAAACTTACATATTTTCTTTGATGAATTAAAAAGCCACTATCAAGAAAATATGAAGCAACAACAAATTATGCTGATTATTGCAGGTATTATTGGTTTGCTGCTGTCGCGGGTCTTTTCGTTTAAACGCGCAGATTTCGACCGACGTAAAACTCGCGCCAAACAAGGACGTAAAAATAGCCAATTAGTGCAAAAAAGCTTGTCTGAAGAAATGCATCAACTTGAAGATAGCCGGACTGAACCGGCAGATATGGATGACCAAAGCGCTAACCCAAAATCCTCACTGATAACAGAGTCTGATAGCGATGAAAATATGACTTTTAAACAAGAGATACTAGAAGCCGAAAACCTCAGACTTGATGATAAAAGTAAACCCAGTTAACCATTAAAAAAAAGCGTAACTGATAAATCAGTTACGCTTTTTTACGAAATAATAAACGTTAAATTACAGAGTAACTACTGCATCTAATGTCATGATAATCATTTCGTTGAAAGTATTTTGACGTTCATCAGAAGTGGTTTTTTCTCCGGTTCTGATGTGGTCAGAAACTGTCACTACGCATAATGCTTTAGCGCCAAGTTCGTGTGCAACACCGTAAAGGCCTGCCGCTTCCATTTCGACCCCAAGTACACCCATTTTTTCCATGGTATCGAACATTGAAGGATCTGGAGTGTAGAATAAATCAGCAGAGAAAACGTTACCTACACGCACTTTAGTTTCGTGCGTTTTAGCTGATTCGATCACTGCGTTCATTAAGCCATAATCTGCAATCGCAGCAAAATCTTGACCTTTAAAACGTAAACGGTTTGCTTGCGAGTCAGTACAAGCGCCCATTCCGATAATCACATCACGCACTTTTACGTCAGTGCTAATTGCGCCACAAGAACCAACACGGATTAGGTTTTTAACGCCGTAATCAGAAATAAGCTCATGCGCATAAATAGAACATGATGGAATACCCATACCAGAACCCATTACAGATACGCGAGTACCTTTATATGTTCCAGTAAAACCAAGCATGTTACGTACATCAGTAACTTGCTCTACATTTTCTAAAAATGTTTCAGCAATATATTTTGCACGTAATGGATCGCCTGGGAATAAAACTGTTTCAGCAAATGCACCGTCAACAGCATTAATATGTGGTGTAGCCATGGAAAAACCCCTATATTTTTATCGTATATCTTTATATGTGGGCAGCAAAGTCATCCCCTTCGCTGCCGGACGTGATTCTACTATATTTATTAACAGATTAACCTTAGTAGATAGCATTTGAATCATCAATTAATGAATGATTCGCCATAATCCATAGGTTCAAGCTTAAAATACGTCGCAATAGACTGCCCAATGTCGGCAAAACTGTTTCTACGGCCTAATGAACCGGCAGCTAACCCCGCGCCTAAAGCAATCACAGGAACACGTTCGCGGGTATGCTCGGTGCCAACCCAGCTTGGATCGCAACCATGATCGGCTGTCAGTAATAACAAGTCATCTGGGTTAAGTAAGGCTAATAACTCTGGCAAACGTTGGTCAAAGTATTCTAAAGCTTTGGCGTAACCGGCAATATCACGACGGTGTCCGTAGTGGGAATCAAAGTCAACAAAGTTAGTAAATACAATGGTGTTATCTTCAGCACGCTTGATTTGCTCAAGGGTTGCATCGAATAACTCTTCAAGACCTGTTGCCTTAAATTTCTGGGTAATACCGCTGTTAGCATAAATATCGGCAATTTTACCAATACTCACCACTTCACCACCGGCATCTTTAAGCTTATCTAATACCGTTGGCGCTGGCGGTAATACCGCATAATCATGTCGATTACCTGTACGGGCAAAATCTTCAGGACCCGAGCCCACAAATGGACGCGCAATCACGCGGCCAATATTGTAAGGCTCTAGCTCTTCACGGGTAATTTCGCACAAACGGTATAGGTTTTCTAAACCAAATGATTCTTCATGACAGGCAATTTGAAAAACTGAATCAGCTGAAGTATAAAAAATTGGCTTACCGCTGCGCATGTGTTCTTCGCCAAGTTCTTCTAAAATTGTTGTACCTGAAGCATGGCAATTACCCAAAAAGTCGGTTAAGCCCGCACGTTTGAGGATTTTATCCGTAAGCTCTTTTGGAAAAGAGTTGGTTAAATCAGAAAAGTAACCCCATTCATACAAAACTGGCACGCCAGCCATTTCCCAGTGTCCACTAGGCGTATCTTTACCTGAGCTTAATTCATCCGCATGGCCATAAGCGCCAATCACGTCGATATTATCAGCGAAACCATCGGCGAATTTACCCGTACTTTCAAAACCTAAATGGCCTAGACCGAGCTTTGCCAGGTTTGGCAGTGTTAATGGTCCTTTTCGGCCAATATCGGCTCGGCCTTCAGCACAGGCTTTAGCAATATGACCAAAGGTATCTGAACCTGTATCTCCGAATTTTTCAGCATCAGTGGCAGCACCAACACCAAAAGAATCCAACATTAAAATAAATGTACGTTTCATAATTTTTACTCCATTATAAATCTGAAGCGCGGATATAACGGTAGATTTCAGGCGTCTTTTCTGGCGCAGAATCTTCAATGTTAATCGCCTGCTGAACGGCAGCAGAGGCTTCTTCGAAAGCGGCTTCAGATTGAGCATGTACCATGGCGATAGGCTTATCAGCTGATATCTCATCACCTAATGCACATACTTCTGTTAATCCAACGCTATAATCTAATGCGTCGCCAGGCTTTCTGCGGCCACCACCTAAGGTCACTACCGCTAAACCTAACTCTCGGGTATCCATGCTATGAGCAAAACCCTGTTTGTTGGCATACACAGGACGAATAATTTTCGCCTGTGGCAAATATTTGTCATAAGACTCAACAAAATCTGCTGGCCCGCCAAGGCCTGATACCATACGGCCAAAAATTTCAGCCGCTTTACCATTATTTAAAACAGTATTTAATTTTGTACGTGCGTCAGCATCATTTTGCGCAATGCCGCCAAGTACGAGCATTTCAGCACATAAGCCCATAGTGACTTCGTAAAGACGTGGGTTACGGTAAGCGCCAGTTAAAAAGTTAATCGCTTCACGCACTTCAACCGCGTTACCGGCACATGATGCCAATACTTGGTTCATGTCAGTTAATAAAGCGGTAGTTTTAGTGCCAGCACCGTTTGCCACTGCTGTAATACTGCGAGCAAGTTCTTCAGAGGCTTCATAAGTAGGCATGAATGCGCCGCTACCGACTTTGACGTCCATTGCTAAAGCATCTAGCCCAGCTGCGAGCTTTTTAGAAAGAATTGAAGCGGTAATTAACGAGATAGACTCAACGGTTGCGGTATTATCACGGATTGAATAGAAACGCTTATCGGCTGGGACTAAATCACCGGTTTGGCCAATAATGGCAACGCCAGCTTCTTTAACTACTTTGCGAAACAACTCACTTGATGGCTCGGTTTGGTAACCAGGAATGGCATCAAATTTATCTAAGGTGCCGCCAGTATGACCAAGGCCGCGACCCGAAATCATCGGGACATAACCACCACATGCCGCCGCCATTGGGCCAAGCATCAGGCTAATGACATCACCAACACCGCCGGTGCTGTGCTTATCAATAATGGGGCCGTCAAGTGACAGTGCATCCCAGTTTAATACAGTACCTGAGTCACGCATACCTGTGGTTAAGGCAATACGTTCATCCATGTTCATATCTTGAAAATAAACAGCCATACCAAAAGCGGCTATTTGGCCTTCTGAAACGGTATTTTGAGTAATGCCATCAACAAAAAATTGAATTTCAGCTGCGCTTAATGCATCACCATTACGTTTTTTACGAATAATTTCTTGAGCGAGAAACATGCTACTTCCTCCAGCAAGATGAATTTATTGAGCCATCTTGCTACAACAATAAGGCACCGAATGGGCTAAAATGATCCATTCGGTGCATGCTAAATCGTTATGTCAAAACCGTACAATACTAACTTTGATTAGTAACCTTGTGCACCAGCAGGCGCATCGGCTAACTCAAGAGTATGAAGTAAGCTAGTTAATAAGCTTGAAGCGCCAAATCTAAAGTGTGCCGGAGTAACCCAGTCAGCACCTAGAATGCGTTCAGCTAAACCTAAAAACTCGGCAGTTTTAGCCGCGTCACGTACACCACCGGCTGGTTTAAAACCAACATTGGTGTTCTTTTCGCTAATCACGGTTAACATGATTTCAGCCGCTTCAAGTGTGGCATTAACCGGTACTTTACCGGTTGATGTTTTGATAAAGTCAGCACCTGCATCAATTGAAAGCTCAGATGCTTTACGAATTAACGCTGCATCTTTTAACTCACCTGATTCGATAATCACTTTTAAGATAGCTTGATCGCCACAGGCTTCTTTACACGCTTTGACTAGCTCAAAACCTAAGCTTTCGTTGCCAGCCATTAATGAGCGGTATGGAAATACCACATCAACTTCGTCTGCGCCGTAAGCGACTGCGGCACGGGTTTCTAATACTGCGATAGCAATATCGTCATTACCGTGTGGGAAGTTAGTCACTGTGGCGATTTTGATGTCTTCACAATCAAGTTCGTTTAAGGTTTTACGAGCGATAGGGATAAAACGAGGGTAAATACAAATTGCAGCGGTATGTCCAGCAGCAGTATTCGCTTTATGACATAAATCAATGACCTTTTGGTCAGTATCATCATCATTTAATGTGGTTAAATCCATTAATGAAATGCCAAGTTGTGCTGCTTTTTTTAAATCACTCATGTGTGCTCTCCAAAACAAAAAATAAATTAATCTTGTTATGGCAATGCAATTAAGCTGGCATTAGGGTGTTGATGGGGCCGGGCCTTCGAGCATTGCCAGTAAATAAATTCATAAATTACTGAACTAAGTATTCAATCTGATAACGAGTACCACGACTTGAATCCTTGAAGACCGGAAGAGGTGAAACAAAGATTATTGTTTCATCCATTCCGCGAAAAATCCGTTTTAGCGCGCAAATCAATCCAAATTAATGACAAGCTAATATCACTTATTTGGACCTTAATATTTATCTAAATACACTTTAGCAAATTCTACGGTATATTTAAGTAAATACTAACATAAATTAATAAAAAAATAGAGCCACACAAGTGTGGCTCAATACTTTCAAGCAATCTTAGAACTTGTAAGTTGCTGTGAAGTAATGTGCGAAACCGGTGGTTTCTAGACCAGTTGCACCATCATCAGTTAGCAAATAAACATCTTGATATGCTTTTAAGCCGTAACCCAATGCGTAGTTATCTGAATGCCAATGTAGACCTAAGTAAGCAGCACCACCATTTGATGATAAGCCTTTCTGTACATTTTCGCCGTTTTCATCACCCCAAGATGCTTCATCTGCACCGAACTGGTAATCAACATAGCCCTGGAAAGAAATAAAAGTACCGTTATCAAAGTTAACGACTGGCTTAAACCAGTTAGCAGAGAACTGGTAACCATTCCATTCTTTAGCATTTAGGTCGTAAAAACCGTATAAGTTCATGCCAGTTTTACCTAACCATGGAACCATAACGTCAGCACCGATACCAACTGAAGCGTTGTTTACGTCACCGTCGTAAACGTTGCCATTTTTATCAGTACCAGAGATAGCGCCGCCACCGAAGTTGAACAAAGTTGAGATGTAAACTTCTTGAACTGGGCCAAAAGAAAGGTCTTTGCCAGTGATTGCATCAAGAGAAAAACGTGGAGCAAACTTCATGAACATCTTGCTAGCACCAGCGCCTTTGTCGCCATAATTCTGGTTAGTGATGTTAAAAACATCCACGTAGCCATACAGATCAACAATACCAGCGCGACCACCAAATTCCATTTCTAAGTAGTCATGGCCATTATCAGTAGAACCATCGCGTGGAAGCTCATTTACTGCGTACATTGCGTTGAACTGCATCCAGCTGTAATCGCCAGAACGTAAATCGGTACGGTCAGCAGCCATTGCTGGTGCAGACATTGCAGCAACAGTTGTTGCAGCTAAAGCTAAAGTTTTAACGTTTTTCATTATCAACCCCATTGATATTTGTTTTTAACCACCTACATGGATGGCGTTTTTTATAAACGTTCGCATTGTACCTATTTCGGCCAAAAGCTCAATACAAAAAAGACAAAATACGAATACTTAATCCCAAAACGTGAACAATGTCGCTACTTTTAACTAACAACCAATAATTAAATAATCTATAAAACTATTTATATGCCCAATATCATTATATAAAACCTTAGCAAGTAACATACCATAAACAGCTGTAGCAAAAGTTGATTAAGTAAAATTCACTGAGAATGCCTGTTTTTAAAGACAAAAAAAAGCCGTCGTTACTAAATGATAACGACCTTTTTATTGGTAATGTTTACATCATGGGAGTTATAACATCGCTAAAAATTGACCCGTAAATGTTGAACTTAAGAAGTTAACAAGCGAGCTATCAATAACGGCACGTATATCAAACTTAGCAAGTTCATGGTGACCACTAGGAACCATTGAACCAGCTAATCCAGCTAATCC
>NZ_MCVI01000021.1:139578-321143 GCF_002873135.1 Shewanella sp. 10N.286.48.A6
TAATCCAGCTAATCCAGCTATTCCAGCTATTAGCATAGCCATAGCCATAGCGGATAAGTGAGCAGCGCCACATAATGCCAATGCAAGGATAACCACTATTTTTAGACACAAAAAAGGCCGCTATTAATAAATAATAACGGCCTTTTTATTAACTAGGTTTAAACCATAGCGAATATTAAATCGCTAAGAATAGACCCGCTAATGTTGCACTCATTAAGTTAGCTAGTGAACCAGCAATAACAGCACGGATACCAAGCTTAGCAAGGTCATGGCGACGACTAGGAGCCATTGAACCTAAACCACCTAATAGAATAGCAATAGACGATAAGTTAGCGAATCCACATAATGCGAATGAAATGATAGCTTTGGTTCTATCAGACATCATCATGCCAGTCTCAGCAACTACTTTGAAACCTTCTGCAGAAGCATCAAGTAAGTAAGGAGCAAAGTTTAGGTAAGCAACAAATTCGTTTACAACAATCTTTTGGCCGATGAATGAACCCGCTACAAGCGCTTCGTTCCAAGGTACACCGATTAAGAATGCTAATGGCATGAAAATGTAACCAAGAATAAGTTCTAAAGTAATACCTTCAAGACCAAACCAACCAGTTACACCACCGATGATACCGTTGACCATTGCAATTAAACCAACGAAGGCAATTAACATTGCACCCACGTTTAGTGCTAAATGCATACCAGATGAAGCACCGCCAGCAGCAGCGTCTAATACGTTAGCTGGTTTATCAGGATCTTCAGGAAGATCTGACATGTCATTTTTAGCTTCTTCAGTTTCAGGATGCATTAGTTTAGCCATCATCAAACCACCAGGAGCCGCCATGAATGATGCAGCAACCAAGTATTCAATTGGTACACCCATTTGCGCGTAACCGGCTAATACTGAACCCGCGATTGATGCTAAACCACCAACCATGATTGCGAATAATTCAGAGTTAGTCATAGTCGCAATAAATGGACGAACAACTAGTGGCGCTTCAGTTTGACCAACGAAAATATTCGCTGTCGCTGACATAGACTCAGTACGGCTAGTACCTAATGCTTTTTGCAAGCCACCACCGATGAGACGGATGATCCACTGCATAATGCCTAAGTAGTAAAGCACTGCGATTAATGAAGAGAAGAACACGATAACGGGTAAAACATTTACCGCGAAAATAAAGCCAACTTTGAATTGAGCTAAATCGCCAAATACGAAGTTAATGCCCGATTGTGCATAACTAATTACACTAGATACGGCATCTGACATACCTTGTAAGATATCTTTCCCCACTGGTACGTATAAAACGAAACCTGCAAAGAATGCTTGAATAGCTAAAGCACCACCAACAGTACGCACATTAATTGCTTTTCTGTTATTTGATAGTGCATAACCGATTGCTAGTATGGTAACCACACCTACTAGACTCATTAGTATATCCATTAATCACGACCCTTTTTTAATTTGTTAACGATATGTATAATTGTTGTTAACTCACCTATTTTCAGTTAGTGATTATAACTGACGAGCAGATGAAAATCGTGGATTAGTTCATAGTTTTAGAGTTTAATTTCAGGATCTTATCCCACAGCAACGCCCATCAACCACGGTGTTTAAAAAAAAAGAATTACAGCTCAAACAGTTGTCGAGCATTTAACCCCAACTGTTCCATAATTAAAACAGTGGTTTTTTTTTGTAATTTTGCTATCTGTTCAACAAAACTTATTATCTGAAGCGGAGTATTTCGTTTATCTGGTGAATTATAGGGCGCCATGCTGGGAGAGTCGGTTTCTATTAGGAAGTGTTTAATATCAACTTCTGTAACCGTTTTTTGTAACTTTTTGGCGCTAGGGTTCATGATTAACCCACCTATTCCCAGTTTATAGCCCAGTTCAATATAAGATTTTGCCAACTCTGGGGCGCCATAAAAGCCATGAATAACCCCACCTTTAGGGTTAGGGTATTTTTTCAACATGGCTAATAGCTGTGGATGAGCTTTTACGGCATGTAAAATCACCGGTAATTGCCAATCAATTGCTGATGCTAATTGAGCCTCGAGTAAATCCAACTGTGATTGAGACCAATGTCGAAGCTTATCTAAACCACATTCCCCCAGGGCAACAAACCTTGGATTAGGCCTATGTTTAGCGATGAGATTATTTAACGCCGCCACTGCTTGAGAAATGTCAGCAGGTACATACCAAGGGTGGATACCTAAGGCAAAATAGCAGTCAAACTCGCTGGTAACCTCTAGCTGTTTAGCCCAAGATGACTCACTCACCCCTGGAATAATGACGTTGTCGATCCCGTTTGCGCGCATCTTTGCAAACAAAGCAGCTCTATCGTGGTCAAAATCCACAAGATCAAGGTGGGCATGGGTATCTATCATCACTTTCCCTCAAACAAATAACTTTACTGCAAATCACAGCTAATGCAGCAAACCTGCTTAGCACTTTTTACGTTACTCATCTTGCCACTATAGAATAAAATTAGCCTCAAGCTTAAATCACAGCCAATAAAAAAGGCGGTTAGACCGCCTTTTAACATCAAACACCCCAGTGATTAGTTTTCGCGAGTTTTAGCGAACTCTACATCAGGGTAACGTTCCATGGATAAATTCAGATTTACCATAGTCGGTGCAATATAAGTTAGGTTATTACCACCATCTAAGGCTAAATTGCTGCTGCACTTACGACGGAACTCTTCGAGTTTACGCTCATCTTTACAGTAAACCCAGCGGGCGGTTGAAACACTAATGCCTTCATAAATCGCTTCGACGTTATATTCACTCTTAAGGCGTCCAACAACCACTTCAAACTGCAGTACGCCAACTGCGCCCACAATTAAGTCGTTGGTATCTAGCGGTCTAAAGACTTGAACAGCGCCTTCTTCGGCAAGCTGTACGAGACCTTTAAGCAATTGCTTTTGCTTTAACGGATCTTTTAAGCGAATACGGCGGAACATTTCAGGGGCAAAGTTAGGAATACCAGTAAACTTAACTTTTTCACCTTGGCTGAAAGTATCACCAATTTGAATGGTGCCATGGTTATGTAAACCGATAATATCACCTGGGTAGGCTTCTTCAACTTGCTCACGATCACCAGCAACGAAGGTTAACGCATCAGAAATACGCACATCTTTACCGACACGTACATGATGCATTTTCATGCCTTTCTCGTACTTACCAGACACAATACGCATAAATGCGACGCGGTCACGATGCTTAGGATCCATGTTCGCTTGGATTTTGAAGATAAAGCCAGAGAACTTTTCTTCTTCAGCATGAATATCACGTACTTCAGTGGCGCGAGGTTGAGGCTTAGGTGCCCACTCAGTTAAACCGTCAAGTATATGATCAACACCAAAGTTACCTAATGCGGTACCAAAATAGACAGGTGAAAGTTTACCGGCTAGAAACGCCTCTAAATCGAACTCATGTGATGCACCGATCACAAGTTCTAATTCTTCACGTAATAACTCAGCAAGTTCAGCACCAATTGCTACATCAAGTTCAGGATTATCAAGGCCTTTCACTGTACGCACTTCTTGAATTTTATGCCCTAAACCTGACTGGTATAAAATTGCTTCGTCGCGATGGATATGATAAACACCTTTAAACGACTTACCACAGCCAATCGGCCAAGTGATTGGCGCACATGCGATTTTTAGCTCAGTTTCAACTTCGTCCATCACTTCCATAGGATCGCGAATATCACGGTCACATTTATTCATGAATGTCACGATTGGTGTGTCACGTAAACGGGTAACTTCCATTAGTTTACGGGTTCGGTCTTCGACACCTTTGGCCGCGTCGATCACCATAAGACATGAGTCAACAGCGGTTAAGGTACGGTAAGTATCTTCAGAGAAGTCTTCGTGACCTGGAGTATCAAGTAGGTTTACTAGGCAATCACTGTAAGGAAATTGCATTACCGAAGTAGTAATAGAAATACCACGGTCTTTTTCCATTTCCATCCAGTCAGATTTTGCATGCTGTTTAGAGCCACGACCTTTAACGGTACCTGCAGTTTGAATTGCTTGTCCGAATAAAAGTACTTTCTCAGTAATAGTGGTCTTACCGGCATCAGGATGCGAAATAATCGCGAAGGTACGACGTTTATCGACCTCTACTGTTTGAACTGACATGGTTTACTTGCCCTAGCATAATAAAAAGGCGCAAATTATAGCGTTTCCCATCTAGGTTGGCTAGGTAAACTCACTTAAACCCAAATGGTGATGGTTTAAAAAACTCAAAAACCCAAAAGGCTAATGCCGATGCATTAGCCTTTGTGCTGAGCTAACAATTATTATTAATTAGCGACTGTAGATTGTTCAAGTATTTGCAGCGCTTGGGCTAGCTCTATTCTGGCATAACGATGTTCAACAAAATCATAAATATTTGTTGCCAAGCTTAAGCGATAATAATCCGCTGCCAGTTGATAATCTTTTTGCTCCACCGCTTTTTTAGCTAGGTAGAAATAGGCTTCACACAGACGCTCAGCATACTCCTGAGGTTGAGTCAGGTTGACTTTAGCTGCATCAAAAACTTGCTCTTTAGTCAGCTTACCAAGGTAATAATCAATGATGACTGAAGACCACGCCTGATCGTTAAGCGATTGGCGGTTAGTTAATAGCTCGGCTTGCGCTGCTTGCTGATCTGTCGGCACTTGCACTAGGTATAACCACAAAGCACGATAACCATCAGCAGGTGCTTGGGCCAAAAATGTGCGCATATCTTCAGTGGCTAACTCATAGCGTTCACCGTAATACAAAGCAATACCACGGTTGAGATAAGCATAATCGTATTGGGGGGATAACTCTAAGACCCCATCAAAAGACTCATAAGCAGGTTCAAACTCGCCTTCTTGGGTGTAATAAATCCCTAAGAAATTATATGCATCAGCAAGATTAGGTTGTAATTTTATCGCTTGGTGAAAATCAATTTTAGCTAGTAGTCGTAGGCCAACACTATCGTAGATAACACCACGGTCATAATGAAAGCGTGCTCGTTGCTCAGTGGTTAATTCCATAGAGGCTAAAATGTCATTGAGCTTAGCTAAAGTGACTTCTAACTTGTAATCAGGCACTTTGGGAGAAACCATCACTTTGCCTGACGCTGCGCTATTATCATTGCCTGAAAGTGAAGCACAACCTGACAATAACATACTGGCACCGACACATAATGCTACCACAGTGGTCCGTAATTTATGTTCCATTTAAATACCTTATCAGGTTCTATAGTTAGTTTGCATCATATCAACCAATAGCGCCAAGGGCTACGCAGTTAAAGATAAATTTATCATTGGCTAAATTTTGCCAATAAAAAAGGAGAGCCTTAGCTCTCCTTTATCGATTAGATTAACTGAGTTAATCTAACAACTATTCTGCAGCAGGTTCTGCTTTAGTAACAGCTTCTTTGATAGAAAGTCTTACACGACCTTGACGGTCAACTTCCATCACTTTAACGTCAACTTCTTGGTTCATCTCAAGGTGGTCAGAAACGTTAGCAACACGCTCTTCACTGATTTGAGAAATATGAACTAAGCCATCTTTACCAGGTAAGATGTTAACGAATGCGCCAAAATCAACGATACGGATAACTTTACCTTTGTAGATACGGCCGACTTCAACTTCAGCAGTAATCTCTTCGATGCGACGGATAGCTTCTTTAGTTGCTTCACCATTTGAAGAAGCAATTTTAACAGTACCGTTGTCATCTAATTCAATTGTTGTACCGGTTTCTTCAGTAAGTGCACGAATAGTTGCACCACCTTTACCGATAACGTCACGAATTTTTTCAGGATTAATCTTGATAGTCGTAATACGTGGAGCGTGATCAGAGATATCTTCACGTGCGCCACCAATTGCTTGGTCCATCACGTTAAGAATATGAACACGAGCGCCGTATGCTTGTTGCAGAGCGATATCCATGATCTCTTGAGTAATACCTTCAATCTTGATATCCATCTGCAGAGCAGTAATACCATCACGGGTACCAGCTACTTTAAAGTCCATGTCACCTAAGTGATCTTCATCACCTAAAATGTCAGAAAGAACAACAAAGTCGTCGCCTTCTTTAACTAGACCCATTGCGATACCAGCAACTGAACTCTTGATTGGTACACCCGCATCCATTAATGCTAATGAAGTACCGCAAACAGAAGCCATAGAGCTTGAGCCGTTTGATTCAGTAATTTCTGAAACAACGCGGATGCTGTATGGGAATTCTTCAGCTGAAGGCATAACGGCATTCATACCACGCCAAGCTAGCTTACCGTGACCGATTTCGCGACGCTTAGGTGAACCTACCATGCCAGTTTCACCAACTGAGTATGGAGGGAAGTTGTAATGAAGCATGAAGCGGTTAGTACGCTCGCCCATGATGCTATCAATTTTCTGTGCATCACGTTCTGTACCTAAAGTACAAGTAACTAACGCTTGAGTTTCACCACGAGTGAATAATGAGCTACCGTGAGTACGTGGAAGTACACCAGCAAGTACATTCAATGCGCGGATCATATCTGGTTCACGACCGTCGATACGTGGCTTGCCACTGATAATACGACCACGAACAATGTTCTTCTCTAAGCTACCAAGTAAGTTATCAACTTCACGTTGATCAACATCTGCGTTTTCAGCAACTAATGCCGCTTTTGCTGCTGCTTTAACAACACCAACTTGCGCATAACGATCTTGCTTGACTTCAATTTGGTAAGCTTCAGTCATGCCAACTTCAGCTAAATCTTTAATTTTAGCAACTAAGTCTTGATCTTGAACAGGAGCAGTCCAATCCCAAGTAGGCTTGCCCGCTTCAGCTTTAAACTCAGCAATCGCATCAACCACAACTTGTTGTTGATCGTGACCGTAAGTTACCGCGCCTAGCATGATTTCTTCAGCAAGTGACTTAGCTTCAGATTCAACCATCAATACAGCGCTTTTAGTACCTGCAACAACAAGATTTAAGTCGCTTTCAGCAACTTGATCTACTGATGGGTTAAGTAAGTATTCACCGTTGATATAACCAACACGTGCAGCACCTAATGGTCCATTGAATGGAATACCAGAAATAGCCAGCGCTGCTGAAGTACCAATCATAGCCACAATGTCTGGCTCAATTTGTTGGTCTACAGAAACAACAGTAATAATGACTTGGACTTCGTTTTTAAAACCGTTAGGAAATAAAGGACGAATTGGACGGTCGATTAAACGAGCAATAAGCGTTTCGTCTTCATTTGGACGACCTTCACGCTTAAAGAAACCACCAGGGATCTTACCAGCAGCGTAAGTCTTCTCTTGGTAGTTAACTGTTAGTGGGAAGAAATCACGGCTTAAATCCGCAACTTTTTTACCAACTACAGTAACAAGGACAGTTGTATCGCCCATGCTCGCTAGTACTGCAGCATCAGCTTGACGTGCAATAACACCTGTTTCTAAGGTGACAGTATGTTGACCATACTCAAAACTCTTTACAATTGGATTCACGTGACCCATTCCTTAATTATTGACCTTTAAATTACGCGCACAAGTATACTTCAATTTTTTATAATAGTTAAAGGTCATCGCCATATCAGTCTAAAAAATAATTTATATTTTGCCTTTTAAGGTCGATATGGTTATATGAATTCATATCTCATGGCAATATAAAATGATAATAACAATGCCCTGGCCGAAAAATAGGCTTTAATCCTTGGGCTAAACGCTATACTTAATGACTTTTTGAACAAATTTATCTACAGTGAAAGGTAGAAAATACCTAACAATAACAAGCAGGTTTTTTAGGTAATTTAAGATTTTGTTAGCCCGCCAACAAAAGTAAGCTCAACGTTATTGCAAATGGAAATAAAATAATGCCGCCACAGTTTAAGTCTTTGACATGGAAGTAAACAAATTTAGTGGTGTTCACAGCATTATTTTTTGCTATTGCTATTTTTATTGTCGAGCTTGCACTGGTTGTTATTACCACCAAACAGCAAATCCAGGCCTCCCAGCAAGAACTCGTCAATTCTGTTGAACAAACCATATCTAATGTGGTGTGGGCTTTAGATGACAAACAGACCCAGCAAAACTTAGAAGGTATTGTAAAAATTGATGATATTCGTTCTGCTATCATCACCTTAGATGACAATTCCTTGTATGTTGAAGCAAGTCATCAGGCCAAACGATATCCAACTTACTATGACAATTTGAGTTACTTGCTCTTTGATGAATTAAAGGAAATCTCACGACCTTTGTATAGACCGCACTATTTTGAGGGCGATAAAAAACAGCAACAAATTGGCACCTTATCTATCCATTACGATATTCAAGCAATGACCAATAATTTGTTTAACCGACTTCAGTTAAGTTTTATCGCCACCTTAGCCAGAGCCTTATTGCTCACTTTAGTGCTCACGATTGTGTTTCACCGATTCCTCACTCAGCCAATCGCGCAGATCAGCGAAGCCATTGATAACATTGATCCTGAATTACCGGATGAAAACCTCATTCCCATAACCTGTGCTCATAAAGATGACGAGCTTGGACTTGTCTCCACAAAATTAAATCAAATCTTATTGCAGTTCAGTCAGGCTCAAAACAAATTACGAAAAATGGCCACCCGAGATCCTCTCACTAATTTGCCCAATAGAACCCTATTACTTGAAACATTAAGTATCACCATACAACGTGCGCGCGTTCACAAACGCCAATTCGCACTATTATTTATTGACCTCGATAGATTTAAAAATGTAAATGACTCTTTAGGGCATACTATCGGTGATCAATTCCTTGTAAGAATAGCCCGAATTTTAGAATCGGGCATCGCTGATAAAGGCAGCGTGGCCCGCCTAGGAGGTGATGAGTTTGTTATCGTTGCAGATGATATAAAAACCCCGCAACACGCCGCTGATTTCGTTGAACAGCTGTTAAAGCAACTCAATATGCCAATACAGCTGAATGAGCATACGATTCACCCTGCGGCCTCGATTGGTATTGCGATATACCCTGAAGATGGCCAAGGCGCTGAGGATCTTATCCGGCACGCCGATATTGCCATGTATAGCGCTAAAGCTGCGGGTTCAAACCAGTGGGCCTTTTTCAAGCAGCAAATGACCGAACATGCCGCTCTTAGATTAAAAACCGAGGCCTCTTTACACAATGCGCTTAAGCGAAATGAATTTAGGGTTTATTTTCAGCCCAAATTAGATCTTAAAACTAATGAAATTGTCGGCTGTGAAGCCTTAATCCGCTGGCAAAAGGACGGCAAACTTGTGCCACCCATGGCGTTTATTCCTATCGCTGAAGAAACTGGCATTATCATTCCCATCGGCAGATGGGTTATTGAACAAAGTTGTAAGCTGCTCCGTGAGTGGGAGAAAAAATACAATCGCGTCATTCCCATTGCGGTAAATGTCGCTTCACAGCAGTTTGCTGATGCAAGCTTGGTATCCGATATCAAACAATTGGCGCTACGTTATCAAATTCGCCCCGAGTTATTGGAAATCGAAATAACCGAAACATCACTGATGAATGATATCACTCAAGCCATCGCTAAACTCGAACAACTTAAAAGTGCCGGTTTTGGTATTGCCGTGGATGATTTTGGTACCGGCTATTCATCTTTGTCTTATTTACGCCGTTTGCCTATTACCACAATGAAAATCGACCGCTGCTTTGTCTCTGACTTACCCCATGATGGCGCCATCGCCTCCACTATTCTAATGCTAGGGCAACAGCTAAATCTGGATATTGTTGCAGAAGGGATTGAAAACCAAGCGCAGCTGGCATGGCTACAACAACATCATTGCCAAGTTGGTCAGGGGTTTCTATTTAGTAAACCTTTACCACAAGACGAGTTTGAAGCGCGCTATTTTGGTGAGCAGCAGGTAAAGGTAGAGCAGGCGTAAACAAGAATGCTAGTTAAACTACATTTATTTTAGCCAATAAAAAAGGAGGCATAGCCTCCTTTTTTACGGTTTGATCTACTTACCGCAAGCAATAAGCAAATTAAACGTCGTTATTAACGACGTAAACCTAACTTCTGGATTAGAGCAGTATAACGAGCTACGTCAGTACGCTTAAGGTAAGCAGTAAGCTTACGACGTGCGCTAACCATACGTAGTAGACCACGACGTGAATGGTGATCATGGATGTGCTCTTTGAAATGACCTTGTAGATGGTTAATCTGTGCAGTCAATAAAGCTACTTGTACTTCAGTTGAACCAGTGTCGTTTTCACAACGTGCGAATTCAGCTACGATTTTAGCTTTTTGTTCATTACTTAGTGACATAAATATCTCCAGAAAAAATTAAATTATCTCAAGCCGATCACTAACTCAGCCTGAGGGCGCGATATATTAACCGAAAGCGCAGCTTACCGCAATAAAAAATCTGCATATCCGACAGCGGCAATCTTGCCACAGTAAAATATACAGATTGATATAGATTAAACTAACAAGTTAGAACCACTACTCTTGACTGTGGTCAACCACTAATCTTTTGGGTGCGAGTAAGCCATCATCATTTTTAAAGCCAATGCCAATAAACTTTCTTGACTCACCTAAAGTGATCCGTAGAAGTTGATCATCTAGCACACCTTCAGCCTGAACAGGTTGGCCTTGTAAAATATACTGAGCACTGGTCTCAGGTAAATTTACTTCAGCAAAGTTCGCGACCGCGGTATCCATTGGTAATAGTAATGGGTCTAATACATCACTTGAAGGTATTTCAGACTTTTCAGCCTCATCTACCATCGCCATCAATTGCTCTAAGGTCACCATTTTTTCATATGGATAGTCAGCAACTTGAGTACGTCTAAGCATAATGACATGAGCCCCACAGCCTAGCATTTCCCCTAAATCATCAACGATGGTGCGAATATAAGTACCTTTAGAACAATGAATGTCTAAGGTTAACTCATCACCTTCTAAGCCGACGTATAGCAACTCAAACACATTAATTGGTCGGGCTTCACGGGGGACTTCAATGCCTTCACGTGCATATTTGTATAAAGGCTGACCTTGATACTTTAATGCCGAATACATAGAAGGAACTTGCATGGTTTTACCACGAAAGTGTTCAAGTGACACTTCAAGCTTTTCTTGGGTAAAATTGACAGGTCTTATCTGCACAACTTCACCGTCAGAATCACTGGTATCAGTTCTTTCACCTAACTTGGCCGTCACTAAATAACGTTTATCAGCATCAAGTAAATGTTGAGAAAACTTGGTTGCTTCACCTAAACAAATAGGTAGCATCCCGGTTGCCAATGGATCCAAAGCGCCAGTATGGCCGGCTTTGTTAGCTTGGTAGAGACGTTTGACACGTTGCAAAGCATGGTTAGAACTGATGCCAGTTCCTTTATCTAATAGCACTATGCCATCAATAAAACGCCCTTTGCGACGACGAGCCATTAGTCTTTTCCTTCTGTATTTTCTTCAGCGTCAGTTGATTCTTCAGAACCAAACTTTTCTTGCTTTGCCTTATCACTCGTAATCACTTGGCTTACTAAGTTAGACATACGCATACCTTCAACTAATGAACTGTCATAGACAAAACGTAGTTCAGGCATAACACGTAGCTTCATGCGGCCAGCAATTAGTGTTCTGATGTAAGGAGCTGCTGCAGCAAGTGCTTCGACTTTTTGATCGACTAATTCACGATCTTCTTCAAAGAAGGTCACAAATACTTTTGCATAGCTTAAATCTCGTGACACATCAACATCGTTTACTGTAACAAAACCGATGCGAGGGTCTTTCATATCGCGCTGTAACACCATAGCAAGCTCTTGTTGCAGCTGCTGCGCGATTCGACGAGTACGACTAAATTCTTTTGCCATAATATTGTTACCATAGCCTTATATAAATAAAAAAGGCGGCTTACGCCGCCCTTTCTGTGTTACAGCGTTCGGGCCACTTCGACCGTCTCGAAGACTTCAATCTGATCGCCCACTCGGACGTCATTGTAGTTCTTCACACCGATACCACATTCCATGCCGTTACGAACATCAGCAACGTCATCTTTAAAGCGTCGTAATGATTCTAGCTCACCTTCGTATATAACCACGTTGTCACGTAGTACACGGATAGGAGCGCTACGCTTGATGGTACCTTCGGTAACCATACAACCGGCAATTGCACCAATCTTAGGCGACTTAAATACATCACGAACTTCTGCCAGACCAATGATTTGTTGCTTGAATTCAGGAGCAAGCATGCCCGTCATCGCCGCTTTAACTTCATCAATCAAGTCGTAGATAACGCTGTAGTAGCGTAAATCAACACTTTCAGAATCGATAGTCTTACGCGCTTGTGCATCTGCACGCACGTTGAAACCAACCATGATGGCATTTGAAGCTGCAGCTAGCGTAGCATCAGTTTCAGTTAATGCACCAACGCCACGAGCGATGATATTAACTTTAACTTCATCAGTAGACAGTTTAGCTAATGATTCACAAATTGCTTCAAGTGAGCCTTGAACGTCTGCTTTAAGAACGATGTTAAGTTCTTGCACTTCGCCTTCGGTCATGTTCGCGAACATGTTTTCAAGCTTAGATTTTTGCTGACGTGCTAGTTTAACATCACGGAATTTACCTTGACGATAAAGTGCAACTTCACGTGCTTTACGCTCATCACGAACAACTGTTGCTTCATCACCAGCTGAAGGTACACCTGAAAGACCTAAGATCTCTACAGGGATTGATGGACCAGCTTCAGTAATTGCTTTACCGTTCTCGTCTTTCATTGCACGGATTTTACCGTACTCAAGACCACATAGAACGATATCGCCTTGGCGTAAAGTACCTTCTTGAACAAGTACAGTAGCAACTGGGCCACGACCTTTATCCAATTTAGATTCAATAACAACACCAGCAGCCATACCTGAACGGTCAGCTTTAAGCTCTAATACTTCAGACTGAAGTAAAATGCCTTCAAGTAATTCGTCAATACCGGTACCCGCTTTAGCCGAAACGTTTACGAACATGTGTTCGCCGCCCCAATCTTCAGACATAACACCGTGTTGAGCTAATTCACTCTTAACACGCTCTGGGTCAGCTTCTGGCTTATCCATTTTGTTCACTGCAACGATTAACGGCACGTTACCAGCTTTAGCATGTTGAATCGCTTCGATAGTTTGCGGCATAGCACCATCGTCTGCAGCCACAACCAAAATAACAATATCAGTTGCTTTAGCACCACGAGCACGCATTGACGTAAACGCCGCGTGACCAGGAGTATCTAAGAAAGTGATCATGCCATTTTCAGTTTCTACATGGTATGCACCAATATGCTGGGTAATACCACCGGCTTCACCGTCAGCAACTTTGGCACGACGAATGTAATCAAGTAATGAAGTCTTACCGTGGTCAACGTGACCCATGATGGTAACGACTGGAGCACGAGTCTCTAGTACCACATTTTCTTCATCACGATCACCAAGTACTTGATGCTCTAATTCGTTTTCACGAAGAAGAATAACCTTATGACCCATTTCTTCAGCAACCATTTGTGCTGTTTCTTGGTCTAAGATTTGGTTAATGGTAACCATAGAGCCCATTTTCATCATCTGCTTGATGATTTCAGTGGCTTTAAGAGACATACGTTGAGCAAGTTCAGCAACAGATACTGTTTCACCGATACGTACTTCGCCTTTAACCACAGCAACAGGTTTGTTGAAACCATGTGCCATAGATTCAGGAGCAGTGCTCTTGTTACGTGCAGCATTGCTACGGTTATCACGACCGCCTTTGCCACCACGTTTCTTGTTAGCATTCTTGTTACGTGCACGACGGCCACGTTTTTCATCGTTAGCATCTGAAGTATCTTCAGCAGCACGCGCCGCTTTAGAGGTAGTCACATGGTGATCACCGTTCTTTTCAGCTTCAATACGTTGACGCTCTTCTTCAGCCCAACGCTTTGAGTTTTCTTCAGCTAACTTGCGAGCAGTTTCAGCAGCTAATGCCGCTTCTTCTTCTTGCTTTTTCTTTAATGTCGCTTCTTGAACCGCTTTAAGGCGATCAGCTTCTACTTGTGCAGCAGCAGACTCAGGATCTTCAGCTTTAGCTGCTTTGGCTTTAGCCGCTTCAGCTTCTTTCTTCGCTTTAGCTTCTGCATCTTTTTTCGCTTTCGCTTCTGCGTCCGCTTTAGCCTTAGCTTCTGCAGCAGCTTTCGCCGCAGCTTCTGCTTCTTGCTGCTTTTGCGCTGCTAGTTCAGCTTCTTTCGCTGCATCGCTATCGTCACGTTTAACAAAAGTACGTTTTTTACGTACTTCAACTTTAACGTCTTTAGATTGCCCGCCACCGGCATTAACACTGAGTGTTGAAACGGTTTTGCGTTGTAATGTCATTTTTTGCGGCGCTTGATCGCCACCGTGTTGCTTTTTCAAGTGATCAAGCAATGTTTGCTTTTCAGCTTCTGAAACTGAATCAGCTTTGGTTTTCTTGATCCCTGCGTCGGCAAACTGTTCAATCAGTCTGTCTACATTTTTGCCCACTTCCGCGGCCAATTTATCTATACTTGTATCTGCCATCAATTAAATCCCCCTGTTGATCGACTTATGCTTCTTCGCCAAACCAACAGATATTACGGGCAGCCATGATGAGCTCACCTGCTTTTTCTTCTGTCAATTCTTCAATATCAATTAAATCGTCAATGCCTTGTTCCGCTAAGTCTTCTAAGGTAATTACACCCTTACTTGCAAGAACATATGCTAAATGCTTTTCTAAACCATCTAACGCTAATAAATCTGCAGCCGGTTCAGCACCATCAAGTGCTTCTTCTGACGCTAATGCTCTAGTTGAAATCGCCGCTTTTGCACGTTCGCGTAGCGCAGTTACGATGTCTTCGTCAAAACCATCAATGTCTAATAATTCTGTTTCAGGTACGTAAACAATTTCTTCTAAAGACGTAAAGCCTTCTTCTGCAAGTACTGTTGCAAAATCTTCGTCAACTTCAAGTGTTTCAACAAATAAGTTAACGATTTTAGCGCTTTCAGCCTGATGCTTCTTGTTAAGGTCTTCAACAGTCATTACGTTTAATTCCCAGCCTGTTAACTGAGTCGCTAAACGTACGTTTTGACCATTACGACCAATCGCTTGTGCTAGGCTGTCTGCTTCAACAGCAATGTCCATTGAGTGGTTGTCTTCATCAACAATAATTGAAGCAACATCAGCAGGTGCCATTGCGTTAATAACGTATTGTGCTGGATTGTCATCCCACATAACGATATCAACACGCTCACCACTTAACTCATTTGAAACAGCTTGAACACGTGCGCCACGCATACCAACACAAGCACCGATAGGATCGATACGTTTGTCATTGGTTTTCACGGCGATTTTAGCGCGAGCGCCTGGGTCACGTGCTGCACCCATGATTTCAATCACTTCATCTAAGATTTCAGGTACTTCTACTCTGAATAACTCAATGATCATTTCAGGCTTGCTACGCGTTAAAAATAACTGCGCACCGCGAGCTTCTGGGCGAACTGCATAAAGTAAAGCACGTACACGGTCACCAGGACGGAACGATTCACGGCTAATGATGTCTTCTTTGTAAATAACACCATCAGCATTATTACCTAGATCAACAACAACGCTTTCACGGGTGCTTTTCTTAACGACACCAGTAACAATCTCGCCTTCACGTTCAATGAACTGTTCAACGATTTGAGCGCGTTCAGCTTCACGTACTTTTTGTACGATAACTTGCTTCGCGGTTTGCGTCGTAATACGGTCAAACACAACTGAATCGATTTCATCTTCGATGAACTCACCAGGTTGAATTTCTGGATTTTCATATCGCGCAGCTTCAAGTGTGATTTCGCTGTAAGGGTTTTCTAAAGCTTCACCTTGATCATCGACAACCATCCAACGACGGAAAGTGTCGTAGTGGCCAGTTTTACGGTCGATAGCAACGCGAACTTCAATTTCGCCTTCATACTTTTTCTTAGTTGCAGTGGCTAGAGCAATTTCTAGCGCTTCGAATATTTTTTCACGCGGGACGGCTTTTTCATTTGATACCGCCTCTGCGACTAGCAGAATCTCTTTATTCATTATGTCTTGCCTCGTTCACCTTGAAACTATCAAAACTTCGCAATAATGTTGCCTTTGCGTACATTATCTAAAGCCACTATCAAATCTTCACCATCTACGTTTATCGTTAGCATTTGCCCTTCGATTGCCGTGATGACACCTTTTAAATTACGACTACCCGCTACTGGCATCGTCAATTGTACTTTTGCATCTTCGCCAATATATGCAGCGTATTGCGCTGCAGTAAATAAAGGTCTATCAACCCCAGGCGAAGAAACTTCTAATGTGTATTCTGTCGAGATTGGGTCTTCAACATCTAGAACAGCACTAACTTGACGGCTGGCTTCGGCACAATCTTCGATATTGACACCACTTTCACCATCAATAAATACACGTAATATTGAATGACGCCCAGCATGGACAAACTCAATACCCCAAAGTTGAAAACCAATAGCCTCAACAGGTACTGTCAGCATTTCTGTCAGTTTAGTTTCTAATGTTGCCAAAAATGACCCCCAAAAACGAAAAAAAGGGCATAAGCCCCAAAAAAGTCCGTATAATCACGGAGTTACCAAGCTCCATATAACAAAAAACCCCGTAATGACGAGGTCTTAATATAGAACCTTTTAATTGAAGAATGTTTTACGCAATTTCGTAAAATCAATCGACAATAAGCTGGTTGCGGGGGCCGGATTTGAACCGACGACCTTCGGGTTATGAGCCCGACGAGCTACCAAACTGCTCCACCCCGCGTCAACTTGCGCAATTATATTAACTTACGTCTTCTCTTGCAATGATTAATCCAATTAACTTTGATTAATCAAATTTGGTGCGGATGGTGGGACTTGAACCCACACGAGCATAGCTCACCACCCCCTCAAGATGGCGCGTCTACCAATTCCGCCACATCCGCATATGTAACTGTTACTATTTTCTATTAGCTAATTTGAGGTTAAGTTTGAGAGAGGGAAACTTAACTTAGCTAATAGAGACAAAACTTAATGGAAGCAACAAACTATGTTGCCTCAATTTGTTGTTTAGTCTGGAATCTTTGTTTCAGTTTGAGTAGGAGCTTGTTCAACTTGCTCTACTGCAGAACCTAAATCATTCCATGCATCATCTTGCTTTGAATGGTTAGCACTTAAGTTACCTAATACTAGGCTTAAAGTGAAAAAACCAATCGCTAGCACAGCTGTGCTACGTGTCAGGAAATTACCTGAACCGCCTGAGCCAAATAGAGTTCCTGATGCACCAGCACCAAAAGAAGACCCCATATCAGCACCTTTACCTTGCTGAAGAAGGATTAGGCCAACAAGACCAATCGCAACAACCAAGTAAACTACAATTAAAACTTCATACATAATATTAAGCGCTCATCGCTATGGAACATAAACTTAAAAACTCGCTAGAGTTTAAGCTAGCACCGCCAATCAGTCCACCATCAACATCTGGCTGTGCAAAAATATCGGCTGCATTTGAAGGCGTAACACTACCACCGTACAAAATACGAATATTTTCTCCGATGAACGGCGACACTTCAGAAAGTCTTTGACGAATAAACGCATGGACTTCTTGTGCCTGCTCTGGAGTTGCACTCTTACCAGTACCTACAGCCCATAAAGGCTCGTAAGCAATAATGGCATTATCAAAAGCCATGGTGCCATTCTTTTCAATCACAATATCTAACTCTTCGGCAATCACTTCAAAAGTACGTCTTGCTTCACGAGCTGGACCAGATTCACCAACACAAAGAATCGGCGTTAAACCATGTTTCTGTGCTGCAGCAAATTTCTCTGCAACGATATTACTTGTTTCGCCATACATACGACGGCGTTCGGAATGGCCGATAATCACATATCGACATCCTGAATCTTTTAGCATTTTACCGGAAACTTCACCAGTGTAGGCTCCAAAGTCATGCTGACTAAGGTTTTGTGCGCCCATTCTTACAAGCGCGCCATCTAAGGTTTGCTTATTTGCTTCAAGTAGTTGTCTTACACTTTCAAGGTAAATTGAAGGTGGACACAAAACTACTTCAGCAGAATCATTTTGGAGCTTTGTAGCGAACTTGCTGAATAACTCTTGGGCTAAAGCCGAACTGCCATTCATTTTCCAGTTGCCAGCTACCATAGGACGTCTGAGTGCCATTACTGTCTCCTTTCAAAGCGGCGTGAATAATAACGAACCACCAAACAAGTTACAATACCTAAGTTAGGAATAATTACTATAACGTGTCAGAGTGTTGTTTTTTTACTCGGTACGATTAAGTATTAATAAATAAACAATTAATATATAACATTTAGGATTTACTAACGCGTTGCACTGCATCAGCAATCTGTTGTGCAAAAGATGTGACCAATGCCACATCTTCACCTTCAACCATCACCCTTATTAAGGGCTCAGTGCCGGATTTTCTAAGTAAAACTCGACCGGTTTTACCTAATAGCTGCTCTACATGCTGCAGGGTAGTGATGACCGCTGACGCTGATAATGGATCAGTCTCACTATTAAAAGTGACATTAATTAATACTTGAGGCAACATTTTTAGCGGTTTAACCAACTGTGCTAACGATAATTGTTGCTGCTGCATTGCCGCTAACACTAAAATTCCCGCCACGATACCGTCCCCTGTCGTGCCGTGATCTAAATCGAGTATATGTCCAGAGCTTTCGCCGCCAATACGCCAGTGGTGTTGACGCATCAACGCCATGACATAACGGTCACCTACTTTTGAGCGCATAAAGGGGATATTCAATCTCTTAAATGCCAACTCCAAGCCTAAATTTGACATCAAGGTGCCAACAACCCCGCCCTTCAAAGTGCCATTATTAAGTGCATTAGCGGCAAGCACATAAAGAATTTGATCGCCATCAATCACATTACCTTGGTGATCCACCATCATGATCCTATCACCATCGCCATCTAAGGCAATGCCGACATCAGCCTGTTCTAGCAGCACTTGCTCGCATATTGACGCCATGGATGTCGCGCCAACATTGTCATTAATATTTAATCCATTAGGTTTATCACCAATGGTGATCACTTCTGCGCCAAGCTCTTTAAAAACACTAGGAGCAATGTGATATGTTGCGCCGTGAGCGCAATCAACCACAATTTTAAGCCCAGCTAAAGTCAGCTCAGCAGGGAAATGACCTTTACAATATTCAATGTAGCGCCCTGCTGCATCATCAATTCTTGCCGCTTTGCCCAATAAATGAGACTCAACACAAACTAAGTCTTTGGTAAGTTCATGCTCTATTTCTAATTCAAGCGCATCATCTAACTTACTGCCGTCAGCTGAAAAAAACTTAATACCATTATCGTAATAGGGATTATGGGAGGCACTAATAACAATGCCAGCTTCGGCCCTAAAAGTTCGGGTTAAATAAGCAATAGCTGGCGTCGGCATAGGCCCAACCAATAATACATTTAAGCCAGCGGCAGATAAGCCGGCTTCCAGTACGGATTCAAACAGGTAACCCGAAATCCGTGTGTCTTTACCGATAATCACTTTCTTGGTGCCACTGCGTGAAAGCACCCTTCCCGCTGCCCAGCCAAGCTTAAGAGCAAGCTCGGGGGTCATTTTACCCGCGCCGACCTTGCCCCTAATACCATCAGTTCCAAAAAATTGTCTTTGCTGCATGTGTACCTCTCAAAGTGAATTCATACCACTTGATAACGTAACCTAGGCAAAAAATGCATGTTTAAAATGACTGAAAAGGTTAGTTATGTAAACTTGCCATTGTCGCTGACATCACAGTGAGTGCATCCACGGTTTCTTCAACATCATGTACCCGTATAATTTGCGCCCCTTGCTGCGCCGCAATCATCGCCCCAGCAAGACTACCCGCTAAGCGATTATTAATATCACGCTGTAATAAATCCCCGATCATGCTTTTTCTTGATAAACCTACCAGCACGGGAAAATGCAAACTATGTAGTTCCGGTAACTTGGCTAACAGCTGATAATTATGCTCAAGAGTTTTACCAAAGCCAAAGCCTGGATCTAAAATGATATTTTCTCGAGACATACCTGCTGCTAAACAATAATCTACCCTTAGCGACAAAAAGTCATTAACTTGTTGGATAACATCGTCGTATTCTGGTGAGTCTTGCATATCTTTTGGTTGCCCTTGCATATGCATTAAACATACGGGCACATCGAGCATAGTTGCCATTGCCAGCGCGCCGGGCTCTTGTAGCGCACGAACATCATTAATAATATGGGCGCCTGCAGCAACTGCTTTTTCCATGACTTGCGGCTTACTGGTATCGATTGAAATCCACACATCATGGTTTTGGGCAGTATATTCGATGACAGGAATAACTCTAGCGAGCTCTTCTTCTAAAGTAACTTCTGTAGCACCTGGTCTGGTTGACTCGCCGCCAATATCAACTATTTTAGCCCCTTGACTGATGACTTTATCAACTTGCTGACAAGCACTTTCAAACGTGGCATGTTGACCGCCATCAGAAAAAGAATCTGGGGTTACATTAATGATAGCCATAACAATCGGACTGGCTAGCGAGAGGGTTTTATCTCCCGATTTAAGTTCAAACACACAACCTCACTTATACTCAATTTAATGAGTTAGATAATATTTAACTCTATTAGCTGAATTAAAATACTTTTGTTCACAAAGCAATAAATATAAAAAAACCCCTTTCGGGGTTTTTTACGTTAATTTAACTCAGCGTTATTTAGCTGGCGCATCAGTATCTGGTGTCGATTCTGATTTATCATCTGCTTTATCTGCGTCTGCAGCTTCAGAGTCAGCTTTAGTCTCTGTCGTGTTTGCAGGCGTGCCTTTATCTTTATCATCAATTGAGTCATCAGCATCCCAATCGGCTGGCTGACGAACTTCGCGACGATTCATTAAATCATCAATTTGATCGGCATCGATGGTTTCAAATTTCATTAACGCATCTTTCATGGCATGGAGGATATCCATGTTGTCATTTAAGTAAGTATGCGCACGATCGTAATTTGAATCAATTAAGTGTTTTACTTCGGCATCGATGATACGGGCGGTATCGTCGGACATATGTTGGGTTTTACCCATACTGCGTCCTAGGAATACTTCGTTTTCATCTTCAGCATAAAGTACCGGGCCTAATTTTTCAGAGAAGCCCCACTGGGTCACCATGTTACGTGCAATTGACGTTGCATATTTAATGTCTTGTGAAGCACCTGTCGATACGCGCTCTGTACCGTAGATCATCTCTTCCGCTAAACGTCCGCCGTAGGCAACTGAAATTTGGCTTTCAAGTTTACGGCGACTTTGACTAATTGCATCAGCTTCAGGTAAGAAGAAAGTCACACCTAATGCACGGCCACGTGGAATAATAGTAACCTTATGCACAGGATCATGCTCAGGCACTAAACAACCAACAATCGCATGACCTGCTTCATGGTATGCGGTCATTTCTTTTTCATCTTCAGACATCACCATAGTGCGGCGCTCAGCACCCATCATGATTTTGTCTTTAGCACTTTCAAACTCTTCCATGCTCACTACGCGGCGATTACCCCGAGCAGCAAATAGCGCAGCTTCATTCACCAAGTTTGCTAAATCAGCACCTGAGAACCCTGGGGTACCACGAGCAATAACGCTGGCTTTGACACCATCTGCTAACGGTACTTTACGCATATGAACTTTTAAAATTTGTTCACGACCACGAACATCCGGTAAGCCAACAACCACTTGACGGTCAAAACGACCTGGACGTAGCAATGCAGCATCCAACACATCTGGTCTGTTGGTCGCAGCAATAACAATAATACCTTCGTTACCTTCAAAACCATCCATTTCAACCAGCATTTGGTTCAAGGTTTGCTCACGCTCATCGTGACCGCCACCAACACCAGCGCCACGTTGGCGACCTACAGCATCAATTTCATCGATAAAGATGATACATGGTGCAGACTTTTTAGCTTGCTCAAACATGTCACGTACACGTGATGCACCGACACCGACAAACATTTCAACAAAGTCAGAACCAGAAATAGTGAAAAACGGAACTTTAGCTTCACCAGCAATGGCTTTTGCAAGTAAGGTTTTACCCGTACCCGGTGGGCCAACTAAAAGAACACCGGTAGGAATGCGGCCACCAAGCTTTTGGAAACGGGTTGGCTCTTTTAGGTAATCAACCAATTCTTTTACGTCTTCTTTTGCTTCGTCACAACCTGCAACATCACCAAAAGTGGTTTTAATTTGGTCTTCGCTCATCAATTTGGCTTTACTCTTACCAAATGACATCGCGCCTTTACCGCCACCGCCTTGCATTTGGCGCATGAAGAATATCCACACACCAATTAATAACAGCATCGGGAACCAAGAGATAAAGATTTGGGTTAGGAAGCCTGACTCTTCAGCTTCTTGGCCCTTCATTGAAATCCCTTTACGATCAAGATCATTGATTAAATCTTGGTCATACATTGGCATGATTGTAGTGAACTTCTCTCCAGAGCGTCTTACTCCTTCAATGGTACGTTGATCACTTTTAATTTCTACCGAATTGATATTGCCGTTTCGGACACTATCTAAGAATACGGAATAATCCATCTTCTGCGTTGACGAAGAAGAGGGGGAATAGCCCTGAAACACTGACATCAACACGACGGCGATGACAACCCAGAGAATTAAATTTTTTGCCATGTCACTCAAATTGTTAGACCTCTTGAAGACCCACGATAATTAATCGTTAGACTACTATAACTTGTAACCAGTCGCCACTATATAAACTTCACGTGAACGTGGTCGTGATGAATCTGGTTTGCGTGTTTTCACTGTTGTAAAAGCTTGTCGCACTGCTTTCATATATTCATCAAAGCCTTCCCCCTGAAAAACTTTGACTGCAAAACTACCATTAGATGCCAAAACTTGATGGCACATATCTAATGCTAATTCTACTAAATACATTGCCCTTGGTTGATCCACACCATCTGAACCACTCATATTAGGCGCCATATCTGATAGTACTACATCAACTTTATCTTCACCAACGCGGTCAAGTAAAGCATCAAGTACTTTTTCTTCACGGAAATCGCCCTGTAAAAAGTCGACGCCCACGATGGGGTCCATAGGTAAAATATCACATGCGACTAATTTACCTTTTTCTCCCACTAGTTTAACTGCAATTTGAGACCAACCGCCAGGCGCTGCGCCTAAGTCTACTACTGTCATACCAGGTTTAATTAATTTGTCTTTTTGTTGGATTTCTTCCAACTTGAATGCAGCTCGAGAGCGTAAACCACGCTTTTGAGACAGTTTTACATAGTGATCATCAAAATGTTCTTGCATCCATCGGCTTGAACTTGCCGAGCGTTTCTTCGTTGCCATTTAAATTCCGTAACGATTTGGAGTTACATCATGCTTATATAAGGGTAGAATAGCCGTTTTTCAACAGTAACATTTAAAAAGTTGGTACAAATGAACTTAACAACCAAACAAAAACAGCATTTAAAAGGCCTGGCGCATAATTTAAAGCCTGTAGTGCTGCTTGGTGCTAATGGTTTGACCGAAGGTGTACTGGCTGAAATTGATAGTGCACTCACTCATCATGAACTAATTAAAGTGAAAGTAGGCTCTTCTGATAGAGAGCTTAAAAATGCTGTAGTTGACGCGATTATTCGCGAAACTCAATCTACCAAAGTACAGCTTATCGGTCACACCTTAGTTATTTTCCGTCAGTCTGCTGAAATGAAAATTGCCGTTCCAAAAGCAAAATAATTTCGTCAAACATCTGGGTTACTTAATATTAGTCGATTGTTGATTAACTGGTATTGAATATGACCTAAAAAAACCACTGCCATGCAGTGGTTTTTTTATCGCTATAGCAAACCAGTCTTAAGTCGTAACTTATTAAACGTATTCTACAGCGATAATTTCATATTCTGCGGTGCCACCAGGTGTGGTAATGGCAACTTCATCATCAAGGTTCTTACCAATTAATCCCCGCGCTATCGGTGAATTCACTGAAATAAGATTTTCTTTAATGTTTGCTTCATCATCACCGACGATACGGTAAGTTGACTCTGCATCGGTATCAACATTGACAATGGTCACTGTTGTGCCAAAAATCACTCGGCCATTGTTTGGCATTGATGTCACATCAATGATTTGTGCATTTGATAACTTGCCTTCAATATCACGAATACGTGCTTCACAAATACCTTGTTCTTCACGGGCTGCATGATATTCAGCATTTTCTTTCAAGTCGCCTAATTCACGTGCAGAAGCAATAGCTTCAGTAATGCTTGGACGACGCACAAATTTTAATTCATCTAATTCTTTACGCAGCTGTTCAGCTCCGATGATCGTCATAGGGACGGTATTCATAATGTCTTATGTCTCCTTTAAAAACAAAAGCACCCCGTGTCGACACGCATATCAACACAGTAAAATCTATATTATTAAACGTCGAGTCGTCATGCTCACATTCACTTATAGCGACATGTGGCAACAAAACAGTCTCGCGCGCTGAAGGGCTAGCAAATGATGATAGCTAAGCTTACATAAGCTTGCGAGTAGTTACTAGTGAGTGTCAAAAAATAGTAATAAAAAAGGCTGCATGACTGCAGCCTTTTTAACCGAATCGACGTTAAATTAAATATTATTAACTTTTAGCGATTCGTTCATGCAATTCTTGTACTGAATTGACGTTATTACGGTCATCTGCTGAATGGGCCATACAGGTAGCAAATGCAGCATTCAATGTTGTGGTGTAGTTCACTTTATAACGCAGTGCACCACGACGAATTTGACGAGAATCTTCAATCGCTTGACGCCCCTCAGTGGTATTAATGATGTAAGTGTATTCACCATTTTTAATACGGTCGAGAATATGTGGACGGCCTTCATGTACCTTGTTAACTAGGCGCGGATTAATACCGGCTTCACCTAGAATAACTGCAGTGCCATGAGTTGCATCAATTTGATAACCTAGCTCAATCAGTTCAGCTGCAAGTTCAGCCACACGCGCTTTATCACTGTTACGCACAGAAATTAATGCACGGCCAGACTTAGGTACTTCAGCTGTGGCACCAAGCTGGGCTTTAGCATAAGCTTCAGCAAAGGTTTCACCCACACCCATTACTTCACCTGTAGAGCGCATTTCAGGGCCAAGCATTGGGTCAACACCTGGGAACTTGTTAAACGGCAATACCACTTCTTTTACTGAGAAGTATGGTGGGATCACTTCTTTAGTGAAGTTCTGCGATGCTAAGCTTTGACCAGCCATTACACGTGCAGCAATCTTCGCTAGCGGGATACCGGTTGCTTTAGAGACAAATGGCACTGTACGCGCAGCACGTGGATTGACTTCAATCATGTAGATTTCGTCATCTTTAACCGCAAACTGAACGTTCATCAAACCAATTACGCCCAGCTCCATGGCTAATTTAGCCACTTGCTCACGCATACGGTTTTGAACATCTTCGCTTAAGCTGTATGGCGGCAACGAACAACCTGAGTCACCTGAGTGAACCCCCGCTTGTTCAATGTGCTCCATGATAGAACCCACAACCACGATTTCGCCGTCACAAACTGCATCGATATCGATTTCAATGGCATTATCGAGGAAACGGTCAAGCAATACTGGTGATGAGTTAGATACGCTTACTGCTTCATTGAAGTAGCGACGTAAGTCTTGCTCGTCATAAACGATTTCCATTGCGCGTCCACCTAATACATAAGATGGACGAACCACTAACGGGTAACCGATACGGGCAGCAGAAAGTACCGCACCTTCAACCGTTGTTACGGTATCGTTTTCAGGTTGCTTCATTTCAAGACGTTGAATCGCTTGCTGGAAACGCTCACGGTCTTCAGCGCGGTCAATGGCATCGGGGCTTGTACCAATAATCGGTACACCTGCCGCTTCTAGTTCACGTGCCAGTTTTAGCGGTGTTTGACCACCGTACTGTACGATAACGCCTTTTGGCTTCTCAATACGAACGATTTCAAGCACATCTTCAAAGGTCACTGGCTCAAAGTACAAGCGATCTGAGGTGTCATAATCGGTCGAAACTGTCTCAGGGTTACAGTTAACCATAATGGTCTCGTAACCGTCTTCACGCAATGCTAATGCCGCATGAACACAACAGTAATCAAACTCAATACCTTGACCAATACGGTTAGGGCCGCCACCAAGAATCATGATTTTTTCACGGGTTGATGGCGCGGCTTCACATTCTTCTTCGTAAGTTGAGTACATGTAAGCAGTGTCTGTGGCAAATTCTGCCGCACAGGTATCGACACGCTTATACACTGGGTGCATATCAAAGCGGTCACGAATTTTACGCACTTCGCTATCACTGACACCTAAGATGTGTGCTAAACGTGCATCAGAGAAACCTTTACGCTTAAGTTGCAGTAAGAAGGCTTCGTTAAGACCTGACATCCCCACTTCAGCCACTTTAGCTTCTTGGGCGATAAGATCTTCAATTTGGACTAAGAACCAATGATCAACATTAGTTAGCTTGAAGATATCATCACGACTTAGACCAGCGCGGAAGGCATCAGCAATGTACCAAATACGGTCACAACCAGGCTCTTTTAACTCATGACGAATTGTTTGCATTGCTTCAGGCGATGCAAGGTCAACAATCGGGTCAAAACCGTTACGGTTAACTTCAAGTCCACGTAATGCTTTTTGTAATGACTCTTGGAAAGTACGGCCAATGGCCATGACTTCACCCACTGACTTCATTTGCGTCGTCAAACGGTCATTAGCGCCAGCAAATTTTTCAAAGTTAAAGCGCGGCACTTTAGTCACAACGTAATCAATTGCAGGCTCGAATGATGCTGGGGTACGACCACCAGTAATATCATTCATTAGCTCATCTAAGGTGAAACCTACCGCTAATTTCGCGGCGATTTTAGCAATCGGGAAACCGGTTGCTTTAGAAGCTAACGCAGAAGAGCGAGAAACACGCGGGTTCATTTCAATAATGACCATACGGCCAGTGTTTGGACAAATACCAAACTGAACGTTTGAACCACCGGTTTCAACACCAATTTCACGCAGTACCGCTAAAGAAGCGTTACGCATTAATTGGTATTCTTTATCGGTCAGTGTTTGCGCTGGTGCAACAGTGATTGAATCACCGGTATGCACGCCCATGGCATCGAAGTTTTCAATGGCACACACAATGATGCAGTTATCATTGCGGTCACGAACCACTTCCATTTCGTACTCTTTCCAACCGATTAGTGACTCATCGATTAGCAGCTCGCTAGTTGGCGATAACTCAAGGCCTTGAGAACAAATGTCTTCAAACTCTTCTTTGTTATACGCAATACCACCGCCACTGCCACCCATGGTGAAAGATGGACGAATAATACACGGAAAGCCAACTTGGTCTAAAACACCGTAAGCTTCTTCCATTGTATGGGCAATACCAGCACGAGGACAGTCAAGTCCAATTGACTTCATTGCTGTATCAAAACGACTACGGTCTTCAGCTTTATCAATTGCGTCAGCTGTCGCGCCAATCATTTCAACGTTAAACTCTTCTAGTACACCTTCAGCTTCTAGCTGCAGTGCACAGTTAAGTGCGGTTTGGCCACCCATAGTTGGCAAAATCGCATCAGGTTTTTCTTTAGCGATAATGTTACGCACAACTTCCCAGTGAATTGGCTCGATGTATGTCGCATCAGCCATTTCTGGATCAGTCATAATGGTTGCAGGGTTAGAGTTAACTAAGATAACTCGATAACCTTCTTCACGCAGCGCTTTACACGCTTGTGCGCCAGAATAGTCAAATTCACAGGCTTGACCAATCACAATTGGGCCAGCGCCTAGGATCAGAATACTTTTAATATCAGTACGTTTTGGCATTGCTTATCTATTCTCCGAATGACCTAACTATTTAGCGTTTTGACGATATTGTTCAATCAACTCAATAAAGTGATCAAACAGTGGTGACGCATCGGTCGGTCCAGGGCTTGCTTCTGGGTGACCTTGGAAACTAAACGCTGGTTTATCAGTAAGGTGAATACCTTGCAAAGACCCATCAAATAACGATTTGTGAGTCACTTTGATGTTTGCAGGCAACGTCGCTTCATCAGCAGCAAAACCGTGGTTTTGACTGGTGATCATCACATTACCTTTTTCAATATTACTTACCGGGTGGTTAGCGCCATGATGACCAAACTTCATTTTCAAAGTTTTTGCCCCAGATGCTAATGCAAGTAATTGGTGACCAAGACAAATACCAAATACTGGGATTTCAGTTTTTAAAATTTCTTGGATAGCCGTAATCGCATAATCACATGGCTCTGGGTCGCCAGGGCCATTTGATAGGAAAATCCCATCAGGATTCATTGCTAATACTTCAGCTGCCGGTGTTTGTGCAGGGACAACTGTAACATCACAACCGCGGTCAACTAGCATGCGTAAAATATTGCGCTTGATACCATAATCAAAAGCAACAATTTTAAACTTAAGCTCTGACGCTGGAGTTTCGTCCGGTAAACCACCCACTAAGCGCCAAGTGCCTTTGCGCCATTGGTAGGTCGACTCTGTGGTCACTTCTTTAGCCAAATCCATGCCTTTCAAACCAGGGAATGCTTTGGCTGCTGCTAATGCTTTAGCTTCATCGATATCGCCGACCATAATACAACCGGCTTGGGCACCCTTTTCACGTAAAATACGAGTTAATTTACGGGTATCGATATCAGCGATACCAACAACATTATTCGCTTTTAAATAATCGCTTAAGGATTGTTGATTACGGAAGTTGCTAGCTAATAGAGGGAGATCTCGGATGATTAGACCACAGGCATGAACTGAATCAGATTCGGTATCTTCATCGTTTGTTCCGGTGTTACCAATGTGCGGGTAAGTCAAAGTGACAATCTGGCGAGAATATGACGGATCCGTTAAAATCTCTTGATAACCTGTCATTGAAGTATTAAATACAACTTCACCAACAGTTAGTCCATCGGCACCAATTGCTGTGCCAGAGAATACGGTTCCATCTTCGAGTACAAGTAAGGCAGACTGTGTCAACGTGACCTCCAAAAATAAGAGTCAAACCACTGAAATTATTGAATTTTAATTTCTACAGATTTACAAAATTACGAAAATTTGGCAAATTCCAGCGATTCTATATGAATTATGTGTAAGCGTCTATGCTTGAGTTATGTTTTTTTGGGAACAATATTTTCCCAAAAAAAAACCACCAACGGTGGTTTTTTTAAATATTAATTGAGTCCCAATACTTGCTGCATGTCATAAAGACCAGCATCTTGATCGGATAGCCAATAGGCGGCGCGCATTGCGCCATTTGCAAAGGTCATTCGACTGGTGGCTTTATGCGTTATTTCAACTCGCTCACCAATATCGGCAAACATCACCGTATGGTCGCCAACAATATCACCGGCACGTATAGTAGAAAAACCAATGGTATTTCTATCACGTTCGCCAGTCATACCTTCACGACCATATACAGCACACTCTTCAAGATCCCGACCTAAAGTTTCAGCGATAACTTCGCCCATCTTTAATGCCGTCCCTGAAGGGGCGTCTTTCTTAAAGCGATGATGGCCTTCGGTGATTTCGATATCGGTATAATCACCCATTACTTTTGCCGTTAACTCTAATAGTTTCAGCGTTAAGTTAACGCCTACTGACATATTAGGTGCAAACACAACTGGTGTTTGCTCAGCATAAGCACCAATCATCTCTTTTTGAGCATGATTGAAACCAGTAGTACCAATCACAATCGCCTTATGGTTTTTAGCGCACCAATCAAGGTGAACTAACGACGACTCTGGAGAGGTAAAATCAATTAATACATCAAAATGTTCTGATGCTATATCTAATGAATCTGTAATCGCGACATCCATAGTACCAACACCAGCAAGTTCACCAGCATCAACACCTATTAGTGTAGAACCAGTTCGCTCAATAGCAGCACCCAAATATATCACCTCATGTTGCTTTGCAGCTTCAATCAGTGTGCGACCCATACGGCCACTGGCACCAACAACGGCGACTCTTACTTTTGCAGTCATCTACTTTCTCCCAGTGATACAAAAACGCCTAAGTTAACTTAGGCGTTTTTCATTAAACGATTTCTAACAATTCGACTTCAAATACCAACGCCGAGAATGGCGGGATTGAAGCGCCAGCACCACGTTCGCCGTAAGCTAAGTGTTGTGGAACGAATAATTTAAGCTTAGTGCCAACAGGCATTAACTGAAGTGCTTCAGTCCAACCAGCGATAACACCAGAAACTGGGAATTCAGCAGGCTCGCCACGAGCTACAGAGCTATCGAATACTTCACCGTTGATGAAAGTACCGTGGTAATGTGCACGAATAGTTGATTCAAGCGTTGGCTTTTCGCCTTCACCTTGAGTGATAACTTCGTATTGAAGTCCTGACTCAGTAACAATAATGTCTTCACGCTTAGCATTTTCAGCTAGGAATGTTTCACCTTCAGCAGATGCTGCAGCAGCAGCTTCTTCTTGAACAGCTTGTAAACGACGGCTGATTTCAGTGAAAGCAACTTGTAAGTCTTCCATAGCTACAGCACTTTCTTTACCAGCGAATGCATCAGCTAGACCAGCTTGTACAGCAGGGATATCGATGCCTTCGAAAGGGTTAGCAGCTAATTGCTCACCCATTTGACGACCTACACCGTAACTTGCTTGCTGTTCCATTGTGTTGAACTCTGACATATCGTATTTACTCTTAATTCATCGGTTAAAATTTGCGGGGCAGTTTACCACACTTTCGTTGCTGATGGGTGCTAATCTACCTCGATTATGACTATTTTTCAGTAGCCTTAATGACACTTGGCAAGCGTCTTCTTTAGAGCTGCTTGATACACTGGTGTCACTTTAGCTTGAAGGGCTTTTAAATCGGCAATACGTGTCGAATGAGATGGATGGGTTGAAAATAGCTCAGGGCCTTGTTCACCACCGGCTTTGGCCATATTTTGCCAAAGCGTAACGCTTTTAGCAGGATTAAAACCCGCTTTAGCCATTAACTCTAAACCAAGCTCATCGGATTCACTTTCTTGATCGCGGCCAAAGGGTAATAAAATACCGACTTGCGCACCTAAGCCTAAGCCCGCCATATAAAGATCTTTATTGGCCACGCCGCCAACACCTAGGGCTATATCAGCCATTTGCATACCTGCATTGGTCATTTGTGAACGCGAAACTTGCTCATTACCATGCCTTGCTAGCACATGGGCTACTTCATGACCTATTACTGTCGCTAACTGGTCTTGATCGCTCGCCACCTTAAGTAATCCTGTGTACACGCCAATATGTCCACCAGGCAGTGCAAAAGCATTTATCTGATCTGAATCAAATAACACAACTTCCCAGTTTAAGCTTTGATCAGGTAATACTGCAGTAATGCGATTGGCAACACAGTTCACATAGGCGGTTTGCTGTTTATCGGTACTGATTTTTTCCGTTTTTTTCATCGCATCGAATGATTGCGCCCCCATTTGCGACATTTGAGACTCATCAAATAACAGCATTTGGCTGCGGCCAGTTGGGGATTTGTGGGTTGCGCAACCTGAGATAATAATGGTGGCAAATAGCCCCCAAAAAACGGCTTTCATAATAATTATCCTTTTATTATTTTGTGAGCGTTGGCAATAGTTCATCATATATTTAGTACTCAATAGATTGATTACAAATGAACCTATTGCGCGCTATTGTAAGTCATTTTTAGCTCAGCAATCACTAAAAACAGCAGCTTACCTTGGTGTTTATTTACCTTTAAAGTCCTTAATACTGCGCTTTTTCTGACTGCGGCGATTTGCTTGCTTATCTTTTTTTGGCCGTTGACTGTTACCCGAACTCGGTTTATCCGTCACCGGGAAATCTGCTAAGGCGAGAGTTGGCAGCGCGCGCTCAGTTAAGGTTCTGATAGCTTGTAGTGCATCAGATTCACCATGACACACTAACGATAGCGCCAAACCATTAGCACCCGCCCTTGCCGTGCGGCCAATGCGGTGCACATACACTGCTGCGCTTGCGGGTAAATCCACATTAATAATCACAGGTAATGCATCAATGTCTATACCGCGGGCTAACACATCAGTTGCCACTAATACGGTTAACGCCTTTGATTTGAAGTCCTTTAAGGTTTTAGTGCGTATCGCTTGCTCTTTATCGCCATGCAATGCTGCCGCATTAACTCCAGCTTTTACCAGCTTTTTGGTTAGTGCATCTGCGCTATCTTTAGTATTGCTAAACACCAACACTTGCTGCCATTGATGCTGCTTTATTAGCGCAATCAGTGCTTGTGCTTTACTGCCTTTATTGACCAAATAAAGCTGCTCTTCAATGTGATCTACCACTGAATTGGCTTTATCAGCTTCAATACGGATCAGATCATGTTTCAAAATCACACTAACTTGTTTAGCTACTGTGTCATCTATGGTGGCTGAAAATAATAGTGTCTGCTTATTTACCGGCGTTTGCTGTACTATGGTTTTAATGTCTGCCCAAAAGCCCATATCTAGTAACCGGTCTGCTTCATCAAGTACTAACAACTTCAGCGCTGATAAAGACACATGTTCCAGCTTTATAAACTGCACTAACCTTGATGGGGTGGCGATGATAATCTGCGGCGGTCTCTTCAAATCAGCGACTTGGGCTTCAACATCAATGCCGCCACATAAAAGCTGCACCTTTATGCCTAAAGGCTTCGCAACCTGATTAAGCGTTTGATAAACCTGATTAGCCAGCTCACGAGTCGGCGCAATTACTAGCGCTTGAACAGGGTCAGCTTTATCTAGATCAATAGCTTGCAGCATAGGCAAACCAAAGGCGTAAGTTTTACCGCTCCCTGTTTGTGCTAAAGCCAATACATCTTTACCTGATAACACAGCAGGAATGGCCAGCGCTTGAATTTTAGTGGCCGCTGTTAATTGCTTAGGTAAAGCTGAGATAAGGCTTGGATTGAGGTTTAACTGTAAAAAAGACATCGAAATAGTGATCCAAAGAAGCAATGAGATGCAGTCTACCGCACACTGACGTCATTGTCTTAAGCTGTGTTTGTTTAATAGCCTGCAAAGTGCTTTAAAAACTTGCCAATAAAAAAGGCTAATTACTTTGCAGTAATTAACCTTTTAATCGACTCGCTAATAGCTAAATTTAATAAATAAATTTAGCTATTTAAATCGTGAAAAAACTTTTTTACGCCATCAAAGAACCCTTCAGCTTTAGGGCTGTGCTTCTTTGACTCACCGGTTAAGGTCGCTTCAAACTCACGAAGTAGCTCTTTTTGCTTTTCGTTAAGTTTAACTGGTGTTTCCATGACGACTTTACAAAGTAAGTCACCAACGGCGTGGCTGCGAACCGATTTAACACCTTTACCGCGCAAGCGGAACATACGGCCAGTTTGGCTTTCTGCAGGTATTTTCAAATTCACTTTACCATCAAGTGTTGGCACTTCAATCTCGCCACCTAATGCAGCTTTGCTGAATGAAATTGGCACTTCGCAGTAGAGGTTATTACCATCACGAACAAAAATATTATGTTCACGAACGCTCACCTGTACATATAAGTCACCCGGAGGCGCGCCAAACTCACCCGCTTCACCTTCACCGGTTAAGCGAACACGATCGCCAGTATCAACACCAGCTGGTATTTTAACTGATAAGGTTTTGCTCTTTTCAACACGGCCTTCGCCATGACACTTCTTACAAGGATCTTTAATGATCTTGCCGCGGCCATGACAAGTCGGACACGCCTGCTGAACAGCAAAGAAGCCTTGACGCATTTGTACTTGGCCTTGACCATGACAGGTACCACAAGTGGTTGCTGACGAGCCTTTATTGGCGCCGCTACCATCACAGCTATCACACGATGCTAAGGTAGGAATACGTAACTCTTTAGTAAGGCCACGAACCGCTTCTTCAAGTGATAACTCTAAGTTGTAACGTAAGTCACTACCGCGAGCCGCTTGACGTTGTCCGCCGCCACGACGACCGCCGCCAAAGATATCGCCAAACACGTCACCAAAGATATCACCGAAATCACCGCCGCCACCTTGACCGCCGCCACGATTAGGATCAACGCCTGCATGACCAAATTGGTCATAAGCCGCTTTCTTATTCGCGTCAGTTAAAATTTCATAAGCTTCTTTAGCTTCTTTAAAGTTAACTTCAGCTTCTTTGTCGCCAGGGTTACGGTCAGGATGATATTTCATCGCTAGACGCTTATAGGCTTTTTTGATTTCTCGTTCACTGGCATCGCGACCGACACTTAGAACTTCGTAATAATCTCGCTTTGACATAATCTCAGTTTTCTCAAGCAGGTATTGTACGAACGGGCGTTAGAGATTTCTCCCAACGCCCGCCTGAAAGTTAACTAACTAATTTAGCTTACTTTTTGTCGTCTTTTACTTCTTCAAACTCAGCATCAACAACGTCATCTTCAGGCTTAGCTTCTTGCGCATCTTGTGCTGGAGCTTCACCTTGTTGCGCTTGTGCTTTCGCTTGAGCGATTTCCATTAACTTAGCAGACGCTTCCATTAATGCTTGAGTCGCTTTATCAATTGCTTCTTTGTCGTTACCTTTAGTTGCGGTATCAACGTCAGCCATTGCTGCTTCAATTTTCTCTTTTTCTTCAGCTGGTAATGCTTCACCCGCTTCTTCGATTTGCTTCTTAGTTGCGTGAACCATGCCATCAGCTTGGTTACGTGCAGTCACTAGCTCTTCGAATTTAGCATCTTCATCAGCGTGAGCTTCTGCATCACGAACCATTTGCTCTACTTCTTCGTCACTTAGACCTGAGTTAGCTTTAATAGTGATGTTTTGCGCTTTACCGGTTTTCTTATCAGTTGCTGATACGTTTAAGATACCATCAGCATCGATGTCGAAAGATACTTCAACTTGTGGCATGCCACGTGGCGCTGGTTCAATACCTTCTAGGTTGAATTGACCTAGAGATTTGTTGTAGCTAGCTTGCTTACGCTCACCTTGAAGTACGTGAATTGTTACTGCACTTTGGTTATCTTCAGCAGTTGAGAACGTTTGACTCGCTTTAGTCGGGATAGTGGTATTCTTCTCGATAAGCTTAGTCATTACGCTACCCATGGTTTCGATACCAAATGATAGTGGTGTAACGTCAAGTAGCAATACGTCTTTCACGTCGCCAGAAAGTACACCAGCTTGAATTGCTGCGCCTACGGCTACGGCTTCATCTGGGTTAACGTCTTTACGTGGCTCTTTACCGAAGAAGTCAGTTACTGCAGCCTGTACTTTAGGCATACGAGTTTGACCACCAACTAAAATCACTTCGTTGATGTCTGAAACAGATAAGTCTGCATCAGCTAGCGCAACTTTTAATGGCTCTAAAGAACGTTGGATTAAGTCGTCAACTAAAGACTCTAACTTAGCACGAGTGATTTTAACCACTAAATGCTTAGGACCTGTTGCATCAGCAGTGATGTAAGGCAGGTTAACTTCAGTTTGTGTTGTGCTTGAAAGTTCAATTTTCGCTTTTTCTGCAGCTTCTTTAACACGTTGCATTGCTAGCGGGTCGTTACGTAAGTCTAGACCTTGCTCTTTTTTGAACTCGTCAGCTAAGTAGTTAATTAGGCGGTTATCGAAATCTTCACCACCTAAATGAGTATCACCGTTAGTAGCAAGTACTTCGAAAGTTTGGTCACCATCGTTGCTATCAATTTCAATGATAGAGATATCAAAAGTACCACCACCTAAATCGTATACTGCAACAACGTTGTCGCCTTGTTTTTTGTCGATACCGTAAGCTAGTGCAGCAGCAGTTGGCTCGTTGATGATACGTTTAACATCAAGACCAGCAATACGACCAGCATCTTTAGTTGCTTGACGTTGTGAATCATTAAAGTATGCAGGAACAGTAATAACCGCTTCTGTTACTTCTTCACCCAAGAAATCTTCAGCTGTTTTCTTCATCTTTTTCAAGATTTCAGCAGATACTTGTGGTGGTGCCATTTTCTTGCCGTGAGCTTCAACCCATGCGTCACCATTGTCAGTACCAATGATTTTGAAAGGCATGATGTCAACATCACGTTGAACTTCGTCATCTTTAAAACGACGACCGATTAAACGCTTAATCGCGAAAAAAGTATTTGTTGGGTTTGTAACTGCTTGACGCTTAGCAGGTGAGCCTACTAATGTTTCGTCATCGGTATATGCGATGATAGATGCTGTTGTACGTTCGCCTTCAGCATTCTCGATTACGCGAGCAGTACCGCCATCAAGGACAGCCACACAAGAGTTAGTTGTGCCTAAGTCAATACCAATAATTTTGCCCATGAGGATCTCCGAAATATAAAATTTTAATGTAACTAATTTGATTATGTTTGTTGATATGGGGTCAGGAATTGATTTTTCAAGTCCTAATTTTTGCCTCTCATATCAGCCTTACTGCATATATTGGGACAGCTAACTAAAATACAAGGGCTGATCAAAAAAATTATTAAAAATATCTTAAGTAAATATGCCGTGACCTCATTTTGTATATTGCATACAATCTGCCCATGCTTGCTTGCTTTGCTAATCCACCCCTTGGATATTATGCATAATTACTATTATTAGGAATGATTTTGTCAAACACTTCTCTTGCCTATGCCTATGGTTTAGTTGCCGTTTTACTTTGGTCGACAGTCGCGACTGCATTTAAAGTCGCGCTAAGTTTTTATACACCCTTACAATTGGTATTTGTTGCAGTGCTCACCTCTATTATTGCATTGAGTGTGATTATCCTATGGCAAAGAAAGCACACATTAATGCTGCGACAATTTAAACGTCGCCCAGGATTTTATTTGCTTAGCGGTATTCTGAATCCGTTTCTTTATTACTTTGTGCTGTTTGAAGCTTACGATTTGCTTCCAGCTCAACAAGCCTTATCCCTTAATTACACTTGGGCGATTTTATTGCCCATTTTAGCTGTCCCTTTGCTGGGTCATAAGCTCACAAAGGTTGATGTCATTGCCGCGCTGATTGCCTATAGCGGCGTTTACATTATCGCAACCGGCGGCAATATCACCGCATTTAACTTTGATAGCCCTAAAGGGATTGCTTTTGTATTAAGCAGTACGGTGATTTGGTGCTTATATTGGGTAACCAATACCAAGGATGACGGCGATGCCACTGTAAGCTTATTACTTAGCTTTTTAATTGGTTTACCTTTAGTGACTATTGCCATGCTAATCCATCAACCCATAAGCGACTTTAGTTGGCAAGCGCTAACTGCTGGAGTGTATGTGGGGCTATTTGAAATGGGTATCACCTTTGTTTTATGGCTTATGGCACTTAAAAGCACCGAGAAAACCTCTAACATCACCACGCTTGTATTTTTAACCCCTGTGCTGTCTGTTGGGTTTATCGCGCTAATCTTAAAAGAGCAAATCGCCAGCAGTACCTATATTGGTCTATGCTTTATTTTAACGGGGTTAATATTGCAAAAGGTAATCCCACAGCTGTTGAGAAAATCCAGTTTAAAGATCAGCCATAAGCATAATAAGTAGCAGTGGTTAAAGCATTTTACGATATTTAAACGATTAAAATTTAAACTTTATTGTCAACATGGCAGTTAGTTGCTATTAATAAGGTGTGCAGTTAATACGGTGTACAAGATACAAAGGATGCTTCAAGGAGGAGATTGGCAATGGGAATGCCGAGATGGAATTTAAGTGACACCACTGAAAATAAAATTCGCAGCTATAGCTTAATGCTTACCGCGGCTATTATGCTTTATGAATATCTCAACGGTGATATCTCAACCCAATACCCCGCCATGTATATATGTATTTTTGTTTTTCCTGCGGTCTACTTCACTAATAGCATACAAGAAAAGTACTTCCCGCTTATCATGGAGTATGTTCAAGCAGCTAGGCTTGTAAGCATATTTATGACGCTGAGCAGCTTTTTGATTTGGTGTTACACCACTTATATACGTTTATCTACTCCTGCGATTTCCAGCCATGGGCTATACCTGCAATAATCCTATAACGGCAATAACCTCTGGCGACAATAACCTCTAGCGGCACATTTCAAAGCTGCTGCTATTTCAGTGCTCAAAAAAACAAAAAAAGCACCGAGGTGCTTTTTAAGTTTTAAGCGCAAATCAAGTCAGTTTGTCACTCACAGCATCGTCAGCTTCAAATCTGGCTTGGGTTAGTTTATTTTAGCTGCGAGAAGTATAATCACCAGTTGCCAACCACTTATAAGTCGTTAGTGCATCAAGAGCCATTGGTCCGCGAGCATGTAGCTTTTGGGTACTGACCGCCACTTCAGCCCCTAAACCAAATTGCGAGCCATCCGTAAAACGGGTGCTGGCATTGACATATACCGCTGCTGAGTCTACTTGATTCATAAAGTGGCAGGTCACATTAATATCGTCAGATAAAATCGCTTCAGAGTGACCGCTAGAGTGTTGACGAATATGGGTAATTGCTTGGTCAATATCAGTCACAATCTTAACCCCAAGTGTTAATGACAACCACTCAGTACTGAAGGTTTCATCCGTTGCAGGATGAATATCAAACTGACTTGCTGCAAATAACTGCTGCGTTTTTTCACAAGTATAAAAACTCACGCCTAATGCCGACATCTGCGTAAACAAATCTGCTAAAAACTCAGCCGCAACAGCTTCGTGAACCAGTAAGGTATCTAAGGCATTACACACTGTTGGACGCTGCACTTTTGCATTAATGATCACCTCAGCACTGCGAGATAAATCCGCTGATTTATCAAGGTATAAATGACAAATACCAATGCCGCCTAAAATCACCGGAATAGTGGCTTTTTCAGCGCAAAGGCGTTGTAAGGTTTGGCCGCCGCGAGGAATAATCATATCCACATATTGGTCAAGGCGCAGTAAGCCAGTCACTAAGTCGCGATCGGTAGAGTTAATCAGCTGCACAGCATCTTCAGGTAAACCTTGTAATGTCAGCGCTGTGCGGATCACCTCACTTAAAACTTTATTTGAGGTTAAGGTTTCTTTACCGCCACGAAGGATCACTGCATTACCGGTTTTTAGTGCTAGTACGGCAATATCAACAGTGACGTTAGGGCGTGCTTCGTAAATCACCCCAACAACTCCCAGTGGCACTTTGCGTTGAGTTAAACGTAAACCGTTATCTAAGAACTGGCTAGCTGATTCACTGCCCACAGGATCGGCAAGATTAATCACATTTTCAATATCAGCAATAATGCCAGCTAATCGCTCGCTATCTAGCAATAATCTATCGATCATCGCATCGGTTAAACCATTGGCTCTTGCTGCCTGCACGTCTTGGTCGTTCGCCGCTAAAATCGCTTCGGTATTTAGCGTTAGTTGCTCGCTAATACAACGAAGCAAAGCGTTTTTGTTTTGGCTCGATAAATTAGCAAGGGCAAAGCTTGCTGCTTTTGCTTGCTTACCTAGCGTGGTTAAATATTGCTGCTGTGACATGTTTTCGTCCTTTAATTTATTCACTATCTAGTACCACCATGTCATTACGATGTATTGCTGCTACGCCGTAATCATAGCCAAGTAATGTTTCAATCTCGTTGGAGTGCTTTCCTGCAATTATCGTTAATGCTTTAGCACAATAACGGCTCATGCCTTTAGCAAGCACGTGACCTGATTTATCGGCAATCAACACAGTTGCGCCACGTTCAAATTGCCCTTCTACGCTGACAATCCCTTTAGGCAATAAGCTGCGACCATTTTCAACGACCGCTTTACAGGCGCCATCATCTAATATCAGCCGCCCTTCTGTTGCAGGGCCAGCTAAAATCCATTGTTTTCGGCTTTCAAGGGGATTTTTAGTGACACTAAAATGAGTGCCGACCGATTCTTTACTGACTACTTGTGAAATCACATTAGGCAAATGACCTGAAGCAATGACCACTTCAACACCTGCTCGCCTAGCCACATCGGCCGCTTCTAACTTAGTCGCCATGCCGCCAGTGCCTAAACCTGAAACTGCGCCACCCGCTAACAAGCGTAAGTTATCATCAATATTGACCACTGAAGTAATTAACTTGGCATCGGGGTTATTGCGTGGATCGGCATCAAATAAGCCGATTTGATCAGTCAATAACACTAATAAGTCAGCATCACATAATAATGCGGCCCTAGCTGATAAATTGTCATTGTCGCCCACTTTAATTTCATTGGTGGCAACGGCATCATTTTCATTAATAATCGGAATAATATTATTATCTAACAATGCATTGAGTGTATCTCGAGCATTTAGATAGCGTTCACGATCATGTAAGTCGGCGCGGGTTAACAATAACTGTCCCACGTGCAAACCATAAATACTGAACAGTTCTGACCAAGCTAAAATAAGCTGACTTTGACCCACGGCGGCTAATAATTGTTTATTGGGCATAGTATCGGGCAATACGGGGTATTGCAGATGTTCGCGACCAGCCGCTATTGCGCCAGATGTGCACAATACAACTTCAATACCTGAACGCACAAGCACAGACATTTGTCTGGCCAGTTCCACCATATGTGCTTTATCGAGCTTGTTACTGCCCGAAGTTAAGACACTGGTACCTAATTTTACGACGACCCGCTTGTAAGTCATGACTGCCTTTTCAAACTCAAAAATATTGACTGAAATATTTTTATACCTAATTCAGCGAATAATTCATAGTAAAGCCCATAATTGAGTAAACAAATACTATATTTATTTGTTATACGGCATAAAAAAGGGCTATGCATTGCATAACCCTTAACAAAAATCACTAATTTATCATTGCTGCTTAATTACAGCTTGATAACCCACACATGAGCTTACTCAGCAGGTGTTATGGCGAGCAAAGCCAAGGTTAACCCCAAATAAACTTAGCTAAAAATAGTGCCGCAATAAACAAGATACCAAGATTTAACTCTTTAAAACGGCCAGTAAGTAGTTTAATCACCGCATAAGAGATAAAACCAAACCCTATGGCATTAGCAATTGAAAAGGTTAATGGCATCAATAAACACACAATGACCACAGGCGCCGCTTCTGTTAAGTCTTCCCACTCAACATTGACTAAGCCAGACATCATCAAAATCGCCACATAAAACAAGGCGCCACTGGTAGCATAAGCGGGTACCATGCCGGCAAGTGGGGCAAAAAATAATGCAGCAATAAACAACAAACCGACGACAACAGCGGTTAAGCCAGTACGGCCACCGGCGCTAACGCCTGCCGTGCTTTCAATATAACTAGTGGTCGTTGATGTTCCTAACGTCGCCCCTGCGATGGTGGCTAAGCTGTCTGCACTTAAGGCGCGTTTCACTCTTGGTAAACGCCCTTGTTCATCTAAAAATCCGCCACGCTGCGCGACTGCAACCAAGGTGCCTGAGGTATCAAATAAATCCACAAACAAGAAGGCAAATATCACTGAAATCATACTGATTTCAAGCACTGCGGATAAATCCATTTTCATGAATGTCGGTGCTATCGATGGTGGCATCGACATAACGCCGTTATAACTCACTTCACCAGCTAACAATGCAATGGCTGTGACAATGAAAATACTTAATATCACCGCCGCTTTGTAGCCACGCTGTACCATAGCAATGATCAAGAAAAACCCCACCGCAGCCATCACAGCTGAGAATGAAGTGATATCCCCCATAGTGACTAATGTTGCCGGACTTGCCACCACAATACCGGCGCTTTTAAGGCCAATAAAGGCCAAGAACAAACCGATACCCGCGGCAATACCTAATCGCAGACTCATTGGAATACTGTTAACTATCCATTCTCTAATTTTCACCAAAGATAAAATTAAGAAACAAATACCAGACATAAATACTGCTCCAAGTGCAGTTTCCCAGCTATAGCCCATTTCGCCGACAACGGTATAAGTGAAGAAAGCATTAAGCCCCATACCCGGCGCTAATGCGATGGGGTAATTGGCCACTAAGCCCATCACTAAACAGCCCACTGCCGCGGCTAAACAAGTGGCCACAAACACTGCACCATGATCCATGCCGGCATCAGCTAACATCATAGGGTTAACAAAAATAATGTAAGCCATGGTGAGAAAGGTAGTGAGACCCGCGACAACTTCTTGTTTTAAATTCGTTTGATTATCTTTGAGTTTAAACAGTTTCTCTAACATGAAGCCTTGTTCCTTGAAAAGGGGGTGTAATTGGCTGCTATAGCCGCTACTGGCTAATTACAGTCAAAATCAGAGGTGAATTAATTCGTTCGGATTATAGGTACTTATAAGGTTTATAGCCATGTTAGATAACTAAACACTTATATTCGTATGAAAGACAATTTAACTCAATGAAAAGCCAGTGGTTGATAAATTTCAGGCAAAAAAAATGCCTACTCAAAAGAGTAGGCAGACAAGTTAAAAGTTTTCCGTATGGGGAGAGGAAAACTGCATCACAATTAAGTGATAAAACTTAAAAAGTAAATTGGCAATAGAGAACCAATTTACTTGTTGTCTAAAACCGCCCAAAGGCGACAGAAAAAAGGGTTGATACGGTAAATCAATGAATAAGGAGGGTTAGCCCTTAAACGTCATGGCATAAATGCCAAAAGACAGAACAGCTGGATTTAACCAAGTGCCTTGTCCATAAATAGTATAGCTGTCTGTAGAAGACATAATCATACTCCAAATAAAGTTGCGAAAACCTAGTCTTGCTTGGCTCGGTTCCTTGGAACAAACTTTTCTCAATCCATTGAGACAACTCATCACTCGATTCCTTGGAGACTATATCCATCCTGGATTAACTAGAATTGGAAAGCACCGTCGCTGTCCAACGAGAGGAATAATACCAAAGTGTAATTTTATTACAAGTATTTATTTAATTATTTTATATTTCAATCAAAAAATGAAATAAAAGCACATTTGTATGACAAATTAAGAATTTAGAGTTCTCATTAGTAAACAATCAACCACTAAATAGCACAATATATAGTGGTTGAGCAAAAAACAAACTACACATTGCCGCCCAAAACGCTTTGTAATAAAGTTACCAAAGGCGAGGCTGTGGGTTTCCCATACAAACTATGGCCTTCTGTGGCACTACCGGCAATATCAAGATGCGCAAAAGGCAATGGCATGGCAGAGCCTGTGCCATGTTGGCCCAAGCCTGAAGCATTAATTAAAAATGCTGCGGGATATTGATGGCCTCTGGCAGTAATGGCAGAAGGGCCGTTATTAGATGACAATAACTCCCCTTGGCCAGAGATATTATGTACCTTGGCAAAATCATCATGACGCAAGCTAGATAACTCAAATGGTTCGCCCCATTGCTCAGCAATGCCAGCTAGGGTGTGACCCATACCAGCTTGTTGTGCCACTTTGTTCTCGACTAGTGCGGTATAGCCGCCATAACAGCGCACCACATGGCCGGTTAAGGTTGCCACAGAAAATACTTGCGGCTTAATTGCTGTCATTGCCTGAAGTCTTAAGTGAGATAATAAGTCTGCCAGCACTAAGCGCCCTTCGGCATCAGTATTACCAATACGCACTCTAACACCGCCATGGCTGGTAATGATTTCATCAGGAACAAAGGCATCGCTGCCAATACTGTTTCGCACCAAACCTAACTCTGCTATCACTCTAATGCCTTTGGGCTTTAAGATAGATAAGGTTTTCATTAAGCCTGCCACCGCTGCAGCGCCGCCTTTATCTCGGCTCATACCCGCCATGCCACCGGCGACTTTAATATCTGCGCCGCCAGTATCGTAAATAACTCCTTTACCAGCAAACAAGTAGGTGCGATCAATGGCGCCCTCTGCCACATATTCCAGTTTAACCACGCGAGGTTGATGCCGAGGCACATTAAATGAGGCTCTCCCTACTGCGCAAAGCAGCGGGTAATCGCGCTCTAACTCTTCACGTTCTTCAATGACTCTGATTGCTAAACCACTGTCTTTTAGCGCCTCAACGCAATAATCAGCAAATGATGGCGCCGCCATTCTTTCTGGCTCAGTGCCGCATAGATCCCTTGCCAAAATCTTACCGGCTTCGACAGCATTGAGCAGGCCACTGCAATTGTCGCTGCCAAGCAAACCAATGGCGCTAAATGCTGGGGTAATTGCTGTGGCTTCTCGCAGCTCCAGTGATTGCCATAGTTCCTGACCACAGGCAAGTGCAGCAACCTGTTTAGCAAATTGATAGCGCTTATCTTGGCTGGTTTCTACCACCAACAGCGGTTGTTTTGCTCCCGCAGCCTTAGCAATAACAATGCCTTCTCTAGCTGCTTTGGCAAACACACTCACATCACTGTATTCATTAGTGGCATTAACAACTGGGGCGACAATCAGTCTGCCACCCGCAAGTCCGGGCGCCAGTAACAATGTTGCCGACTGACCAATGCGCTGATCGATTTGTTTCGCATGCTTGGCGAGTATTTTTATTTCATCTTGGGCAATGGCGGCTAAATCGGTGGCGACTACCACTACGGCGTCCCAGCCATGGCCTTCAAAAATGGCTTGATCATTTGCTACATCAACGATATTGACTTGAAACATGGGGCATCCTTTTTAAATAGATTGTTATTATTGCTTGCTAATCAGTAATTTCAGGTGCTGAATCACAAATCATAACGACCAATGGTGGTTAAAGTATATAAGCTTAGCTTTACGATAGAGTTAAAATATATTTACAAAAATTAATTTAACCCAGCCTCTCTACTTGCTCTAGGTCACTACTTAGTAACGACAATATGGTAAACTTCAGCGCATCTATTCCCACATTCATAGCATTTAGGGAGTCTTCGTGACCGCCATTAATCAATTATATCCCCAGCCATTATGGCAATGGTTTGAACAAATTTGTGCGATTCCGCATCCATCCAAGTTTGAACAAGCACTTAGTGAACATATCCAGCAATGGGCTAAATCGAAAGGTTTGCCTGTCGTCGAAGATAAAGTCGGTAACTTGATCATTAAAAAGCCAGCGTATGCTGGAATGGAAGAACGCAAGACTGTGGTATTACAAGCCCACATTGATATGGTTCCACAAAAAAATGCCGATAAAGTGCATGATTTTGAAAAAGATCCTATTGAAGCCTATGTAGATGGCGAATGGCTAAAAGCCAAGGGCACCACCTTAGGTGCTGATAACGGTATTGGTATGGCTTCAGCGTTAGCAATTCTTGGCGCTGACAACATTAAACATGGTCCATTAGAAGTGCTGCTTACCATTGATGAAGAAGCGGGCATGACTGGCGCTTTCGGCCTTGAAGCTGGTTACCTTGATGCTGATATTTTAATTAATACTGACTCAGAACAAGAAGGCGAAATCTACATGGGTTGCGCTGGCGGTGTTGATGCACAGCTAAGCGTTCCTATGTCATGGCAAGCACCTGAGCAAAGCAATGCCAGCTTTAGCTTAACCCTTTCAGGTTTAAAGGGCGGCCATTCAGGCGTCAACATTCATTTAGGTCGCGGCAATGCCAATAAATTATTAGCCCGTTTCTTATTTAGTTATGGTGATGATTTACAAATTGAATTAGTTAACTTCACTGGCGGCTCTTTACGTAATGCTATCCCCCGTGAAGCTAGCATCAACTTTATGCTGCCAAGCGAAAATAAAGCCAAGCTTGAGCAAGCCATTGCTCAATATCAAGCGATTGTTCGTGAAGAGCTGGCAATTGCTGACCCTGACATGTTGCTAACACTTGCAGCCATTGACACTCCAGCAAAAGTCATGAGTGAAGATGCGCAAAATACCTTAATCGATTTACTGCACGCCTGCCCTAACGGCGTAATGCGTATGAGCGATGAAGTTGAAGGTGTGACTGAAACATCGCTTAACGTCGGAGTGATTAACACTGACAACGAATCTGTTGAAGTGCTATGTCTTATCCGCTCATTGATTGACTCAGGCCGAGTGCAAATTGAAACGCAATTAACGGCATTAGCAAACCTTTCAGGTGCTAGCATTGATCTATCAGGCGCTTACCCTGGTTGGAAGCCTGATAATAGCTCACCAGTGATGGCCATTGTCCGTGAAACGTATAATGATATTTATAAGAAAGACCCGACGATTATGGTTATCCATGCCGGTCTTGAATGTGGACTATTTAAAGAACCATACCCAACCATGGATATGGTCTCTATTGGCCCAACCATTCGTTTCCCACATAGCCCTGATGAAATGGTGAATATCACCACTGTTGGCCAATATTGGGAACTACTGCTTGCGGTACTAGAGCGTATTCCAGCAAAAGGCTGAGCTTTAACTCGCTATTAAATTACGCGCTTAATAAAAAGGCTGCCCTATTCTTGTTATAAGAAAAGGCAGCCTTTTTTTGTTTCTAGCGATAATCACTAGAACTGCAAATCTAATTGCTCGCTATTATCATCTGTAACCACTTCTGGCTGGCTATTATCTGCTAAACCAACACTGACACCGATTAATCTTATACCTCGGCCATTGGCCCGCTCTAGTGCTTGAGTTAACAATGTCTGGAATAAGTTAAGCGACATTTCATCACTGCGATGCTCAATGGTAGTTTGCTTGAAATCGTTAAATTTAAGTTTTACTACCTGTTTATGAATTTGCCGGTCTTTAGCACTGCGATGCACCCGGCTAATAAGCTCTTGGATTAACTGCGGCATGACATTGTTGCATTGCTCTAAAGTAAAAATATCTTGGGCTAGGGTGGTCTCAACCCCTACCGACTTTCTGATACGATTTGGGCTTATCTGACGTGTATCGATACCTTGAGCGCGCTCAATTAACACGCGGCCAAATTTACCAAAACCACTGATGAGCTTGTCACTCGGATAGCCCTGCACGTCTTCACAGGTTTCAAGCCCCAGCGCAGACAACTTAGCCGACGTCACTTTACCCACCCCAGGGATTTTACTTAAGGGTAATGGTTTAATAAACGCAGGGATCTCAGCAGGCGTAATCACATATTGGCCATTGGGCTTATTTAAATCGGAAGCTATTTTGGCAAGAAATTTTATCGGCGCAACACCTGCGGAAGCCGTCAGTCCGGTCACTTGGAGGATTTCAGTTCGAATAGCTTCTGCGATAAGCGTGGCGCTGCCCTTACATACATCACAATCAGTGACATCAAGATAAGCTTCATCCAATGACAAAGGTTCCACTAAATCAGTATAGCGATGGAATATTTCACGAATTTGCAGCGAAACCGCTTTGTAAACCTCCATTCGACCTGGCACCAAAACCAAATCAGGGCAGAGCTTTAATGCCTGGTAACTCGACATAGCAGAACGAACGCCATATTTACGCGCTTCATAACTGCAGGTACTGATAACACCGCGTCGATCGCTGCGACCACCCACAGCAATGGGTTTGCCCCTTAACTCAGGAAAATCTCGCATCTCGACTGCTGCATAATAGCAGTCCATATCAATGTGAATGATTTTACGCATGGCATTTTCGTAATGAAGTAAATGAATAACACCATAATACTGTATATAAAAACAGTGTTCAAATTAAAGCGATAATTTGAGCCGCGTTGATACCGTTAAAGTACAAAAACAAATTGATTTGCAATACAAATAGCCAAACTTATACACACTAACAAACTGACAACACAGAAAATTAAATCAACAAAATTTGATACAAATCACTAACTTTTAGACACTTGGGATAGTTTTTACTTAATAAGCACGTACAATCTAACACGATAATAATAATACAATTAGGTAAATTATGAACAAGTTTGGCTTTAAAGCGAGTTTACTGTTTGCGTTAACAATTCTATTAGCTTTCGCCTTGATCATTAGCGGGCTGGTCACTCACCAATTATTAAAACAACAAATAACTGACAAGCTGACAACCGACATCCACCACCAAATAAAAACCAAAGTCAGTGAAATAGAAAACTCATTTAATCGCACCACTTCCGCGGTAACTGAACTAGCGGGTCTATACAGTCATAAGAATGTGGATGCCGGCCATGTAGCCATGACTCAATACACAGCCAAATTAGGTGGCGTCTCTAAAGTCATTATGGGGTTTGATGATGGCCAATCCTTTGCATCTATTGCTTCAGAGTCTTTTCCTGACGGCGTTGGTGTAGTCGATAAATATGATCCTCGCACTCGTCCTTGGTACCAAAACGGCAAACAAAAAAATACCTTGTCCCTGAGCGAAGTGTTTTTTACCCGTACAGACGGTATACCTATGGTCGGGGTTATGCACCCAATTGATGGCGGGATCATCATGGCGGATTTACGTTTTGGCTACTTGCAATTGCAATTACAAGCATTAGCAGATATTGAAGGTGCCACTGGCTTTATTATTGATAAAAATGGCTTAGTGTTAGCCTCTAATTCAGCCTTAACTAATCAAAAAGACAATATCAGCAGCAATAGCCAACTAAGCGAGATCTATCAAAGTATTCTCGGTCAGGATAGCTCATGGGCGCTCAGTGATATAAATGACGTTAGCACGATTATTGCTAGTCAAAAAATCCCTTTAATTGATAACAACCAATGGTATGTGATTGTCACCCTCGATGAAGCAACAGCTTTCGCACCGCTTGTTAATGCCACATTAAAACTTAGCGGCATCATATTATTGGTACTTGGCTTATCTGTTGTGGCGTTATTAATACTACTGAATAAGCTCTATCAACCGATTAATGAACTACGTGACTTAGTCACTGGCTTATCTCAAGGTAATGGTGATTTAACCCGTCGTTTGGAAGTCAAAAATGATGACGATATCGGAAAAATTGCCCTAGGAATTAATGCCTTTATTTCACAACTACAAACCATGTTGTTAGCCATCAATAAATCCACTATTAAATTATCTACCGGTATTGATAAGCTGCAGCACTATAGTCAAAACAGCGAACAAATTTTGACAGCCCATACCAATGAAACAACCCAAATTGTGACCGCCATTGAAGAGCTATCAAATACCGCTGTCACTGTGGTTGAGAATACCGAAACCGCAGCCAAGCATACTAATGAGGCTAATATTACTGGCGAGCAATCACTGAACACCATTAACTTAACTCAAGTGGGTATCCAAGGTTTAGCTGCTGAAATCCATCAAACTGCTGGTAATGTCGAGCACATGAATAATGAAACCAGCAGTATTCAAAGCATTGTTGATGTGATTGGGAGTATTGCAGAGCAAACCAACCTGTTAGCGCTTAATGCCTCGATTGAAGCTGCAAGGGCCGGAGAGCAAGGGCGTGGTTTTGCTGTGGTTGCAGATGAAGTGCGCGCCCTTGCCAGTCGCACCCAAACAAGTACCAGTGAAATTGAAATCGCGCTGGCAAAATTAAAAGCTGAAGCCACTGCGGTGGTGGCGGCCATTGGCAGTACTGAACGAGCCTGCTCAGACACGGTTACTGAGGTCAGTAATACTTCTGATAATTTACAAACCATGAGTACTATTGTTGCTCAAATCAATGCCCTCAATAGCCAGATATCCACTTCAGCAAATGAGCAAAATATTGTTATTCAGGAAATTAATCGAAGCATGCACCAAATTCACGATATGGTTGAAACCTTAAATGATGAAGGCATTATGCAGCGAAATGAAACGGATAATATTGCCACAATCAATGTGGAGCTAACCAATATGATTAATCAGTTCAAACTATAGCGTTACCAATACATATAACGCTTAAAAATCCCATAAAAAAAGCCTAACTCAGTTAGGCTTTTGTTTTGTAGCAAACTCAATGATTACATTTTGTTTTGAAGCAAACTCAATGATTACATTTTGGTTTGCAGATAATTTTGTAAACCAACGCGATCAATTAATCGAATTTGTTTTTCTAACCAATACATGTGATCAGATTCAGTATCATCAAGTAGTACTTCTAAGATTTCACGGGTTTGGAAGTCACCTTTTACTTCGCATAAAGCGATGACTTCACGTAAATGATCAGCAACTTGATATTCGTAGCTCAAGTCATTTTTAAGCATCTCTTCTACGTCTTTACCGATGTTTAATGCTTCACGACTTGCAACATCTGGCGTGCCTTCCAAGAAAAGAATGCGCTGAACTAACTTAGCAGCATGGGCTTTTTCGTCATCTGACTCATGTAAGATGCGCGTATAAAGCTCATCAAATCCCCAATCTTCGTACATGTGTGCATGTACAAAGTATTGATCCATCGCTGACAACTCACCGGTTAATAATGCATTTAAAGCTGCAATAACTTCTGGATTACCTTTCATGATAATGTCCTATTAATCTTTAATTTGTGATTGAAGATAGTTCTGAATACCGGTTTGGTTAATCAGCTCTTTTTGGGTTTCAATCCAGTCTAGATGCTCTTCTTCATCTTCAAGTAAATCTTCTAATAAATCACGAGTAACGTAATCGCGCTCTGTTTCACAAAGCTTAATCGCCTCTCGTAAAACGACCAACTGCTCGACTACCGCTTGCTGATCACAATCAAACATTTCTTCGCAATGCTCACCAATGCGTAACTTGTCTAATTGTTGAAGGTTAGGTAAACCTTCCAAAAACAATACCCGCTCAATTAACTTGTCTGCATGTTTCATATCTTGAATAGATTTTTTATATTCTTTCTCATTGAGGTTTTCGAGTCCCCAATGCTTGAACATACGCGCGTGAAGAAAATATTGATTAATGGCAGTGAGCTCACATGTCAGTACACGATTAAGCTGACTAATTACTTTTGGATGGCCTTTCATGATTTAGTCCTTAAATGCTAGATTGATCTGGATCAATTTCGACCAGCATAGTACATGTGACTTCAAAAAACAATTCCCCTTTATTATCATAAACTTAGTCATTGATAACTATTATCATTATAACTTAGGTTCTTATCTCGCTTCAGCATTTTCACGTTTGAATATTTCTTAATAGAATCACATCTCTAGCTAATTTTGCTGGTTTTTAATAGTGACAATAATCACACTAGTAAGGGTAAATGTTAGCTGTAATTAGTTTTGTAAATTTTGTAACAGTCGTAAAAAAGCCCACTTGAAAGTGGGCTTAAAGTTAATGCTGGCGCACTAGATAATCCGGTTTTGATTCAGTTTTGCTTCTCTTTCAGCTTCAGCCATGCGGCGTTTGCGTTTATCGCATGGGTCATCACAATCACAAGCTTTCTCAATACCCAAAACACCTAAACCACCACAACTGCCTTCAACCGCCTTGCGCTTCACGATATAGCCCACGGACATTAATAAAAAAAATAATAACAACACCACAAATGCTGCGATAAAAGTACTCATCATATTCTCCAAGCTAAATTGGTCATCAAATAAATCTTTAAATGCCATTAACGAATGTAAGGTGCAAACGACTCACTATAAAATACGTCATAATTATCGTCGTCTTTTTCAATCAGCATAACTGGCAGTTTCTCACGCTCAGCTAACGCTAAAGACTCTTCCGTACCTAATACCATCATTGCAGTTGCATAAGCGTCTGCAGTCATACTACTAGGGTGCAAAACGGTTACTGACGCTAACTTATGCTTTATTGGATAACCGCTTCTAGGGTCAATTAAATGCGAAAAACGCTCGCCGTTTTCTTCATAATAAATTCTGTAATCGCCAGATGTCGCTAGCGCCATATTACCAGGCTCTATCACCTGTTGAATAGCCGCCCCTTGGATCGAAGGTTTCTCAACTGCAACACGCCATGGGCTGCCGTCATTTTTAACACCTTTAACGCTAATCTCACCACCAATTTCCACTAAGTATCCCTCTACTTGGTATTTATTTAGTAGTGCAGCAATTTTATCGACACCATAGCCTTTAGCAAGGGAAGATAAATCAATGTATAGATCAGGGCTTAACTTGGTGACAGTTAAATCTTTGACACTAAAACCATGAATATCCGATTTAGCTTTCATCTCGGCAATCGTTTCAGCGCTTGGGATAGCTGTTGGGCGCTTATCAGGACCAAAGCCCCATAGGTTAACTAATGGCCCTAAGGTAATATCCAGCGCGCCTTGAGTCGTGTCGTAAAGGCGTAAGCCTTCATTTAAAACCTTGGCTGTATCCGCTGAAACTTTCAGGCGTTGATTAACACCTAGCTGGTTAAAACGTGATAGTTCTGACTTCGGTCTGTAAGTGGACATTTGATCATTAACTAACTCAAGAGCGATATCAATTTCAGCTTGTAGTAGTTGAGTGGTTGGCAGGCGCTCATTACGTACCACTTTTATATGATAAGTGGTCCCCATGGTATTGCCTGATAGTGACACTATCTTATCTTCAGTTCCACAGCCGACTAAAATCAACAAACCAAAAAATACTGCCAGCGTCTTCATCGAAATTTTTATCATGTAAATGTTCAAATTCTCAATTTTTATATGGTTAATGTTTAAATCATTCTTAGCTAAAGCAACAGTGGCTAAAGCAACAACGACTAAACTACAAAGTCCCTAAAATAAAAATTGCAGCTAGCTTAACAATGGTGACCACCGTGTCAGCTAGCTGCAATTTATGACGTTCAATGTCTTTTGCAAAGGGTTAGCAGTTAGTCACTAACCACCAAAGTCATCGAGTAAGATGTTTTCATCTTCAACGCCTAAGTCTTTAAGCATACCAATTACCGCAGCATTCATCATTGGAGGTCCACACATGTAGAACTCACAATCTTCTGGTGCGTCATGGTCACGTAAGTAGTTTTCGTACAATACGTTATGAATAAAGCCTGTGTAGCCATCCCAGTTATCTTCCGCTTGCGGATCAGATAACGCAACATGCCACTTAAAGTTTTCATTCTCAGCCGCTAAGCCATCGAAATCTTCTACGTAGAACATTTCACGCTTAGAACGAGCACCATACCAAAAACTCATCTTACGTTTAGACTGTAAACGCTTAAGTTGGTCAAAGATATGTGAACGCATTGGCGCCATACCTGCACCACCACCGACAAACACCATTTCAGCATCGGTATCTTTAGCAAAGAACTCACCAAATGGACCAGAAATCGTTACTTTGTCACCTTCTTTGAGGCTCCAAATAAACGATGACATCTTACCGCAAGGTAAAGTTAAGTTTCTTGGCGGCGGCGTAGCGATACGCACGTTCAACATGATGATGCCAAACTCTTCTGGGTAGTTAGCCATTGAGTATGCACGAATTGTTTCTTCATCAACCTTAGATTCTAAGTTGAAGAAACCAAAGTGTTCCCAGTCGCCACGGTATTGCTCTGGTACATCAAAGTCAGCATATTTAACGTGGTGAGCTGGGGCTTCAATTTGAATATAGCCACCCGCGCGGAACGGCACAGACTCACCATCAGGGATTTGCAGCTTAAGCTCTTTAATGAACGTCGCTTTGTTATCGTTAGAGATAACTTCACATTCCCATTTTTTGATGCCGAAAATCTCTTCATCAAGTTCGATTTCCATGTCAGTTTTAACGTTAACCTGACAGGCTAAACGACAACCTTGACGTGCTTCACCTTTGCTTATGTGATCAAGTTCAGTAGGCAGAATATCACCACCACCAGACTTAATGTTTACCCGACACTGACCACATGAGCCACCGCCACCACAAGCACTTGAAACGAAAATACCATTGTTAGCTAGTGCGCCGAGCAGCTTGCTACCAGCACCGGTTTTAATTGCTTTTTCGCTATCATCATTAATTGAGATAGTGATATCACCACTGGCTACTAGTTTAGATTTAGCAAATAAAATCACTAATACTAAAACCAGTACAATCGCGGTAAACATACTCACACCTAGATAAACATCTATCGGAGTAGCTTTAAGAATATCCATTAACTTATCCTTTAAGGTTCAAATTAATACGTCGTACGGGTGTCTTAAAGAGACACACCTGAGAACGACATGAAACCTAGCGCCATTAAGCCAGAAGTGATGAAGGTAATACCTAAACCACGTAGCCCTTTAGGCACATCAGAATACTTCATTTTCTCACGTAGACCGGCAAGCAATACAATTGCTAATGCCCAACCAACACCTGAGCCGATACCGAATACCAAGCTCTCGCCAAGGTTATAATCACGCTCAACCATGAATGAAACCGCACCAAAAATTGCACAGTTAACCGTGATCAATGGTAAGAAAATACCTAATGCGTTGTACAAAGGTGGAAAGTACTTATCTAATGCCATTTCCAGAATCTGTACTAATGCAGCAATAACACCAATAAAGGTAATGAACTTCAAGAAGCTCAAATCTGCATCAGGTACACCGGCCCAAGCTAATGCGCCAGGAGCCAGTAAACCTTGATAGATGATTTGGTTAACAGGCACTGAAATTGCCAGTACCACAATTACCGCAACACCTAGACCCATAGCAGTGGTGACTTTCTTTGATACCGCCAAGAAAGTACACATACCGAGGAAGAAGGCTAACGCCATGTTCTCAATGAAAATCGAACGAATTAACAGACTAATATAATGTTCCATTGCGCCTACCCTTTTGCTTCTACTTGCTCTGGCTTATAAGTACGGATAATCCAGATCAGCATACCGATCAAGAAGAACGCACTTGGAGGAAGAAGTAACAAGCCATTAGGCTGATACCAACCACCGTCAGAGATTTTGCTGAGGATTTCAACGCCGAACAATGAACCATTACCGAGTAGTTCACGGAAGAAACCAACTGATAATAGGATGGCGCCATAGCCTAAGCCATTACCAATACCGTCCATAAAGCTCATCAGAGGCGGCGTTTTCATTGCGTATGCTTCTGCGCGACCCATTACAATACAGTTGGTGATAATCAAGCCAACAAATACTGATAATTGCTTCGCTACGTCATAGGCGTAAGCTTGCAATACTTGGTCTACAACAATTACTAATGAAGCAATAATTGTCATTTGCACAATAATACGAACGCTGCTTGGAATATGATTACGTAGTAACGAAATAAATAAGTTCGAACACGCGGTCACCGCAGTCAATGCTAATGTCATAACAATAGCCGTTTCCATTTTAGCGGTAACTGCCAGTGCACTACATACACCCAGAATTTGCAGAGCAATTGGGTTGTTATTAATGATAGGTCCAGTCAGAACCTGTTTAAGTTCTTTAACGTCAGCCATTAGCCTAGTCCTCCATTGCGTGCTTTTTCGATAAAGCGTGCAAAACCTTCTTCACCTAACCAAAACGTTAGCGAGTACTGAACACCGTTACTGGTCAACGTCGCACCAGATAAGGCATCAACACCGTGAACTGAAGATGCAATTGTCGGGATCTTAGTGACTTGAATAGCTAAGTCGCCATTGTCGTCATAAAGTTTTTTACCTTCCCACTTAGCAATCCACTGAGGGTTTTGAACTTCACCACCTAGGCCCGGTGTTTCACCAGAACCAGTGAAGTCGTAATACACTAAGCTGCGAATGGTATTCATATCCGCTTCAACCGCTAAGAATGCAAACATGGTTGACCATAAACCGTAGCCTTTAACAGGAATAATCACGGTTTGTAGTTCATTGTTGTCATCTTTAACTAGATAAACAACACCTTGATTTGCAACGCGCTTAACAGAGGCAATGTCATTTTCAGGCTTAAAAGACGTTGCAGGCGTACGTGCCGCTTTTTCAACATCAAAAGTATCAGCATCACCTTCAACAAACTCACCGGTTTTTAAATCAACAAGACGAGCTTCAACGTACTTACCATACTTTGCAATAATAACGTCTTTCTCAACTTTGCCAGCTTTAGTATCCACTAAACCTGCCGCTTCAAGAATGTACTTTTGCTTATCTAGCAATTTATTCTCTTGCTGAATTGGCTTAAGTAATACTGCTGCAGTTGATACCAACATTGAGCAGATAAAACACAGGCCGATTACAACAAATAATGTTTTGCCGATTGATTCTTTATTACTGGCCACGAGCAATCCTCCGCTTCACATTTGCTTGAACCACGAAATGGTCAAATAACGGTGCAAATAAGTTAGCAAACAGGATGGCTAACATCATTCCTTCAGGGAACGCTGGGTTAATGACGCGAATAAACACTGCCATTGCACCAATTAAGATACCGTAAGCCCATTTAGCATTGTTAGTGAAAGACGCAGAAACTGGGTCCGTCGCCATAAACATCATACCGAAGGCAAATCCACCTAAAACAAGATGCCAATACCAAGGTGTTGCAAACATTGCATTAGTGTCGCTACCGATAAAGTTAAGTAGGTAAGAAACTGCAATCATGCCCAACATCACACCTGAAATAATACGCCATGAGGCGATACGGGTATAAACGATAACTGCACCACCTAGCAAAATAGCAAAGGTAGAGACTTCACCCACGGAACCTGGAATGAAACCTAAGAAGGCATCCCACCAGTTAGCGCTAGTATATTCAAACGTGCCCTGTGCAGCTTGGCTCAATGCCGTAGCACCAGAGAAACCGTCAGCCACAACCCATGTTGTGTCACCTGACATGCTTAACGGATACGCAAAGAATAAGAATGCACGACCCGCTAACGCTGGGTTTAAGAAGTTACGACCTGTGCCGCCAAACACTTCTTTTGCAACCACAACACCAAAGGTAATACCCAGTGCAACCATCCATAATGGAATAGTTGCTGGTAAGGTCAGCGCAAATAGAATGGAAGTTACAAAGAAACCTTCGTTAACTTCATGGCCACGTACAGACGCGAATAAGACTTCCCAGAAACCACCAACGGCAAAAGTCACCGCATAAATAGGTAGGAACCAACAAGCGCCATACCACATCAGTGCAGGCACACCTGAACTTGCGGTTAATTCAGTACCAAATAGGCTGAATAGGCTGACTTGCCATACATCAGGAGTTGCAAAGCCAGCCATCAGCGCATCTTGAGCTTGCAAGCCAACGTTGTACATACCAAAGAACATTGCCGGGAAAGTACAGGCCCAAACCGTAATCATCATACGTTTTAGATCAAGGCTGTCACGCACGTGCGTGGTGCCTTTGTTTACTTTACCTGGAGTGTAAAACACAGTAGCAGCCGCTTCATAAAGGGCGTACCACTTCTCGTACTTGCCGCCTTTTTCAAATTGCGGTTCAATACGCTCGATAAAATCTTTCAAGCTCATTAGCCTTCCCTCTCGATCGTATCTAAACAATCACGCAGATATGATGCATAGTCATACTTGCCTGGACATACGAAGGTACACAATGCCAAATCTTCTTCATCTAGCTCTAGTGCGCCCAGTGCAGCAGCACCGTCATAATCACCAGAAACAAGATCGCGAAGTAACATTGTCGGTAAGATATCTAATGGAACAACACGTTCATAGTTACCAATTGGCACCATGGCACGATCTGAACCACCCGTAGTTGTGGTCATATTGAACAGACCTGTACGGTTTAAGTGACCTAAGAATGCGCGAGTGATAGAGAACTTATCAGCACCAGGCATAGCCCAACCAAATAATTCTTTTTCATTGCCTTCTTTCAACAAGCTAAGTTGTTGATGATAGCGACCTAAATAGCCATGAGGACCCGCCGCTTGGCGCCCGCTTAATACTGAACCTGAGATAACTCGAACATTGTCAGTTTCAATTTCTCCAGCAGTTAATTCAACAGTGCTAGCACCTAATACTGTACGAACTAAACGTGGGTTTTTAGCTTCAGGGCCAGTAATCGCAATAACACGTTGAGTGTTAAGTTCACCTTGAGTGAATAATTGACCAACAGCAATCACGTCTTGGTAGCCAATATGCCAAACCGTACGTGTTGCAGAAGCAGGAAGAAGATGATGAATGTGAGTGCCCACTAGGCCAGCAGGATGTATACCTGCAAACTCTTCAACTTGAGCATTGCCAGAAGGGATATCAGCACCAGGCGCTTTAGCAAGGAAAAGTTTGCCTTCTGTTAATTTCGCTAGTAGCGTCAAGCCGTTAGCAAAATCATCTTTATGCTCAGCAATCACTACAGCAGGATCTGCAGCAAGTGGTTGAGTATCAATTGCGGTGACGAAAATACCAGCAGCGACTGAATCAACAGCAGGTACTTTACTGAAAGGGCGAGTTCGTAAAGCTGTCCAAAGACCTGATTCAATCAAGTTTTCTCTGACAACGTTAGCATCTAACGTGTTAAGTTCATCAGCACTATATTGAGTAAAGCTGACTTTATCATCACCTTCAACGCCAATAACCACTGACTGAAGTACACGTTTCGCACCCCGGTTAATTTCTAATACAGTACCACTAGCTAAAGCAGTATATTTAACGCCAAGGTTCTTTTTATCTTCAAAAATCACCTGACCTTTCAAGACTTTTTCGCCAACCTTGATTTTCATCGTTGGACGTAAGCCAATATACTCTTCACCCAAAGTCGCTACGTTCTTAATGGCTGGGCCATTATGGATAACTTGCTCAGGGCCACCTGCTAGAGGTAGTTCCAATCCTTTCTTTATTGTAATCATATCCACAAGCACTACGTTTGAAGGAAAGACAATGCGCCGCGTTCCTACCCAAAAGAAAACAAAGTGTTAACAAACACTTCAGTGTTGAGCTAGCGCAGATTTATCACGGAAATGCGATCGCAATCACGCTGGTCGCGCGCATTTTACCCCAAAATGTGCGCTATCGCCACGAAAAAAACCAGTGATTGAATTTTTAGATTGTTCATTTTTAAACAATTCACTCAAATAGGGTGTGGAACAGTCTGATTTAACGTCATTGAATGCAATATTTCAGTAACACAGGCACTATAACATTAATTTTAAAAGAAATAATATAAGAAGTGATTTACGGATTTGTTAACAAAATTCGCTTTAGTACGAGCTAAAATAGCCCATACTAAAGCAGAATTAAAACAAGCACCTACAAGAGGAAGAAGAGGTGAGACAGTTAAAATCTGGCCTGATATCCAAGGTAACTCAGCATCTCGCCTTGAGAAGTAATGCCTAAATTAGACTGTTGACTGACTAAATCCTCGTCAAGTAAGTTTTCTATACGCAAATAAACTTCGTGCACATTAGAAATATGATAGTTAGCTGCTAAGTCTAGCTTCCATTGTGTATCAATTTGTTCACCGCCATTAATGGCAGTGGCATAACCCATTTCTGATTGATATAAAGCTTGGGCGATGACACTAAATTGACCCATTATTAAGCCCGCATTTAAAGCTAATTGTTGCTCAGGTACCCAAGGAAGTTGTTCGCCTTTTACATAAAGACCGATTAAGTCGTTAAAACCAGAGTCTCCAAACTCAGCTTGGCTGTATTGGTATTGAGCAGAAAGAGGGATTGAAAAGCTATCAAAGCCGACAGTGTAATCGACCGACAAGTCGATGCCGTTAACGGACGTATCGTTAAAATTGTCTTGTACATAACGCTGTGAATAATCACACGCCATACTCCACATACAAGTCACATGTTGATTATCAAAGTCTTGTACGTAAGCATTTAAACCAACATTTAGTGCATCATTGCTATAGCCAAGTGCTAATTGATACTGCAGCGACTCCTGCGCTTGTTGCAATGCATTGCCCGCTGATGCAGCTGTCCAAGCTTGCTTAGCTGAAACAGCCGCTTTCCAAGCACCTGTGGTATAGGCAATTTCGATTGCCGGGATCCAGCCATCATCAGAAAAATCAGCCGCCTCTATGCCATAGGCTTCAACGTCAATTTCGCGAGTCGTACTGACACTTTCAAAGCTCAAGCCTAAGTTTATCGACAAAGCGCCATAGTTGAGTTTGGCGTCAGCGCTGGTAATGAGTACGTTAACATCGTCGATATAAGCTAGCAGCGCATTATCAATATTGGTGCTCGCAAGACTTCTATCTTGGCTCCAGGTCCAATCTTGCTGGCCAAAACGCATTTTGGCTTTATCTGAATGAAACAGCGCACCATAGGTCACTTGATGAGCGCCATATTGACTTACACCTTCCGTTTGCAAGCCATAGCCCGAATATTGATTATCTTCAAGCATAGAGCCTAAAGCCAAACCGCCTGTAGTCGGGGCTTTATCAAAAGCTGAAATCGCTGATAATTCTGTTGTACCAATAAACACGCCAGATAACGAGTTTAATTGCGAGATTTGCTCATCATAGGATTGGTAATAAAAATCGGACATCACCACCGAGCCATCACTAAGATTAACAATATGGCTCACTTGATACTTATGGCGCTGGCCTTCACGGTTATCTTTTTCGGTAGCCGAATACGCCCTACCCGGTTTAGCCTGCCAATCTTGATTGGTTAAGCCAATATTGGAATTATTATTTTCTGAGTTAGTGTATTGGTACATAAACTCTGTCGTTTGTGGGTTTCTAGCGCCAGCAAGACTATCAGCATTAATTTTGAACATGATATCGGTTTGGCTGTGGTCGCTATCAAGGTTGGTCACAAAACCTGTTTCTTCGGCGGTATTTTGGTAATCCACCGCAAACAGCATGCCGTATTCTTTATTTAAGCCACTGGCAATGGCGCCCACGCGGCCACCACCATTATCATTAATTTCGATGTTAGCCTGAGCATCTAATTTTGTTGGGCTGATCTGCGCCGTGGTGTAATCCACACTACCAAAAGCCCCTTTACCGCCTTTTGTCACTCCAGTCATGCTGGCTGTAGTCACTTGGGTTTGTAAGGCTAAATTCGGTTGTAACACTAAATGAGGCGCTGAATAAGGAGACGGTGAAAAGGATACTCTATCTTGAGAAATCGCAATGCCATTGACCGCGCCGCGATGACTGATGTCAGTGGTTTGCCCCATGGCAGCAGGCATGATTGTCATTCCTGACAATGCTAGGGGTATTGTACTGCTGCGATAATGAAATGGAGCTGTCTGAGGCTGGTCGAGTACAACAGTATTATTTGATTCATCCAAGGATGCCGTCACAGAGCTTGCAGCAAAACTTGAAGAATGACACACAAACAGCACAGCAGAAGCAATTACAGACAAGCTGAATTGGCCTTTAGACATGGTTAACTCCCAAAATACATCATCGGCATCGCAATCCGCTACGCCTTTATTATTATAAATAACATCCTATTACTAACTTTTAACAATAACGTTTTCATGCAAATAAAAACAGTATTTTAATAAAATTAACCACAAAAAAAACAAAGCGGCCGAAGCCGCTTTGGTGTCAAACTAAAACCTAGGATTAACAGCTAGCCTATAGCGTACCTAAAATGTCGTCACTCAATTTAAGGTCATCATTACGATTGACACTTACACCAGCGGCAATGATTGCACGAGCAATATCTTGGGCTTGATCAAGTGAGTGCATGTCATAAGTGCCACACTGATACTCATTTAATTCAGGGATCTCACTTTGTTCAACCACTTTAAGTACATCACCCATTGCTGCAAGCCACGCATCGGCAACAACCCGCTCTGTCGGCTGACCAATTAAGCTCATGTAAAAACCGGTGCGACAACCCATTGGCGATATATCAATAATTTCTACCGAGTCACCATTCAAATGATCACGCATAAAACCGGCAAATAAGTGCTCAAGGGTATGAATACCACGTTCACTTAAAATATCTTTATTTGGCGTACAAAAACGCAAGTCAAATACCGTAATGGTGTCACCTTTAGGTGTACTCATATGCTTTGCGACACGCACAGCAGGAGCTTCCATTCGTGTATGATCAACAGTGAAACTATCAAGTAAAGGCATGACTCATTCCTTAAGGCTAAGTAAAAGATGTTTGGCATCATAGCATCAAAATTGAAACCAGACAGCTATGTAAACATGGGATAAACCGGAGTTATCTTCATGTAATAACCTGTCGGTGTGACAAACTGATGACCGATACTTATTACTTTTATTAAAACACTAAAGACTAAAAAGCAAAAAACCTCATCTAAAGACGAGGTTTTGATTTTTAAGCTAATTTGGCTAGTTTGCCTTAATCTACAATGACCATAAATGGCCTTATGGATTAACCTTTACAATTTGGCGTTTTAGGCACTGCATCTAATGCTTGCCACTCAGCCTGAGTATATGCATTAATGGAAAGTGCATGCACGCCGTTGGCTAACTCATCCGCTAACACAGCATTTATTGCTCGGTGGCGGGCAATTAATCGCTGCGCTTCAAACTGCTCACTCACCACCACCACTTTGAAGTGTGTTTCTGAGTTAGGCGGCACATGGTGGCGATTGCTTTCATTAAGCACATCTAAATGTATCGGACTAAAAGACTGGTTCAGTTTATCGCTAATGATTTGTTCAACTGACATAACAAACTCTTTATAACTACATTTTAAAGTTTGAAGACTACTGCTTAACTCCCCATAAATCAAACTAGCCAGTCGGCAATCTGATTTAAGTGGCAATTTTAGTTAACAATGCAAGCTAACCTAGTAAGTTAAAGATTACGCTGATGAATTATCCCTTCAATTGATGATAGCCGACAATTAACTGCCTAAAGGTTAGATTTAACCGACAGCTCTTAACCTTTAAACGCTTTGGTACTGCATGCTGCCACTGTGATTGCATCCCTTGATGCATAATGAGTAAATCACCGCTTTCAAGCTCAACGTTTTGTTTTATATTGAGGCTTTTATGCCGTAAGGCAAAAGTTCGACTGGCGCCAATACTGACTGACACAATTGCGCTATTGGCTACTATTTCAGGCTCATCATCACTATGCCAGCCCATAGAATCTAAACCGTTTTGATAACGATTAACCAATACCCCGTTGCAATTAAACTGCAGTTCATCCCGCAGCCGCTGCCTTAAATCTGCTAATAAGTGTGGCCAAGGCTGCGGTGAAATTAATAAAGAAGAATATTGATATTCACAACCAGGATCAGCAAACCATACTTGAGCGCGAGGGATAGGATGCTGTTTACCAAAAAGCGTAATTATCGGTTTTTCAAAGGGGTAGCTATCGGCATCGGCTAGCAACTGTTGCTGCTCCCCGCGTGATAAAAAGCCCTTTATATACGTTATTGGCGCAGTTATTGGCGCGCCATGGCTCTTGGATTTAGCGCAGGGGCTATTTTGATTGTCACTGCTGTGCTGATCAGATAATTTAAACTCGATTTGTTTCACCCCCGCCCTCCTTTTGCCTCTTAAAGAGAGGCTAACGTTGACAACCGACACTTTGTGACTAATCCTTTAGTATATCAATACATTATTTTACACTTTTCTAACATTAACTCACTAAACTTTATGAGAGCCTAAAATTACAACGTAAGCTGTTTTATTAAGCTAGGTGAACCGCCTTAATGTTTATCCCAACACCGTCATTGCAGCAGCGCCGCCACTATCTTATCGGCGGTTTTAGCACTGTTAGTCTATAAAAGATAAAGGTAGTTTATTGCACTTATGAAATGGATATTGGATCTGCTTGTCAATCTAAGTATTATGTTCTGCTTAAGCATTGCCATGTTCAACATCAGCAATGCCCATGCTGAAAAGCTCAACTTAACTGAGACTTACACCGCGCCAATAGGCCAATCTATAGGGTATTACACCGAAACAGATCGTATTAACGCATCGCAAGCTTATCAATTATTCCGTAATGGCCACTTCCAGTCAGGCAGCGAGGAAATTAGCAACTACGGCATCGGCTCTAACCCTGTATGGATTAGTCTATCCATTAATAATCCAACTCAAACTCTGATAAACCGCATCATCCACTTTGATAATTACTGGCTCGATGAAGTCAGTGCTTATTGGCTAAGCTCAGATAGAATTGCTCATTTTGAGCACCAAGGTGATCTATCGCTATTTTATAAACAACCGACTTTTCAACCCAGCTATAATTTTCAATATAGCTATCCACCAGGTATAACCACGGTATTAATTAGGCTTCAAACCTTAGATGCCATGGTCATTCCGGTATATTTATTTGATGAAAGCCAAAGCGCTCAAAACAGTATATTTAACTCCTATAGTTACGGTTTTTTATACGGCGCGATTATTGCGCTGCTGGTTTATAACTTTATTTTATTTTTAGGCTTACGTCTGAGAAGCTACTTTTACTACTGCCTATACCTGCTTAACTTTCTAATATTAAATATGGCATATAGCGGTCATGGTTCGTTATGGCTTTGGCCAAATTCGCCTTATTGGCAACAATGGGCTGTGCCAATCCTTATGGTCACCTTCTGCTCCAGTGGCATTGTATTCGCGTGCCACTTTTTACGTCTGCGATATCAACTGCCGCTATTACATAAGATCTTAAAAAGCTTATGCGTACTTTTTCCAATATTGATGCTGTTGGCAGTGATACTGCAAGACCGAGTATTAGGGTTGATTTTTGCTTTTGATTTGATGCTGTTATTCAGTGGCTTGATGATTGTATTAGGGGTGCTGTCATTAAATTTCGGCAATATTTCCGCACGGTTATTTTTACTGGCTTCAATATCATCAATGATAGGTATTGCCATAACCGCGCTTGCGGTGTGGTCATATATTCCATTTAATGACTTTACTTATCGCGCTGCTGAAATAGGGGTAGGTATTGATGTACTTTTACTGGCATTAGCATTAACTGAGCGATTTAGACGAATCGAAAATGAAAAACTGATCGCAGAAAAGATGGCTCAAATGGATCCGTTAACCCTGCTTAATAATCGCCGCGCTTTTTACCAATTAGTGGAGCCGCAATTTAATCAAGCCAATGGCACTATGGAATCGCCGAGTAATACCCCTTCTATCGTAATGATTGATATCGATAAGTTTAAAGATATTAATGATAAATATGGGCATATTTTTGGTGATTTAGTCTTGGTTAAAGTCGCATCTATCATTAGAGATACCCTACGAAAAAATGATATTGTGGCGCGCTGGGGTGGCGAAGAGTTTATTGTTTTTTTACCGCAAACGGCTGCACAAGAGGCCGATAGTTTAGCAATGCGGATTTGTGAAAATATTGCCAAACTCAATTTGCAGCACCAACACGTTAAAGTGCAGGTTACAGCCAGTATTGGCATAGTGACCAGTAATGCTGAAATCTATCAATTACCAGCCTTAATTGAGCAAGCCGATAAACACCTATATCAAGCTAAACGAGCCGGCAGAAACAGAATATGTAATAGTGAACAGGCATTAACCCATAGCGTCGCCAGTTAAAGATAGCTCAAGTGCTAATGTAATTTTATCAAAATGACTGTTTACCCAAGCTCCATTAATCGGCCCCCAATCCAGCAGCTGATAAAAACCCGCATTGTGTCTTTGCCCCTGCTGTACAAATTGCACATCAATGCCAATGTCAGTGAAAGCTGCTATGGTGTCTTGCAAGGTGCGTCTTGGCATTTGGGTCTGCTTTTGTAATGACAACAAATTATGCTGTTGCTGCTCAATGAGTCCCGCCAAATAGATTTTACGTAAAAACGCTTTTTGCGCTTTAGAGACAGGTCGCACTAAAAATCCATTATTCGCCGCTGCAGCAGTTACTTTTTCCATATTACTCAATCCCATATACTATATAAGCTTAAAGTAATGGATTATGAGTGGTTAAGAAAGACTAATCGACACTTATTATTCATCAACCTCTACCAATCAAGCTTTTAGTAATCAAGCTTTTAGTAAACAAGCTTTTAGCAAACAGTTGCGACTAACTTAGCAAAAGGATTTATATATGTCGGCCACACCAGAATCAGATGTGACAGTAGCTAGCACCTCAGAAAAACTGCTCATAGCTGAGGCAAAGTGGCAGAGCTATACAGAAGTGACATTAACCAAGGTAGATAAAAACTACCCGAAGCAAATATTCAGCCAAAGCATTGGGCTGTTACTGTTAATATTAGCCGCGTTAGTTGTCGTCATGACATTAAACCAAGCCTTAGGGCGTAATGAATACCTCATCATTAGTGGAGTATTGATTGCCGGAGTCGTGCTGACATTGATCCGCTTTTTGGCGGCTAAAAAGTTGCGCTACGGCGTACTTGAACATGAAATATTAATACGCCAAGGCTTATGGTGGATAAAGACCACAGCTTTACCTTATAGCCGCTTGCAGCATGTGAGTTTGTCGCAAAACCCATTGCAAAGGCGCTTCAACTTAGCCACCATAAAGTGCTTCAGTGCTGGCAGTGGCGCGGCAGAGATTTTCCTCCCGGGACTGAGCTTTACCTTGGCAGAAAAGTTAAGGCAGCACTTACTGAATAAAGCCTCTTATCATCAACAACCGCTCTCCTCAGATATAAGCTCTGACATAAGCTCTAATATAGGCTCTGGCATAAACTCAGATACAAGCTCTAATATAAGCTCTAATTTAGGCTCCGACATAAGCTCTAATATAGGCTCTGACATAAGTTCAGATACAAGCTCAAATATAAGCCCTGCAATAAACACTGAAAAGCCGCTAACAAAAGAGGCCGCTGATGAGTAACCAGCCAAATGAGCCTCAAAAAGATAACAAGATTTCAGTAGCGCATTCTTCACTGCAAACCTCTGAGAATCCTTCATCACAAGCAAAAAAAGCGACTTCAACGTCAAGCTCAAAATCCACTACAGCTGACAAAAATGTCAATGCCTTAACCCAGTGGCAATCGCTGTCTCCTTGGTCAATGCTAAGCTTTATTTTTGGCAGCGCAAAAGCCATTTTATCTAATGGTTACGCCATCATTCCAGTTGTGTATGCCGGTTGGCAGAGTGGTTTTGATTTACAAATGGGTCTACTCGGCTTTGTTGTAGCAATACTTTTACTGACTATATTCTCATTCATTCAATGGCGAACCTACCGCTTTAAGCTTTCAGGGCAACAACTCAATATTAAACGTGGGCTGTTTTTTACCCGTAAAGATGAAATCCCACTCAACAAAATTCAAAATATTCGTTACAGCCAGCCATTTTATTTCAAGCCATTTAAGCTCGGCACCTTAATCGTTGAAACTGCAGGCTCAAAAGATGACGAAGCGCATTTATCGGCGCTTGACTCAACCCAAGCCAGCAAGCTTAAACAGCAATTACTGCAACTCGCTCCCCAGCAGCTTGCAACTAATGACGCTGTCGATGAAATCAGCACTAAAAACACTGCCAATAGTGTTAACACACCTAGCGATAAAACCCACAACACGATTGTAGTGCGTAATTTAAAGCAGCTGATCCAATTCGGTTTTTACCAGAATAATTTGATTTGGTTTGCGGTGATAGCAGGCCCCATAATGGGACAAATTAAATGGGAGCAGATAGTCGAGCTTCCTATTATTCAACAATTTTGGAGCGCTGTTGTCAGCTATAGCGGCCCAAGTATTGCTCTACAAGCCATTGCCATTATGCTGACATTGTTGTTGGTATATTGCCTGTTTTCAATAATTTCTATTGTGGCGGCAGTACTTAAATATCATCCTTATACATTAGAAAAACAGCAACAAACCCTGCAGCGCAGCGGCGGGGTGATCTCCCACCAGCAAGACGCATTAGCTATTCGCCGAGTGCAGCTAGTGCACTTTAGTCAGCCATTTTTAGCTAAATTATTAGGCTTATGGACACTGTATTTTAAGCAGGTTAAAGGCCAAGAGGTTGAGCAAAAAACTACTGAGCATATGTTACTGCCCAGCGTTAAAACTGCAGAGATTGCTGCAATATTGGCGCAAATACCGCAATTAGCAGGCGGGACAACTAATATCCCAGCGCGATACCAAGCTATTGCTTTGGCATGGTTTTTAAGACGCGGCTTGTTAATGTACATTCCAGCGCTATTAATTTTAATCTTTACCGGCTTAAATCCGATCTCTGAAGTGGCTTTATTGATTGCTACTGCGGTTATGGGACTAACATTTTTGCGGTACAAGCAGTGGGGCTATGTGATTGAAGATGAAGTGTTATGGCAACATAGCGGCTTATTTGGCCACCATTGGAAACGGATCCCTTATGAAAAAATACAGCACGTATCTATCACCCAAACAAAAGGGCAACAACGCAGCGGTCATGCCTATATCGAAATTGGCCTAGCTAGCGGCAGCTTAACTCTGCCCTATATCGCTGAAAAAGATGCCTTATTCATTGCCGAAAAAGCCATGCAAACCATTAAGCAAGATTACCGTAATTGGATATAAACGCTTATCTTAATGGCATATTGGCTAATGAAGAATAACTAATAGCGGGCACTAAATGATCAACCAATGCGAGTTAGCGCTAGTTAGCACTTGTTAACTAGCGCTACTTAACTACTAGCACAGGACAACTGGCCTGATTAGCCACCTCTTCAGCAACATTACTGTGCAGAAAATGCGCTAGACCACTGCGTCCATGGCTGGCAATCACCACCATACCAATGTCGCCTTTGTTGGCCTCATCGACAATTTCCTCAATGGCATCACCACGCCTAATTACGGTTTCGACCTTCAAGTCAGTATTTAAATCAGCAAGTAAATTTTGCATTTTGGTGGCTGCAGCCTCTTCCATGCTTTTAGCGAGTTCCTCAGGAGTAATAGCCAAAATCATGTAGTTCTCGTCACCAAGGGGCTGAGAAACCACATGTAAAATACGAATACCCACTTCATATAAATTGGCCATTTCAATGGCATATCGCAGCGCATGGGATGCCGTTTCAGAAAAATCTGTTGGCCATAATATTGAACGTGAACGCATGTGAGTTCCTCCTGTAGATAAAATAAGTGAGCTTTAGCATTAAACAAACTTATCCCACTTATTTAAGTAAATATAGCTAGCGGTATAAAGTAAACTAAAAGTATGAACAATTTCAGTCACTTTTCCATAAGCATCATCACTGTAATCATGACCATAGTTATAAAAAATAACCATCGTTAACATGATAGTTTCAGATACAAACTACTTAAATATCCTCCTAATTAAAGTGTAGTGCAAATAGTAAAAAACCACCTTGACCCAGCTCAAGAATCCAAAGGCTTGCAATTAGACCTAACTCAGCACATACTAAACCGACTAATCAGTCGGTTTTTTTTAATTTATTGAAATGATGTCAGTATCAATATCACTCTAGGAGCGCTTTATGAATATGGCCGCTAACAATGTTCAGCAAAGTCCATTACAACAATTACTTCAGCAGCAACGCCAAGCCTATCAGTCAATGCCTGCGCCTAGTTACCAATCCAGAGTTGATAAACTCAATAAACTCAAAGCCGGGTTGCTCAGTTATAGTGAGCAATTTGTTAGTGCATTAGCCACAGATTATGGCCATCGCTCAGCCAATGACACCATGATTTCAGACATCATGCCTTGTGTGAATAACATCAACTACAGTCTGAAACATCTAAAATCATGGATGAAACCCAATAAACGCCATGCCGGGTTATTACTGTCCCCTTCTTCGGTCACAGTGCATTACCAACCCCTTGGCGTTGTTGGCATAATCGTGCCGTGGAATTTCCCAGTCATGCTGGCTGTTGGCCCGTTAATTACCGCCATTGCGGCAGGTAATCGCGCCATGCTTAAAATGTCAGAATTTACCCCAGCCACCAACCAAGTATTGATTCGCTTATTAGCAGAGATATTTAGCCAAGATGAAGTGGTCGTAGTGGAAGGCGAAGCCGATGTTGCCGCGCAATTCTCAGCCCTACCCTTTGACCACCTATTATTTACAGGTTCTACAACAGTGGGTCGCCATGTCATGCGCGCAGCTGCTGATAACCTCACCCCAGTGACTCTTGAGCTAGGCGGTAAGTCACCAGTCATTGTAGCGCCTGATATTGATATCGATACTGCTGTTGAGCGCCTTATTTACGGTAAGTGTTTAAATGCAGGCCAAATCTGCGTCGCACCCGATTATATTTTATGTCCAGAAGACAAAATCGATGCGCTAATCAGTGCCTACAAAACTCGTTTTAATAACATGTACCCAGATTTTGCCAGTAATGAAGACTATGGCAATGTGATTAACCAGCGCCAATACAGTCGCTTACTCGCGGTACTTGATGACGCCAAACAAAAAGGCGCGACCATTCACCCAGCGACTGAGTTCAACATTGATAGCGAAATACGTAAATTACCAACACAGCTAGTGACCAATGTCAGTGCAGATATGGCCATTATGCAACAAGAAATCTTCGGGCCATTACTGCCGATAATCGGGTATAAAGACCTTGATGAAGCCATTGAATATATCAATAACAATGAACGCCCATTAGCGCTTTATATCATGAGTTTTAACAGTCAAACCCAGCAAAATATTATCCAACAAACTCACTCTGGCGGCGTATGTATTAACGAAACTATCTTCCATGTGGCAGCCGATGACGCGCCGTTTGGCGGCATTGGTCCATCAGGTATGGGCCATTATCACGGTAAAGAAGGCTTTTTGACTTTTAGCCATGCGAAAACGGTGTTAAAAAGCGGCAAGTTCAATTCAGGTTTACTGGTGCACCCGCCTTATGGCACTAAAATCCAAGCCTTGTTGATGAAGTTTTTCTTACGCTAATGCGCTAGATAAATGCCAATAATTGAGTGTGCGATTATCGCCTTGGTGATAAACTCGCACGCTCAAAATCCCGATTAATAAATCGCTCATTCATCAACACTCCTTTAATAAAGAGCCCATTAATAAATAGCTCATTGAAAATACGAACAGCATATGACCCAAACTGTAGCCAACAAAAAACCTAAAGTAGACAAGAAACAAGCGATACTCGATAGCGCTTTACAGCTATTTGTTGAGCAAGGGTTTCATGGCACATCCACCGCATCCATCGCTAAAAAAGCCACTGTCGCCACTGGGACATTATTTCATCACTTTCCCAGTAAAGATGATTTACTCAATCATTTATTTGTTTCAATTAAACAAGAATTTGCTGATGACATTACTCAAGCATTGTCCACCTTTGACAATGCTGGCGAAGATTTAAAAACCGATGCCGAATACCTTTGGCAACAAGCGATTGATTGGGCCTTAAAGCACCCTATTAAGCAGCGCTTCTTTTTGCAATTTTCTATGTCCAGCGACATTGATGCGGCAATTCGCGGTCAAGCCATGAACGGTATTTTGCATTTTGTAGTGCAGCTTATTAGTAAAGGCCAGCAACAAAAGATTATTGCTGATTTTCCAGTTGCGCTAATGCTTGAAAACTGTCACGGCCAATACCTTGCCGCTATTCGCTACTTTACTGACAACCCGCAATGGGGCAATGACCCAAGCCAGCGCCAAGCAAGCTTTGAATTATTTTGGCGCTCAATGAAAGCTCAGTAATCTACTTTTATATTCAAAACCTCCTTTAAAGCCAGTTAGCTGATGACTGGCGAAAGGTGCTAAGCCTTAACCACGAACCGCTTCAGCAAATCTCTTTCGGCTCCAACCATACAATTGACCCAAGCATGCACTAGATCCAACTATACATTTAATAACAAAATATTATTATCTTTATAAAATTTGATAATTTTATTAAATCATTACTTCGCCCTATACTTCTTCCATCAAAACGAACAAGCAACAACTTAGCAATTAACGTATAAGGCGAGATTATTATGAAAATGAGTCATGTAGGTATTATGGTTGGTGACATGGATAAAGCCGTCGAGTTTTATACCCAAGCATTAGGTCTTGAAATTGTCATGGGCAATTCAGCAGTCATCGAAGAAAAACAAACTGCCATTGGTAGAATGTGTATTGCGGTATTTGGTGAGGGTTTTAAAGGTTTTAACATCGCCCACCTCGTCACTTCTGATGGCATCGGCTTTGAGTTATTTGAAATGAAAGACCGCGAAGAAAGACATCATGTCGACTTCACTAAAATCGGTATCTTCCATTACTCGTTAGAAACAGATGACTTTGAAGGCGTTATCGAGCGAGTTGAAAAATTCGGCGGTAAAGTCAGAATGGACATCATGCGCTATCATCCAGAAGATGATAATAAGCCTTACAAAATGGTGTATTTAGAAGACCCATTTGGAAACTTATTTGAACTATATTCTCATTCTTATTCAGAAACTTATTCTTCTGAATACACATAAGAATTAAAGAATTTTAAAAAGCAGCTAACCGTGGTTAGCTGCTTTTTTTGTATTAGAGAAGTTTGTAGGCAAGTATTATTTAAGCGCCTAAATCACTTTTGGACAGAAATGAGTTTGTGCATTCCCTCAATATAATAAATTTGGATAAGTTCAGATAATGCTAGAAAACTCTGGGGCTCACTACAAAATATACCAACTTTAAACTCATTTTTGGGCATAAATGCGTTACAGCCACCAACTTTATACTTCGTTTATATTGGCTCTTTTTCAGTAGTCCATTACTTCAGTTTAATCTATTGCCTGCCGCAGGTGCTATATAGGATATACGAATGTCGCGATCACATAGTCAATGATGTTCCCTACATCATAATGACATCTAACCCATATCCCTATGGGTTAGATGTGAAACAGCGACCTTATGTGCAGATACAACTGCGAGACGCTGCACTCTTTATATAAGTCAAAAGGCCCATAAACTTTGCCACAACAAATGCCTGTTTTGGTCATATTTGTTCCCGACAAATAATGACTGTTCCCGCCATCCTTGGCAGTCAGAAGCTCGCTGCTGCATCTACACAGGGGTTATTATCTCTTCGATTTGACTGCATTCGTGGCAATAAAAGAGCTAACGTTAGAAATCTATAACATTAAAAGTCTAAAAGACTCAATTTGAATTGAGGTCATCGAGACTCTTTATTCCGAGAACTCGTGAGCTTGGCATGGAAGCCAATTCAAATTGTAATACTTCATCTAAACAGCAACATTGCCCGCTTATAACACCTTAAAGCATCATCACTAAGAGTCAGCCTCAAAACGAGCCACTCTGGCTTCAACCTCTGTGCAGCCGGTGCTTTGTATCAACTCAGCTAAGGTGGTACTCGGGCGTTCAGTGAGCAGGCGCACCAGTTTTACGGCTAATGGTTCTAACTTGTCACTATGTTCAAGCAGTGCGATGTTTAGCTTTTTTATCAGGTAGGCAAACTCATTATTAGTTTGCCCTGATAACTGTGCGGCAAAAGACTGAATATTAATGGCATCTCCCACGAGTTGCCAATTGCGAGAACGACGCACTCGCTTAAGCTCACAACCATATTGCGTAGCCATATCTTTAGCCTGCTTGGCGGCGCTGCCACCGATGCGATGAATAAGCGAAGGCAGTGCAATGGTGATATCTTCATTCATAGGAGGATTGGTTAATACTCATTGAGGGCCTTTGATTAATAATGAATCATACCCCAATAACACCAATCTAAACATGAGAAAGCAGCTTGGCGAGTTAAAGTGCACTACTTTTTCAAAGACTTAAGCTGACCTGTTTAAGTTCAGATAAAAAAACGCCGCATTGCTGCGGCGTAAAGGAGGTTGGAACGAAAAAAGCTTAACGCTATATTCAGACCTCTTGGCCCAATAGCGTAATTAAAACTAGCTAGCCATGGCTAAAGAAGGCTTGTTTTCTGGTAACTTCACTATGAAAGAGATGACGGTTGATAATACGATAAGTCCTAGCATTAAGTAGAAAGTCGGAACAAAGCCACCAAATAACGAAGCGACAATAGAGCCAATGATGCTGCCGATACCAAAGCCAAGATAAATAAAGCCATAAATTTTGGTTAAGTTGTTAAGGCCAAAGAAGTCACTCACTAGCGATGGGAACACAGTAATGGTGCCACCAAAACTAAAGGCGATACAGGCAACGGCTAAGTAAAAGCTCCACGCATTTAAGTGAACAAATAACAGTGAACCGACACCCGCTAAACATACAATAAGCGCAATGCTGATGACTTTCATGCGATCCATTTTGTCAGATAACACACCAAGAACTAAACGACCTGAAAGGTTAGCCACCGCAATCACTGCCACTGCAGATGCTGCTGTTGCCATACTTAAATGTACATAACCTTCGCCAATGTCTTTTGCCACACCAATCACGTATAAGCCACTCATACAGATGGTTAAAAAGATTAATGCTAGTACCCAAAACTGTGATGATTTCATTGCTTGCGCCAGTGTAAAGTCTCTGTTTGCAACGCTGTTTTCTGCGGTTGAGACTTCTTGAAGGGGGGCATCTTTCATCATTAATCCACCCGCAATGACTAGCACCATGGCAATCACAGCCCATGTATCAAATGTCATCGCCAAACCTGAATGGGTCAGCATATACATGTTGATGTATTTAAAGCCTAAACTGCCAAGGCCATAAGCACCAATAGCACAAGCAGACACTAAACCTTTACGTTCAGGGAATAATTTAACGCAGTTAGATAGGCTCATTAGGTAACCGGTACCATCAGCAAAACCCACTAACAGGCCGCCACATACATATAGCATTAATAGGCTATCTGCATGCGCAGTAAGAAATAAGCTCGCGCCGATTAATAGCCCAGCACCAATGGTGACATTACGAACCCCAAAGCGCTCTTGTAACTTGCCTGACACTGACGAAGCCACGGCTAGTGATAAACTTAAAATACCGAAAGTAAACGCCACATTACTCACTGGAAGCGACAGTTTCTCAGCTAACGGGGCATTGAATAAGCTCCATGTGTATACCGAACCCAAGGCGAACTGCGCCAAAATGGTACCAATAAGCGTCATAATACGCGCTCGGTTTGATATTTGTGCTGACATAGTGTCACTCTCCACAGCAATAATTAATGATTAATTTAACAATATGGTGGTCAAAATACGGCTTTTTGAGAGGAAGACAAGAGTCTGAATTAACTAAAACATGAGCTGTAAAATAGCGGCATCAAATGCAATATATCGGCATGAAATGCATTTATGGGGGTTAAATGCTGAGTGAGCTTATCTGCAGTAGCAAGGGTGGTTGTATCGTTTTTTGAGTCGTCTTTATGGGTAGGCGGTGTTGAATAGTTCGTTAGCTAGCCAATGACAGCAGCGGTTATAAGTTCATCAGTGCTCGAAAGGTTTTTATGTTACTGCGACTCACCAGCACTTCACCGTCAATATCGCGCAGTTTTAACAGATAGGTGCTATTGGTCCAAGGGATGATCTCACGAATTTTATCGATATTAATGCAATAGGATCGATGGCAGCGAAAAAACGATTCGCTCGGTAAACGTTCCATCAAATCAGTAATGGTATAAGGCACATGAAACACCCCTTCGCGAGTATATACCTCAGTGATTTTTTCGTTGGCAACCGCATAATAAATATCATTAATATAGCTGACCACAATGCGGTTATTTTGGGTTAAATTAATGGTCTGATTAAGGCTGCTGGCCTTAGGCTTGGGCTTGTCGGTATTCACTGGCAAAGACTCGACATTGATATCTGCCGCTGGTAGGTGTTTTTGAGCTTGCTCAAGTTTTTGCAACACCCCAATAGCCCGCTGCTCATTAAAAGGCTTGAGCAAATAATCAAATGCTTCTAACTCAAAGGCATCTGCGGCGTGCTCTTTATAGGCAGTCACAAACACGATATGCGGCTTTTCAGAAAATTGATGAATGTTTCTCGCCAATAACATACCGTCAATGGATGGAATATTAATATCAAGAAATATCACATCCACTTTATTGCTTTGCAGGTATTTAAAAGCTTCAAGACCATCATCGAAGGTCGCTACCACTTCAATCTGACTATGGGTTGCGATCAAATAAATCAGCTCTTCTCGTGCTAGGTATTCATCTTCTACAATCAAGGCTTTTAACATAGTCCCCCCTATAGTCTTCTAATGAATGAAAAAAGACATCTCAGTGCCTTTTGTCAATGCAGTAATCTCTAAGCCAGCACCATAGAGTAGCTTTAACCTTTGGTGTACATTCATCAAGCCGATGCTCGTGCTGTCTATGGTTCCTTGGTGCAACTTATCAATCAAAGCCGGATCGATGCCAACCCCAGTATCACGAATGGTAATTTTCACCCGATCATCTTGCTGCTTTTTAACCGTAATCAGCACCTCACCAGGATAAGACGCAGGCTGAATGCCATGTAAAATGGCATTTTCCACCAGCGGCTGTATCAGTAAGCTTGGCACACAAGTTTGTACATCATCAATATCAAAGCTGACGGTTAATTTAGGCCCAAATCTCGCCTGCTCAATCGCGGCATAATCCCGCACCTGTTGCAGCTCTTCTTGGATATCTATCAGCTCATCAGTGTGATCTAAATTAAAGCGCAAAAAATCCGCTAGTTTGGCGATCAATTCTCGAGCTTGCTGAGGCCGAATACGTATTAACGTAGAGATAGCATTGAGGGCGTTAAATAAAAAATGCGGATTAATTTTACTTTGCAGCGCCGAAAACTCTGCTTTTGAGGCCATGGTTTTTAACTGTTCGATGCGCGACACTTCCATTTGGGTAGAAATCAGCTGCGATAATCCCACCGCCATTTCCCGCAGTGAAGACTTAATTTGATAAGGCTCACGGTAAAATATTTTTAAGGTACCAGTAACGACATTGTTCTCCATTAATGGAATGATTAACAATGAATGAAAGTCATGGGCATCAAGGTTATTGCTAATAATTTGTTTGCCTGTGGCAACGGCTTGCTCGGTCATCTCGTTAATTTTATTGTGGGGCTCTAGGTAGTTTTCTTGACCTATACCCACATAAGCCAGTACTGAGGTGGTATCAGTTATCGCCACCACATCCGCTTGCGTATCAAGGCGGATGATCTGGCAAACCGCAATTAACGACTGACGATCATTTTGACGAAAATAAGGTAAGGTTTTATTGGCAATATCTAAGGCCAATTTTGCCTGCTGCGCAGCAATCCAATCTTTTTCATCGTCAATATCTTGCACTAACTTGATAATCAGCCCGATGGACACAGTGCCCAATATCATCGGTAAACCAATGTGACGCACAATCACCATTGCCTGCTCATAATCATCTGAAAACACCACAATCAGCACCATGGTCAGCACCTCGCAGATAACCCCCGCTAAAATGCCATACCAGGTATAGTGTTTTTTATCGACACCGACATGTATCCAACTTGCCAGAAAGCCTGCAAAAATACTCGATATTAAACAGGCGGTTGAAGTCGCGCCATCAAGATCAATTAAGTAACGATGCAGCCCTGAGATGATACCTGCTGGGATCCCCACCCAAGGGCCAAAAAGGATACCGCCAGATAACACTGCAATAATACGCACATTAACCAAGGAGCCATCGACCTCAATGCCGGTGTAGGTGCTCATAACCGCAAATAAAGTAAATAACAGCGACATCATCGCCATCTCAATCGGTTTTCGATTTGGTTTGGTGATGATTTTTTGAAAGCTGCGGGTGCGAGTAAGCAAAAACAGCAGCATCAGCATTAAGGCTGCCCGTTCAAATACGGCGATTAACATCATTAATTGCTCGGTATACATAGCAGCGCCTCTAATAAACCCAATTGATAGCAATAGGTATAAGAATTATATGATGAAATTTTTACAATGCCAGTATTTGACCTTAAAGGTAAATTGTAGAAAGGTTTATATCGATTAAAGAAGTTTAAAATTTTCCAAGCTTAAAAAGCTTGCCAAAAAATGCCAAATGAACAGAAAATTGCCACAAACCAAGCCAGTGAGCGCATAGTTGATAAGCCCTTTAAGTACAGCAAGTGATAGCTCACTCTAGCAACCACATGCACCATAGCTAACGTCGAAACAGTAGCATTAACATTATCAGTTGCGATCGCGGTTAAACTGCATAAACCAAAAACGATCAAAGATTCAAAGGCATTTTGATGCCCAGCAACTGCCCTTGCGCCAAAACCAGTTAACTTGGCTTGTTGCGCCCGAGGGTGATCGTTGTCATAGCCGCCCAGTTTTGCCATCGCAACGGCTACTGGCCCCTTGGCTAAATAGGGTAATAAGATTGTGATAAACAGACAAATCAGTAACGTTTGCATAAAAGCAGCCCGAGTAAGTTAAGGTCATTAATTACTAGTAAATCATTAATTACTTTTTAAGCCCAATGTTTTATTCAGCTAATGTTTTATAAATAATTGATTACCCATGGACCATTCCACCCTGTAAAACCGTTACTACTAACTTATGCACAGTCATCAGAATTTATTTTAAACAAAGTGATTCATTATTAAGCCTTTAAAATCAGAAACACACCTTGGTTAAATTAGCTGTCAGTCATAACAGCCTAGTAACAGCTTCACCAATGCAACTGATACAGCGCCCTGATTGAGGTTACTAAAGGTAATCCTCCAGCAATGAACCCCAGCCTACTGACAGCATAAATCTAACCATTTTATGCACAATATCGATAAGTTATACTTTAGCTAAATTCTTTAGCTCAAAGCTTTAGATCAAAGCTTTAGCTGAGTGCTCTGTTCACTGCAATTTGAGCCACTGTCACGATCGCAACCCTTCACGCGTTCAGGGTTTGTCAGTCATTGCTAATAAATAGATAAACCATTGGCAGATTACGACTCTAATACTCGCCACCCTAGCTGTATCATTATCAAACAATAACAGTTGTTTTTATGCACATTTTTTAACTACTTATTCCTAAAAACCTTTTGACACCTTTGTTAATGAGTTGTTAAGTTAGAGCTTGTGCTCCAGCTGATAATGAATTGGAGTGACAAAAATAACCTCATGAAAAAGAAGGCTAATTGATTAGTTACTTTTAACCATCGTGTATGTAATGACGTTTATTTCGTGATGGATAATAATAAAAACACCCACAAGGAAGCGCTAAATTATGAACAGATTACTGGTTCTCATTTTACTCTTTGTCAGTTTACAAGTTTCAGCTAAATCGTTACCACCGATACTCGATCATCTGCCTGTGTGCACGCCAACAGTGATCGATGGCATCTATGTGGAAAATACCCTTAAAAATAGCTCAAATGATAAATTAATAGAAACCAGCTTTCGCCTGATCCAGAAAAAAGCCAAACAAAAGCGGGTCGATGCCGTCATTATTACTAATTTAATTGAAGCCAATAAAATTATTATCACTGCTGACTTAATTGATTTTTGCGACGAAGATGACCGGTTATCTTCGGTGAAAACTGCTTATAATCAACTTAGTCGTAAACCCATTAGCTTTAAAAAACCGGCGCCAGCCACTAAGGTTTCAACAGCAGCAACGACCAATCGCATTACAGCTAAACCCAAAACGACCACTGCGCCACAAGTCACTTTAGCGCAGTCACAAATTAGCCCTGCGATTACAATACTGTCAGAAAAAGAATTATCTAGCCTTGCAAGAGAAGCAAGCTTTCCTTCAACTAATGTGACTCTATCTAGCGCCTACGGGGTTAGCATTGATGATTCAACCCAACGTCTGATTGAATTACTAGGTCCTGCCAGCGCTTTATTTACCCTAAAAGATCAATCCCAAGCATGGCTATATGGCCGCGAGCTGTGGTTTATTATCGACAACAATAAAATTCAGCAAATATCCTATAAAGATCGCTCATTACTTAACTACAATGGCAAAAATTTAATTAGCTACAACGAAAGGTTTGATAATAACTGGCTGATTGATGATAAAGCCGGATACCGTGATGAAGTACTGCAAGTGCGCAATAAGCTTGATTATTTAAAGCAAACCAGTACTGAAGAATATATCGTCTCCAATCATAAAAACTTACTGACGTTAGAGTTTGATGAGTTTTCTTCTATCACCAGCGATGAGCCTGAATTACTGCTCACAGGTTTCACCTTTAAATCAAGAAAATACAGCCGTGATAATGATGAGATATTATTTTCGGAGCTCAATAGCCAAAAGTTAACTGAAGTACTTTTACCTACTGAGAACAATCAACCCAGCACGCTCGATGCGCTAGTTAACCGTTTTGTGCCTAATGTTATTCAATTTTCAAACAACGGCGTTTGGAGTTTACTGTCAAAAAATGTGCAGGTTAAGCATTACAATAATGTCATTCAAAAAGTAAAACTCTCTGAGAGTATTAACTACCCTATTGAGTCTGATGAGCAGTTTATGTCTTATTTAAAATCCATTAATATCCCAGCCACCCGTGAAGCTATGTTGGCACACTTTAGCGATCAAGCCAGTGCATGGTATGAGATCATTAATGTCGAAAGTGATGACTTTGTATTAAAAGCCGAGTTCACTTCAGAAGATGATGATGCGATGTTGATTTCATTGGAAGTTGAGTATTTATAAACAGCTCTTATACGTAGCACTTATCAATAACAATCATCACTCGCTTAAACAGTGATATTGTTATTAATACTATGATTAACACTTCAAAAAAGCCCAATAGAGACTATCTATTGGGCTTTCTTTATTCTTACCGTTATTAACTAAGTACGACTACTCATTTGGCAGCCACAATTTAACGCTTAAGCCTTTCTCTTTACGATTTTGCATGGTGATATGGCCACCATGAGCTTCAACTATTTCGCGGCATAAGGGCAAACCAATGCCTGTGCCCGATTGTTTAGTTGAATAAAACGGTAATAAGGCTTGAGATAACACCTCGCTAGACATACCTAAACCGTTATCTTCAAGGGTGATCATCACCCCAGTAAGCGGATGACTGACCTCTAGAAAGGCCATAGAGACTCCGTCTTTATCAGCCCCTGACTCGTGGGCATTTTTAAGTAGGTTTATTAGCGCCTGTTCTAATTGCACACTGTCTAAGGCAATGGCTTTTTGTGGCAATGCTGAGGTCAAGCTAAAAGGATATTGCTGGGCTAACTGCTCGATTAAATTGTCCCAATTAACTGGCGATCTTTTAGGTAAAGGCAGCTTGGCAAATTGGGCATAATGGGAAATAAATTGGCTTAAATGGGCGGTACGATTTTCAATGGTATCGAATATCAGCGCTAATCTTTGGTTATCAAAATCTTTGGTTAACACTCTGCCCGAGTTGACCATTGAAGCAATAGGCGCCACAGAGTTATTCAACTCATGACTGATAATGCGGATGACTTTTTTCCACACCGCTACTTCTTGGCGATTAAGTTCTTTGGTTAATTGTTTAAGTAAAATTAAATGGTGACGTTGATTATTTTGATTAAATTGCCCACGGGAGATATGCCATGTTTCGATTTCACCCGCGCTATCATCGCTTAACCCTTCGCCATTGGCATCAATGGAAAACAAGCCTTCATGTTCACTCTCTAATGCCTGCTTTAACGCGCTTGGTAACACTGCAATCAGCTCTGAAAGCAACATGCCTTCAATTCTAATCCCCTGATTAAATAAGTGTCTGGCAGCATCGTTAGCATAAATAATTCGCTGATTATCATCCACCAGCAACATGATGTTAGGCGAGTTTTGTATCACTTTATCGAGCATTAATTCACGCTGATAAATAAACTGCCGCTCTTTTCGCAGCTTGGCCGAGGCTTGATTGTATAAACCAGCCAGTTCATTCAGTTGCGGCTCAGCATATTCAGGTAATGACACACTAAATTCATTATCTTTAAAGTTGAGTAAGCCGACTTCTAATGCTTGTAAGCTTTCGCCCAGTTGACGAGTCAGGTACATACTGATGAGAAAACACAGGCCCAAGCTCACAACCACCGCGGCCCATACTGACTCATCCCCAAGCCATTGCCACAGACCGTAAGCCAGCAACAACGACACTAGGGTGCAGGCTAAATTTGACAGTACCAGTTTGTTACGTAGGCTCATTTAAGGTTTGTTCTCTAAGTTGATTTACATAATGGTTTTCCATAACCACGTTGCTGAGCAAAAATTACTTATTCACTGACAAGCCATATTTTTCCATCCGCCTGTACAGTGCTTGGCGGCTTAACCCCAGTGCTTTAGCGACTCTGGAAATAACCCCATTATGAGCCGTTAATGCCTGTTCAATCTGCTGTTTATCAGGCTCTACTGTGGTTTTAGTTGCGGTGTTATTGGTAACGCTATTGGCTGAAATAGCGTTGCTCGTTTCAGGTGCTGTATCTGCACTTTGATCCACACGCATTGAGTTTGCAAGGTGTTGATTTTGATCTACTTCAGCAAGCGTGTGTTGTTGAGATAAACCTAAATCAGCAATGCTTAGTTGTGATGATTTAGCCAATAACACCGCTCTTTTACAAACATTCTCAAGCTCGCGCACGTTACCCGACCAAGCATGGGTTAATAGCGCTTGCTGCGCCTGTTTATCAAAACTAAATGTCTCCCCGACAAAGAAACTCGCTAAAGGTAAGATGTCATCAATACGCTGATTAAGCGGCGCTATCGGCAGTTCTATGACATTTAAACGATAAAATAAATCTTCTCTAAATTGACCATTGGCAATGTCTTCGGCTAAATCAGCATTGGTGGCGCTGATGACACGTACATTCACTTTTCGAGTTTGATGGCTACCTAAACGCTCAAACTCACCGGTTTGTAATACCCGCAATAATTTGACTTGCCCTGATAAAGGCAAGTTACCAATTTCATCTAAAAATAAGGTACCACCATCAGCGGCCTCAAAACGGCCAATACGTGCTTTATTTGCGCCAGTAAAAGCCCCCGCTTCAGCGCCAAACAGCTCAGCCTCCAACAAGTCCATTGGCAGTGCGCCAATGTTCACTTTTATAAACGGTTTACTTTTTAACAATGAATTTGCTTGGACGATATCAGCAATTTTATCTTTACCTGCGCCATTGGGCCCGGTGATCATCACCGACACATCAGAGCGCGCCACTTGCAGTGCTAAGTCAATGCAACGTTGCATGGCGCCGCTGCCAAATACCATACCGCATAAATTAGCGTCTTTAATGGCGCTCATGCGTTCTGAATCAAGCCTAGACAATTGGTTATTCTGTTTTGATAGGTGATAAATTGATAACAAATTACTGATGCTATTTAGCAGTTTGGCATCATCCCAAGGTTTACCCATGTAATCAGCAGCCCCAGCTTTAACCAGCTCAACCGCGGTTTCTAGCTGAGTCCAGGCGGTCATTAAGATGATAGGTAAATTGGGTTGTTGTTCCCGTAAGGTATAAAACAACTGGCGGCCTTCTTCACCTGAGGTGGTGTCCTGGGTGAAGTTCATATCCTGAATAACCAAGCTGATATCTTGCTCTGCAACAATCAGCAAAGCCTGCTCTGGGGTTTCGCAGCTTAATGATTTATAGCCATGAATATCCAACATTAATGTCAGAGCGCTACAAATGGCATGATTATCATCAACGACTAAAATACTATCCATGTGTGTTCATTGTTCTCTTTTTTAGGGATACCCTTATGGGGTTCAAACTACCGTAAAATAGCCTCATTTACGAGGGTATCTTACGGTTTACTCGAGCATTCAGTTTAACTAGCTTGCCTACACGCTGCGGGTTGCCATAGCAGGTGAAATACTTGAGGCGCGAACGGCAGGAATAATAACAGCGAGTGTCGTCACCAACAATAAACCCACCACAGCAGAGATGGGGTAAACACTGGGCAGCGTAGGCAGGCTATATAGCGTCATTAATTGTTGACCTAATTGCATCGCCAGTAAGCCACCGATAATACCGCCAGCAATACAAATCAAGTAGTTTTCCACCATAAAGTAACTGACTATATCGCGCTTTTTAGCCCCTAATGCACGGCGAGTACCAATCTGTTTAGTGCGGCGCTGAATGTTAAACATCACCATTCCAGTCAAACCTAATGCAGTAATCAATAGCAATAGCACCACCATCATACTCAGCACTGTCGCCATTAAACGGTGATTACTATAGGTCTGTTTTTTAAGATCTGACAGCGAGGTAAAATCAGCAATAACCCGATTCGGATTTTCAGCATGAAAAGCCTTGGTGATGACCGCTTCCAAATCTGCTATATGCTCTGGTAATGCTCGCACCATATAGGTTTTATTGGCACTTTGACCACCAAAATCAATATTTTGCATCACACTGTATTCAAAGTTATCACTATTGATCCAAGCGCCTTGCAGCTTTTCAATCACCCCGATAATTTCAATGGGACTCTCACCTTGATACATGACTTTACCAATGGGTGATTCATCGCCCCAAATCGCTTTGGCTAATGGCTGAGACACCATCGCCAACATACCGCTGTCATCTAAACTGTCATTCATTTCTTCAGGTCTAAAATTACGTCCTTGAACGAGTTTAGCTCCCATGGTATTGAGCAGGTGCTCACTGCCTAAATAAAAAGCAAAACTAGGCGTTTGTTTAGCCGTTTCAGCATCGGGGCCATCGCTATAAATATCTGACCAACCGCTATTACTTAATGGCATCATATTGGCAGATGATGCATCGATGACATTAGGCAAACTGCGTAATATTTGTTGATCAATCTTGTTTTGTTCAAGGTTATCAATGGCTGGGTCAAAGTTATAAACATTAAATTTAAAGATTTGCTCTTCAGCGTAACCAGAGTCCCGCTGCATCATGGTTAAACGTTCATGAATGATAAAACTGGCATTAGCCACAATCGCTACTGAAAGCATGATTTGCAGTAACAACAGAACAGGCGCGCTCTTACTGCGCAATAAACTCGATATAATCGGTTTGATATGTAACATGTCGAATTCCTTTTTTGTTGGCTATTGCGCTTTTAAGTACACACTTGGTTTAGTACGGCACACCACCCATGCAGGATAAACACCCGCTAACACCGCCGTTGAAATGGCAATTAATGGGGTAATAATCCACATAGTGCTATCAAGTCCTGCCACACTGGCATCAACATTAAACTGTGACTCAAGCAGGGTTAATGCTCCCCAAGCCCATAACAGCCCAACCACACCACCGATAAAGCCAATAATGCCCACCTCAACCATATATTGGCTGAATATTTGTCTGCGGCTAGCACCAATGGCGCGGCGTACGCCGACTTCTGGGGCGCGTTTTAAAAATTTAGTGAGTAGTAAACCTAGAATATTGACTAAACATACCGTCAAAAATAATACACTCAACCCGACGAGTATTTTGTTATCCCGTGGCACAACTTCACTATCCACTAACCACTTCTCAATATCGCTAATTTGCACAGCTTCAGCTGGGGTTTTGGCGGTATCAGTAAAGCGGCCAAAGCTGCGCTGTTGTTCAACATACTGGCTAAGCCAACTTTTATACTGCTGCTTCTCTGCATCTGTTTTTAATAGCGCCCAAAAATGAATCCACGTTTTTTCAGAATTTAATCTATCTTGATAGGTCACCATCGGCTCAAATTTCCAGCCACTGGTATTACCCCAGACATCAAATTCTTCTAGCGGGGTTATTGAAAATGGAATGTAGATTTCTTCAGCGTCACTAAAAGGTTCATTGGTTGGGTCGTAATATTTAGGTTGCGGATTCCAGTCCTTAATGACTCCAACGATTTGATATGGCTTGCGGTTTAAGTAAATGGTTTTGCCGACACTATTAACCCCATCAAAAAAGCTTTGATTTAGTTTCTCGCCTATCACCACTTGATAAGTAGGCTGAGCATCGACACTCTTGTCCCAGCGATCACCGTATAAAAAAGGCACCTCAAAAATAGTAAAAAAGTCACTATCGGTAACCCGCACACCTTTCAATACTGGCTGTATTTCTGGATCCTCTGACTGCATGGCCAACCCTGTTCGAAATGAGGCTGCCTTTATCGCTAACTCATTATTATTACGAAGGTTGATCACATCGGTATAAGTGAGGTTAGATTGAAAATCATCCCATGAATCTAATCCTTGGCTCCACAGCTGCACCGAGTTAATTTGCTCGCTACGCTCCCCTGCGGGGTTATAGGACATGGTTTTATAGACATTTAAGGTGGTGATGGTAATACCAATGCCAATAGATATGGCTAATATCATTAGCAATGACAACATGGGTGTTTTCTTGATGCTGCGCCAAGCAAGATCGCAATAGTATAAAAACATAGTGACTCTCCTACTCGGTCATTAAGCGCCGTTAGCGGCTTTTTGTAAGTCGGCTACCACACTGTGGTCAGCTTGTTGATACATGGAAAAGTCACAAACCTGACCATCGACAATTTGGATATTGCGCTGAGCGCGGCGAGCAAGTTCGGCATCATGGGTTACCATAATAATGGTGGTGCCTGACTGATTAATATTTTCTAATAACTCCATCACTTGGCGCGCCATTAAGCTGTCTAAATTACCTGTTGGTTCATCGGCAAGTAAAAAACGAGGTTCACCAGCCAGCGCTCGAGCAATAGCAACTCGTTGCTGTTGCCCGCCGGATAGTTGCGTCGGTAAATGCTTCATTCTGGCAGCAAGACCGACTTGTTCTAATGCTGATCCCACACGGCGCTTGCGCTCAGCCTTATTAAAGCCACGATAGCGCAGTGGCACTTCAACATTTTCAGCTAAATTCAAATCTGGAATAAGGTTAAAACCTTGGAAAATGAAACCAATTTTTTCATTGCGAACTTGGGCACTTTTATTGTCATTAAGGTTTGATACATTGACGCCATCAAGGTGATATTCGCCGTCAGTAAAACCTTCAAGCAAACCTGCAATATTCAAAAAGGTGGTTTTACCTGAACCTGATGGCCCTGTTACAGCAACAAACTCACCTTCTGCCACTTCAAGGTTAAACTCCCGTAATGCATGGGTTTCGACTAAGTCCGTTTTAAATACTTTGCTAATATTTTTCATTGATAACATTGTTGTATTTCCTTGTTTAACTCGGCGGTATTTCATACCACTTCAAGTTCAATTAATTTGTTTAACCTTCCATATATGATCGATATGGCATGATTGAATAGGCGTTAAAAAATCACCACTATCTGTAATACTGAGGAGATGTCGAGCTTGATGAAGGCGTTAACTAAGTCATTCTGAACCGCTTCAGTCGCGCTATCTGACACTTGAGCGGTTAAATCAATGAGCTGAAAAGTGAATGACAACCAGTCTAGGCTGGCATCTATACGATAACTCACCGCTAAACTTAAAAGCATCAAAGCCATCACGCTAATAAAGGGTCTAGTTTGTAATTTTTTCATGGTCGTATCCTTACCGAGCTTGGATTAAATTTGTTGGATAAAATTTAAGTTTTTATAAATTCTGATTATCTAATTTGAGCTTATCTAAGCTGAATAGTGTCATCGTTACTAAAAGCTTCGGTGCCTGAAATAACCCACACATCACCTTCTTTACCGCCTTCAATCACTTCCACCTGACTCATACTTCTCACACCTAAAGTCACGGCCGTCTTTTGGGCTATATCATCAGTCAATAAATAAGCTGTTGAGCCACCGCGATTTAAAAAGTCGCCGCGCTTAACCATTAATACATTGGGGCGGTTTTCCAGTAATACTCGAGCCGATAAGCGCTGATTTTGACGTAATGACAATTGCTCATCAGCATCAAAGCGAACTCTGGCAGTGACTTCACGGTTACGCACTTCTGGTGAGATTGAGGACAATTGCCCCATGACATTGATATTGCCAAAGCTCAGCTCTACATCCATGCCGATACCTAAGTCATCAGCATAAGATTCAGGTACGGCGAGCTCTGCTTCAAAGGCACTTAAATCCACCACGGTTAAAATAGGTTGGCTGGCACCAATACGGGCTTTTTGCTCCACCAGCCAGTTACCAATAATGCCTTTCACTGGGGCTTTAATGTTAAGCGCACCAAGTTGACGGGCTAACTCCTTGACCACTAACGCTTGTCTAGACACTTCTTCGGCACGATTTTTAAGCTCAAATGCTAAGGTATCGCCCATTAAGTCAACTTCGGCAATGGCATGTTGATGCAGCAATTTTGCTTTGTGCAGATCATCCTTACCCTTTTCAAAATCGATTCGACTTATCAAACGGCTTTCAATCAGTTGATCGCCGCGGCGACTTTCACGATCTGCCGCCTCTAAGTCCACTTTGGCCATGTCTAACACTTGGCTAACTCTGAGTTGTTCTCGGCGAGCATCTAACTTGGCCCGTTCTAAATTACTTTCCATTGCCCCATACAATGATTGCTGCTGCTCATAAGAATTTTGTAACTTAGGGCTTTCTATTTGAGCAACCACTTGACCAAGTTCAACGATATCGCCAGGTTGGCTCAGCATAGTCACCACACCTTGTTCAGTGCTATATAAAACAGGTGCATTAGCAGCAACAATTTTACCGGTGGTGGCAATATCACGAACCAAAGTGCCGCGAGTCAGTGTTGCTAGCCTTAAGTCAGTTGCATCAATTGAGCGAATATTATTGTCATGTCCTAAGCTTGCCCACACCAACGCACTCATCAACAAGCCAAGGGTACCAATCACTAATGGCATTTTTAGCTTATTGGTTAGCTTTGGCTGAATAACCTTATCTTGTCCGCTGGTATCTTTAATCATCATTAATCCTAGAATGCGCTCAATGCTGCATTTATCAAAATGCATATTGCATTGGATATAGCACAGGCTGTGCCATAAATTAAATAATGATATTAATTAGATACTTAAGATATTTTAATTATACGACCAACAATCGAAAGTGTCCGCGGACACCCTGTAAAGTGTCCGCATTAAAATGAGAAGTGTCCGAAAACAAAAAAAGTGTCCGCGCGGACACTTTTGGGCAATCTATATTGAACTGCTTAATTCAAGCCGCTTTAGGGCTGACGCACCTTATCCAATGCACTACACAAGGCTTCAACACCTAAAATAGCCCGTGGTGAGGCGCGATGCAGTACATCTGCATTGAGTTGATAAATGTGCTGATTTTTAACTGCGGGTAATTCTGGCCACTGTGACCAATCAACACCAATAACGTTGCCCTCATCTTGGCTTTGTAAAATCACTTCTGCCATGGTGAGCAATACATTCTCAACGCTTACTTGCGGGTATTCACTGGCTGCATCGATAAAAACATTTTCACCATGACAAGCTTCGATAATATGCTCTATCCAACTGCCTTTAGATACTGTCATTAACGGCGTTGACCACAACTGGTAAAACACTTTTACTGGCGACTTTAATTGATTTTCAGCGCGGATATCCGTTAGCTGCTGACGATAGTTTGCTGCTACTTTCGCCGCTTTATCTTGATTACCCGTAAGCTCACCCAATTGTTCTAATTCATTGGCTACATCATCAAGGCTTTTAGGATCGCTATTAAACACCTTAAAGCCTAGCTGAGTTAGCTGGGTGATATCGTCCATTTTATTGCCGCTATTCCACACCACGATTAAGTCAGGGTTTAGCTCTAACACTCGCTCAATTTGAATACCGTAGTAACCACCGATACTGGGAATAGACTTTGCTGCCTCTGGAAAATCAGTATGATCAGTAGTGGCAACAATAGACTCGCCAGCACCGATGGCATAGAGCATTTCAACCGCGTGGGGCGAAAGCGCTATGATACGTTTAGCGGGTTCGGCTTCTTTTGTCTTAGCGTCTAAAAAAGGACTTACCACAGTTGTGATGATAAAAAAGATACTGATGGAAATTCGTGACAACATGCTTTTCCTTTGAAAAATTACACAGGGGTTATTGGGTCAATGCTATCCCAGACTCTATCTGCAACCGACTATTACTTCAAACAACTCAGTCAATGAGCTACTCAATGAGTGTATCAGGCCAACCGTGAGTATCGATGTAAGCTTGTAAGTTTTTAGGTCTATATTTCATGTCAGCATCCCATCTTTGTTTCACTGATTGATGTATCCAAATAGGTTTCTCGCAGTCAGTTAGCGGGCGATGATATTCACCACGAATACGATACACATGCTTTTTAGACTTATGCTTGGTCGCCATAGGATTAGGGCGCAAACTGTCATGCAAATGGGTCTCAAATGCTAAGTCAAATTCACTGGCTTGTTGCATCATCCATTTAAGCGCGATATCCGATAAACAGCTCTGATCATCATCAGGCTTATAACTGCCGCCTATATTACTGTGCACCCCTGCAAACCACACTTGTTGAATATTCATGTTGCTGCGAGGCTGCCAAATGGTGGGTCTAAAATCGTCACGCACTTCATCAATGGCTAGCGCATGGCGCGCTACGCTAACATTACGCCCAAGCTTAGTGTCGTAAAACTCATCTTTATCTTCAAATAAGCCTAAAAATGAGAATGGAATTCCCATGGCGCCGACGGTATCCCACACCCCAACAAATTTGACCTGCCTTGATGGGTAACTGTATTGCTCACGAAAAGCGATGGATTTTGCGCCATCAGGCTTATAAGGTTTTGATTTGGATTTATAGTGCTCAAACGCCGCTTGAATTTGATTGGCATCGGGGCGCTTTAGAATGCCGCAGTTATTAATTAAGCCGCATAAACTGCGCACGGTATAAGCGCCGCGGCTAAAACCAAACAGATATATTTCATCGCCTTCGTGGTAGTTTTGCACGATATAGCGATAACAATCCATAATGTTCTTTTGAACACCACTGCCCGTTATGCCACCAGATACTGAGTCATAATATGAGCCGACGCCCCAATCGTAAAACACCTGTTGCGCCACACCATCATCGGCAATGGGTTTAATGCCTCTGGCAATACGTAGCACATTGGTGGGAAAGTCTTTTTTAAGGTCTTTCTCTGGGCGGTTCCAGGTGCCATCGGCACAAATAACAATACGTTTTTTCATTATATCTTCCTTGAATTACAGCAATAAGTGCTAAGTAATAAAATAGTATCAATCCTTGCTAGCAGATAAAGCTTCGACCTTTAGACTATAGTCAGCCCGCCCTAACAGGGTTTACTCTAACTCAGCTATTGAGCCATAAACAAAGGAGTTTTTATGTTAACTGCGGATCAATCTGTACTGGTGATTGTGGATGTGCAAGGTAAACTTGCACAGGTAATGCAGCAATCTTCGGCGCTGCATCATCAGCTCGCTATCTTGATCCAAGGGGCGCAATTATTTGATATTCCAATTTTATGGCTAGAACAACTGCCCGATAAATTAGGTCCGACCTCAGCGCAATTGAGCGAGCATTTATCTAAAACTACCCAAGTGATTGCTAAATCTCACTTTAGCGCATGGCAGTGCCAGGAGTTTCAGCAGCAGTTAACGCGCTTAAATCGCAATCAGATTATTCTCGCGGGCATTGAAACCCATGTATGTGTTTATCAAACCTGTCAGGATTTGTTGGCTAATCGCTACCATGTGCATTTAGTTGCCGATGCGGTGTCATCGCGCATTGAGGCCAATAGAGCCTTAGGCATTGAAATGATGCAAGCCCTAGGCGCTAAACTCACTAACACTGAATCTTGTTTATTTGAATTGCAACATCAAGCGACAGGCGAGCGCTTTAAATCATTACTTAAGTTGATCAAATAGCAATTCTAAATTAAAGCCTTATGGATGGTTGTTAGCGCTTTGATACCAAGCAAATGGCTTTTTAGATGTCATATTTAATCCCATGTAACCTTTATCATTGGGCATGATTTGGGCTTAAATAATCGCATTTCTTGCGCTAAACACTGCTGCATGCAAACTTAGTTTCTCGATTTATCCTCCCAAGATTGTCAATAAATTGCTGTAAATCTAACCTGTGTATTTTGTATTAAGCTAAACTTACTGATAGTTTTATGGGAAACACAGTATTTCTGTTATTATTTGCAACCAAATAATCATAATTTAATGGATTAGCACTCGCTATCCAAGTTCATTCGCCACAGGTAAAAATATGATTAACCACTTCACCGTCCTCGGTGTTAAAGCCAGTGCCAAAGAAGACGAAATAAAAAAAGCCTATAAACGTTTATCAAATAAGCTGCACCCCGATAAACTGCTTAACGCATCTGAAGAAGAAAAGCATCAAGCTGCAGAGCAGCTACAAAGGGTTAAAAATGCCTATGATGTTTTATCTGATAAAAAATTAAGAACTGCATTTATTAAAGATTTTAATAATGTCATCGTGACCAATCCTACAGCGGCAATGACCGAGCTGTGGGACCAATTTTATTCTTGAGAAACCCATGAGCCAAACACTTAATATCTCACGCATCAATGAGTTAAAAAATAATGCCTATGACAATATCGAATCGTACAACGACCCCGATACCCCTGATGCATTAGCAAAATTCACCAACTCAATGAAAGAGATTTTATTAGCCGATCCGTCGATGCTAGCTGCGGTACCCGAGTATTTACCGGTTGCCTTATTTAATCGCATTCGTTTTTCTGACGAAGCCAAAATGAAATGGGCAGGCTGGATTGATAATGCGGTATTGCCAACATGGGACGAGTTTAAAGTCACGGTGCAGTTCAACAATGCCGATGTGCCATTAGTCCTTGCAGTACGTAAATATTCTGAAGAACTGTTAATTGAAAGCTGCGCCGTGGTTTATCTGCTTAATACTCAAGATAACGTGGTTGCACCAAGTAAGTCTTTTGCTTCATCTGAAGGTGGCAATAGCGACGATGGTTATGACCCATATAATAATGATGACGACAGCCAAAGCGAAGATGAAGAAGGCTATTACGACCAATATGATGAAGAGGAGCGTTAATGAACAATCTTATTGAAATCACTGCTGCTGAGATTAAAGATCTCGCTGATGTTGAGCCACAACAAGCCAGTAAGCGCTTCGAAATCATTGCTAACACAATGAATGATGAGCAGCTTGTTGATGTCATTGAGCATATGGATATCGTTACCTTAACTCAAATCAACAGTCATCATGATATTTCTTGTCCGTCGATCATGTCTGAGCTGATGACCCCAGAGCAAATCCGCGACATAGTGTGTCAGCAACCTTTGTATTGGGAAGAGCAAATTAAAACCAATGTTGATGAATTAATGCATCATACCTTTGAGTTTTTAACCTACCTTATTCGTATTCAGGGCACTGAAGAAAAACAAGCCGCCATTTTAGAGTGTATTGCAGAAGATCCTGCTGGGCTGTTTTATTTATCAATTCCGTTTATTGAGTTGATTTTGGCGCCATCAGCCGAGCAAGACCACAACACTATTTTTGACTCATATGATGACGAAGATGATGGTGAAACAGTGGGTTATAGCAACTGGCAAGCAGATGAAGAAGCCCATAGCCTAGCGATGGATGATCCCCGCAGCCTATTGGCATTAATTCAACAAATTGCGCCTGAAGTGGCCAAGTCGATTAAAAATCTGCTGCGTAATGAAAGTTCTGGTTGGGAACAAATCATCGGTAAATTCGTTAATGAGCTGGTGTTACAAGCAAAAGATAAAAACCAAGTGGCTGATGAGTACGCTGAAGTCGATGATATGTTTACTTTTCTTGATTAAGGAAACCAGTTAATGCAGTTAGCATTACGTGATAACAATCAAGGCCCATACTTTAGTCGGGTACTTGAGTATGGCCGCCGTGAAGCACTATTAACCGATGAGCATGTCACCCAAATAAAATCGAAAGCGATTTTAATGAGTCTTAAACTTGCTGATAAGTTTTATAACAAGCACAAAATGCATTTGCTGGAGCAAGCAGCCCATGATGTCATTGGCGTGGTTAGCCTAGGGCTTATTGCACTAACCGGTCACGAACCCGTAGGCTCAATCAACTTGCTGAAAACCCCTGATGGCATAATGAAATGCTTTCAAAAAGGCTGGAGCATGTTGACCACTGTGAGTAAGCATATGCATGGCAGTGAAAAATCACTCTATGGTGATATCAATCCAATACTCATGGAAAAAATCTCGACCCCGCCAGATACAGATGAGTGGCTAGGTTGGCAAGATTATCAAAAAGCGCTTACTGACCACAGAAGTCAAGAAGCCACGAAAGTATTGCTTGAAACCTTTTACGCTAAAACTGAACTCGATCCATTATTTAGTCTTGGGCTTGAAAGCGTGCTGGCTGAAGCCGTGCTTTATCGCATGATGTTTGATGATGCTCGTGTACGTGAAGACATGAAAAAGCGCCTGCGTAAAATTGCGTTAGACGATAAGTGGTTTAGTGTTGAAGTGCTCCAAATTCACACTGACCGAGCGCTGTCACTCTTGCCAGAACCACTCGCAGACACCATTCGCCAAGACTTAGGTAAGCATTTTTACCAAGAGTTATTGCGAACGCTTAAGTTTGCCAAAAAATACCGTGAACTTGCCCTTGGTGATGCCAGTCCTGAAAAGCTTGAGCGTTACGAGCAAAAACATGGCCTACAAAGTGTGTTACTCGGTTGGCAAGACACCTTTGAGTTTTAGTGACACCAAAGACACTAAATAGCGCAATATTAAAGGGTAATAACATTACCCTTTTTTTATGCTTTAAACTTCTGATCTGAATATAAATTTCCAACGTATTATCTAACTCAGTATAACGCGAGCAAGTACCGGAGTTGCCCATGAATAGAGATGTTACTGACAGAAATAGCGCGAGCAGTGTAGCCAAGATCCCCAGTAGTCGTTTATCTCGTTTAGGTAAAATGGGCTCATTAGCATCAAGGGTTGCTGGCAACGTACTGTTTGAAGGCGCCAAACAGCTCAGTAAAGGTCAATCACCTCAGTTGCAACAGTTGGTACTTACTCCCAAGAATATGACTCAAGTGGCTGAAAAGCTCGCTCAACTTCGTGGCGCGGCCATGAAAGTGGGTCAGATGATCTCTATGGATAGTGGTGATTTACTGCCTCCAGAAATCAGTGACATCTTAGCGAAACTCCGCGATGATGCTAAAGCCATGCCCCATAAACAACTGGTTGCGATCCTCAAACAACAATGGGGACAAGATTGGTTAGCTCCTTTTGCCCAATTTGAATTACGCCCTTTTGCAGCCGCCTCTATTGGTCAGGTACATTTAGCCTATCTAGACAGTGGTGAAAAACTAGCAGTTAAAATTCAATATCCCGGTATTAAAGACAGTATCGACAGCGATATTGATAATGTCGCGAGCCTGCTAAAAATGGCGCAGTTAGTGCCCGACCATGTGCAATTTGATAAGTTACTCACTGAAGCTAAAGCACAATTACACCACGAAGCTGATTATCACTACGAAGCTAATTTACTGCAGCAATACTACACTTGGGTCGCTGATACGCCACACTTTGTGGTACCAAGAGTTTATTCGCAGCTTAGCACCGACAGTATTTTAGTGATGCAGTTTATCGAAGGCGTGCCAATAGAATCTGTGCTCAATATGGCGCAAAGCATTCGCGATAAGGTCGCCACCCGGTTACTCAGTCTTTTTTTAGATGAGCTGTTTACCTTTAAGTTGGTACAAACAGATCCCAACTTTGCCAACTTTATGTACCAAGCAGATCCTGACAAAATTGTGCTGTTAGATTTTGGCGCTACCCGCAGCATTTCTGATGATTTATCCAGCGGCTATAACATGTTAATGCAAGGCGCTATGACCAGTGATAGTGCACTCATGACCCAGGCTGCAGCGCAAATTGGTTTTTTTCAAAAACACATTACCCCAGAGCAGCAACAAGTCATTGTCGATATTTTCCATCAAGCCTGTGAGCCATTACGATGTGAAGGGGAATATGATTTTGCCAATAGTAATCTCGCTAAACGCATTACCGACTCAGCCAAGGCCATGAGCACCAAACAAGATGAATGGCACACACCGCCAACCGATGCGATTTTTATCCATCGCAAGTTAGCCGGTATCTACTTACTTGCCTCTCGCATAAAAGCAAAAATTGATGTCAGGCAGCTGTATTTAAGCCATCAAAACAACATCTAGCATTCGCACTTAACGCTGACGTTTATTGCCAAAAGGCTTGTTTAATAATAAAACAGTCCCATATAAGAAAGTGACGTTTATTAAAAAATTTATAAACGCCTTATAATTCAACAAGGAGAGTGACATGTTCAGCCACATCATGATCGGCAGTAACGATATACAAAAATCAAAAGCATTTTACGATGCCACCTTCGCCGTTTTAGGTTACGAACCTGGGGTCATCGATGATAAAGGTCGTTGTTTTTACTTCACTGAAAGCGGTATTTTTGCCATCACTAAACCCATCGATGGCGAACCTGCAACCCACGGCAACGGCACCACTATCGGTTTTAGTGTTAAAGATGCTGCTCAGGGCGATAAATGGCATGAAGTCGGCGCCGCTCATGGCGGCACACCTTGTGAAGAACCGCCTGGAGTACGTTCAAACCCTGCGATGAATTTGTACCTTGCCTATTTACGCGACCCTGATGGCAATAAAATTTGTGTACTGCATCGACTTCCAAAATAATCGCAGTCGTAAATACAAAATAGTAACGACTGAAGTTATTTCTACCGCACGATAAACACTGAAAAATGACTTAAAGTCCAACAATCACATAGCCTTGATACTCGCTATGTGATTGTTAAATTGTCAAAGGCTGACATCAGCAACTCAAATAGTTTCTCACTCAAAATAGCTCATAATGCCGCTCAACAAAGGCCCTCATACTGAAGCCTATCAACCTCAAGCGCTACCTGTGTAAAATTAGCCACAATAGTAAGCGGCTACACTATCTTAATAGACTGCACTATCTTAATAGACTGCACCATCTTAATAGCAATAGGGTAAACTCTAGCCTGTAACCACTTGGACAGAGACTGCATGATGAAATTGGCCATAGCATTATTCCTCGCTTATATTTTACTGTTAGTGCCCAGCACCCACGCTAGCCAAGAACAGTTTAAAAGCACCACTAATCAGCTTGAACCAACAAAAGGCCAATTATCAGTCAAGCCGTTAATCGACAATGTATTTCAGTTTACCTCTTACTTCCAAACTCAAGATTACGGCTTTGTATCAGCTAATGGCTTAGTGGTTATCGATGGCTCAGAGGCCTACTTGATTGATACCCCATGGACAGAAAAAGATACCATTCAACTGGTGCGATGGATTAAGCAACAAGGCTTTACGCTACGGGCGAGTATTTCAACTCATTCCCATGATGATCGCGCAGCCGGAATTGGCTACTTAAATACCATAGGGGTTGATACTAACGCCTCTGAATTAACCAATTCATACTTAAAAGCCAATAATAAGCCTTTAGCAAAACAGGCTTTTACAGGCGACAAGTTGCAATTAGCCCACAAGCAGATTGAAGTAAAATATCTCGGTGCAGGCCATACAGAAGATAACCTCGTGGTGTGGCTGCCTGAGTCGAAATTACTATTCGGCGGATGCCTAATAAAAAGTCAAGCTAGCAAAACTATGGGCTATATTGCACAAGCGTCACTTTCTGAGTGGCCAAATACCCTAGATAAAGCCAAAAGCCGTTATAATGATGCAATCATTGTGGTACCAGGTCATGGCAACAATGGCGGATTAGAACTACTCAAGCACACCCAAGAGCTGATTAGTAACCATTTAAAGTAATTTATTGAAAAAGAAGCTGTAGAAGATGCCAACTGATAATAACGCAACCCATTCCACTACAAACCAGCACTGCTTTGTGCCATTTAACACCAATGTAGATGGATATACATTGCCGGAAAAATTTACATTCCCCTTTTATTATCAGCCACACCCATTAGCGATTATCGCCGCCGAGCAGCTACAAGAGCATTTACAACAGCAAACAGATTGGCTGCATAATTTTGGCATTACCGATAAAGAACATGATCAGTCAGCACCAACTGAAGCATTGCTTAGAAGAGAAGCATCAAAACACCTTCCTGCCATAGGTAAAATGTTTGGGGTATTAGTGGTCAAAAATACTCAGGGACAACTGGGTTTTTTAGCTGCTTTTTCAGGTAAATTAGCTGATAAAAACCTATGGCCACAATTCGTGCCGCCAGTATTTGATATGCTCAGTAAAAATAGTTTTTTCAAACAAGAAAATATCGAAATCAATCAACTCAATGCCCAGCTGGTTGAGTTAGAAAACGATCCATTATTACAGCAGTTGACCACTAAACTAGCGTTAACGCAGCAGCAAGCTGAAAATGCCATCGCGGCGCAGCGATCGCAAATGATCGAAAACAGAAAGTATCGCAAAGCTCAGCGAGCTCAAGCGCAAAGTCTCAATGAAACTGACTTTAAAACCTTATCAATTGAAATGAGCAGACAAAGCGTTAATGATAAATATTGCTTAGCAGAGCTTAAAGAGCATTGGGAGCGGCAAACTAAACTGGTTGCTGAGCCATTAGCTGAATTAGAACAAGCTATTAGTGCTATTAAACAACAAAGAAAGCAGCTATCTAATGGGCTACAGCATAAGTTATTTAGCCACTATCAGTTTTTAAATGCCCTAGGTGAGAGTAGTGATCTTAATAAGATTTTTAATGATGCGCCCAATCATTTACCACCTGCTGGAGCTGGTGAGTGCGCCGCGCCTAAACTGCTACAATATGCCTTTAAACATAATTTCACTCCTATCACTATGGCTGAGTTTTGGTGGGGCATGTCGCCCAAATCTGAAATTAAACAGCATAAAAACTATTACCCTGCATGCCATGGAAAATGCCGCCCAATTTTAGGACATATGCTTAAAGGCCTACAGGTTGATGAAAATCCACTACTTAGCAACCCTGCTGAAGGGGTCGAGCTTCCCATCGTTTACCAAGACGATCATATTGTGATCGTGAATAAACCAGCGGAGTTTTTATCTGTGCCTGGTAAAAATATCACCGACTCAGTATATAGCAGAATGAAGCAAGCTTTTCCCCACGCCACTGGGCCACTCATAGTACATCGCCTAGATATGTCGACCTCAGGATTAATGGTTATTGCGCTGTCTAAAGAAGCCAATAAGCATTTAGTGCAGCAATTTATCAGTCGTACTGTCACCAAGCGTTATATCGCTAAGATCGATGGGGTCCCACAGCTTGATCGCGGCGATATTACACTGCCATTAAGAGTAGATTTAGACGATAGACCAAAGCAACTTGTCTGTTATTCACACGGAAAAAATGCACAAACCCATTGGCACAAAGTACAGGAATTAAACAACTCTTGCTTAATTCACTTATTCCCCAAGACAGGCAGAACTCATCAATTAAGAGTCCATTGCGCCCACGCCAAAGGCTTGAACATGCCAATTTTAGGCGATGATTTATATGGAAAAAATGCACAAAGACTGCATTTACATGCTCAATTGCTGTCGATTATTCACCCTAATACAAATCACAGAATAACCTTTGAAGTTAATGCTGACTTCGAATAATCACAATATAAAACAATAGTTTTAAACAACTGAATGAATTAGTGTCAATTTTCTGTCTATTTGGCACTGATAAAAACTCTTAAAAATCCCCATTTCCAAGTGGAAATGTTAATCAATATCAGTTAATGTAATAAGTTAGTACGATATGCGATTTAATTGATAACAACCCAATAAGCTAACGTTTTCTACGTTATAAATTTTAGCCTTCCTACAAGCTGTTGATTAAATTAATAAAACTTTGGCTTACTGCACTATTTAAGGAAAAAAGTGGACTATGAAAGAGTGGTATTTCTCAAATAATGGTGAGATCAGCGGACCATTAAGGCTGGCAGAATCAAATAAGTTTATTGCGTCAAATCCAAATGTTTATGCTTGGCATCCTTCTTATGCGCAGTGGGTTCCTGTAAGTGATATAGAAGAGTTCGATGTTATTGGCTCTCCACCACCTGCACCGGCGGAAATCCCGCAACAACTGATAGAGCATTTCACAGCTAAAGAGCGTGAGCTAAATGCTGCGCTAGGCCGAATAGATAATACGATTCAAACTATCAGTAGTTCAATGGCAGATATTGATCGCGACACCAATCGCTTTAAACAAACCACCAAAGATTTAAACGATAAAGTAGAAGCAACGTTAAAAAGCGTTAATGAGCAATATGCTGCATTACAGAAGACTCTTGCTGGTGTTAACTGATTGAGTAAAGAAACCTTATTACTCTGATTTGCATATAACATTTGTTTATAACTAAAACATTAAGAATACGATTATGAAAAAATGGTTTTTTTCCAAAAATGGCAAAATAACTGGGCCATTTACAGAAGTTGAAGCAAAAGAATTTTTACTCAGTGATGGTAACTGTTATGGATGGCACCCATCATTCACTCAATGGAAACCTGCAAGCAGCATTCCCGAATTTGCCGCCTTTGTTCCAGCAGTGACACCACCAGCTGAAATACCTCAAGCATTAATCGCCGAATTTGCAGCTAAAGATAAAGCATTACAAGCAAAAATACTTAGCATGGAAGAAAGCGTTATTTCTACCAAGGCCTACCTGCTTGAGTTTGAGCAAGAAATTACTAATTATAAAAAATTAACGAATAATCTAAATGATGAAGTTAAAAATAATATTAGTCCTTTTGAAAACAAATATAATTCGCTACAAAACTCATTTGACGAATTAGTTAGTGCGTTATCAATTGCTAAAACTGAAGTTAATGAAGCTGTTACTGAATTTAATCAACGAGTCAACAAACGGCTTGCTGAAAGCGGCACCGATACTAAAGCCGTTACCGCAGCTCCTGTAGCTAAAGATGCTGCAGTAAGTTCGGCAGCTTTATCTGTTGATAATGTCTCTGCAATCAGTGATCAAATTCAAAAAGCACTTGCTGAAAGCATGATGTCAGCAGTAGAAGACGTCAACAACTCAGAACTGACAGCGAAGAAATCGTTAGATCCTGTTGCCGTAGCACCTAAAAAAGCTAAAGCAAAAATTGATAAAATAGAATTCTCTGAAGACATCGCTGAAGATACTCAATCTGAAGCTGAAGAAAAAGCGGCTGGTCTATCTGGCGTGAGTAATATCTTCAAATCTGTCTTCAAGGGGGATCCTAAGACACCGCCAAAAAAGTCAGAAACGCCGGATGATGCAGATCAACTGGTGAAATCAACGAATGCTAACAGCAATGATAAGAAAGCTACTGATAAAAAAGAAGAAGTTGTAGAAACTGAAGATGAAAAAGAAGCCAGAATGAGACGTCGTAGAAGACGTACACATTACATTGCTTCTTAAGATTTACAGCTACTGAGGTAATGATACTTAACTGCTGATAGTTGCACCGAATTGAATATCAAAACGGCCTATTTATTAAATAGGCCGTTTTTTATTGAATCGAGTTCGTTGGAATAGTCTTAACAGAGGTGACTCAATGCAGTATTCAGCGACTCAACTTTCCGAGTTGAACATTTGCAATGATTACCACTGTAATCGAATACAAAAATGTCCGCTCACTGCTGCAATCACCTTGTAAATGTCGCTTGGATATTACTCACTGCATATGTTGGCAAAGGTTGCTTGAGTTAGCGTTTGCAAATCTGCTGGCGCCAATGAGATTTCTAAGCCCCTGCGACCCGCGCTCACGTACATGGTATTAAGCTCCTTGGCAGAGCTATTTATCACGGTTTTTAAACGCCGTTTTTGTCCTAATGGGCTCACTCCACCAAATACATAACCGGTGGTTTTTTCCGCTAGCCCTTTATCCGCCATGACCGCTTTTTTACCACCAAGAGCTTTAGCAAGTAATTTAAGGCTCAACATTGATGTCATGGGCACAACCGCAACGGCCAATTCCTTGCTGTCTATTGTAACCACTAAAGTCTTAAACACTTGGCTCGCTGACACGCCAAGTTTTTCTACCGCTTCATCACCATAGGACTGGGCATTACTATCATGCTCATATTCATAGATAGTGTGAGGAGTTTTATGTTTTTTGAGGGTGTTAATCGCTGGGGTCATAGTGTCTGTAATAAATCCGTAAATAAGACCACCTAATGCTGTGATCTTTTAGCTGTTAGTATCTGTGATTTGTTGATATTCAAAACTGGTAATTTCAAAAGGATTGCCATCGGGATCTGCAAAGTAAATTGACCAGGTAATTTCATGATCGCTTTCAGTATATTTTATCTTATTCTCAGTAAGTTTTTGTTTCCACATCTGGTAATTATTAGCATCCACCCCAAAAGCGACTGTGGTAAATTTAGGCTTAATACTTTCAAAAAGCGCTAAATGAATATCACCATGCTCGATAGTTAGCGGGCCGTCGCCTTGACTCCAAAAGGCTAACGCTTCGACCAGCCTAAAACCCAGCACTTGTTGATACCAAGCGAATGCCTTTGCCCTATCCCTGACATAAATATGAATATGGTCAACCCGAGTCAGTTTAGGGCCAGTTTGACTGAGTTTTGGCTCATTAGAAACAGACATATTAACTCCGATTAATCCACGTTGGTGCACCAAACTCAGTCAATTGCTTATCGACTAGCACAATTGCATCATCATCTGAACAACACAGCAATTCTTGCTGTTTAGCTAATGGCAGCGACTTAAACAGTGATTGCGTTTGTGCGTCATTAATCTCTGTGGCCGATAGGTGCGGCACAAATAAAAATGGCACTAAGGCTAAAGCGCTGGTATCAATTAATCCCACTTGATTACTATCACCACATAAAGGCGCTGTATCAATTGATGGCGTCATTATCATCGCCCCAGCACTGATCCCAATAATCGCAGTACTAGTTCCTGCACTGTGTTTTACAGGACGATCAATTCTAAGGCGATCAATTTCCGGGCTATCTTGACTTATATCACCCAGTGCCAGTTGATAGAGTAACTTATCTAGCCCACGCTGCTTTAACCAGTATAGGAAACGATAAGTATCGCCACCGGATAAATATATTAGCCCTGCTTGGCGTAAAATACGTTCCGACTCGGTGGTATAGCCATCTTCAAGATCAATATAGTTAACCTTGTCAAAGCCAAGGCCCTTAAACATGGCAGCTACTGGCGCAAAATAGCTTCGCTGAGCATCTGGCTCAGATGCTATATAAACTACGCCAGCTTGCTTTTCAGCAATCGACAATGTCGCCACCATAGCTGCTATCGCTTGCTGGGATGCTATTGATGTTGCATCACTTAATAATGCTAATTTCATTGATCTTGTAAGTCCGTTTACTGTTTTGCATTTATGTCACATTTTGCCGAATAGCTAGACTGCTTAGTCGTCTGCTAAAGCATCAAACTGCTGTCTTTTCTCGTCCATAAACTGCTGCATCGCTGCAGGATCTTGCATCAAATGCGCCATTTGCGACATCACTAACATGTGTGGGGCATCTTGCTGCTGAAACATCGCCATAGCGTGCATTTTACTTTGCGCGACCATTTGCTCGAATGTCTCTGCGCGAAATACTTCATCACAAGCGCCACCAAGCTGTTTACAGGTCATTGTTTTCATCATTATCTCTCTTTTTAAATTATTAAAATTCTGTTGTATTAAGCACTTTGGCTTGCATAATGTTACCAAGGGTAAAGCAACAAATAAATTTGATTAATAATCAAACCCTAGCTGCGCTTTAATGCCATCATTAAAAGCGTGTTTTATCGGTTGAACTTCGGACACTGTATCGGCAAGTTCAATGATTTCACGATGGCAGGCACGGCCGGTAATGATCACATGTTGCATGGCTGGGCGATTTTTTAACGCATTCAGTACCCGCTCAACCTCTATGTAGTGATAGCTCACCATATAAGTTAACTCATCTAATAGCACTAAATTAACTGACTCATCTTGTAAGAGTTTTTCAGCTTCAAGCCAGGCTTCCATCGCCGCTTGAGTGTCTTTTTCTTTATCTTGGGTTTCCCAGGTAAAGCCTGTGCCCATGACATGAAACTCAACCCCTGCGCCTTCTAACAGATTGCGCTCGCCACAGGCCCAAGTGCCTTTGATAAATTGCACTACTGCGGCTTTGTGTCCATGGCCGACGGCGCGAGCAACAGAGCCAAAACCTGAAGTCGATTTACCTTTACCGTTGCCCGTCAGTACCAGCAAAATGCCTTTTTCATCTTGGGCGGCAGCAATTTTCGCATCGACACCTTGTTTTACTTTTTGCTGACGCGCTTTATGGCGATCGGCTTTAGTGGCATCGATATTACTAGTTTGGCTCTGGTTTTCGTTCTGGTTTTCGTTATCACTCATGAGAGACTTCCTGTTAATTTATCCATATCTAAATGCGCTTCAAGCACATCTGCTAATCTTTCTAATTGTTGTTCGCGTATTTGGTTTATATCAATGCTTTTGGCTTGAGCAAGCCCTGCCCACTGCAATATAAGCTCACAGGCACCTGGGTTATCAAATAAACCATGAACATAGGTTGCCAAAATTTGGTTATCATCACTGAGTAGGCCTTCTGCGTACTGCGTATCAGTCTGCTGTGATGTGAGCCTGATAGGCGCTGGCAAATCTGCAGAAGTTAGCTTTTGAGTCACGCCGCAGTGAATTTCATAACCTTCAATGCTTGCTTTAGCTTCATTAAGCGCTAAGTGACCACTTACTTTACATAGGGTTTTATCTGCCGTCAGTGTGGTTTCAATCGGCAGTAGACCTAAACCTTTACTGCTACCAGCCACATCTTCAATGGCATCGGGGTCATGAATATATTGGCCTAACATTTGATAACCACCACAAATGCCTATGACTTTACCGCCATAACGTAAGTGCTTATTAACCTCAAGATCCCAGCCTTGTTGACGCATAAATTCTAAATCTGCTCTGACATTTTTACTGCCTGGTAATATGATTAAATCCACTTTGGGGAAATCTGGATTACTGGATTGGGTTTGCAGGCTAAGATAATGAAACTCAATGTAAGGGTTCAAGCGTAAAGGGTCAAAGTCGGTATGATTACTGATCCTTGGAAAAACTAACACCAGCACTTTGAGCTTATGATTGATAATGGCTAAGTCCTTTTCCGAACCTATGACTTTCCCATGGGAGTCAATCAGCGCATCTTCAGCATCTAAATGTAAATCATGTAAGTAAGGCAAGACCCCAAACACCGGTTTTTGGGTGTAGTTTTCCAGCCAGTCGATGCCAGGTTGTAATAGGCTAATATCGCCACGAAAGCGATTAATCACAAAGCCTTTAACTCTTTGTTGCTCTGATTCACTGAGCAGTGCCAAGGTGCCCACAAGGTGGGCAAATACGCCGCCTTTATCAATATCAGCAATAATAATGACAGGGCAATCGACCGCTTCAGCAAAGCCCATATTGGCGATATCCCCTTCGCGCAAATTGATTTCTGCAGGGCTACCTGCACCTTCAACTACCACCAGCTGATATTGCTGGGTCAAGCGCTCAAAAGACTGTAATACCGCATCCATAGCGAGGGTTTTATAGTGACGACTTTCAGGGCCAAAAAAGGCTTTCGCCTCTAATGTGGTCAAGGCTTTACCGTGGATAATCACTTGAGAGCCAGTATCACTGCTTGGCTTTAATAATACTGGGTTAAAATCCGTATGCAGCTCAAGCTTACACGCCACGGCTTGCAATGCTTGGGCACGGCCAATTTCGCCACCATCTGCGGTAACTGCGCTATTCAATGCCATATTTTGCGGTTTAAATGGCGCGACCTTAATACCTTGACGAGCAAACACCCGGCATAGACCCGCAACTAGGGTGCTTTTACCCGCATCTGACGTGGTGCCTTGCACCATTAAGGTTTTAGCCGCTCCGGCTTGATAGTTATGGGCAGATTTGGCCGTATTGTTAGCGCTAGTCTTAGTTATAGTTTTAGTTTGAGTCATGGTTGATTTTTATCTGTCATTTAAGCAGTTACAGCTATGCAGTGATATTAGAGAAAATGAATAACGTATTGGCATTTTTATCAATGCATATCCGATCTTTGTTGTGAGGAATTAGCCTAAACACCCGCTTAGCGTTTAAGCTCAACGGGTAAGCCTGCAACCACTAAGGTGACCTTGTCAGCGATTTTAGCAATAGCTTGGTTTAACCAACCGGCTTCATCAGCAAAACGACGGCTTAATTCTCCAAGTGGCACAATGCCTGAGCCCACTTCATTGCTGATTAATATCACCTGCGCTTCAAGAGTGGGTAAACATGCCAATAACGCCTGCTTTTGCTGTTGCCATAATTCATCAACACCATCACGGTGGGTCTCTTCACTGGCCACAAGATGATTAGTTAAATACAGCGTGAGGCAATCGACAAACAATACCGTATTCGGGGAGTCATATTTCACTAAGGTATGGGCAATGGCTAGCGGCGTTTCAACCAGCTGCCAATCAATATTTGAGTTATCTCTGTCTTGTTGGTGACGTAAAATTCGCTGCTTCATCTCATCATCAAGTGCGGTGGCGGTGGCGATATAGACGCAACGATGCCCTTGCAAAGCGAAAGGCTCAGCAAGGGATTCACCATAACGGCTTTTACCTGAACGGGCACCACCAAGCACCAGATGGATCATGCAGTTTTTCCTTTATTAACATTCATCTAAGCTAAAATTTTTACTTCAAAAATTTAATTTAGCCCTATGACTAAAATTGCGCCATAACACAGTAGTTCAGCAATCTGTTGTGCAGCGCCTAACGTGTCACCGGTATAGCCGCCAATTTGACGATTACCGCCCCATATCAAGGCTTGTCGTAATAACACTAATAGCAATAACAAGCCAAAGGCGACTACGCCGTTTAAACAGGCTAGTACCACAAAGCCACTTAAGCATAAAATCAATAAATCATTGATGTGCTGATGCTGCGCCAGAGGTTTTGATTTGCTGCCATCATCTTCAGTAACATATTGGCCTGAAAAGATAATGCTCCCTGCTAACACGCGGCTTAAACCATGGGCAACAACAATGGCGACGACCGCATTAATCGGGCTATAAAGGGCAATTTCGACTAACAATTGCCACTTTAATAATAGGCAAAGCACTAAGGCTAAGGTGCCATAAGTGCCTATTCTTGAATCTTTCATGATGCGCAGCTTGTCAGCAACTTTCCAGCCACCACCAAAACCATCAGCGGTATCAGCAAGGCCATCTTCATGAAAGCCTCCTGTGACTAATACGCCGGTTATCATCGCCAAGATCACCGCAACCCCATTAGGCAACACAAACTGACTCACCCAAAACACCGCTGCGCTTATGCTGCCAACAAATAACCCAATTACGCCAAAATAACGGCTAGCTTGATTAAGCTTTTCACTGTCAAAATCAACCCAAGCTGGCACCGGAATTCGAGTAAAAAAGCTTAACGCAATAAGCAATAAATTCAGTTGTTTTTTTAGTGTACTTCCACTTTTAGGCGCTTGATGATCAGTTTCATCAGACTGATTTTTTGCCCCCTCAGATGACGACTGTTGCTCCATGACGTTTCCTTTAATTGCCTATCACAGCTAATTGGCTATCACAGCGTTAATATTTACTGCGTTATTTACTTCTCGATTCGCAGCGCAATTACACCACTGACTTTACGCCGGCATTTTCAAAACTAGCCATATCATTGTAGAAGTTCACCGCCGCTTCAATGATTGGCAGTGATAGCGCAGCGCCTGTACCTTCACCTAGTCTAAACCCTAATTGCAATAGTGGTTTAGCATCCATTGCGGCGAGCATTTTAATATGGCCTTGCTCATCTGATTGGTGAGCAAAAATTAAGTAATCTTTTACATCAGGGTGTAATTTAACTGCGGCTAATGCCGCTGCGGTTGCAATAAAGCCATCGATAACCACCAGCATCTTTTTCTCAGCGGCCGCTAAAATAGCGCCTGTCATTTGCACAATTTCAAAGCCGCCAACACAGGCAAGTACATTAACCGGATCGGTAAATTTACTTCTATGCAGGTTAAGCGCTACCCCCAATAACTCGGTTTTAAGGGCAAAGGCACTATCATCAATCCCCGTACCTCGGCCGACACACTCTTTAATATCTAAGCCTAATAATGCGGCCATAATCGCCGCAGCTGACGAGGTATTGCCAATGCCCATTTCACCAAGCGCAATCAGGTTACAACCTGAATCATAGTGACGTTGCACCACTTCACTTGCATAGCTAAAGCCATCTTTAACCGCTAATAAACTCATGGCCGCTTTTTGATGAATTGCTTGAGTGCCATTGCCTAAACGATGCTGAGTAATACGAGGGTCATCAACTGGCTGCAACATGCCGCAATCAATCACTTCAAGGTTTAAACCCATTTGACGGCAAAAGACATTAATCGCAGCGCCGCCATTGGCAAAGTTAGCCACCATTTGTTGAGTAACTTCACTGGGGGCAATCGATACCCCATGAGCAGAAATACCATGATCGCCAGCAAACACCAACATAGCAGGCTTATTAATACTCAACTTATGCCTAATATTGTACTTTGGTTTCATATTAGCTTGTGGCGTTAGTTGCACTTGCGCAATCTGCATTGCTAGCGTTTCGAGTAACCCTAGCGCCCCTAGCGGCTTAGTTTTCTGATTAATTTTATGCTGTATTTGATCATCAAATTTATGACTAACTGGATCTACCGCAAACATCCCTTACTCTCCAAAACTGCAATCTCATCGACGATGACGTAATACAAAAAGAAAAAATACACTACCAATTGCGGCAGTGATAATACCTACCGGCAACTCTTGGTTGCCTAATAAACAACGGGCTAATACATCAATCCATACCATAAATATGCCGCCGACTAATGCCGTCATCATAATAGGTTGTTGCCCAGGATAGAGCAGCCGCACGGTATGAGGGATCATCAAGCCAACAAAGCCAATGCCGCCGCAACTTGCCACCAGCGTGGCGGTAATTAATGAACACAAAATAAGCATTGCTAAGCGAATTTTGGCGACGTTAACCCCTAAGGAGTGCGCCGTTTCATCCCCCGCTTGAATGGCTAATACCTGACGCTTAAAAGCTAAAATAATTAATATGCTGCAAACTACCACCACAGATGGGATAACCAGGCCTGCCCAGCTAGCTTTAGCAAAGCTGCCCAAACTCCAAAATAATACTGAAGCCGCCGCTTGAGGGCTTGAAAAATACAGTACCAAACTGGTTAGCGCGCCGAACATGAAAGAGGTGGCCACCCCAGACAATAGCATCCGCTCAACTTGGCTAGCACGACCAAAACCAGATAAACCTAATACCAACAGCACAGATAAACTCGAACCAATAAAAGCGCCAATTGGTAAACTAATGGATGACCAAGACCACCAGGCATCATTACTGAATAAGCCTGAACGTAAAATGGCATTGGCAAGATGACCAGAAGACTCTCCTAACCATTGCAGCACTAAGCCTTGGCTGCCAAAAAAGCTCAGCACTAATACCGCCCCAAATGACGCCCCAGAGCTAATACCAAATAAATAGGGATCCGCCAACGGGTTACGTGTCACCGTTTGCAATACACTGCCCGCAAGCGCCAAACCTGCGCCTGCCACAAAGGCTAAAATAATTCTTGGAAAACGCAGCTCAAACACAATCCGCTGCGTTAGTGAATCTGTTTCACCTGTACCTAATGCCAGATTAGCAAACAAGCTAACGACTTGTTCAAAACTGATATTGGCTGCGCCGAAACTTGCCGCGGCGATTGGAGTAACTAAGGTCACTATGGCAGTAACAAACAGCAGTAGCTTATGCTTAAAACTTAAACTCATCTGCTTTGCTAGCTTCACTGATTGTGTGGCATCAATGGCTGTCATTTATCGCCCTGCCCGTGGTTTGATTGGCCATGTTTTTGTTCAGAGCTTGGATATGCGTTTTGCTGCGAGCTTTGACAAGTGTTTTGATTAGCATTGTCATAATGACTTTGATAACCATAAAAGTAGGTAATTAACGGTTTACCGTGCTGTGGGTGACTTGATATTTGGCAGCAAACATCAAACACGTTCCCCAAAATGGTTTCTGTTAATACTTCATCAGGTAAACCTTGAGCGATGCACTTTCCTTGATCAAGTAACAGCAATCTATCGCACATTGCGCTGGCTAAATTAAGATCGTGAATAGAGGCAATCACGCTAATGCCAAGTTGCCTAACCAACTCAAGAATTTGGATTTGATAGCGAATATCTAAATGATTAGTCGGCTCATCAAGGATCAATAACTGCGGCTTTTGCACGATAGCCCGTGCAATTAATGCCCGCTGTTTTTCACCGCCAGATAACTGCTCATATTGCTGCAAGGCTTTGTGCTCAAGACCCACTTTAGCCAGCGCCTTGGCAATATCATCTGCATCTGCTTGGGTATTGGTTTCAAAAAGGCCTTTATGGGGCGTTAAGCCCATAGAAACCAGTTGATGGGTGGTCATATCAAAATAATGGGGTGACTCTTGCTGCACTACGGCAACCTTAGTGGCCAATTGTTTATGAGAAAAACCATTAATATTGTCGCCAAATAAGCTGATTTTGCCAGCATCAGGGGTGATATAGCGATACAAGCAGCGCAGTAAGCTGGATTTACCCGCACCATTAGGGCCAATAAGCCCTAGCATTTCACCACGTTGCAAGGCAAAACTGACTTGAGAAAGGATCTCATTGTCTGCAACTGACCAGCTTAGCTGATCAACTGTTAATGCCGCAGTAGTCAAGATACTACCCCTGCGGTTATCCAAGAGGCATGTTTAGCCACATCTGGGGTTTTAATACTGATCACGATACAAACTCCGCCTGAGTTACCCGCTCAAGTTGTTGTTAGGTGCTGCTAATTCAGCAAGAAAAACTAAGCTAGGTATCTGACTTAATGGCATTCATTAATCACTTATCTTACAAGTGATGAGATGCTATTTTACAGTTGCGGGTACAGTTCGAGCTAAACAGCATTTAGGCTAGTTCTCGATTCCCTACTCATTTAGCGAACCGCTTGATACTGGTGTTGCTTAAAGCATTTCACACAAGCACTCAACTGCAGCTAAATTGACTTAATTTGAAATTTTATTGCACTTAATAAATGCGGCTTATATTGTACGGTATATCTGCCTAAGTGAAGTTAGTTTTTTCTGCTAATTTTAGGCTAAAACTAATTATTCCAGTTTAAACGATAGACGGGTTTAGTCGATTTATCATCAGCTTCAGGCCAAAACACATCAATGGTTACCGTCGCGGCATAATCTATATTCAGTTGTCCATATAGCCCTTTACAGCGCTCAAGCCCTAACACCAAAGCGATAATATGACGGATAACTCCACCGTGAGTCACTACCAGAGCAGTGGCTGATGCTGTTGCCTTAGCACTATTAGCCTCAGCAGTATGAGCTTCAGCCAAGTTGTAAGCTTGCAAGGTTATTTGCGCAAAAGCCTGCGCCACCCTTTGTTCAAATTCAGCCATGGGCTCAGCTTGGGGCGCGCCATGCTCCCAAGGGTTATCCCAATAGGCATCTAACGCTTTAGCGCTATGCTGATAAAGCTCTGCAAAGCTTTTTCCGTCCCACAAGCCAAAATCAATTTCCTGTAATTGAGACATTATCTCAACCTGTAAAGCTAAATCAGCACTCACTTGGTTTAACTGCTGCGCTAATTCAGCGGCAAACGCATGGCAGCGCACCAAAGGCGAACTGTATAGCTGCAGTGATGGCAAACAACCTAGTAGCCCTAGCTTAGCCGCACTCTGGTGCATGTTCGTTAGCCCCAAATCAGTTAGCGCCACATCGGTTTTACCCCGCAAAATACTGTCGCCCTCACATTGGCCATGGCGTAACAATATTATCTTAGCTTGCTTCATCTAAGGAGACTCCATCGGCCGTTTCAATTGGCTTATGTTTTTAGTGTGAGCAATGGGCTTGCTCTTACAATCTATTTAAACGTATTATGGACGTCTATACGTTTAAATGTCCAAACAAAATATTTTAAGATGAATTTTATTACAGGGGATTTCGCATTATTCTGCCCTATAAAAGCATAAATAAAGGTATGCTTATTTCATCTTAAACCGTTAACACAATCCACTAACTACTTAAGTTAGCGTGTTATTTAACGCTCGATTAAGTGATTAGCATAAAAGCAATTAAGGTAATACGTTATGGCGAAGTCGACTTCCTACAGTCAGGTACTTGAACAACTTACAAATACGCTAAAACAGCGCATAGTTATCCTCGATGGTGCCATGGGCACAATGATTCAAGACTACAAACTGGAAGAAGCCGACTATCGTGGTGAGCGTTTTAAAGACTGGCACTGTGACGTAAAAGGCAACAACGACATGTTGGTGCTAAGCCAACGCCAAATCATTAAAGATATCCACACTAAATACCTGTTAGCGGGTGCTGACATTATTGAAACCAATACCTTTAATGCCACCACGATTGCTATGGCCGATTACGACATGCAGTCGTTGTCAGCAGAAATTAACCTTGAAGGCGCCAAAGTTGCCCGTGAAGCCGCTGATGACGTTACTGCGCAAACGGGTATTAAACGCTATGTTGCAGGGGTGCTTGGGCCAACCAACCGCACTTGCTCTATCAGCCCAGATGTAAACGACCCCAGTTTTCGTAATATCACTTTTGATCAATTAGTCGAAGCCTATGTTGAATCAACCCGTGCATTAATTGATGGCGGCGCAGATATCATCATGGTCGAAACCATCTTTGATACCCTCAACGCCAAAGCCGCATTATTTGCCATCGAATTAGTGTTTGATCAAATTGGTGATCGGCTACCTGTAATGATTTCAGGCACCATTACTGATGCTTCAGGTCGTACCCTAACAGGGCAAACCACCGAAGGCTTTTACAACTCACTGCGCCATATCAAACCATTATCCATTGGCCTTAACTGCGCCCTTGGCCCAAAAGAGTTGCGTCCCTACGTTGAAGAGTTATCACGGATTGCAGAATGTTATGTTTCTGCCCACCCTAACGCTGGCTTACCTAATGAGTTTGGTGGTTACGATGAAACCCCAGAAGAAATGGCCGAAGTGATCAGTGATTGGGCACGGGAAGGCATGCTCAATATTGTGGGTGGCTGTTGTGGTAGTACACCCGCGCACATTAGCGTTATTCGCGATGCCGTTATCAGCCATGAGCCACGTGTCATACCTGATATTCCCGTTGCCTGTCGCTTATCAGGGCTTGAGCCATTAACCATTGATGGCAACTCATTATTTGTTAACGTCGGCGAGCGTGCCAACGTCACAGGTTCAGCCAAGTTCCTGCGGTTAATCAAAGAAGAAAAGTTTGAAGAAGCCCTAGATGTCGTGCGCGAGCAAGTTGAAAACGGCGCACAAATCATCGATGTCAACATGGATGAAGGTATGCTTGATGGCGCAGAGTCGATGAAAAAGTTCTTGAACTTAATCGCCTCAGAGCCTGATATTTCCCGCGTGCCTATTATGATTGACTCATCAAAATGGGACGTCATTGAAGCAGGCCTTAAATGCGTTCAAGGCAAGTCGATTGTTAACTCCATTTCGATGAAAGAAGGTGAACAAGCCTTTATTCAGCAAGCCACCTTAGTGAAACGCTATGGCGCAGCCGCTATTGTGATGGCATTTGATGAAGATGGCCAAGCCGATACCCGCGCCCGTAAAACCGAAATCTGTACCCGCGCCTATCGCATACTGGTTGATGTGGTTGGCTTTGCCCCAGAAGACATCATTTTCGACCCGAATATATTTGCCATTGCCACCGGCATTGACGAGCACGATAACTACGCCGTCGATTTTATTGAGTCCATTAAAGACATTAAAGCCACTCTACCCCATGCAATGATTTCTGGCGGTGTGTCAAACGTCTCGTTCTCGTTTCGTGGTAACAACCCAGTCCGCGAAGCCATTCATGCGGTGTTTTTATACCACGCGATTCAAGCGGGCATGGACATGGGTATCGTTAACGCAGGTCAGTTAGCCATATTTGATGACATCGACAAAGACTTAAAAGAAAAAGTCGAAAATGTGGTACTGAATTTACCTTGCCCCGTTGCCGACTCAAGCAATACTGAGCAACTACTAGATGTTGCTGAGCGTTTTCGTGGTGACGGCAAACAAGTGGCTAAAAAGGAAGACTTAGCTTGGCGTAGTCTGCCCGTTAATGAGCGCTTATCCCACGCCTTAGTGAAAGGCATTACTGAGTTTATCGACCAAGACACCGAAGAAGCGCGCGCCGCTGCCACCCGCCCACTTGATGTGATTGAAGGGCCATTAATGGATGGGATGAATGTGGTCGGTGACTTATTTGGCTCAGGCAAAATGTTTCTGCCGCAAGTCGTTAAATCGGCTAGGGTAATGAAAAAAGCCGTGGCTTATTTAAACCCATACATTGAAGCGGAAAAAGTTGAAGGTCAATCAAACGGTAAAATTTTAATGGTTACCGTAAAAGGTGACGTGCACGATATCGGTAAAAACATTGTCGGCGTGGTGCTAGCCTGTAACGGCTTTGAAGTGTTCGACCTAGGCGTCATGGTGTCAGTTGAAAAAATCCTCGAAGCCGTAAAAGAGCACAATATTGATATTATTGGTATGTCAGGGCTTATTACCCCAAGCCTTGATGAAATGGTACATAACGTCAAAACCTTCCACCGAGAAGGGTTAACCATTCCGGCGATTATTGGTGGTGCAACCTGCTCGAAAATTCATACCGCAGTAAAAATTGCCCCACATTATCCACATGGTGCAATTTACATTGCCGATGCCTCGCGCGCAGTGCCTATGGTGTCAAAACTGGTAAATAACGACACTCGCCAGCCCACCATTGATGCAACCTATGCTGAATACGACATCATGCGTGAAAAGCGGTTATCACAAACCAAACGCAAAACCATAGTGTCAATTGACGCTGCCCGTGAAAACCGCTGTAAACACGATTGGGATAACTACACCCCATTTAAACCGAACAAATTGGGCCGCCAAGTATTTGATGATTACCCACTAGAAGATCTAGTGGATCGCATCGATTGGACGCCGTTTTTCAGAAGCTGGGAGCTGCATGGTCACTTCCCTGAAATTTTAGATGATAAAATTGTCGGTGAAGAAGCCCGTAAGCTCTATGCCGATGGTAAAGCCATGCTTGCAACCATCATCAGTGAAAAATGGCTTACTGCCAAAGCGGTCATTGGCTTATTCCCTGCCAATACCGTCAACCATGACGACATTGAGCTATACACAGATGAAACACGCACCACGGTTGAAATGACCACCCATCACTTGCGGATGCAGCTTGAACGTGTGGGCAATGACAACTTCTGCCTAGCTGATTTTGTAGCGCCAAAAGACTCAGGCGTCGCCGACTACATGGGCGGCTTTGCTGTCACCGCAGGCCACGGCATTGATGAACATGTGGCACGTTTTGAAGCCAACCATGATGACTACAACGCCATTATGCTTAAGTGCCTAGCCGACCGTTTAGCTGAAGCCTTTGCAGAGCGTATGCATGAACGGGTACGAAAAGAGTTTTGGGGTTACGCTGCAGATGAAGTATTGGATAACGAAGCCCTTATTCGTGAAAAATACAAAGGCATTCGCCCAGCACCTGGTTACCCAGCCTGTCCTGATCATACTGAAAAAGGCTTGTTATGGGATTTACTAAAACCCGATGAAACGATTGACCTTAATATCACTGAAAGCTTTGCCATGTTCCCAACTGCCGCAGTATCAGGCTGGTACTTTGCTCATCCGAAATCACGTTACTTTGGGGTGACCAATATTGGAAAAGATCAAGTTGAGGATTATGCTGAGCGTAAGGGAATGACATTGGCAGAAGCAGAGAAGTGGTTATCACCAGTGTTGGACTATGATCCTGAGTAAGAGTGACCCTGAATAGAGAGTGATCCAGAGTAATCATTGATTACTCTATTTCCAAACTACGTTTGGATTAAAAATGTGGCCACTAGGCCACATTTTTTATACCTGGCGTTTAGCCTTTAAGGTATCGGCTATTATTCTAAAATCGCACCTTCATGGTTATCAATTGCCTGCCGCAGGCTTTCGTGCAAGCACAGCTGTGACACGCTGCACTCTTTATATAAGTCAAAAGGTCCCTGAAAGCTCGGCCATGACGAATAACATCCTTGTTAAACGGCCAGTTCGGCATCCATGCCGCTCGCTCAGAACGTTTCACACTGTGAAACTTCGCCATATCATGGACGGTCACAGCCGCGCTTACACCTGATATTCAATCTCTTCGATTTGGGTTTATTTGTGGCGATTGAGTATTTACTTTGATTCTGACCCAACATATTCAGTTACGTAGTCAGAAAACGGTATTACTTCAACACCTATCATTTTTGAAAGGTATTCTTCGAAAAATACCCGATGAGATGCACCTACAATAATGACAATTCGTCCGCCAATCTCACTCGCAACCACTCTCATGATGTGAGACACCATATTTAGGTTTCTAACTTCCCATAAAGCAACTCTAGCTAACGCAGGTTCAACATCTAAATCTTTATCAACAAACATACTCCACTCTTGCCCAATAACTTGAGAGCTTTGTTCAGGGCTATTCAACCAAAGGTATAAAGGCAGCCAATCCCCTGTTTGTATTGCGTGTTTTTGCAAAGCTTGAGATTTAGTTATAAACGTACTTTTTTGAAGTTCATTTCCTGCTTGGGATTTACTATAAGATGGCATTAACCTTTTAACCATGTCTTGATACATATCTTTATCAAGATGGTCATCAATAGGGTAGATCGTATTTATGCCCTCACTTAAAGCTAAGTTAATTGCGATATTGAGTGTTTCATTATTTTTTGTAGCACGCGCATTAAGATAGGCTTTTAAATCTGAGGACAATTGAGAAGTGTCATTTTCTGTTAATTTTAACCAGTGTAGTGTTGCTGTATCAGGGTAGTAGCCTGCAATAGATAGTCTTATAAGTTCGATTCGCTTTTCATCGGACAAATTATTTACTATTTCAAACTGTTTCATTTTCTGTATTGCTTCAGTGGCAGAAAGTCCTAATGATGATTGTTCTTTTTTTGCGATACTAAGTAGTTCATCACCCACAAAGCTTGTTAAAGTTTCATGATATTCAACAGAGCCATTAAGCATTGTAAAAATATCTTCACCTCGAAGTGATTCGACTGCAATAGCTGTTGGTTTAAATTTACCTAAATAACCTCTAATTTCAGACAGGTCGATCTCTTCTTTAATACTTTTTAAATGCATCGTTCCTAAGACCATTACCTCAGTCTTCTGTTTAACACGTGCATTTAGACTTTGTATACCTTGCTGTGCATTTACCAAGCTAGGTAATAAAACCAGAGCTGCAAAAATGACTCTTATCATTCTGTTATCCTTAACCTTCGACTCACTCTAATAATGAAAAAAGAACATACCATAATAGAAAAACATTACAATTTTTAATAACTTATCTTTCATTGGGATATACTTTTATTATTATCTACAACAATACTTAACATGCCACCCATTATTAAAAAGTATTGGAGACTGCGGCGGTGTTTGAGTTTGTATACTCTGACGTAAAATATTCATTTTCCCCAACATGTTCCTACAATCGAAGTTAGTTTCTCTACCTCCAATAAATTTTATTCTAACTTCAACTTCTTCCATATACTGGCTATAAACTGTCTGTCTACAGCGTCAAATGGATTATCAGCGACCACATATGATGAGGTCGATTTTGTCATTGCAAATAATTCACTGTTGGGATTAATCCCGTTTTCGTCTATGGCAAGGTTATTGAACAAATCAACCACCACCGTTTTTAATTCTGCCAATAATTGTTCAAAAACTTGCTGCACCTGCTGGATAAACACATGGTAAGGCTCGTTACCACTTAACATAAAACTGGTGCCCGCAGTCCCCACTAAATTAATGCCTTCTTTGATATAGTCAATCTCAGACAAATGCTGGACCCATAGTTTGTCGATGGCGTGCATAACTACAATATTCAGGGCTTCATTGAGCTTTTCATCACTCACGACTGTACTGAGATTTTGCCAACGCGATGTGACTTTGCTTTTAAACTCTTCAGCCCCTTCCCCCTGTAAAATGTCATTCCGTAGTTGGTGGATCATTTGCCTTTGCTGTTCAACCAAATCACTGTATTTGTATAACGCTTTGCGTCTATCAAGATTCGCGCCTTCTAGCACTCGCTGGCCGTGCGCAATTTTTTTGCTGATACGGGCATTGGATAGCAACTCCCCAGTGTCACTTTTGCCAGACAACAAGCCATCCTGCCCCAAGTGATTAAACAATTTGTCTTCAAGGCTGACAAAATATTGCGAAGACCCAGGCTCGCCTTGCCTTGCCGCCCGTCCACGTAATTGATCATCTATCCGTCTCGACTCAAATCGGCTAGTGCCGATAATATGCAGGCCACCTGCCTTTTTTACTTGTATATTGCTTGCAGTGTCTTTTGCCCCCAGTAAAATATCTGTACCGCGTCCGGCCAAGTTGGTACAGATGGTGACGGCCCCCCAAGCACCTGCCTGAGCAATTATTTGGGCTTCCTGCTCATCATTTTTAGCATTGAGCAGACAACACTCAATCCCTTTTTCAACTAACAAAGCATATAAATTTTCAGACTCGCGGACATTGGGCGTGCCCACCAAAACAGGTTGCCCTGTACGTTGAATCAAGGATATTTCATTGCAAATGGCAATGGTTTTTTCGGCTTTTGTACTGAACACCCGATCTGGCTTGTCTATTCTAATGCAGGGTTTACGCGGTGGAATAACACAGGTTTTTAATTGGTATAACAGCTCAAACTCTTGCGCTGCCAACACCGCGGTGCCGGTCATGCCGCTCACTTTCTTAAACAAACACATCAAATGTTGCAAGGTGATTGAACCTAGGGTTTGACCTTCCTTTTTGACTGGCAGACCTTCTTTGGATTCCAATGCCGATTGCATACCATCTGGCCAGCGGTGCTTTTCGGCAATTCTACCTGTGAATTCATCAACCAGTTTGATGCTGTTGTCTTTAACTATGTAATCTATGTCTTTGACCAGCAAAACCTCGACGTGCAGTGCTAGATTGACGCTGGTCAGCAAGGGCAAATTATCGATATCAAATAGGTTTTCACAGCCAAATTGTTGCTCTATTTTACGACTGCCGCTGTCCGTCAAGTGAACAGAGGTGCTAAATTCATCGACCGCATAATCGTTTGTTTTGTCTAATTGTTTAATTACCGTCGCAATGTGCGTCAGTTGATCATTGTTTTGGTGGATATCACCTGAAATAACCAGAGGAATACGGGCTTCGTCAATTAGAATCGAATCGGCTTCATCAACAATGGCAACATCTAATCCCGACAATACTTTTTGCTGTTTATAATGCACCAATTGATCACGTAAATAATCAAAGCCAACTTCTCGGGCTGTGGCATAAACAATGTCGCAGGCATGAGCTTGTTTGCGTTGTTTACACGACATGTCAGCTTGGATCATTCCCACGCTCAAACCAAAAAATTGATAGAGGGGCTGTAAAAAGTGACTGTCTCGTTTAGCCAGATAGTCATTAAAGGTGAGTACGTGAACTTTGCGGCCAGCTAATGCGTTAACAATAACGGGGGCAGCTGCGGCTAATGTTTTACCTTCCCCGGTTTTCATATCGACAATATAACCGTCATGTAATGCTAACCCGGCCAACATTTGGCTATCGAAGGGCCTCATGCCTAATAGTCTGTTTGATATTTCTGACACAGAAGCAAAAATTTTAACTTGAGTGGATATATTCATTGGCGGGGAAATAGAAGCACACAGTGATTGTAGCTGTGCTTTGAGTTCATCATCACAAAGCGATTTCAATGTCTCGCTAAAGGAGTTTATTTGTGTCAACGTTTTCTTAAACGGTTTAAGGTCGGATTCAATCGATGACCTTTGCAGTTTTTCCATAACCCTTTTAAACATACTTCCACCTGTTTGTTTATGCTTAAAATATATATTGGTTGTGGAAAGGCTTAATTCAAGTCAAAAGCCTTTAAATCCTTGTTTCTCAATCTAACCAATGCTAACTACCGCACCTAAAATAACTCCTAAAGCAATGATTTTATTTCCAATTAATAAAGAAAACTTTAAAGGGAATAGGTTAAAAGTAAGTGGGTAGAGTCAGTGTGTAGAGTCAGTGGCAAGAGTAACTTAATCTAAAACTCATCAGTTTAAATTAGGTCTAACCCCATGAGGTGAATGCTGTATCAATGGGGACTGCAAGACGTTTGATGCAAGAAGCGAAAAGGGAAATGCTTTTGGTTTCCTTTCGTTTAGTATGGGCAAAGCGCTACGGCTTTCTCCGCCATTAATACCGTAAAAATTTGAGAATAAATGGATCAGAGCCTGACCATAACGACTCAGGCTAAATTTCTAATGTTCAGGGTTAGGATTATGGCTGGGCTTAGAATTAGCAGCAAAACTAAACATGCCACCCATTATTAAAAAGTATTGGAGACTGCTACGTGTTTGGATTTAGTTTACTCTGATCCAACATATTTCAGATGTCACTTTCCACCCTAATAATATCACCACTTCTTAAGCTATTTTTGTATTTGCGGTTTGCTAATTAAGAGTTAGCTAAACTCACTATTTAGGTGGTTAAAATGACTAACTGTTTATTTATCACACAGGTGTAAATTGAATATGTTTTGATTTGTTTTTGATTTCCTTTTGATTAAAACTACTTAAAACCACTTTAAATCAGTTGCTTAAGTGATCACCTCAAAACTTGGCACGCAGCTTGTAATAACCTAGGTGTACCCCATAATTGAAAAGGAATACACCATGTTTAACTCAACCTCAAATACAAATTTAGTAGCTCGTTCAGCATCTACAAAAACTAACCGTACATTTAAAAAATTAGCGTTAATTGCCATTATTGCAACAGCAAGTATTGGCGCTCAAGCAAATGAATTGAGTAGTGCTGATGTCGTGAGTGCATTAGAAACACGTTTTACTGAAGCAACCACAGAAATGCTACAAACTGCGAAACAAGAAATTACTTTGAATCTGCATAGTAAAATCGCAGAGCAACTATTTGAGCTAAGTACCTCTCTTGAGTTGACTGAATCAGTAACAGAGCCAGATACAGCATTAGTAAGTAATGAGGACTAATGAATGGATTTAATGATGTTACTTAATTTAGCAGACCCATTAACCACAATGCTTCTGCTTCCCGTTATCAGCTTTATTGTGTGTTCGTTGTTGATATGCGGGTTGCAGTGGTACCAATTTAAAAGCGTCAATGCTATTTCCAAAGAGTTTGTTTCACTGGAGATGGCGGGAGAAACAGCATGAACTTAACTGATGTAGAAAAGTGTTTAAAAGCAGATGACAGCCTAAATCTAATAATAATTTCGTAAATATGTAACAACCATTTTGTCTAAAAATCACTTAATAGCAGGTTCATACGCCTTGTTGACGTGCTTGTAATTGTTAATTCATCCTGTATAAACTTGAGCTTTCACAGTTTATAAAATCATTAGCACTGTGCTCAATTAAAAGGTCTAAATCGGAGCTCATAAATTCAAGGTGACACTGAAAGACATAAACAAAATCAGAATAACTAACTATTTACCTTGGGCAACCCGCACTGACCAGCCACACTTTTTATGCCTAACGTTTAGCCTTTTAGGTATCGGTTATTATTCTAAAATCGCAGCTTCATGGTTATCAATTGCCTGCCGCAGGCCTTCATGAAAGCACAGCTGTGATACGCTGCAAGTTCATCCAATAAAGCTCCGCCATAACAAATAACATCCATCATGTTAAACGGCCTGTTCGACATCCATACCTCTCGCCCAGAGCGTTTCACACAGTGAAACTTCGCCATCTCATGGACGGTCACCGCCGCGCTTACACCTGATATTCTATCTCTTCGATTTAGGTTTATTTTAAGCAACGAAAAATTTCACTCTGAGCCTGAAAGATCCTAACGAATTTATTGAGTTATGGAAAAAATACTTTAAATAAGATATTGTTTCAGAATTGAAAGCAATGTTGGCAATCGGTAGGCGAATGGTTTCAAAGGTAGGGTGGCCCAGTTGGGATAACTCAACAAATATGTCCACCGCTCACAAAAATACCTTAAAAATAAATTTTACAATTACCATATTAATTAATAGCTAAAATTAATAAATTACGATCTATTTTATGCTAAAAAATTCAACATTGAATATTCAATAGTAAGCCCAATTATCGCTCTCTGGGTCATTATTTACATATTAAAATTAAAAGAGAAAAAAATGAAAAAAAGGAATATTTTCACATTTTCGGTCATGGCATTGTTTTGCTTTCATGCACCGACATTTGCAACAGGGTTAGATGCAACCTCTGCATCTAAAAATACTTCAATAGAGTCCACACAAACCTTCTTAAAACGTAAAGTTGCTATAGCAAGATTTTCCAATGAAACCCAAGCAGCAAACAGTTTCCTAGTTGACAGTTCAAACAATCGAATAGGTAAGCAAGCAGCTGATATTCTGAGTGCACGACTTGCTGATACAAATAAATTTATCATGTTTGAGCGCCTTGATAATGAAGAGGTCAACTCGGAGAACATATTAAAAGGTATAAGCGACAGCGGTGTTTCTGTTGATTATTTAATCGTTGGTTCAGTCAGTGAATTTGGCCGTTCAGCAGAAAGCACTACGGGTTTATTCTCCCAATCAAAATTACAAAAAGCATATACCAAAGTGAATGTACGCCTAGTTGATGTTGTAACAGGAAGAATTATAAGCTCTGTTGAAGGCGCTGGCGAAGCGACAACAGAAACGAAGAAAACCCTTGGTGCAGGTACTTCAGCTGCATTTGATCAAAGCTTGACTGACAAAGCATTGTCACAAGCCATTTCTCAAATGATAAGCAACCTCGTAGAAAACATGACGGCTAAACCATGGAAATCATTTTTCTTATCAAATGAAGATGGCACGTTAATCATTTCTGGTGGTGAAGCTCAAGGGCTTACAGCAGGAATGGAATTGGTCATTTACCAAAATGGAAAGCAAGTCAAAAATCCTCAAAGCGGTGGTGTGATTACTTTACCAGGGAAAAAAATCGGCAAGGTAACAGTCCAATCAACCTATGGTAACGATGAATTTGAACAGATCTCTTTTGTCGATATTGTTGAAGGTAGCATTACTGATGAGCTATCAAAATATTACCTTTCAGATAAATAACTCGAGGCTTTCATGAGAACACTAATATTTATTTTCCTAAGTTTTTTTCTAATGGCATGTGGTTCTAACGTCCAGCGAAGCCAAACAGGCCTAGAGCATGAACAGCAGGTCGTCATTATTGCAGATGTTTTAGTTGGCAATTCAATCACGGTAGCCAACATCAATAATCACATGATTAATGGCAGTGATTTAACCCCATATTCTACGGGTATTGTAGGTGCTGCTGACGCTGAAGATGAAAACCGTCAAATCCTCATTATCAAATTAGATAAAGGTTCACATAAGTTGTTAATTAAGAACTCAGCTGGAACCATACTTTACTCTAAAGATATCTACCTTGCAGATGGTCAAGTACGAACCATCAGATTTTAAAAGGAAATCAATAAATGCTAACTAAAACAAAATATTTATTCATTATTGCCATAACATTCATGTTTACAGGCTGTGCTTCGGTAACCGAAAGTGGCTACTACTGGGGAAGCTATTCTGAAACTTATTATGAATACATTAAAGCGCCTTCAGAGCAAAGTGTCACCAACCATCTCAATGAACTCAATGACATTGTTAATGTGTCAGAGAAAAAAGGCTTAAAGGTACCGCCAGGGATATATGCAGAAATAGGCTACATTACTGCTAAGCGAGGAGACAAGGATAGCAGTATCAATTATTACCGCCAAGAAGCTGAATTGTACCCAGAATCCAAAGGCTTTATTGAACGTCTAATAACAGATCAAAAATAGGAATGAACATGCGCATATTAATTTCAATTACTCTTGTTTTTCTCATGACTGGTTGTGCAGCGACTACGACGACTAAGGAGGCTGCATTTCCCGAAATGTATTCTGATGTGAATCGTCAAACAATGTTAATCGTGCCCGTTATTAATGAAACAACAGCCGCTGAAGCACCAGATTTTCTAAATGCAACAGTTGCCCAACCTCTAGCCGATAAAGGCTATTATGTTTTACCTGTACCTATTGTAAGCAATATTTTCAAGGAAGCAGGAATCATTGATGGCACACAACTACAAGGGATCCCTTTTTCTACTTACAAAGATAAGTTTGGCGCTGAGTCTGTACTATTTATTAAGCTGAAAACATGGGAAACCAATTACATGGTCATTGCTGGCAATGTGACTGTTGGTATGGAATACGTACTAGTTTCAGCAGAAACAAATAACGTTTTATGGTCGTACCAAAACACATTCGTGTTAGATACTTCTGGCTCTTCAGGCAATTTAATTGCCGACATCATCGTTACAGCAATCGCCACAGCAGCAACTGATTACGTACCAGTGGCAAGACGGGTTCACGCCAACGCCGTAACAACTCTTCCTGTAGGTAAATACCACCCTAATTACTTAAAAGATGGAAAAGTAAAAAATGTTATCCCAGAACTCGCCACAGCCCCAGTAGAGAGATTCTAACGAGAGCCACAAAGTGACCAATCAATAGGTCGATACAGAATAAACATAGTTCCCTAAAACAAAAGGCGACCCTGAGGTCGCTTTTTTAATATTTAAATGCCAACCAAAGCCAGCTACCCTGCTTGAATGCTAGAAGAGTGATTAGATTGTTCGCTATTTTCAAAATACACTGAGGATGACTGATGTGAAGTGTTCAAGTTAATCACCTATCAAAAAAGCATTTGTAAATCCGCTAGCCTTTGCCTAGAGACCTTAAAAGCTTATTAGATTTTGGCTTTATTTTCGTTTTGTGAACTATGCACCTTTGTTCAGCGCACACTTGTACCCATAATGCCTTATCAGCGATATTGACCATTGGAGTTTGCGATGCAACAGATTAATTGCCCACAGTGCAGCCAAAAAATCGACCTTAACCAAGTGACTTGCCCACAATGTCATGCCGCGCTAGGTTTAGATGCCCTCGGTGGCGTCGACCCAGATGTTCGCATCAAAAATCAGAAGCTTGCAATATGGTTTAGTGTGCTGTTTGGAGGCTTAGGTTTGCATAAATTCTATTTAGGTCAGTATCTCAAGGGTAGCTTGTACTTAGTGTTTAGCTGGACACTGGTGCCTATGGTAGCTGGCTGGGTTGATGCGATTCGCACCTTGAAAATGAGTCCATTTAGTTTTCAGCAGCGTTACTCACGTAAAGCGAGTCAGTACTCCGCTTAACTAAAACTAGCTTATCCTCCTAAATGAGTAGGGAGTTGCATATTGCTCCCTATTTATAAAACTCGATTTATAAAATCCTATTGAATAGCTTCCTATTAATAATGCTACAGTCTCGTGAGCTTTAATGATTTAAGACGTCAACGATGACATCGCTAAGCTACATTAACGCCGGGGATTTCTCATAGGTTTAGTGTGAAACTTCTTTTGCAAAAGGCTGAAAATCCCCCTTACTGGGCTGCTACAACAATATTCCAAGCTGTTTTACATTTTATCTATCACTTTTTAAGGTAGTCACTCACTTTATTCTTTTGTCATTAATGATAACTTTAGCAACCAAGAACCACTACCCAACAGAAATGAGAATGACCATGAACACCAAAGAGCGCATTTTTCACAGCGTATTATTTGAAGCGATTGCTTTAGCATTTGTTATCGGCGCCGCAACTTTATTTACTGATGCGGGCCCAAAGTCTGCTACAGGCTTAGCGGTAGGCTTATCGCTAATTGCAATGAGTTGGAATTATGCATACAACTTAGGCTTTGACCATATATTTGGTCATAACCGTATTAAACGCACCCTTAAAATGCGCTTAGGTCATGGTCTAGGTTTTGAGTTTGGTCTTATTTTTGCCACACAGCCCTTTATGATGTGGGTGTTGCAGTTAGATTTCTGGACGGTGTTTATGATGAACATTGGGGTGGTGGTATTCTTCTTGATATACGCGATTATATACAATTGGTGCTATGACCAACTTCGAGCGCGTATTGTCTCCGCTCGCGCTGCAGCCAATAATGCTGCCGTCAGTTAAGCTAGCCCAGCTTTAGGTATATGAAACGATACTTAGGTTAATCCCAAGTTCGTCAAATAAAGCAATAATACTAGAGTGACAGTCTATATCGGCGTTAGGTGCTAGGAGTTAAGAATTAAGAATTAAGAATTAAGAATTAAGAATTAAGAGATAGAATCTAGAGTCAAGAGCGACAGAGTTCGCTCTTAACCTCATGCTGAAAGATGCACTGAATAGGCTTAACAGTCCGTTTTGATTAATGTTCCCGCTGTGTTAATAGCGCCTGTTACGCCATCTAAAATGACGATATAGGCATCTAACTCGACACATGCGATGAAGAATAAACTTTATTGTTATTGAACCTCAGTCAGTGGCATTTCTAGCGCCCCACCATTGCCTGCTTTAACCACCTTATAAACACCAAGGGTACATATTGGCAGCACATAAACACATGCAAATCCGTAAGACATCAAGCTGTAACCTTTACCTATGAGATCGACAATGCCTATGGTGCCAAGCAATGCAGCCAATGACACTGTACCGAAGGCGATGAGCGCTCTTAACCAAGGCTTTGCATTAGCCTCATCACTGGTGGCAGGGATACGTTCAATAACACTTTGCACTAAGCCGACACCGGTTTCGATAAGCGTGCCAAACAAAGCGATGATAAATAGCATTAACAGCCAATCGGGGGCAAATTGCTGGATCATCCAATAATTGGGCAGCGGTTTATCTAATACATCAGGATAGCCAACGCTGTAACTTAAGTGGAACAGCAACGCCGGGATCATAATAGCAACTGCGGCAATCGCAGCTGACACGAAAGCCTGCTGCCGAGTTACAATATCGCGGGTAGAAAATAATAACCCTGGGGCAATCGCCAAGTTATACATCGCATACAATGCGCCGCCAAACCACCAGCTTGGCTCAATATCCGTTAGCGCAGTAGCGGCTAATAAATCCGTATCAGATTGGCCAACCACAATGACGAAATAAGTAATAAATACCCCGTACATCAGCACTGACCACAAGGCTAACGCCTTCTCAACCACCAGTCGCCCAAAAAGCACAAACAAAGCCACCAATATTGGCATTAAAATTAGCCCTATTGTGGCAGGCACATCAAAGCGCTCTTGCAAAGTGTTACCCGCAGCGGCGCTCACCACCCCCAGCACTAACAAAAACAGTAAGATGTATAAGATTTCAAATACAACCCAAAAAGGCCCAATTAATTTCTTAAAGAAATGGCGATAATCATAAACCTTAAACACCCGTGCAAATTCAAAGGTTATTCCTAATACTATTGCAAAAATTACCGTTGCCGTGCATATGGCTAATACGCCTCCCATTTGGCCGTATTGGGTAAAAAACTCGATAACCTCTCTGCCCGTCCCATAACCACCACCAATAAGCACTGACAGAAATACCGCTGCGGGGATAAAATAAATCTGTATTACCTTAATCATGTTTGAGTCCATTATTATTTTATGAGTCAGTTGCAGCTGACTTTCTCCGTCTTAAGTTCAACTTTGTTATCGAGTTCTCGTTAGCACAAGAACTGCTAAGCTAAATTTTTATTATTTTTTAATCACATATTTTAAGGTAAACGTCATTTAACCTTTATGCAACAACTAGCGTTATTGATAAAAAGCTTAATCTGCGAGACAGTCTGTAACCCTCCCTTGAACTCAATAATTTTGAAGCTAGTCTGCTAAAACGATGGCATGTGGAGTATGGCGTAAGGTGTGTGGGTTAAGGTTTATGGAGTAAAGATTGAGGAATAAGTTTGTTCAGCCCGAAATACGAAAGCGATTGTATGAAAAGAATACCTCAGAAAACGCTATCGTCCTGCTTGTTATAAGTTTGCGGTCATAGCACTAAATTAACCGCAAACTTGATTACGGCCGTTATTTTTAGCTTGATACAAAAGTTCATCAGCTTCATTAATGAGTGCGCGTAAGCTTTGCTTCGTATAACAACTCACCCCACAGCTAATGCTAAGATGAACAAGTTGCGAGTCGAGTTTAATTGGCGTTGAAGCAACAGCCTCACGAATATCGTTAGCAATGACGAGCATGTCATGTTTAAAATCGTGCTCATCATTAGAGCGGCTAGCAACAGTATCGCTAAGAGGCACTTTGATTAACATAAGAAACTCTTCACCGCCCCATCGAATTACTGTGGTTTCAGGCGAATTTGATTGCTTAATAATGGCAGCGATATGTTGCAAGGCCAGATCTCCAACGCCATGACCGAATTGATCATTTACACGTTTAAAGTGGTCAACATCCAGCATGATCACCCCAAATTCAATTTCGCCATTTACCGCTAATACCATGTTTTCTACCGCGATAGCCGCGCCTTCACGGCGATTATAAAAGCCTGTTAAGTCATCAAAAGTGGCATGTTGAGTCAATTTGGCTTCTAAGGCTTTTTGTTCGGTTATATCGAATATTACTCCGATTAAACCAGCCACATTACCTTCCGCATCAAAAAAGCTGGTTTTGTGAAATTTTACAAACACAATATCTCCGCTATTGGTGCGAATTTCTTTTTCATAAATTTGCACCCCAGGATTATCAAACAAGGCTTGATCCGCTTGTTGGTAACTATCCGCCAAGGCTTTATCAAACAATTGATATACGCTAAACCCCACCAGTTGTTGTCTCGATATTTTTATGAAGTCTTCAAAAGCCCGATTACAGCCCAAATAAACCCCATTCACATCTTTGTAAAAAATCGGCACCGGAAGCGTATCAATCGTAAACTGCAAAAGAGGGTTATCCGCGCTAAAAAACACCAATAAATCGTGTGGAGCTAAGGGGTTTGTTAAGGCCATACCTACTCACTAGTAAAAAATCATGCTCTTTGAGTATAGACATGTTAGCTAACACTTTCCTCAAGCCTGCAATTAATGGCAATTTAGCAGTCCGTTAAAAACTAAAATGTTTAGGGCTTATTTATGGGCAACTATTAGAGGGGATGTCAGGGGACAAAATGAATGATTGGAGTGTCACTGGATAATTAAAATATAATCATTAACAACAAAACTCAGGGGGATCTGACTGTGACTCCCCTGATCGCTTAGCAATGTTCAACTCGCATATTTAAAAGTGGTACTTTACCAATAAGCTAGTCACATTTTGATTGGTATTAAAGCCCGAGCTGCTCTTAATACCGTACTTGTTTTTCCAATAGTCATATTCAATACCCACATAAAGTGCACTATCTCGCATACCGACTTGCTTACCTAAATCATATTTAAGTTGTGGATTGAAATGAAAGTTCTTTTCATAACTGCCATCAGAATCAACTACCCAATCAATAAAACCATCAAATACGATATTTGAATCGCCTACAGGCCAGGTGACTTTCCAGGCAGGGGTGATTTGCCAAGTATCACCATCGCGGCCATCGGGGAAGCGGCGATACATATTAAGCTGAAAAAAATCAAAACCAGGAATGGCTAAATCAAACCCTGCACCAATTAAAAATGATTCAACATCGCCTTCGCCAAACTCAACGGTGGTTGCTAGCAGTACATCTTTAACAACCCCCATTTCAACCGGTTCACCAAGCATTTTACTGAAGCTAAAGCGCGGGCTAAATTCACCATAATAGGCGCTTTTACCGTTTAAAAAGTCTTCTTCACCATTGTATTTAGTGAAATCGACAAACATAAATAAATCGCCAACACTCCAACCGCTAACATGTTCAAAAGTCAGTGTTTGTTGAATTTCAGGATTAACCTTAAAGTCGTCACCATATAGGTAAGTTAAACTATTGTCTTGCCACTGAACCACGTCATTGGCAGCAGCAAATGGTGCGTAACTCGCTAACAAGGCTATAAGCAGGCGTTTCATATTACATCCTTTTAAATAAGTTTAATTGATATAAGCCATTAAGGGATTGGCCTTGAATGATTTCAGCATTAGTGCAATAGGTTTCTCATAAGGTAACAGCGTATTATGATCCTTGCTGTGATAACAATTTTATCGCTTTCGAGTCGATATCAGAGTGTCTATCACAAGCGACATCAATAGTAATGCAATAACAACGGTGGAGATTATGCCAGTAACCTTTTAGATACTTAAGCGTTACATTGCCAAATTGCTTGATAAGTGAATTCTGAATCAAGGACTTGTTAAAACAACAAGCTCCAGTACAAAAAGCGCCGCTACACTAGTTGTGCTATGTCGATGATATTATTGAGACTATAAAGACTTGTTTCGCCATTAACGATTTGTGCTAACATCAAATGACCATACTATTTATATTGATATTAAACGAATTAATGACACAAAGGCCAATATGCTTGGGTAACAAACATACCAACACCATAGGCAACACGTCTTTAAGCCTTTTTCAATTTAGGCTATTGGTCATTATTGGCACGGCTTTACTTGGCAGCTTTATGATTGCAGATTTAGCCCTAGTACCTGATGCCGTAAGCGATATATACATCACTTCTCGTTTATACCTGCAGTTGCCTGTCTGTATTGCTTTTTTATTGGCCTCTTTTCACCCGCAATTTTCGAAGTTCTACCAAATGGCGCTTGCCGTCACCATGCTGTTGCTCACCTTTATCAACTATTGGTTAATACTAATGTGTTGGCAAATGGAAGCCTTTGCCTTTCCTTATGAAGGCACTGTTATGTATAGCTTATTTACCCTATTCGTATTTCGTTTATCATTTAAATATTCAGTCCCTTATTCATTAATAGTACTGTTAGGTTTTGCGACCATCGTACTCAGTGAGCCTATTTATGGTAATAAAACTGTCGTCAGCTTAGGCTTTGTTGTCGTAGGCTTGATTGTTGGTCTGCTGGGAGTATTACAAATAGAACGGGCATTAAAACAATTGTCAAAAGCCAATAAAAAATTGAATCGATTAAGTCAGATAGACCATTTAACCGGTATATATAATCGCCGGACTTTTGAAGCTCGCTTTTCAGAGCAACTCAGTTTGCACAACAGAGCAGGAAATTGTATTTGTGTATTTATTATCGACCTTGATTATTTTAAAGGTTACAACGATGGCTATGGCCACGTAAAAGGAGACAATATTATTAAGTTGCAAGCCAGTAACTTAACTAAAGTCTTCCGTAGATCATCTGATATTGTGGCGCGATATGGTGGTGAGGAATTTGTGGTGGTTTCAACGCAAGTGACACAAGAGCAATGCCTTGAGCTTGCCAATAACATCATCAACCAATGGCAAGAATTAAAAGAACCCCATGGTAAGGTGGCAGGGCAACATTATGTGACTTGCTCGGTGGGATTCTATTTAGAACAAATTAACCCGGATTCAGACAAGATCTCGATGGTTAAAAAAGCCGACAAAGCGCTTTATCAAGCCAAAGAAAAAGGCCGTAATTGCTTTGTGCAATACACTCAATAAGCAGTAAAGCTGAGTGACAGCGTCTCAATACTAAAAATCAATCCTCACAAGAACTCATCGTAACGACAAGGTTAACTACCATACACTAAGCGTTAATAATGCATCATATTTGGGTACCATTTACTTCTATAGAAAGTAAATAATAACTACCACTTAGTATTGTTCAGCTATATTTATACTTCTAACTCATTTACCCCACATCATTTGCACCACTCAATTTGCCCCGATATTCCAATAAGGTGATTCAATGGAGAAATTAAAAGCATTATTAGGTACTGTGTGGCGAGTAATTAAAAAACCCAGCATTCACTACAGCCTAGGCTTTTTAGTTATCGGCGGCTTTATAGCGGGTGTCATATTTTGGGGGGCGTTTAATACTGCATTAGAAATGTCGAGCACTGAAGAATTCTGTAGTAGTTGTCATCAAAATGTTTACGAAGAAATGAAACCTACCATTCATTTCACCAATCGCAGTGGTGTAAGAGCGACTTGTCATGATTGTCATGTGCCCCATAAATGGACCGATAAAATTGCCCGAAAAATGCAAGCGTCTAAAGAAATATGGGCAGACTTAGTCGGCACCATTGATACCCCTGAAAAATTTGAAGCAAAACGTCGTGAGCTTGCTGGACATGAATGGCGTCGATTAAAAGCCAATAACTCACTTGAATGTCGAAATTGTCATGAATACGATTATATGGACTTCACTCGCCAATCAGATAGGGCAGCTAATATGCACTCAAAGTATTTAGAGAGCGGCGAACAAACCTGTATTGATTGCCACAAAGGTATTGCCCATCAACTACCAGATATGGAAGGCGTAGAAGGCTGGTAACTTTATCCTCCAAAGACGGTTATATATTGCGATAAGATGAACATGTATGACCACCGTATACCAAAGGTATATCACCAAACACACTGGAATATAGGTAATCATTGCCGTTAATCATATAGAACAGCGCAAATTAAACACGACGCCACTATCTCGACAAGTAGATAAACAGTAAACCCACTTTAGGGGGGCTAACTCAGTTTCATTTCGGCAATATTGGGTCGAGAAAGTCTTGTTAATATCCGATAAAGATAGATAACCACAACACATAAAACCGCCCCTATCATAAATAGCCACGGGCCTCCGAGTAGGTCAAGAATGATCCCTCCTCCTAACGGCGCCATGGCAAAGCCTATTTCACTGAAAGACGCTGCGCCAAAATAAGCGCCTCGAAGATGTTGCGGCGCTAAGCGATCAATACAATAATCCTCCCATCCAATTGCGATCAGGCAAAGCTTAAATGATTACTCGAGGCCGCGCCCGAACACGCGCTTCATGAATGCTATACGTTAAGATCTCAAAATAAAGAAACTAGAGACTTAATTCTCGCCCCACTAATGTGAACTTAAGTTCACATAAAAGGGTTCGGATGTTAATATAGCTGAGTAATCATTATCAGCACTAACGTTTAAGGTAAGCTTAAACCTGTGCTTACGGATTTTATATTAAACAAAGCAGGAAGCTCATGAGCATAAAATCAATAACACTCACGCTAATCTCCCAAGTAACTACAACTATATTATTGACTGCCAGTCTCCAAGCTGCGCCATACCATTCAGATGAAGCCGCAATTAAAGCCGTCGAATTTGCGCCTGGGATAATTTCAACACCAGAGAATTTTGAAATTAATACCGTCTTTAATGCACAAGGCGATAAAGTCATTTTCTCTCGCTGTAATGATGACTTTAGTCATTGCACATTAATGGAATCAAGTTATAAGCAGGGTCAATGGCAAACTGCTGAGTCGTTGCCTTTTTCTGGTGAATTTCTTGATGCTGACCCCTACTATAATCAAGATTTCAGCCAACTATATTTTATCTCTAAACGCCCTATTAGCAGTGATAATCTCGAAGCTGATTCACTTAATTTGTGGCGTGTTGCACTGACTAATAATGGTTGGCAACAACCTGAATATTTAGCGGATATCAGCTCTAACGCCGCTGACTTATACCCTTCAATTACTGCTAATGGTGACTTATACTTTCCTTCATTTCGTAATGATCAACGATTGATGTACGTCGCTAAAGCCCAAGGAGAAGGTTTCATGGCGCCGCAAGCATTATCAAGCACTATGCATGGTAGCAATGGGAGTATTGGTGATTCAGCCGTATCAAGAGACGGGAAAAGCATCATCTTCAGCATAAAAGGTCGCAGTGATAGTCAAGGTAAAGGTGATTTATATATTTCATATTTACGTGATGGACAATGGTCTGTGGCGAAAAGTCTCGGTAATAAAGTCAATACGGCAGATCATGAATTTACTCCAATCATGTCACCAGATAATAACTATTTATTTTTTACCCGTATTGAAAATGGTAAGGGCAACTTGTATCAAGTTAAGCTCAGCACATTGAATTTATAATATTTTCACAGCTGATTTAATGACTCTATGGTGCTTTATAGAGTCATTAAACTTATGCTCGCTAAGCGAGCACTTTAGTCAAGATGTGAAGCTTTCAACACTAATGCCACTTGGCTAAACTCAACCCCTTGCCAACCATTAAGCATAAATTGGCGAATATTTTGATGATCTTTTCCCTCAGGCATGGCTAATACATCCCGATAATATTGACCCTATAATTGCAGTGTTTGAGGCTGGGTTAACTGGTGAATTTGCGCAAACGAAAACAGCTTATAAGAACCTGAGTTTTCGCCGGCTTCATTGACTTGTTTACCATGAGTAAAAGCGCTTGGGGTGAAATCATAGTGAGCATCGATAATTGCCATCGTATCTTCAAAGCGTATACCGCACTCTTTATTATTGGTGTCAATTTGTTGGGGCAATTACTCAATAAAACTGACAATGTCAGCTTGTTTGGCTGTAATCTCAGTCATGATAATCCTGTGGTGATGTATAAAATATAGTTAAGTGACTCTTTAAAAATCGCTCGTTGCCAGTGAGTTATTTTCACTCATCATTTACATATTGTCAGCCAGAACATGGCCTTATCATAAAGACTTAGCCTAAATCTAAATACATACTATTTACCTGTGCATTTATTGACACACAAGAATGATATTGTTAATTTAGCCGCTGTTACAAAGTGATGCGTTAATTGCAGCTTTTCAATTGCTTAAACTCGCTTTGCTTTAAGGATAATTCAAACTCAAAGGAATGACCCATGAAAAAATTACTGCTGTGTGCATGTATATTAGCTATGACTGCCTGTAAAACTACTGATATCCGTAATATTGCTGACTCAGTTTCAGACATTGCAGGAGCGGCGCAAGGTAACTCAACGAGTGTACCAACTAACCAAACTTATTCACATCCGACTCAGCAATACGCAAAAACAAGTCAAACATTCCGTATAACCAAACCGACAAAAATGAACCCTGAAATTGGTCAAATTCGTCCATTACGCACAGAAAAAAACCCTCAAGGCATGACCAAGGTTCGATTCGAAGCCTATCACCTTGATAGTGGTGCGCCGATGCAGAGCAATCAATACCTTTATCAGGTTTCAGCCGAAGGGTGGTTGAGTGAAGAACCATTCGTGAACTTTAATTCAAAATTAGTCACCATCAATAGTGGTAATTACTATATCAAGGCACAGGCCGATACCGGTAAATTTTATGCTTCTGGAATGGTGACTTTAGAGCGCGGCGTAACCAATATTGTTAGTTTTGATCTTCAATAAGTAAATTTAAAAATTGGCGGGTATTAAGTCCTTTCAAATTAGGCCTTATTTTATCAATCAACAATTTTGCCAAAACTTGAGCTTGTAACAATTAATGACTTACGAGCTTAGAAAAATCATTTAAGGGCTAATACCTTTTCAGCCCTTACATGATTCAATTCATTAAACCACTTTAATTTCAGCAATCATTGCTACATGCTTCCCACAATTGCGCCGACATTCATTAGCAAAAAAGTGCAAAAATCAAGCTTTCAGCACTAATGCCACTTGGCTAAACTCAATCCCCTGCCAACCATTAAGCATAAATTGTCGAATATTTTGATGATCACTGCCCTCTGGGGTGGCTAATACATCAGCATAGAATTGGCCAAACAAGCGCAGCGTTTGAGGCTGGGTTAAATGGTGAATTTGCGCAAACGAAAACACCTTACAAGAACCTGAGTTTTCGCCAGCGTCATTAGCTTGTTTACCATTAGTAAAAGCGCTTGGAGTGAAATCATAGTGAGCATCGATGATTGCCATCGTGTCTTCAAAGCGAACGGGTTCAGCAGTTGTTTGAGACAGTGTTTCGATAAAGCTAACAACATCAGCTTGAGTATTTGTCAGTTCAGTCATGTTAAATCCTGTATTGCTGTCATAAACAGTGTGAAAAATCCTATAAACATCATATAAAAAGATTAACCCATCGTCCTTATAAAATGTGTAACTTACTCATCCAGCAGCAAATGACCCACTTTCACCCAAATAAGCGTATCTTGTTCAACATAAGGATTATGCTGACTTAAATGTGGACTGCGGATCCAAGTGCCTGCAGGATAACGACCTAATTCATCAATAAACTCACCGCTAATAACGTAAATTTCTTCACCACCAAAATGACGATGAGGCTGAAATTGGCAACCTGCAGGCCAAAAAACTAAGGCTGTCGATTCGGTAAGATGTTGATGCAGCGGCATCACCTTTAAATCACCTTGCCCAGCAGACCATGGTGTATTGTTAGTATCGATACGAACTTGAGCGCCATCGCTAGCTTGAAATTGATGTAGCTTTACTAGTAATTCACAGCCTTGAACGCTAAAGGGCGCATGACTAAAGCCTTCGGGATTACGAATATAAGTCCCTGTAGGATAATCGCCAGTTTCATCTGAAAACACCCCTGATAACACTAATATCTCTTCACCTAATGGATGCGGGTGCGATGAAAAACTTGCTCCAGCGTCATACTTCACCACACTGGTCGCATGACCACGTTCAGCTTCTTCTCTGGCCAATCGTTTACGCCACACTCCTTGAGCGGGGCTTTTGTCCCATTGAAGTTTATTGGTATCAATTACAACCCGCTGAGAAAAATCCATGTTAAGCATTATGAGTTCCTGCTATTTTTTATATCAGTGTAATAGGACTTAAACTAAATGAATAGCGCACACTTAAATAGCGGGGAAATAAAAAACCTGCACTATTACTAGCGCAGGTTTTGAGGGAGTTGCAGATAATGTTCAGCTAGGCGTAAAGTTAAGCTGAAGTGTTATCGCGACTTCAATACTGTTTAAACGCCGCTATTATTAAAAGGCATTATTATTTAAACGGCACTATTATTTAAACGGCATTATTATTTAAACGGCACTATTATTTAAACGGCACTGGACGCGGTGTATTCGCATTTGAAGGCGGTAAAATCGGCAACATAATTTGTGGCTGCTCACCGGTTAAACTGTTCAAAAACTCAACCATTTGTGCAGTTTCTTTAGCTGACATTTTTTGCCCTAGTTGAATGTCGGCCATGGTATTAACCGCTTCATCTAGGTTCCATACGCTACCATCATGGAAGTATGGGTAGGTAAGCTCAATGTTACGTAAGGTTGGTACTTTAAAGACGAACTTATCAGCTTCTTTACCGGTAACCCCTTTACGCCCTTCCGCTGGATTGTCTGTGTGGAATGGTTTAATTAAGCCCATTTTCATGTACATAGTGCCGCCAACCGCTGGGCCGTTATGACACGCGACACACCCTTTGTCTTTAAATAACTGATAACCCGTTTGTGCATCTGCAGAGATGGCTTTTTTATCGCCTTCTAAATATTTATCAAATGGGCTATTTGGGGTCACTAAGGTTTTTTCGAATGTCGCTATGGCATCTGTAATACGGTCAATGTTGACTTCATTTGAACCATAAATGTCATTAAAACGCGCAACATATGCAGGCATTGAAGCGATAGTATCTACTGCTAAATCATGGGTATAACCCATTTCTTTTGGATTATCGATAGGACCTGCAGCTTGCTCTTTTAAGGTTGCAGCGCGGCCATCCCAAAATTGCGCCAGCATATAATCAGCGTTTAAGACTGTAGGCGAGTTTATTGGACCTTGTTGCCACTCATGACCAATTGAGGTCGGCAGTGCATCCACACCACCAAGGGACAAGTTATGACATGAGTTACATGAGATAAAACCAGACATTGATAGACGTGGCTCAAAGAAAAGCATTTTACCTAGCTCAACTTTTTCAGGCTCGGTGATCACCGCAGGCTTAATGACTTCAATCGGCTCACTGGCCTGAGAAGTTGAAATAGAAAATATCGAAGCTAGCATTACAGCAACGGTGGTCAGCTTAGTCATAGTTAATAACCTTGTACTTTATATGGTTTAATTGTGGCCATCATAGTCACTCGCGCTCAGCAGTTAAAACGATAAAATCCGATTAAGCCCATCGTGATTACAAATGCTATTTATGCGGCTTAAGTCACTGTTTATTTGAAGCAATAGAGTAGGTTAACAACTTATCCGATTAACCCGCCAACACCCTCAATAAAATAGCGATTAGGATCGTGATAAGTCACATTAACTTGTATCAAAATAATCCCTCACATTGATACAAGTTACTTTTACCCCCTCTCGTTACCGTTCAAAAAACTTTGTTCTGTTACTGCCTAATAGTAAAAATTGAATCACGCCTAAATTTTATTCACCCACAGTCTGTCTACTAATAAATCAAAAGTTAACCGCCGCTGTGCTACAGTTAAACGATTGATAACAAGCTTTAAATACTTTTTAAACCTTGGTTATATTCGTCATTTTGCAAAAGGATAATGCGATCAATGGACATTAAGTTGCCAATACTCTCAACTGCATGGCAAAAAATAAAAACGCTACTCGGTTTAGAGCACCATGCCCTGCTAGACGAAGATAATATTGAAGGTAAACTGTCACTTAAAGCACTGGCGAATCATTACCCTAACAGCAGCCCAGCCTCAGAAGCTGAACAGATACTATTGTATAGCCCTTTAATTGCTGGCGTTGATACCATCATAGGTCGTGATACTCAGCGTCAAAAAGTGACCGATGCCATTGAGCGCTGGCAACAGCAAAAAGGTGAACTTACCGCGGTAATAGGTCCATTTGGTGCAGGTATTAGTACCCTGCTGAATCAATTTCATCAGCAATATACCCATAGTTACAACGTTACCTATCTCAGCTTTTACCATGGGGTATTATCTACCAAAGAAGCCATAGCTAATTTATGTTACTGCTTCAACATTACTGATGAACCTAACTCAATCACAGCCGCTATTGCTGTTATTAATCAGCAACCCCAGCAGATCATTATTATTGATGATTTACATAAGCTAATGCTCAGAATGATGGGCAATTACCAAGCTTTAGTCACTTTTGCCACTATTTTAATGGAAACTCGCCAACATCATTGTTGGATATTAGGCTGCGAAACCTTTGTCTGGCATCGGTTGTCCTCACAATACTCCATTACTAACTTTGTAAAATCGATTATCAAAATGGATTACTTTACACAGCAAGAATTGAGCGAAATACTTAAGCAAAAAACGGATAAAATTCCGCTTAAAATCAATAATCTTAGCCCAGAAGAAGCAAGTAATGGTGCCTTTGATAGCCTATGTAAGCAATTGCACCAAGCCAGTGATGGTCACCCAAAACTGGCTAGCGTATTGTTACATGCTGCCATGGTCGATGATGGTAATAGCCCGATAAATTTAAGTCCCATTAGTTCACCTGATTTAAGTAGCTTGAAACAATGCATCGATGAGGACTTATTTAGTTTGGCTGAACTATACGTCCATGGCGGTTTACGAGTATTTCAACACGCAGACATCTTTGCCACCAGCATAGAGCACAGTTCATTAAAGCTTGAATACCTCGCCCGTCAAGGACTAGTAAAAGCCCATTATTCAAAACAAGATTTTGCCCAGCATTATTACTTTATCACCCCGACATTAACCCGCATTATTGCTATGCATTTACTCAACCATAATAAACTCTATTTATAGGAGCCAAACCGCTATGGAAGATTCTCGTAAAGCGCTACAAGCGATAGTAGATATTATTTCATTTGATAAGTTATTTACCTTTGCTCTTGTATGCTTTTTTGCATGGCTGGTGTTGGTATTAAGTCAATTTTCCCTTAAACAGCTCACCCAGCAACTGCCTAAATATCGTCTATTGTGGAGTCGCTTATATCCCTTTATACGATTAATTATTTGGGCAAGCGTCATTGTCTATACCATAGTGGTCATCATTAACCCCCATGAAAATCTCATTCTCGCAGTGATTGGTTCAATTGGTATTGTATTGGGCTTAGCGACTCAAGAGCCCGCCAAAAATATGATTGCAGGGTTGATTATCATGGTGAATCCACCTTATCGAGTAGGCGATATGGTGACACTGTCAGGTCATTATGGTGAGGTCATCAAGCTTGATTGGAGTGTCACTTGGCTGCGCACCTTTGATGATAATACCGTCATGGTTCCCAACGCTGAAGCTATCAAATCAGCGGTATCCAACGCCAATAGCGGCGCATTAGATGAAATGGTGGTGGTTGGTTTTTGCTTACCTATTGAGGTTGACCATCAAAAAGCCATGCAACTGGCAAAAGAAGCCACCCAATGCTCACCCTATACCTTTTTAAATAAACCGATTATTGTCAATATCGCCAGCCACTACGACTACGGGCAACACTTGATCACGTTAACCGTTAAGGCCTATGTCATGGACATCAGGCTAGAGCGAAAATTTAGCAGTGATATCAATCTTCGAGTGCTTAATGCCTTTAAACACGCGCAGTTTTATCCTGTAACGAATAGTGTTATTAGCAGTTAAATAAAATCAGTGATATCAATCTTAGAGTGCTTAATGCCTTTAAACACGCGCAGTTTTACCCTGTAACGAATAATGTTACTAGCAGTTAAATAAAATCAGTCAGTAACGTATCTGCTATGGCTTTGCATTTGATATACTTAGGCCAATTTTATAACTTACCCTTGCTAGATTGCCACCTCAGGATATTGATATGACCCAAGACGAAATGAAAAAAGCCGCTGGATGGGCAGCACTTAAATATGTTGAAGAAGGTTCAATTGTTGGTGTTGGAACAGGTTCAACGGTTAATCACTTTATTGATGCGTTAGCGACAATGAAAGATGACATTGAAGGCGCCGTATCAAGCTCTGAAGCCTCAACCCAAAAACTAAAAAGTTTAGGCATTGAAGTATTTGATCTCAATAGTGTCTCAGATCTATCTGTGTACGTTGATGGCGCTGATGAAATCAATGACCATATGGACATGATTAAAGGCGGCGGCGCGGCATTAACCCGTGAAAAAATTGTCGCGGCTGTGGCTAAAAAGTTTGTTTGTATTGTTGATAATACTAAGCAAGTTGAGATTTTAGGTGAGTTTCCACTGCCTATTGAAGTGATCCCAATGGCGCGCTCTTACGTTGCTCGTGAATTAGTAAAATTAGGTGGCGATCCGGTTTACCGTGAAGGTGTCGTCACTGACAATGGTAATGTAATTTTGGATATGTACAACTACCGCATTCTTGATCCTAAAACCTTAGAAAAGCAATTAAATGATATTGTTGGTGTGGTCACTAATGGTTTATTTGCTAACCGCGGTGCTGATGTATTGCTGGTTGGCAGCCCAGATGGCGTTAACACGATTGTCGCCAAATAGTCCTAAAGGCTAGTTGCTTAAGTCCGGTAATTAAAGTTAATCGCACTGATAAAATGCTCAATTCACCATTGGGCATTTTTGTTTTTATAACCATAAAGCCCTTAAAGTTGTGCCAAGCCCCTATCCTACTTGCTTCCACTTAAAATTTTCACTTTAACCTTTCACACCTAAGCTTACTCAAGCAGATGCTTTTCAGCATTTTGACTCCCCATAGTAATCAAAAAAATATTTTATTTAATCAAGTAAACCTTTTAGCAACTTGCTAATGTCTAATCTAGTAACTCACATCACATTGGAATAATTGGTGAACTTAACCTCAAGCAATATCACAGACATTGATAATCAACTCAGCAGTAATACTCGCGCTGCTGAAGCTGGTGAAATCAATAATGCCTGCTTAGATGACGCTTTAGTGGCGAAAGCTAAGGGCGGCGATAAAGCAGCGTTTAAGCTACTTTATCAGCGCCATCAAGGCCGTGTGTATGCAATTTGTTTGCGTTTAAGTGGTAGCGCTGATCATGCCGATGAAATTTGCCAAGACTGCTTTGTCAGATTATGGCAAAAGCTAGACCAGTTTAATGGCGATAGTCAGTTTACGACTTGGTTATATAAGCTGTGTGTCCACCAAGCTATTAACAGCATGAAAGCAAAGCAAAGCTTTTGGCATCGATTTTTACCAGAATCGAGCTTGAGTGAGCATCATCAAAGTCTTAGCGAAAATCATCAAACGCAAAACGGCCATCAAGAGTATCACCGCCTTGATAAATTAATTATGCAACTGCCACAACGCACCCGCGTGGTGTTTGTACTGTGCGCAATTGAAGGTTATCAACATGATGAAGTTGCGCAGATTTTGGATATTGCCGTTGGCACCAGTAAAGCCCAATACCACAGAGCAAAGCAGATGCTACAGGAGATGTTGGCATGAAAAATAGCAATCAGCAGCAACAATTAACAAGGCTTATTGATAGCTTGCCAAAAGAGATCTCACCAAACAAAGATCTATGGCAAGACATTGAGGCGAAAATAAGCGACCCGACAAATTCTTCAGTGCCAGCAAAGCAAACTGATGCTGCAACTCAGTACCGCAGCGCTAACTCGCAATACTGGCGACATCTTGCCGTTGCCGCCAGTATTAGTTTTTTATTGGTATTAGGCTGGCTATTAACAAGCCCTACAGCACAAAAGCCAAGCCTTGAGCCTATCACCGTCACGAATGCCCTTAGCAATCAGTCTACTGAAGATTTAATTGCCTTGGTTGATCAAATAGCCCTGACCCATCAACAGCAAATTAATGGCTTTGATGACAACAAATATACTGTTGGCATGCAGCTTGATGACCTTACTAATCCATTCAATAAGGGTTATAGCGAATTGCAGCTTGCATCAAAAGAGATCCAAAAAGCCCTTAAAAGCGATCCCAATAACAAGCAAGTGTGGGATTTATGGTTATGGGTAATGAAGCGCGAAATACAGCTGTTACAACAGCAACAACGCACCCCAATTAACACGACTCCATCGACTCAAGGAAATTCCATATGAACAATCAAACTAGTCAGTTTATCAGCCGACTTATCATTGGCGGCAGCCTGCTATTCACAACAACACTCATGACATCAACAATGGCCTTTGCAGCACAATCCGTTGAACAAGAAATGACGGTTAATGCGAAACCACAAATTGAGCTAAAAGTGCAGCGCGGCAAAGTAGAGATCATCGGCTGGGACAAAGACCTCATCACAGTATCCGGTCAGTTAGATGAATTGTCTGAAGGGTTTATCTTTGAGCAAAAAGGCAATCAAATCACTATTGAAGATAAGCTACCCAACAACTATCGGGGTCATGATGAAGATGGCTCAAATTTAGTCATCAAATTACCCATAAAGCTAATGCTTGAAGCTGAAGGGGTTTCAGCAGATTACAAGATTGAAAATCTGTCAGGCGAAATAGACTTGGCATTAGTCAGTGGTAACTTAAAAGCTAACCACATGGATGGCGACATAAAACTACAAACAGTGTCAGGCAATATTGAGTCAGACAAGCTCAATGGCAAGCTTGAATTAGAAACCGTTTCTGGCGATATCAAGGATAAAAGCTCTGCAGGCAAAGCTCAGTATCGCCTCGTCAGTGGCGAGTTAGAGTCTAAAGATAACCAAGTCACTAAGCTTAGTATCGATCAAGTATCAGGTGATATTGTAGGCAACTTTAGCGCGGTAGAAAAAATCAAAATTGTCAGTGTCAGTGGCGATATCGACATCAGTTTAAGCGCCAAAGTCACTAAGGCATCATTTGATACGGTTAGCGGTGATGTTGAAGTCAAATTCACTCAAATGCCTAACCTGACATTTGAGATTGATGGTGGCCCAGGTGGCGATATTAATAACGAATTAACCGATGATAAACCGCTAAAAACTAAGTATTCAGCAAGAGAAAGCATCCAATTTACAACCGGCGATGCCACAGGTAAATTTAGTGTTAATACCATAAGCGGCAATATCGAATTGAAGTAGCGTTTTTATCTTCATGCTGCAGTTACAGGCGCTAGCATGGGGATCTTAAGTCTGATATTACTCGGCACATTAGGCGCTAAACGTCGCCGTAAACTACACTAGGATAGCATTCCAAACTAGTGCTTGGGCCTTCTACAAAGAAGGCCCTTTTTTTTCATTTAACGCCAGCTCACAACCTAACCCGAATAGCAGCTATAAACCCGTCGAGATTGTGACAATTCACTCGTATAACATAGTCATTCGTTTTACATAATCACTCGTATTACATTGTCACTCGTAGCGCTAATAATTCTGACAACCTTGTATAATCTAAAATAATCATCTTGCCTCTGACTAAATCAATATAGCCATCTTCAGCCAACTTATTGAGTACTTCATTGACTCGAGGGCGACTTACATTGGCAATTTCACTCAGTTGCTGCTGGGTGATTTTTAGTTCAATAACGGGCAAATCAATCATGCGTTTAGCACGTACTAATTCTAATAAAAAATGAATGATACGTTCTTCAATACCATAAAATGACAAGTGCATACCTTGAACCAGTTTAGGGGTATTACGGCGCATAATGCTATAAATAAACTTATAAATCTCAGGGTTAATGTTAGCTAACTCAGTGAGTTCACATTTAGGGAAAAACAAGCTGTTGATCGGTTCCAGTTCATTGGTATAAAGACTAATTTTAGGGAAAATCTCAACCGCTACAGCCCCAACCCACATTTCTTTACCAAATATAAAACTCGCTAAAGGGCGGTTATCAGCACTGGTGGTGGCAAATGTACCCAGACCATCGATACAGTAAAAATACCCCCGTTCACTGTCATCAGCCAGTAGGTTACTGTATTTCTCAATGCCTTGATCATCGACAGCAATATCCATGATCTCAGCTTTGGTTCTTTCGCTCAATTCACAGGGCCAGTTTATTTGTTTACGTAACGCGAGTGTCATTTATTCTCCAGTCAAACATTTCAGCAAGCGTTAAGCAGACATAACTTGTTTAAAGCTATTAAGCATTGAGCGATCTGTACGTGCTTTTTTTAATTTTCTAATACTTTCTTTTAATGATTGCTCTGCCAAGCGGCCAAATACACCATCATATTCTTTTTCATCAATTTCTTTTTCTGACTCAGCCTCATCTGCAATTTCTTGGGCAACACGGCTTAACTGCATCCACGCATTGGCAATATAAAAACCATGAAACTCCGCCTTGGGCAGTAATTTTTGTGCACTCGCAGGCATTGCTTGCCAGCTTTTAGCAAATAACTCAGCCTTGTCTTCAATTAGCTCATTAAACAAACCTTCATAAGCCTCAAGTAAAGTCTCTGGTAATTTATCCATCGGCAGCACTTTATTAGCGACATTAAAAGAAATCTGCTTTGCTGTTGCTTTATACTCTTCGCTTAGTTGACTCATTAGTTTGTTCTCTATTTCAATGATTAAGTTAGCGCCATGAATTCATGTGATTAACGCAGTTTGAGTAACTAAGTCGCATTAACAGCACTTAAAATGGCACAGGCATAAGGTTTCTATCGCAGAAAATACTGCCATTAAACCTTTAAGCTTTATGTTATTTAGCAACAGACTAGTATAAACGATATTATCAACGCCTTTATAGGTTATAGACATATATATTGCTTGTTTTTGTGAAGCTGCAAATACCTACCCAGTCAATAATGTGATCTTATCCAGTTAGATTAAAAGTGGCCCGTTAAACACATAAAATGAATGCAAACAACTTGACTCATGAATGATGATGCTTTTAACATTTATCGACTCTTTTTAAGGTGTTTTCACTATGGTAAACACAGTTAACGAACTATATTAGCAACAGCTATTTTTAAAAGATGAAATAAACAATTAATCAGATTACCTCACAGTGCATTTAAACAAAAAAACGCGAGTAAATATTAACAAAAGCACAGGCTGAAGTGTTCTTTGTGTGACACATACTTGTTTATTTACCCTTTTAAACAGAAGCTTAGCCATAACAGCGCTACTTATTCAGCTTTGATTGAACAAACCAAAATTTCTGTCATAATGTTGTGAAGCCAGTAAGTTAAATTAGCAATCTTTGATATAGATCTTATCTCTTTTTTTATTAACTTTTATGCCTGCTTAACGATTTATGCAGCTTTACGTAATTCGACATACCTAGATAGCTGCACCAGCAATAGTTACCAAGCTGATAACAATAAGTTAGCAAAGTTAAGTAAATTTGTTGATACTCACCTGCAGAAAAAAGATATTATTGATCCTAGTGGCTAATTGAACTTTTTATATTGTTATCAAATACTAAATAATAAAATACAAAAATATTAATTCAGGGAAAAGTTGCATGGCCGATATTAAGCAAAGCGGCCAATTTTCAACCTGTAGCCTAACAATAAAAAGCACTGAGCACTGTTTTGCTCAAGTTGATTAGCACTTTTGTAAAAGTTGTGCTTAAAAGGATTGTTGCGAGTTAACAAGCCAGTTTACAGCCTTAGTTAACAAACAAAAACAGCATGAAGGAACTGCGTAAAGCAAGTATAAAAAATTGCATAATAATTATAATTCAACAATTAGCGTTTTTAACGGCCTTTACTGTCACAAGGTGAGTCGTTACATCAATCAGCTGCTGTTATTGTTGGTATTAGTCGGTTTACTGAATAGTGCTTCAGTGACTGCTTTTACTTTTGATAACAAGGCAGCTGATGACTTGTTCCATCAATTAAAAACAGAACAGATCACAGATTTACTTGTCATAGAGCAAACATTACTCAAACTCGAGAACATTATTGCCAGTAACGATATTGAGCGCCAGCAGCTGTTACTTACTGAGCAATGTAAAACCTTTAGCTCCAGTGACAGTGAGCAAAACAACAACTTTATTACCACGACAAACAACATTGAGCAGCAATCTTTTTTTAGTCCACAAATTCCAATTTTGCTGAATTTATGTCGTTCAAAAGCATTCAGATACCTTGACCAACATAGCAGCGCGATTAAACTAAATCAGGCTGCACTTGAACAAGCCTTAGCACTAAATGACAAGCATATCATCGCCAAAGCCCATAATAACATTGCCAAACAAGCACTTTATCAAGGTCAGTTTTCCAAAGCGATTGATAGCTTCACTCAGTCTTTTGAGCTCAATCAACAAATAGGCTTACAGCATGCAGCTAGCTTAGACTTACTGAATTTAGCAGGTATTTACCGGCGCTCAGGCGATAACGAAAAAGCACTTTATTACTACAACAGAATAAAGGGTTACCTTAATAAAACCAAAGACTTAATGTTACTTGCCAATGTTGAAAACTCACTCGCTTATATAGAATTAGATCGCGGTGAATATCAGCAAGCACTGGAATACTTTGAAAAAGTCTATCAGGTCATCGAGGGGATCAATGATCCGCTTTACACCGCTAGAGTTGCGATTGATATGTCAGCGCCGCTGATTAAACTTGGCCGATTAGCAGAAGCAGAAAAGTGGCTAAATCAAGCTCGACCTTACATGACCCCCGAGATGTACTCTCACTATGGTTACATGCATAGTTATTATTTAGAGCTGCGCATGTTACAAGGCAACTATGCTAGCGCCTTTGAGCATTTCAATGCAGCAACAGCTAACTTTCAAAAGTATAATATGCAAAAAGGTTTAGCTATTAGTTATCAGTTAGCCAGTCAGTTATTTGCTATCCAAGCTGATTATAAGTCAGCTAACTACTGGCACCATCAGTTCTTAAGCATTCATAAACAACTCGATCAGTTAAGGCTGGACACCTATAATTCCGACATGAGACTCAAGTTTGACTCAGATAACCTAGAAGATAAACAAGCACAGTTAATTGAGTTCCAAGCGCTTAAAGACATTCAGCTTAATGCCGTAAAAACTCAGCAAAAATTACAATACACCGCCCTCGCAATGACATTTATCTTCTTGTTAATATTAGTTATTTTAATTATTAAGCTGCAAAAAAAGTCACAACAATATCGACAAATAGCATTAAAAGATCCACTCACCAACATCCCTAATCGCTTACATGCCTACGAGGTCATGCAAAAGCTGCTAAAGCAAAAAGTGCAATTTTCTATCTTACTTATCGACGTAGATCACTTTAAGAGTGTCAATGACCGATTCGGCCATGACATCGGTGATGTAGCACTACAACTCATTGCTCAAACTTGTCAGCAAAATTGCCGCGAGGAAGATACTGTGGCGCGTATTGGTGGTGAAGAGTTTCTGATCATTATGCCAAAGACAAATATCGAGCAATCGATGATTTTCGCTGAGCGAATTAATCATAAAATGAAACTTGTGAACTCACCGCAGTTAAACGATAACTTGATATTTTCAGTCAGTATCGGCATTACAAGCGTGATTGATGAAAGCAGTATTTCTACTATTTTGAAAAAAGCTGATATTGCCCTCTATGAGGCAAAAAATGACGGCAGAGACTGCTATAGGCATTATCAATATCTCCCAAACATCATTAAAGGAGAGCATTGATATATGCACAGCGGCAATCAAAAAAGCCTTTTTCACGGCATTAATAAAAACCTGTTTATCCAAATGCTAGTTCGTAAGCCATTGCTCATTATTAGCTTAGGTTTAGCTATGCTCAGTATGAGTTTCTCAAGCTTTGCCAAAATAGAAAACCCTGAGTTTGATACACTCTTTAACGCCGCCGATCAAACCGATATTAACGATCCTAGTTTTCCGAAAATGGTTAAAGACCTTGAAAGTTTAATCGGACCAGAAGATATCGAACGCACTTATTTGTTACTGCCTAAACAGTGTCTTAGTCATAATGTTTTCCATGGCGATGAAAATAAATTAGCCGATCAGTTCATTATTGATGCCATTAAAGCTTACCCAGCAATGCCAACAAGAACTCGAATAGAGTTGAAGCTCTGTGAAGCAGCCATTATGCGTTACCGCGGTGATATCTCAGCGGCAAATGAACTTAGTCGTCAAGGCTTGGCTGAGGCAGAAGGGATTAACAACCGCCGCTTAATGGCTGATGCCTATTCACAGCTTGGTCAAATCGCCTCCTATACCGCTGATTTCGCGATGGCGCTGAAAAACTTATTATTGGCTCATGAGCTGTATAAAGAGTTTGATTTACCCACTAGACAGCACCTCAGCCTACTAGATTTAGCGGTCACTTATCGCCGTATGGGCGAAACGGACACCGCCCTAAAATATTATCTCCAGCTTGAGCAAGCCTTTACCAAGAGCAACCAGCTTGATTTAGCCATGATGGTAAAAATGGACATGGCCTATGCCTATGAAGATTTACGCCAATACCAAAAAGCTGCCGACCACTATTTAACCGTATTGGACTATTTTCAGACTATCTATACCGACCCTACATACCCTGCACGGGTAGCTGTAGATATGTCTTACCCACTTATTGAACTAGGCAAATATCAACTCGCCCTTGATTATCTCAAGGAATATGAAGATGTCATCGGCCCTAATGTAGATACTCATTATAGTTTTATGCAATTGTTCTTTGCCCAAGCTAAACATGGGTTAGGGCTCGAAGAGCAAGCAATACCTTACTTAGACAAGGCCACCGCAGGGTTTGAGCGCAATCACAATAAGCGCGGCCATGAAATGCTACTCAAATCAAAAATAGAGATATATGAATCCTTACAAGATTGGCAGCAAGCCTATGACGCACAAATTAGCCTGTATGAGATACATCAGCTAATTGATAAGGCGATGGAAAATCAAAGCAGCACTGAAATGCTAGTCAAGTTTGATAGTGAAAAAATTGAAGCTGAAAATGCTAAATTGATCGCATTCCAATTACTGAAAGAGCACCAGTTAGTCACCCAACAAGACAATAAAAGATTACAAATTATTGCACTAATACTGGGCGGTGCGTCATTAATATTACTGTTTATATTTACTCTCTACTCAAACAAGAAGTCGAAACAATTTAAACAGTTAGCATTGACCGATTTACTAACCCAGTTGCCAAACCGCCTTGCCTTGTATCAACAGGCAAATCAATTATTTAATAATGCCTTAATCAATCAGCAAACTTTGGCTATTGTGTCTTTTGATGTCGATCATTTTAAGCAAGTAAATGACACCTATGGTCATGACGCTGGTGATACTGTCCTTAAAACATTAGCAGAGATCTGTACTAGCAAATTACCAGCAAACGCAGTCATTGGTAGAGTAGGTGGTGAAGAGTTCTTAGTGTTATTACCGCAAATTCGCTCCACTGCTGCGATATCACTAACACAAGCGATCATCGAGGACGTATCAAGTCATGATTTCTCAGCAATTAACCCCGAGCTAAAGGTCACCATCAGTGCTGGGGTGAGCACTTATTATGATGAACAAACATTATCTGAACTGATAAAAAAATCAGACATGGCGCTTTACCAAGCCAAAAGAAATGGCCGAAATCAGCTATCGTACTACCATGATGACTCACAGAGGTTATAATAAAACAGTGGATCACTAACCTAGCGTAAATAGCTGTCATCATGCCTAATTCAAATATACCTCCTAATGCTAATCCAGCGGCTAATACTAATACAGCGCTTAATGCTAGGGAAAAGGAGTCTGCCACAACCCCCTCAGGACTATTACAGCCATTAGCGCATAAGCTTTCAGCCACTGAGATGGCGGAGTTAGCTTACTTAATAAAGAGCTGGGCGTTTGAATTAGGGTTTTCTCAGCTTGGGATCACCGATACCGATTTAAAAAGCGAAGAGAGCAAGTTACAACAATGGCTCGATAATGGTTATCACGGGGAAATGGGCTATATGGCCAGCCACGGCATGATGCGCGCTCGCCCCCATGAGCTTCACCCTGGTACCGTTCGCGTACTCAGCACCAGAATGGACTATTTACCGCCACAAGCGGGCTTTGCCACTAATTTATCAGACCCAAACTTAGGTTATATTTCTCGTTATGCAGGCGGCAGAGATTACCATAAACTGATTCGTAAACAGCTTAAAAAACTCGGTGATAAAATCGTGTCACACTGCCATAACTTAGGGCTTGATGGCATTGATTTCAGACCGTTTGTGGACTCTGCCCCAATCCTTGAACGGCCATTAGCGGAAAAAGCAGGTCTTGGCTGGACAGGTAAACATTCATTATTACTAAACCCTGAGGCTGGCAGTTGGTTCTTTTTAGGCGAAGTGTTAATTAACTTACCTTTGCCTGTAGATATTCCTATCCACCAAAGCTGTAATAGCTGCGTAGCCTGCATAAAATCATGCCCGACTAATGCCATATTAGACAACAATGTGGTCGATGGTCGCCGCTGTATCTCTTACCTCACCATTGAATTACAAGGCGTGATACCTGAAGAATTTCGCCAAGCCATTGGCAATCGCATTTATGGTTGTGATGATTGCCAATTAGTGTGCCCTGTTAACAGTAAAGCGCCGCTAACTCAGCAAACTGATTTTCATATTCGTAAACAACTGATCCAACCTGATTTACTAAGCTTGTTTGCTTGGACTGAAAAGCAATTTCTATCACTTACAGAAGGCAGCCCTATACGTCGAATTGGCCATAAAAGCTGGTTAAGAAACATTGCGATTGCCTTAGGTAACGCGCCGTTTAATCAGCAAATTATTGATGCGCTTAACCTACGCAGATGTAGCGATGAAGTCGATGAAATGGTCATAGAACATATTGATTGGGCACTAGCGCAACAAGCACTTAAACAGCAAGATTTAACCCCTGACGATAAAACAAAAACGGCGCCTAAAAGTCATTTAAGCCGTAAAACCTTGCGAGTGATCCGCAGTGTTGAAAAAGGCTTACCTAGAGACGCTTAAACCTTTTACTTATTGTCATCTTTCAGACACCACGTCTTCAATGAGGTGATTTCTGATCTAAAGTAAAACCGACTTTAATAGTGACTTGCCAGTGAGCAATTAAACCTTCTTCTAGGTGACCTCTGGTCTCAACAACCTGAAACCAACGTAAATGTTTAAGCGATTCATTAGCTGCTGCAATTGCATTTTTTATCGCATCATCAGAGCTGATAGGTGACGATCCTGTTAACTCAATAATTTTATAAGTGTGGCTCATTTGTGACTCCAGTCATTTAAACTCAATCAACATAGAAATTCAGTAAAGCAATACCAGTCTGAGTATAGATAAGCCTAGCAAAACTGCGTAGTCGCAGATTAAAAACCTCAAAAAGCCCTCTCTCAATGACCTTTAAACTAGTGATCACTTATTAAAGTCACTTTTTATAAAATCAAAAGCTGTAATTTTCACGTCAAAACAATCACAAAAGTTAACAATGAGACTACATTTTCGTAAATAAATTACACAGGCGTCTGGACGTCTAGAAGTTTGTTGTGATAGTCTTGATACAAGCAACCGAATTGATTTCACCCGTAAGTTGAGCAAAATTCATGTGAGGATTATATGATAGAGCTGAGACACCTTCGAACTCTGATGGCACTTAAAGAAAGTGGTAGCCTTGCTGGTGCTGCGAAAAAACGCTTCGTAACTCAATCAGCGCTATCTCATCAAATAAAAGAATTAGAAACACGCATTAATTCGTCTATTTTTATTCGAAAGAGCAAACCATTATCTTTTACTCAAGAAGGCACTCGACTACTTAATTTGGCGGAGGAAATTCTCCCTAAAGTGATGGTGACAGAATCAGATCTGAAAAAAGGCCTTGATGGAGAGGCGCAATCTTTAAAATTGGGGATTGAATGCCATAGCTGCTTTCGCTGGTTAATGCCGGTGACCGAGGCCTTTAAACAAATCGCACCAGATGGCCGTATTGATTTATCTAGCCGTCATTTATTTGATTCATTAAATGCCTTAGCGCTTGGTGAGTTGGATATTGTACTCACTTCAGATCCAGTACCAGGGCATGCACTTGCCTATCAACATTTGTTTGATTTTGAAGTGAAGTTAGTCGTTTCAAATGAGCATCCTCTAGCAAAACAGCCATTCATTAAACCTGAGCAGCTCGCCAAGCAAACACTGATCACTTACCCTGTTCCATTGCAGCGCCTTGATATTTATAAGCACTTTTTAGAACCTGCTGGTGTTGAGGTGGGTGAACAAAAGCAATGTGACTTAACAGCGATGCTGCTTCAACGTATTGCTTGTAATGATGGCGTAGCGGCGCTGCCAAGCTGGTCAATTAATGAAGGCCATGGACTTAACTTAAGTTCTGTAAAACTTGGCAGCGAAGGCTTAAAAAGGCCGTTATTTGCAGCCTACCGCCTTAATACATCCAATACCCATTTAATTCAAAAATGGCTAACCTTAGTGGCTGCTGAAGGGCTAAAGTTACAAAGATTAAGTCAAAAGCACCAATCGCTCTTAGAATGTGCATAAACAAGTTGTGAAAAATCCATAAAAAATGCCACGATTAAGGTGGCATTTTTTATGTCATGGGATTAAATCAACTCGCTATACTAGCTTCATTAATTAGATTCATTAATTGGGTTTATCAATACATTACGTTTGCTCAGCACAGCTCTAAGCACTAAGCCTGCAGAGTTTACATTGCTCGTTTGGTTAATATTATGGGCCACCATAAATTCATTGCGTAACTCATCATCTAACCCAAGAGCCTCAAATGCTTCTATAGATAAACTTTGCTGCTGGGTATCAATGAGCTTTTTTATCACCTGTAATGCTATGGGCTTTTCTGAGGCGGCATTTAAAAATGCAAACGCACTTAAGGTAATCACTTGACCAAATACACTAAATAGCGCCAAGGTTTGCAGTTCATCTGCATCAATATCTATAGCTTGTTTATTGTCTTCAAGCTCACGTAAATAATGCACTGCATCGGTAGCGATATTTTCAGTAAGCGCCCAATAGCCCTTAACTAATTTACAATATGGTTCAGGTAATTCATCTAAGCGTTCTTTTAGATAAAATGAGAAGCTATAGCGGTAAATATTGACTTGGCCTAAACGGATAAGCGCATCTTTTATACTGCGATTTTTTGTCGCGATTACGCCACCAGCTTGAGCGGTATTACTGCGCCAAAGTAAATGAGCGGCAAGCGCGGGATCGCTGGCAATGATATCGATAATAATGCGGATATCTGCTTCATTAATTAAGGCCTTTTTTAAAGGGATCAAAATACCACGGCGCCCAATGACTTGTTCTTCGTTGCCAATAATAGCTTTTACTTGAGTGAGTACCTGCTGCTCAAGGTAGGTCATAAAGCGATGCTTCCCTGTATAATTCTTCGTTCTCGATTAACGAATTTATCCATAGAAACCCTACAAAGGTCAAGTGATTAATGCTGATTAAGACAAAAAGCCGACAAGTGCTTTGTCGGCTTTAGTATCTTCAGTGTAATTAGCTAAATAACAAGTTATTATCGTCTAAAAATCAGACGCTTCGCTTATTATCTGTTAGTTCATTACAAAGGGATTTTAAAAACGATAACCTAAGGTTAAGCGAATTGAGCGACCATTACCCGAGTAATAACCGCTGCCGCCCCACTCCTCAGGAACATAATAGCCAGCACTGACATATTGCTTATCTAACAAGTTGTCAGCACGTAAACTGGCACTCCACTCATTACGGGTATAGTTAATCGCTAAATTAGCCAATACATAGCTTGATAATTTAGGGTCGATATTGGCATTATCGCCTTCCACATAACGCTCACCAGTATAAATACCTTCAGCGAAGATTTGCCATTCTTGGGCTATGTCATAACTGACGTGAGCACGGGCATTATGCTCCGCAACCCAAGAAAGCGCTTTGCCTTCGTTCTCGCCTTCGGTAAATTCAGCATCAATGTAATCATATGATGCGCCCAGCAACCAATCTGCAGCGATTTGCACATCATAAGCGGCATTAACGCCAAAACGAGTTGAAGCATCAGCATTAACGTTAGCACCGCCGCCCTGTGGACCATCAGTGCGCCCTGCGTCATATACAATTTCATCTTCCAAATCTAAACGGTAAAGGTTTAATTTGAAGGTTTGTGTTGTAGTGGTCCAGTCCCAACCTGCTTCATATGAGCGGCCGGTTTGTGGATCAAGACCAAGGGTGGTAATTGGGGTATAGGCTTGCTCATCCACTTTGGCAAAACGGAAATTATCATTGGCGCGAATATAAAAACGATGAGCAAGGCTTGGACGATAATTTAACCCTAACTCAAATGCATGGGCATCATTATCAAGCTCAACACCATTTGCGTATGATAATTGATCTGTTAAGTCATCTGTCACTTCACTGTAACGCCCACCAACTACATAGGATAATGACTGCGTTAATGGCACTGAGGCTTGCACATAAGCACTGGTCACTTTCTGTTCATTATTACGTTGAATGTAAGCAGTATCAAAATCGGCCTCACCGATACTTAAATCAACCCCAGCAATAATGTCTAAATCACCATTATCTAGCTGATAATTTGCTGTGGCTTTGGGTGAAAAGCTTAATAAACTTCGCTCGATACGCCCAGCACTGCCCCAAATAAAGTTAGTGGTTAGAGTATCAGAGTAAGTTAAATCAGTGGCCAAAGCCCATTCTTTAGTTAATTGGTACTCATAGCCACTGCGCAGCGCTGTGGTCATTTCATGAACATAATCATCATCGGTAAAAGGTGCGGCCTGAGTTGGATCTTGCAGATACTGCTCCAGTGTTAGCGCACCAGGGGCCTGGCGATCATTATCGAAGTAGCTGGCTTCAACAAAGAAATTTTGTAAATCAGTTTGATATTGCAAACGGCCTAGAATTGAGCCGGTTTCACTGTCGTTATTATCGCGATAGTTATCACTTTGATTGTAACTGCCGGCCAAGTAATAATGCCAAGCGTCATTAATTTTGCCTGAAATATCCCCTTTAGCTTCATAAGTATCAAAGCTGCCAGCACTTAATTGCAGTCCGCCGCCGTCTTTATTAGGCGCTTTAGTGATGATGTTAATCACCCCGCCAACAGCTTGATCGCCATAAAGTACCCCTGCACTACCTGATAATATTTCCACCCGCTCAACTTGATTTAACGGCACTGCATTAATGCTAGGAGCCGCAATATCAATATTGTTTAAGCGGCGACCATCAATCAAAATTAAGGTATTGCTGGCGGCTTGAGACGCTGAAAAACCGCGCATGGCAAAAGTCGTACCTGAGTTGTTATCAGACACTTGAATACCCGCTTGAGAACGTAATAACTCCGTTAAGCTCACCGCACCACTAAGCTGAATATCAGCTTGGTCGATCACATTTACATTCGCTGCAATATTAAGAGGATTTGCATCTTGACGACCAATAACCACAATTTTTTCAACCTCTGCATTGGCAGAATTGTCTGTTGTGGTGTCAGCGTAAACAACTGAGGTTGTTGAAGCAGCTAGACCAAATACTAGGCTTAATGCTGATGCGATTTTTGTTAGATTTGTACCCATTTACCTTTAACTCCTGAAAGGAAAAATGGGGCATATTTGCCGCAGCGCATCGTACTCGTAAATTTATCTGTTAGCGATAAGCCATGATTATTTACAAGCAACGAGCTACATTTCGAGATCTGCCCACCGAAATCTCAAAATCATCTATAGGGCCGGTCTCCGGACTTAGGTTAAAGTAGCAAAGCTACTGACGAACATGAATTTTTAACGTTAAATAGCAGCTTAAATTTCACAGCTACAAGCTTTATCGCACTCAGTCCTCACCATTACCGTTGCGGGGGCAGTACTAGATTTTCACTAGTTTCCCGATTACCCCGTGTCATACACAGGCACCACTATAAATTGACGATAAATTATATAAATTTTTGATTGCTACGACTTAAAGCAGCCATATAACAAGCTGATATAGTATAACGTGCTTATGGGGATTTTTGATATAACGAAAATGAATCAATCATATTATTCAACTTATTGAAAAATAGTCTGAATAATATGATTACTCATTAATAGCTCGCTTACTGATAAGCGGATTGTTGATAAACCAATTATTGATAAAAAGAAAATTTCTAGAATCGTAACTGCTTAAAATTCGACATAAATTGACGATGATTGGTCGATTTTAATGGCGCTGAGTTTTTATTAAAAACATCGCCGCGCATAGACTTATGCATAAAGTACAAGTCTTCAACGCCTTTAATTACGGCGTAATAACCTATTTCACCTTGCTGTTTAACTGAGCCACCTTGCTGTAAAAAGTTAGCCATAACGGTACAGCCGATAATGCCGTGATACGCTTCTTGACCACCCATCTGGGTTTTTCCAAGTTGCTCATAAACCACCTCACCTTGGCAGCTGTCTTGGTAGGTGCTAGCAAAATTATTTAAAAATCGCTCAGGCTCGATATTTTCTGCCAAGCCCTCAAAGCCTTGAATACAGAATAAATCAGACCAATTATTTAAACTTTCCCCAGCAGGAACAAACTCAGCTTTATACATATTCCCTTTGCTAGAATTAAATGCCATATTCCAGCCAATAGGCAGCTCAAAAGACACACTTTTGGAAAATATTGATAACTCTCTTTTTGCAGCGTTAGTTGCATCTGCTGATTGATTGGTGGTGCTATTGAGGTAAGACTGTGACTCTTTGGCCATTACTTTATTTCCAGGGCCTAATAACAACAGCCCTGAAAATATTATTGTCGTAAAGCAAGCTTTCATACCTAATTCGTCCTTGGTATTGGTGCTGAAAGGTGAAGTTTGGTTTATTCAAAAATAAATACGGCAAACCTTGTCACCAAGTTGTTGCATTACTGTAATGTTTTAACGCTTAATCTTCAACAACATCTGCGCTATCGGCAGCATCTATTTGCTTAGCATCATCTGATAATGCATCTGCTTCATCGGTTAATGCTTCTGCAGCAATTGCATCTGCAATTGATTTAGCCTTAAGTTGTTTTTCTGTTTTACGTTTATTGCGTTCAGCTTGCGTGGTTAAAAAAGCGGGAAGCTCTTGCTTACCCCAAGCTTCAGCCTCGGCTTCTGATGCAAATCCGTCATGACTTTTAGACACAATAGTCTTAGTTGCAGTCATACGACGAGTGATTTCAGTTTTCCAAGTTGTACCAACTTGTTTTACTCTAAAATCATATTTTTTTGCTTTAGTCATTTTGGGCTTTTTCCTACAAATTTATCGCCACGCATCGCGCGTGATAATGGTTATTGAGTAATAAGATGACATCACCTGATTACTTTACTAATTGATTTGATCCAACGATCATCATTTCACATTTTAGGCAATCGAAAACCAGCTTTAAGCGGTCTTTGCCAATATCGAGCACCATTGGGTCAGCTTTAATGCCTTCAACTTCTTTAGGGCATAAATTAAAGCTGTAACGTAAGCAATGCTTAGTCACCATTAATGGTGCATCGGTTAATAGTTTGTTTTTCTCGTAAGTGTCTTCAATTTGAACCACACCGTGTTGCTCATAAAATTCACGAGACTTATCGTTTGCAACATTAGATAAAAAACTTAAATACTTTTGCGGGAAACGCGCTGACTTATCATGCTCAGCTCGCTGTGGTCGCTGGTAGCCTTTTACTCTGGCATCATCAAAGGCGGCAATGGCATCTCGCCTTAAACCATTAATCACTGACGCTGGTAAAAACCAACGATTAGCACATTCAATCGTTAACTGCTGTAACTGATAGTCACTGTTACCCAGTTTGCCGAGCTGCGTTCGCAGGCTTGCATCTGCTTTAGCGTAATCTTTCGCCGGCTCTTTTACCCACTCAAGCTCTACTGTAACGCTATGGGCATGCTTGTCACTGATGGTCAGTGAAATGCCTTGCGGCGTATCAGCCAATACCATATCAACCGCAATGTTACGGCTAGCAGAGTCTTTTGATAGCAAAGCATCAAATTGATGATCGAAGTTTCTAAATAACTCCACACCGACTTTTAAGTCTTTCGACACATCGGTCAGATATAAAGTATTACCATCAGCGCGGTTAACCCTTAAGCCTTTGGTTTTGTTATCAGATAAACGCTGCTTTTGATAACCATCAATAAAGAAGCACAAGCCATCACCGTTATTAAACTCAACGGCTTTACCCGCTTTACTGCTATCGACTTTAATAAAATCGCGGCCAACACTGGTGATAACCCCCACTTTTTCACCAATGTACTTTGGCGAGCTAAAATGCTCAATTTGCTCAGTACGTTGATTAATAAAGTAATCTGTCTTACCGCGGTTAAAGCTTTTTTCAGGATCTGGCGTAAAAGTAAATTCGCTTCGACCATGAGACATTGACTCAAGATCGCTGCGGCGATCAATAATCGCATCTAACTGCTGGCGATAATGGGCGGTGACGTTTTTAAGATAACTAATATCTTTTAAACGGCCTTCCACTTTAAATGATGTTACGCCTGCATCAATTAATGCTTCTAAATTCTCAGTTTGGTTGTTGTCTTTTAATGACAACAAATGCTGATTTTCAGCTAACACTTCACCATCACGGGTGGATAAATCGCAAGGCAAACGGCACATTTGTGAACATTCACCACGGTTAGCACTGCGATTAGAAAACGCATGACTGATATTACATAAGCCGCTATAACTGACGCACAATGCGCCATGAACAAAGTACTCAAGCTTAAGTTGCGTACTGGCTGCAATTTCTTTAATTTGCGGTAAATTCAGCTCACGGGCTAATACCACCTGTGAAAAACCGACCTGTTCTAAAAACACTGCTTTTTCTGGGGTGCGATTATCCATTTGGGTACTCGCGTGCAGTGCAATTGGCGGTAAATCTAACTGCAACAAGCCCATATCTTGGATGATTAATGCATCCACACCTGCTTCGTATAATTCCCAAATAAGTGCCTGCGCTTTGGCAATTTCGTCATCCATTAAAATGGTATTTAACGCTACAAACACTTGAGCATGATAACGATGAGCAAACTCTGCCAGTCTGGCAATGTCTTCCACACTATTACCGGCATTATGGCGTGCACCAAATGCAGGTCCGCCAATATATACAGCATCAGCACCATGACGAATAGCTTCAATGCCGTAATCAGCATTTTTAGCGGGTGCCAGTAGTTCAAGCTGCTTTTTCTCTTGCGACTTGCTCGCTAAAGATTGAGAACCTAGAGATTGAGTATCTAGAGGCTTATCAGTGGTTTGTTGTGGGGAAAATATCTCAACAGAGCTCATAATGGGCAGTATCTTTTCAGGGTAATAATAAAAAATGCATCAAGAAGGTGAATTAAACACGGACAATAACCACGTGTCAGGCACTCTCTTGACGCACTGTTGAGCTGCTAGTTTAGCAAAAAATAACCAATATCGATGCTTTTACTTAAACAAATGCTGAATATTCTTAAAATCTGTTTTACCTTCAGCGATTTCTTGCGGGTTTAAACCTGACACTTCATGAGGAAAAACAAGCCATTCTTCAGACTCATGGATAAAATAATCCGGTTTTAAATCAACTGCGGTATTTTTTGGTTTGTAATAAGGACAAGCCACTCGAATATCTGTCGGGATATTTTTGCGCATAAATTTTTGCAATTTATCAATTAATGCATCAACACTGCGGCCAGAATCAAATACATCATCCACAATTAATAGCCCATCGTCAGCATTTGCATTTTCAATGATGTAATGTAGGCCATGAACTTTGATTTTCTTGCTTTGCTTATCAGTGCCAATACCGTAATAAGATGACGTTCTTACTGCGATATGATCGGTTTCAACATTCTTAAAATCATAAAATTCTTGCACTGCAATACCGATTGGAGCACCGCCACGCCAAATCCCCACAATAAATTGCGGTCTAAAGCCACTATCGTACACTTGTGCTGCTAATTTGAATGAGTCTTCAAGCAACTGCTGTGCGCTAATATAATGTTTCTCTGTCATTGGATAAGGCCCCTATTATTTTATTGCGGCGGATTTTATACCAATTATAGGTAACTTGTCTGTGAGGAAGAGAAATATTTATCAAATAAGCCTCAAACCGCACAATGACGACTTGGTATAAAATCACCAAAATATAATAAGTCTCAACTGCCACTCATCAAAGTGCCAGTGTAAATAGTCACAATTAAGCGGGCTATAGTGACAAAAGTGACAAAAGTGGCAAAGAGACAATAGTGACGACAGTGAGCGATTTCGGCAAGTTTGTGAAGCTTGGCAAATTCTGCGTACTGAGTCGTTATAAAAGCTAGTTTAAATTGCAGTGCTTTTTACTAAAAAGCACTAGGCCATCACAGTTTTAACACTGACACTGCTAACGGATTCAGTCATAATCGCAGCTAACTTTATGGCAATTAAGCAAGTGCTTAAGTTGCTTGAGTTATTTAAGTTGCGTAAGCTTAATTATCTCTCGCGATATATCGCCAACATCACCCCACTTTGTCGAGGCATACATGGTAAAGATTAAACATATTGCATTCACGCTGGCTGTTGCTGCATTCACATTAACCCTAACGGGCTGTGGCAAACCTGCTGATACAACGGTTACAACTGCAGAAAAAACTGCTGTTGAAACGGCTGGAGAAACTGTTGAAAAAACTGCTGTAACTCCATCTAGGTTTGTTGAAGGTCAACATTACACTCAAATTTCTGATGCACCAGCATCAACTGAACCTAAGATTTCTGAATTTTTCTCTTTCTACTGTCATAACTGTTACAACATGGAAACCCAGTACCTGCCAGAAATTAAAGGTAACTTGAATAAAGAAATTAACTTTGAAACCAAGCACGTTGACTTTATGAACAGTGATATTGGTACTGAAGTCATGCGCGCTTTAGCCGTTATTCATGAAGTGGGTAATGCGGATGTATTAAATAAAGCCATGTTCCAAGCGATTCAAGGCGAAGGTGGACACCACGACCACAGTGCTCCAGGTCATAGCCATGACGAGCCTGAAATCAACAATCGTGACGATATCAAACAAGTGTTTGCAGCTCACGGTATCGATAGCGCCGCTTATGACAAGATTGCTGACAGCGAAGCTACAGATAAGAAATTGTCTCAATGGCGCCAACAGCAAATCATGTACCGCGTTCAAAGCGTACCGACTTTCATCGTTAACGATAAATATGCTATCAACATGAATGAAATGCGTACTCTTGACGATCTAATTGACGTGATGAATTACCTAGCGTTAGAAAAGAAATAAGCTAGAAAAGTATCATTTCTAAGTATGATATTTAGCGTATTAAAAAGCCCAATCATGATAATCATGCTTGGGCTTTTTATTATCTTTAATAAATAATGGCATTTATACAGTCTTAAGAGTTTCTGACCATATCAATAATATGGAACATGGCAAACACGATATGTACCATCAAGAAACCCACAAAGCCTTGGGCAAAAAGAATGTGGTATTTACGCCACATTAACGCATCACTGCTACCTTGAGTGATAAACCATGCGATGCCGGTAATGCTCACTAGCGCGATTAAAATTAGCCCAATACCTTCCACAACACTGAAAATACCTTTGCCACCAGAACTCGGTAATTTGCCCTGCTTTAACTGCTTAATTTCATCTACACATTGGGAAAAGTCTAATCTTAACCACGGAAAGAACTGACGCCAGTGGCCATTTAACAGATTCTTCAGCATAAATAACAAACCAAATATGGCTGCCACTAAGCCTAGATAAACATGCAAGCTGTCCCAAATACTGGCATTAGCGCGCAATTGGCGGCCAATTAATATCCATGGGCTGGTAACCACTAGATAAACGCTTAAGGCAATTACAATGACATGCAGCTTTTCGGCAATAGCACTAACCAAAGCAGATGACTTCTGACTCATGAATTTACATTCCTTTTGTAATGATAAGCACTTAACTTATTCTCAGTCTTAAGCTCGTTAAGCACTATGAATTTGGTCTACATAGGCATCGACTTTTTCCCAGTCGGTGTACTCAACTTGGGTATTAGGATCCGTAGGCCCTTTGGTCATCCACATGATAAAGCGAATAATATTACGATCCATTGGACCGTAGCCTTGATAATCTAAATTACCACCAAACACTTCCAGCACTTTAGGTTGCCAGTCACTTTGCTTTAAAAAAGCTTGCATATACATATTGGTGTCTGGGGTATTTTTACCCGGTTTCCTAGCCACTAAACTCACAGAGAAAAAACCATTGGGTTTACTATCAAGGACTGCTTTATTGTCGGCAGCAAATTGATAGAGTGCTGGGCGGTGCTTACCATGGCGGATACTGGCACCAATAAATACTTTATCAAATGCACTGATATCAGGCTTATCTTGCAGCGCTGCTAAGGTGACTGTGTTGCCTTTAGCGATGAGCTTTTGCTGCATGTAATCGCAAATCTTACGGGTTTGACCGTGAACCGTTGAATAAATAATTAAAATGCTACTCACGTTAACCTCAATTTTAAAAAGTGTTATCTGTCATTAACTTCATCTTAATTGAAATGCCGCAACAATTACATGGATCAGATCACGACAAATCAGTCGCAACGCCTATTAATAATCAGGACTTTTGAGTAGCTCACAAAAAAGTGGATAAACCTTACGGTTCATCCACTTAGCAATTATCATTATGTCACATCAATAATTGAACTTACGCCCACTGAATAATGTTGTCAGCGAATCAATACTAGCAAGAGATTTATAAAGACATCAAAAATGCCACCAGCTGATCTCGTTCAGCTTGTGATAATGCCATAAACTCATCTTTGCTATTTTTAGCTTCGCCGCCATGCCATAAAATAGCCTCTTCTACGGTTGCTGCGCGGCCATCATGTAAAAAACCAGCCTGTGGGTTTACTGTGTGTGTTAAACCAAGCCCCCATAATGGACGGGTTTTCCACTCATTACCGTTAGCAAGAAAGTCTGGGCGACCATCAGCAAGTTCTTCACCCATGTCATGCAGTAACATATCTGTAAACGGATAAATTACTTGTCCTTTTAGCGAGTCAGGCATAGGTAAGCCACCGATATCGCCTGCAGTTTGGGTGGTAAAACTAGCCATATGACAACCAGTACAGTTAACCTGTTCAAATAGTCTTGCCCCCTCGCGAACGTTATCATCAGTGACATTACGTCTCGCGGGTACCGCTAATGTTTCGGCGTAAAAAACCACAGCATCACTAAATGCGGCATCAGCTTCTGGGGCACCATTCTCATCGCTGCCAATATCAACAAAACCTGTACGAGTTAAGTAAGAGTCATGCAAACTTGTTCCAACAATACTTTCATTAGGGAACAGCGGATTAGTAATACCAATATCACCACGTAAAGCGCCTAATGACTGCACTCTGACACTTGGCGTATTCGCTTTCCAACCAAAACGTCCCATTGACACAGGCTTTTCAGCGCCATTCTGCGCTTTTATCGCATCAAATACCCAGTTTGGACGCCCTGAAATACCATCATTATTGGCATCGTCAGCATCTGCGTTAGCTAGAATGTCAGCTTCAGGAATTGCTTCTAATAAGCCTAAGCCAAACACCGGCATGCCATTACGCCAGCCCATAAGCACATCATCTTGCAGTAGATTTGATGTCACATTGGCACTGTGCTTAGTTTCACTTGGTGCATCATAAGGATTTTCGACTTCAAAAATGGGTTTCTTTAAGACAACTTCACGACCATCAGCATAAGTAACCGTGGTTTTCTCGTATGACAAATACACATCAGCTTGACCACCAAAGGCATTATCTTCCCAATCAGCACGGGCTTTTAGCACGCCGCGATGAAATAATTGTCCACCAAAATCAGGCACTGCTATTGGCGCGCAGTAATCATTTTCAGCTGTCGGGGTTACACACTCTTCAGCGGGCGCTTTACTAATTCGTAAGAAAATACCTGCATCAGAACCCAGTTTAACCCGCGTTTCATCCGCCGCTAAATATGGCGTTGAATTACGACCATCTCGTTGATGACAAGAATTACAATCAGCATTATTGAATACTGGACCTAGGCCATCTAGCTCTGGGTGTGCAGTGTTAGGTGCGGTTGTAAATGACATTTCAAAATTGGCATCACCTTCAAGGTGAAGTTCAAGGTTTTCAGCTGATAAATTGGGCGCTGGGGTTGAAAACCCATGACCAGAATTACCGGCATCAAATGTGGTGGTATCACCGCCTGAAGCACTAATATCGGTAAAGTTTGGGTAAATAACTGTTGGTGGTGTATCAATTGGAGGCGTTGCACTCGGCTCTTCATCGCCGCTACCACCACAGGCCGACAATAAAATGGTGCTCGCTAGCGATAGAGATAATATGGATAATTTGGGGTTCTTATTCATCATTTTCACACTCTGAAGTCATTATCTAATACGCAGATAATTTAAGATTTGAACGAAGACAGACATGCCATACTCTATTGGTCAGCTTTTATCTGTGTTTTTATATCGATGCTTTTAAATCTGAGCTTTATAAAACTGAGCTTTTATAACTGAAGTTATAATTAAAGTAAGGCTGTGCACTTAAAGAATGGCTCTACCTATGACAAGGTAGAGCAGTTTCAATTAGTCACAGCACTTAACAATGCTTTAAATTATTGCGCATTCCAGTCTGATAATAATGGGATTACGTCAGACTCTAACGAGGTTTGCAGCTTAGTTAATGCAGTGACAGCAGTCGCAACACGTTCACGGCCAGATTCATCTAAAATGGCTTGGCGAAATGGCATATCGTCACTACCGGCAATGGCTTGAATTTTCAAAATAGCATCATCAATTTCACTTGATATACGAATTGAAAGTGCACTGTCTGCTGCGGCGACAAAGTCAATAATGCCTTGCTTATCTGCACTACCGGTGAACTCACCATGGTAAACATTACGAACACCTTGGATGTTGTCAGCAAAATCGGTCAATGAATTCCAAGAGTATTGCGACTCAACTTTTGAGGTGTCAGCTGTGGCTAATGAGTCACCAAATGGATCAGCAATTTTGCCATTACCCACTTCATCAACAATACCAATCATGCCGTTAATTAATTCTTCAATAACCGCAAGTTCTGATGAATAAACGGTATTATTAGCAGAGCCAGGCGTTTTTAATAAATCTGCATAAGGAAGTGCATTGGTATCTTGTGGGTTATGAGAAACCTGCCAAGCATCATCTAACTGCGCTGTGTAGTCGCGAAATACTTCAGCCAATGCAATGACATATTCACGTTCAGCCGTCGTTAATTCTGCAATTAATTTCGTATTGTCATCTACGCCATCACCAAATAATAAATATTCCATGGTATGAAAACCTTGAACATCATCGTTCCAGCTTTTAATAGTCTCAGCATCAAAACCACTATTGTTAGCTAATTGGGTTTGTAAGTCAGTGGTGTTTAACGGCCAGCTATCTAAATGTGGATCAATACTTAATGAATCTACAGGACCAAAGATATGTGACTCACCTTGTTCCCATGGTTTACGAGCGGCTTTCCATGCTTCTTGCGCTGCTGTTAAGTCAGCTTGAGATGTAGAATTTAACAATACTTGCGTCGCAGATAACAAGGCAACGCCTTGTGCAGCTAGATTGGCATAACCAGCAACAATGACATCATCAGTTAAATTGGTGACCAACTCTGTTGCTGAAAAAGTAAACCCTGTTTCTGGTAGTAGTGGTGCTATAACTTCTTCAATCTCTGAGCCTGAACCACCACATGCTGACAGGGTTCCTACTAGTGCGAATGCAATTGCTGTGTACTTAAAATTCATGTAAAACTCCATTTTAATCGATAATATTTTTTACTGAAGATGGTCAGTATTTTTCTTAAAATTAAACTAGCTAAAATCTGCTGCTGTTAAAGCGAGAACTGATAACCCACACCGAGGGCAAAAAAGTTAGTATCTGGAATACTGGCTACAGCCACTTGCTGCAGGCCACCTTCAGCTTTAATCACAATCTCTGGAATAGGGAAATAGTTAACTCCAATACTGCTCCAGGTATTTTCATAACGCTGGGTAGCAGTACCGCTTTCTACTTCCATTAATGGGTTTGAGTAATCAATATTGGCAAAAACAGTTAAGGGAACATCGATGTATTCATCTAACTTAAAGCCAGCTTCAACAAAAAATGATTGCGACTTAGAGCCTAACTGGGCGAAGTTACCTGGCTGTAAACCTGGGGTGGTTTTGTTTGCAAGAGTAATGGCATCGGCATCACTTAACGTGCCATACATATATTGACCACGAAGCACCCAAGGGCCTTCAACAAAAGCCGCTGCAGCTGTCACAATGCTCAATGTGCCATCAACATTTAATTTATTACTTTTGTTACGGTTACCGCTGGTATTGCCATAATAATAAGACACACCAATTGCACTGCCGGTTTTAAAGTTGCCATAGTCGATACGGCCAGCAAAGGCTAAATCATCAGCGTTAACATGCTCAAAACGTTTCTGATGCCCTGAAGCAACCCAATCATATGTTCTGAAATACTCAGAATTAAGGCCGCTGACAACTTGTGCTTGATAATGAAAATCTGCAAGTTCACCGTAAACACCAATACCGTTTTCATTCCACACAGCTGGTATCATCGCAGCTTCACTTTTGTGGCGCTGCACAGTGAGATATTGATTCGGTTTATGTAAAGTGCTTGAAAGACCAATAGGCAAATGAATGTTACCGAATTTAACCCCGAACGCATCACTAGGTCGGTAACGTATTTCAGCCTTCTCAACGACGACTTCACCACCCGCTTCTGTTTCAGTTTCAAACTCGCCAAACTCATCAAAACCATCATATTCTAGTGCAGCACCAGTACCGCCGTGCTCGTATTCTATTTCAACCTCCATGCTCCATTCGTCAGTGAACTGGTAGCCAAACTCGGTAACAATACGTTCAAGGTCAAAACGATTTCGTCTTTCAGGTGAGGTATCTTGCACATTTTCAAAATACTCATCGCTAGTGAAGTTAGCTGAGCCGTAGGATTTGAATGAGAATTTACTGTAACGTTCTGCAGCAGTTGAAACAGTGTTACTTACATCTTTTACAGCGTTACCTTGTTGCTCTTGAGTCACCTCAATCTGTTTTTGAGATGCTAACTGCTGTGACTGTTGCTGTGCAAGCTGCTGTAATTCAAGTTTTAATGTTGCGATTTCAGCTTCTTGTTTCGCAATTGCTTTTGCCAAATCATCAGCTGAAGTTGCAGCACTGACATTGGCTGTAGCCCCAAAACCAATCACACTTGCTATCGATACTGCCAACAGTGTTAACTTTTTACTCATCTCATTCTCCACAATAATTGCGTGCCTTTTGTTAATACATCGACACAGTATATTAAATAAGAATCATTTGCATTAGAATTTACATTTATTTTCGCAACTTCGTTTACATCAAATTTACACTTAGCGATCAAAGGCTATCTATGTAACTATGAGGTTAATATTGACAGACAAGAAAAAGTGACCGTAATGCCCGCAGTTTCAGACAAAAATCCACAGCAATTGTTATTGTGGATGACCTTTATCATGTCGATGGTATTTGCTGTGTGGCAAGCCTTACTCAATAACTTTGTTATCGAGAAGGCGGCATTTACTGGAGCAGAAATTGGCCTACTGCAAAGTTTACGCGAGGTGCCGGGCTTTTTAGCCTTTACCGCAATTTTTGTTTTATTGCTGATAAGAGAGCAAACCTTCGCGCTATTGTCACTGGCGGTGTTGGCTATTGGCATTGCCATTACTGGCTTTTTTCCTAGTGTATTAGGGCTTTATATCACCACGGTGTTAATGTCGATTGGCTTTCATTATTTTGAAACTGTTAATCAATCATTAACGCTGCAATGGGTTGATAAAACTAAAACTGCTGAGTTTTTAGGTAAGGCATTAGCATGGCGCTCTGCAGCAGCTTTACTGGGTTATGGCAGTATTTGGCTGGTTATGACTTGGCTAAAACTCGACTACGTGTGGATGTACGCTATCATTGGCGGCTTAGGCTTAATTGCGGTCGTTATAATGAGTCTGTATTACCCACATTTCCCTATTGCTGAGCCGCAACACAAAAAACTTATCTTTAGACAACGTTACTGGCTTTACTACGCACTCACTTTTTTATCAGGCGCCAGAAGACAAATCTTTATGGTCTTCGCTGGTTTCATGATGGTGGAAAAATTTGGCTATTCAGTGACTCAAATCACCTCACTGTTTTTAATTAATTACGTGGTTAATTTACTATTTGCACCAGCCATTGGCCGCTTTATTAGTCGCATAGGTGAACGTAATGCCTTAGTGATTGAGTATGCTGGTTTAATTATTGTTTTTGCTAGCTACGCCGTCGTTGAGCACGCCACCATAGCCGCAGCCTTGTATGTTATTGACCATCTATTATTTGCTATGGCTATCGCCATGAAAACCTACTTTCAAAAAATTGCCGATCCTAAAGATATTGCTGCCAGTATGTCGGTTAGCTTTACCATTAATCATATTGCCGCAGTGATTATTCCTGCACTATTAGGCATATTATGGTTAAGCTCGCCCCAGTGGGTATTTATGATTGGGGTGAGTTTTGCCATCTGCTCGTTAATACTGGCTTTAAATATTCCCCAGTCTCCAGCACCTGGTAATGAAACCCATTGGCGTTTTGCTTCAAAAACATCAAAACTAAAAACACCATAAAACAAAATAAGAATTAAATATGGCAGATAATCAAATAATCAATAGTGACACTCTAGCGCCGCATAAAGCGTCAGCCACTGCACACACTAATGAGTCTGGCGCTAAGGTTTCGGCACGTAAAAAAGCGCTCTTACTGGGTAAAGTAATTGGGGTTGCCAGTGAAGAAGACTATCGCCCTTCCAGTGCATCCATTGCCGAGCGTGCAGAATATAGATTAAGAAAAATGCACTCTCAGCATCAACAGAATCTAGAGACTATTTTCAAACTTGCTCTCACTTATACGCCTTCAGATGTGACAGGAGAAGATTTAGACCCTGATTGGAGTTATCAGTTTTTTCAAATGGCTGAGCAAATTAACAGTCGTAGAATGCAAGATTTATGGGCACGAATTTTAGCCAGCGAAATAGTTAAACCAGGTAATTTTAGCCTAAGAACATTGGCAACCCTTAAACAACTAACCCAAAGAGAAGCTCAAGTGCTTGAAAAAGCCTTGGGAATGTCTGTAAAACTGAATAACGAAACGCGTTATAAACTGCTCAATGGCTACCGTATTCATGGCGGCTTTAAACAATATTTTAGAAAATCAACATTAGTGAATCTTGGGTTATCGAAATATGGTCTACCCTATTCGAGTATTTTGACATTAGTTGATGCAGGGATACTTCACAGCAGTGAATTTGAAACTGGCACGCTAGAAAAAGGCGGAGCAATCCAATTAACATTGACCGATAACAAGTTGAATATTCAACCTAATAGCAATAACTTATTATTCAGTTATTACCGTTTTACCCCCATTGGAGATGAACTCAGCCAATTGGTTCATCCTAAGGTTGATAGTGCTTTTGTAAAGGATTTAACCGCACTACTTAGCAGAGACTTTAAGGTAGAAAGTTAATAGCAGCTATATAGATGCGAGACTATTTAAAGTCTTTAGTTGAGGCGACTGTGGCTTGAACATCCGCTTGCGTCTCACCATGCTCATAAAGAGAAGAATGCTGAGCTTTATGCATCGAAAATAAAAATTGTCTGAGGGTTTCTCTTGAGTCTTCTCCGACAATAATTGTTGCTGCAATAACGCCATTGTCTGAGCGAACTTTTTTATATTCAATATCAAAACTAATTTCATGGGTAAGCACCAAGGTGCCACGCCTAGGTTGGCTTGACTCGATAATCTGCGGTGCATCTAAAGTGACGCCAGTGCTTGAAAGCGACAACACATCAATGGCTAAATTTGTATCAAAATCAATAATTCTGACATTATCTAACTCTTTCATGCGCCAGCTTCTATCTGCACCTCGGGTATCCACGACTTCAGGGATCCCCAGTTGAGACACAAATTGGCCCAGTTCATCCATTTTTAAAGAGAAAGGAAACCATAAACGGTAGTGACCAATTTCAGCTAGTAACGTCATCTGAGTTTTCCCTAACAGGCTGGCTAAAGCCTCGGGCATTTCAGTGGTCACAGCAACGGAATCAGTATCACTTTTACTAACAATAGGAGACTGCTTGGCAAAAAGTTCACTGAAACAGGCTAACTCTTCTTTGGTTAATGTTGAAGTCATTGTCAATCCTCCCTGATGTTTATACTTTAAGATAGCCTAAAAACATTAACACGCAAGCTACATTTATTCAAACATGTAGAAATGTTCAGTTTTAATAAAAACCAATAAAATTATAGGCTTTCAACATTTACCCTATACCTAGAAAGAGTTAGCCACCTACTTGAAACCAGCTCGTGATTCAACGACTTTCGAATCAATTATCTCAAGCATACTCAAGTCATCCACCCACTGTGAGTAAATCTAGCGCCAGCTATTTAGCGCCATATCATTTTCAAAATAATCTTGGGAAAAATAAATAAACCACAATTAGGTTGCGCGCAATATAATTTAGGTTTATTGTTACTCTCAGTTAAGTTGCGCACAACCTAAATTCAAGTGTGCGTATCAAGATAATGATTTTAATTATGTAATTTGGAGTAATAATGGACATCATTTATTCAGCATCAGCAAAAACTACCGGCGGTCGTGATGGACGCTCAGTATCTTCAGACAACAAACTTTCTGTTGAGTTAAGCACGCCAAAAGAATTAGGTGGCGCAGGCGGAGAAGGAACCAACCCTGAACAACTTTTTGCTGCTGGTTATTCAGCCTGTTTTATTGGCGCGATGAAATTTGTTGCGGCCCAAGATAAGAAAATACTCAGTGCTGATTTGTCAGTAGAAGCAACCGTGGGCATTGGCGCAAATACCCAAGGCGCTGGGTTTGCCATTGAGGTGGCACTTCGCATTGATTTACCAGCAATGGATAAAGTAGCAGCGCAAGCCTTAATCGAAAAAGCTCATCAAGTTTGCCCTTATTCCAATGCAACTCGCGGTAACATTCGCGTTGAGCTGTCACTGGTTTAAGCATAAACAGCTGTTGAGACTATTGCTCTAAACACTGATCAAAAAGCCCCCAAATTACTCATTTATAGCGTAATTAGGGGCTTTTTGTTTAAATGATTTAGAACTTTTCGAGTAAATTTTCAGAGAAGTCCGCTGTCGTTATTTCAAGGTTTAAATCGGCAAGTTTTGATTCGATAGCACTGATATCAGCTTGAAGTGTGGCCAGTGTCAGGGTGTTATTGTCTAACTCAAACACTTGCTTTTGAGTCGTCAAATAAAACAATAAAACCGTTAACGCATCTGGATCATTGTCCCTAGCGGCCAGTTTGATTTTAGCCAGTTTGCGATAAATTCGATTATGCAGTTGTTTTAACTTCCATACCCAGTAAATCTCTTTTAGGTATTCATGCTTCTTATAAAAGTTCATTACTAAGCTGCAGGTGAGTACCGCGAGGATAACGCCTAACAAGTTTAGGTGAAAGTGCCCAGTAGATTCACCACTGGCCACCGTTTTATTACCAAAAAATTCAATTAGCACGGTACCAAAACCGAGGGATAATAGGGTTAAACTCGCCACTAATGACACTAGAACCACATTCAAACGTTGACGATATAGCGCCTTATCAACCTTCATTAACTGCATGCAACAACCTTAAAAAAATATGATGACTTATTTTACACTGAATAAGATCGCAAAGTAGCCATTGCTAAGGCTATTTTAATTAGGGAGTAAACCTTTGTCGTGTTAGTAGCAAAACTTCAGCCTTAGTTTTTAATGTGCACGCGTCAACAGCCTATAGCCAATATTTTCAGATTTAACTTAACCACTTAGTAAAATGCTACCTAGATGATTTTATGATAAAAAACTTTCATCTTGGTTTATTTTGACTAGGCTTAACATTAGTAGTTATTTTAACCAATTAGAAAAAATTAAAAACAACCAGCTCAGTTGATAAGTCTTAAAAGACACATAAAAGCCAAAAGATGAATTATAGATGCCTATTGCTGTTGCCTGTCATCAGCTTGAAAGAAAATATTGTCATAGTGCTTCAAAGTATATCGTTGCAGAAAGGGATTTATAGATGGATATCAAGGGGAGCTTAGAGTGTAACCAGTTAATTAAACGCTATATTGCCACCAGAGCCGCCACAACCGAAATATGCGCCCCGTTAGAAATAGAAGATCTGTGTATTCAGCCCTGCGCCGACGTCAGTCCACCTAAATGGCATTTGGGACATACTACTTGGTTTTTTGAAGAGCTAATATTACGCCAGTTTGTTGCAGGTTATCAGCGCTTTGATGAGCATTTTAGCTTAATTTTTAACTCTTACTATAAATCAGCAGGCCTGCATTGGACCCAAAAAGATCGCGGTAACTTGTCTAGGCCTACGGTAGCGCAAATAGCCCAATACCGTCAGCAAATTGATGAGCTAATTCTAAGCTTACTCAATGCTGGGATATCAGAAGAAATTGCTACCATTATTGAAATTGGTATTCATCATGAGCAGCAGCATCAAGAGCTTCTGTATATGGACATTAAGTATATTCTGCATTGCAATCCCAGCAGTCCTCGCTACAGCAAAACACCGTTAATGAGCGCACAAGCGGTCACTGGCTCATGGCACACTTATACTCAGCAACTGGTGGAAATTGGTCATTGTGGCGAAGGCTACGCATTTGATAATGAATCACCGCCTCATAAAACTTACCTGACAGATTTCTCAATCTCTGACACTCTTATCACTAATGGTGAGTATTTAGCGTTTATTGAGTCAGCAGGCTATCAAACGCCAAAATACTGGTTAAGCTTGGGCTGGGATTGGCTTAACGAGAACGGTATTACATCGCCTTTGTATTGGCGAAATCTCGATGGAAAATGGTTTGAATACACCCTTCATGGCCTAACACCTTTAGACTTAAGTGCCCCTGTGGTTCATGTCAGTTATTTTGAGGCCAACGCCTTTGCCAATTGGCGCCAATGCCGCTTACCCACAGAGCAAGAGCTAGAGCATTATTTACGCAGTAGCGACAATCAAGCCTTAATCTCAGCCCAAGGCCTGCCACCAGCAAGTTATCATCAACCTCAGTTACACCCCATCAATGCTGGTGATACTTCAGGTCAAGTCTGGTGTTGGAGCCAAAGCCATTATTCAGCCTACCCCGGCTATAAGCCCTTTGAAGGCAAGTTAGAAGAATACAATGGCAAGTTTATGTGTAATCAGTTTGTGCTTAGAGGCGGCTGTATTGCCACACCGCCACATCACTATCGACATAGTTATAGAAATTTTTATCAACCACACCAGCAATGGATGTTTTCAGGGATCAGATTAGCAAAGGATATCGTGTGAAGATTTCTAAAATTGATTATAAAAGTGACAATATTGACGCAATAAATAAAGAGCAATTTGCGATTGATGTATTAACTGGCCTTAGCGCTAGCCCAAAAACCTTACAAGCTAAATACTTCTACGACGATACTGGCAGTAAGATTTTTCAGCAAATTACCCAACATGAAGATTACTACCCCACTCGCACTGAGTTTGAAATTTTAAACACCATCAAACATGAACTGGCGGAGCTTATAGGTGAACAGGAAATTGATATTATCGAACTCGGAGCAGGCGACGGTCATAAAAGCCAATTAATCATTGATGGGTTCGTGGATCACAACTGTAAAGTCAATTACTACCCCATCGACATTTCAGAAGAAGCCATGCTGATGTTAGAAGACAACATTTGCGATCACCCTAATGTTGAATGTCACGGCATAGTAGCGGAATACTTTGAAGGCTTAAGGCTGGTGAGAGAAAAATCGACCAACAAACAACTGGTATTGTTTTTAGGCTCCAATATTGGCAATTTTGATCGAGTTCAAAACCAAGGCTTTTTACGTCGTTTGTGGATGAGCATGAATGCTGGCGACTATGCACTGGTGGGTTTTGACCTAAAAAAAGATGTCGATATACTGACCCGAGCTTATAACGACTCCAGTGGACTCACCAAAGACTTTAACCTGAATTTATTAACGCGGATCAACAACGAGCTTGGGGCTAACTTTGTGGTGGATAATTTTCAGCACTTTGGCATTTACAGCCCCCTTCTGGGCGCTATGGAAAGCTACGTCATCGCCTCAAAGCCACAAAATGTCTATATTTCGGCGCTAAAAAGACAATTTCATTTCGACGCCTTTGAACCGATTCATTTAGAGTACTCCTTTAAGTTTCTCAAAAGTGATATTGACTTTATTAGCCAACATACCGGTTTTGAGGTCATTAAACACTTTTCAGATGAGCGCGACTATTTCATTGATTCATTGTGGCAAGTTAACAAGTAACCACCCTATTTCAATACTATGACGTCATCTTGCGATAACAACCGCGGCAAACTAGGCTTTGGCAGTGGCGATTTAATACCTTGCATGAAAGAGACTTAAAACCATTCAAACTCAGGAGCGAACTATGGCCCAAGATCTTCAAGCCAATAAACACAATGCTATCGCATTTTACCGCAGCGCTTATTTAGGCGACCCTGTTAAGGCCGTTGAAAAATATGTTGGCGCAGAATACATTCAACACAATCCGATTGTGGCAGATGGTAAACAGGCTTTCATCGATTACTTCATTGAGATGGCTGAATATAAAGGAAAAACAATTGAGTTTGTCAGGGCCATAGCAGAAGATGATTTAGTGGCGCTGCATACCCATCAAGTGTGGCCTGGTAACGATCAGTATGTCACCATGGATTTCTTTCGATTTGATGACCAAGGCAAGATAGTCGAACATTGGGACTCTATTCAACAAATACCCGCTGAATCAAAACATAGTAATACAATGTATTAAGCCGTCATTAGGCGTAAATTAAGCTATTTCTTGCTTATCTATAGAAGTCTTTCAAAACCAGTAAATCATTAACGTGATAGCTTAACCATCAAACCTAAATCGACTAATAATTGCTAATAATCTTATGAAACTTGAAGAAATTTACCGACAAGACCTTAGTTTACTTATCGCCTTACAAATCTTAGTCGAAGAGTGCAGTGTTACAAAAGCAGCAAAACGGCTGCACTTGAGTCAATCTGCCACCAGTCGAATCTTAAGTCGCTTGCGGGAAATGCTCAACGACCCTCTCTTTTCACGGGTCGGCCAACAATTAGTACCAACCCAATATGCTCTAGATTGCTATCAACAGCTGCAAGGCCCTACAGGTCAATTACTACAACTGCTTACCCCCAGTGAATTTATTGCCAAAGAATGCCAACAAAAATTCACCATAGCTACCACTGACTTTGCCGCACAAGGTCTGCTGCCACTGGTGTTACCTAAGCTCTATCAACTAGCACCCAATATTGGCATTGAGGTCATTCCGGTGCAGCATCAATACCTTCAATCGCAACTAAGTTTACAAGGCGCTGACATGGCAATTTGCCGCGCCATAGATCAAACAGAGCAATTACAACAAACAAGGTTAGGTTTAGTGGGCGTTAGCTGTTTAGTTTCTAATAACCACCCTGTTGCAGATAAAGCCCTATCTCTAGAAGATTACCTACACTTTCCCCACGCTACCATTGCCATTAGTGATGGTGTTAAAGCCATTGTCGACTCATCTATCGCGCAATTCCCACAACGTAAAGAGTTATTAAGGGCGCCAAACTTAGACAGTGCACTGGCACTGCTTGAGCTGCATCCATTAATTATTACCTTGCCAGAAGGTATGGCTGAAATCGCCGCAGCCAAACACGGTTTAATTGTAAAGCCACTGCCGTTTGCAATAGCGCCACTAAGCTACAATTTATTTTGGCATGCACGCTGTGAATTAGATAAAGGTCAGCGCTGGCTAAGGGATAAAATAGTCGACTTAATTAAGCCTTTGCTTATCAGTAACAGGCAATAATGAGCACTAAAAAAAGACACAAAAAAGCGGCTATTAAAGCCGCTTTACGATCTTTTAAATAAATGCTTGAGCTAAAAAATTAATCTTTAATGAATAGCTTCAAGCTAATAAATTATTGGCAATTAACTAATACCCGCCCCGTCACCTTACCTTTAACAATCTGCTGTGCAAATTCAGGTACTTGTTCAAGAGCAACAGTTTGACAGGCTTGCTGGTAAAAACTCTCTGGCAACAAGGCAATAACTTGCTCCCATGCCTTCACGCGTTTTTCAAACGGGCAAGCAACAGAGTCAACACCCAACAAGTTAACTCCACGTAAAATAAACGGCATCACTGTGGTTGGTAAGGCAAAGCCACCTGCTAAACCACAAATAGCGGCACTACCACCATAATTGATTTGGGTTAACGCGGTAGCCAACACTTGATTACCGACGGTATCAACCACCCCAGCCCAGCGTTGTTTATCTAAAGGACGACCCGCTTGTTCAAACTCGCTGCGGTCAATCACTTCACTGGCACCAAGCTGTTTAAGCAGCTCACCATTAGACTCAACACGGCCAGAACTTGCCACAACGCGATAGCCAAGCGCTGACAGTAACGTCACAGCAACAGAGCCAACACCGCCACTGGCACCCGTTACTAGCACTTCACCTTGTTCAGGTGTAACACCAGCCTGCTGTAATGCTTGCACACACAACATCGCAGTTAACCCTGCAGTGCCAACCATCATAGCTTTAGCAGCATCAGCATTTTGAGGCATAGGTACTAACCAATCAGCTTTAACACGAGCCTTCTGGGCCATACCGCCCCAATGGTTTTCACCAACGCCCCAACCCGTTAGGATTACCTCATCACCAGCTTTATAACGCGGATCTGCAGATTCACTTACCACACCCGCAAAATCAATCCCTGGTACCATTGGGAAATTACGAATAATTTTGCCTAACCCAGTGACCGCTAGACCATCTTTGTAATTTAGCGATGAATAACTTACATCAACTAACACTTCACCTTCAGGAAGATCAGCAACAGATAATTGGCGAACCTCAGCTTGGGTCTGCTTATCATTTTGGGTTAATACAAGTGCGTTAAACATGGTGGCGCTCCTTACATTTTAGATAAAATTATCATAGTGTAAAAACCACCATGAATACACTGCAAACTTTGCATGCCACACATGCACAGGAGTCATACACAAAGGCCGGTGTTGAGATGGGCATGTTTGCTGATAGCTGTTAGCTGATCACATATCATTTGCGAGCAAAATAAACCATCAAATGAGTATAGGTGCAATTCAGCGTTAGTGAGGGAGGAGGAGAAATAAAGAAAATTGTAGCCTTAAAATGCCCTCAAATTAAAGCCTCATAGATATAAAACCACTCTGCTTTTATCTTGTTAAATATAACAAAACAGGCAAGTTTAATTCTTAATAACTCCTTTAAAACGCGCGAAAGTATTCATTTGTTCGGACGCATTAAGGGGATGATAGTCTTTATTATTTGCGATCAATGTGTATTTACCTTGTGATTGCTTAATTACTTTTCTAAGTAAATACTGCGGTTCCCCTATATCATCTAGTAACTCAATTGCTAGGATTTGATTTGAGATTGAGCCAGCACTAACTGGCGTGATCCATTCAAATAGCAATAGGTCACCATCAAGTATGGGGGATTTCCCACCATTCATTGAGTTACCTGATGCTTTTGCAATGAAGTGTTTATCTGGGTTATTTGTTCCGTATTCTGTGGGGATTTGTATAAAACTTACCTTATCAGCCGTACTGGTTTTAAAGTGACCGCAAGCAATTTTAAGATCTTCAAAAAACGGTAATGAAACTAGGTTTTGATTGTCGAGTTCTGCCTCAAGATTTGGCAGGTTTAAAGTAGCGATATCTTCTTTGGTGATTGTCATATCAAGCTTATTGTAATAATGGCTAAGATCCTCCCGCATTTGAGTGGTAATCGCGCTCAAATCTGATTGTTTGAGTTTGTCCCATAACACGGTATCAAATGCGATCAAATTCAACTCTTGGCACTGATAAAAGAAACGCTTACGTTCGAATTTTTCAAATGGATTGATAAGAATATTACGCTTGATATACGCCGAATCCAATAAATTTTCACTGATATTAAGTGGGTTACCGCCTTTCTCTGCTTTACCATATTTACTCAATAAAGATTCATAGAAACCTGCATATAAACCAGCAACTACATCTAAATCCAATTCGCCTTGTTTATTACAGTGGTTCGCCATGACAATAAGCAAAATAATTTTGTATGAAAAATTATAATCACGTTTTTCAATAAACTCGATAAAGTCAGCCTTTCGAGTATCCTGTGTTCTAAGTGGAATATTTTTGGTGATTCTTATTTTTTCTAGCTGTTCGAAGCTAAAGTAATTAAGATTTTTACTACCAAATGGAATCGTTTTATCGGCAACCAAATCACCTTTTTTCATCCAAGCTTTTACTGTACCTGTTGAAATAAATAGCTCTCTAGCTAGCTGCTCTTCATTTAGTAGGTCTCTAAACTCTTTTTCAAAATTAAAGATATTAATCGGTTCGATTCTTCGCTCCGACTCCCATAATCCATCTAAAATAATTAATTCATTCTGAGATGTCCCTTGAACATCTTTTACCAGATCACCAAAAGGTTGATAGTGACTCAAATTAAATAAGCCATGTAATGACCAAGGTGTAATAGCTGCTCCATAACTATCAACCACATCAATTACATATAGCGCTTCTTTGCCTGGATAATTTCGTGTTCCTCGTCCTAATTGCTGGGTATAAAGTACTTTCGACATTGTTGGCCTAGCCATAACAAGAATACTGGTTTGAGGCGAATCCCAGCCTTCGTTTATTAAATCGCAAGCACATAGCATTTGAACCTCACCCCTATGATATAAATCTAGGCCAGTACGTTCCTTACCACTTACCGAAGCCGCTTTTATACCTGATTGATTTAATAGCTTGGCCATTCTTTGGGTGTGTTTAATATCGACACAAAACACTATGCCCTGCTGTGTGCTGATAGATTGTGCTTGTTGATTAAAAAAGTATTTAAGTAAAACATCTGCAATCAGTTGGTCACGCGAAGGGATGATCACAGTTTTCTGTAAATCGGTTTTAACGAATTCTTTACCGTTAAATCTTACCTTCGAAAAATCAATATTTGATTCTAATCTGAAAGCTCGAATTTGCGGCACTAACTTTTTCAAAATAGCTTGTTCTAAGGTCATCTCAACTTCGTAATGACCAAAAATATCGCTCAGAGAGCGCTTATCAAGACGCTCATCCGTAGCAGTTAAGCCCAAAAGACTCTTAGGAGAAAAGTAATTTAAAACTTGGCGTAAACCATCTGCAGCAGCTCTGTGCGCTTCATCAATAAGAATATAATCGAAATGGTTTCTAGCGAGTTTACGATAATGCCGTAATACATAGGCACTAGTTTGCACTGTAATATCGAGTTGTGAATTGTTAAGTAACTCACCAACCCTTATCTCTGGAATTTGTGCCTCTAACCTTTTAATTAGCTGCATTTTTAGCGCAACTGTCGGCACAACAGCTAACACTTGTTTGGCATTGGATTGCTGTAATTGCTGCCTAACATCTTCAATAAACACTTCTGTTTTACCCGAACCAGTAGGCAGTACTACTAAAAATCTATTCTGGCCTGCTTTTCTTTTTTCAATTAGGGTGTTTACAGCATCCTGTTGATGGGCATATAAACTAAAATCAACGGAACGTTCAGCTCTATATAATGGAGATTTTAAGAAATGTTCAGATTGGCCAAAATAATCTTTCATTTGGTCTTCAAATTTAAAAGAATCACTCATGCCCCTATCTGACCAGCGATATACAAGGTAACCATCATTTACTAATGAGTTTTGTTTAAATAGTTGCGATCGATATTGCTTCTGAGAGACTATCCGAGATAAGGGATGATGATAGGTTTCACCATTTAGCTCTATCGCTATAGGTGATGTTTTACGATGCAAAATGTAATCAATAAATCGCTTATGTCCTTGCCTATCAATATAAGGAGCTTCCGCTTGCAAAGCATGTATAGATGCTGGCCCAAACACACTCTCAAATATTTCTGCAAACTTAAATTCGGGGGGAGTAGGATCGATATGTTGTTCCTCACGATTCGAGCCAAACTTTTTTAGTTCTATGCTCTCAATTTCGGAGGATAAAAAGTGGCTTATATCATCAATTAACTGCTGTATTTCAAGTGCACAAAAACGGAGTAACCCTTGATAATGGTGCATCAGCTGATTCTGATAGCTAGTGTAATCAACATAATAAAAATCAGAGGGTTGAAGGGAATATAATGAATTATCGACCAAAATTGCTGAAGGCTGATTCCGCAAATTAGAATCATTATTGCCGATAAAAGTATATAAGCGGCCAACATCAACCACATTTTCTAACTTATACCCAAAACTAGCTAAAACCTGATCAACTGCAATCCCATCAAGCCCCATTGCGATCGCCTTTAATAAGAATTGCATTAAGCCACTTTTCATCCTGTCGGTCAGGCCGAGCATCATCAGTGATCCAACTTTTTACAACATTAAAATCACTTCCATCTATGAAATCGTTAAGCCTTTTTTCATCTGCATTCGTGAAATAACGCCCGCCTCTCTCTACATCGCTAACACCATACTTAAAAGAACAATAAAGATAACCACCATCCCTTAAACTTCTAGATAAATTAGCGAATGAAGCTGGCAGTAAATTACTAGCTACATGTAATAAAGAGGCGCAAGCCCAAATACCATCAGCCAATGATGAAGCTTTAAAACAATCAAAAGTGTTTAGTTCAACATCAATCCCCGTTAGTTCAGATGCTTTTAGCACTAAACTCTCACTTGCATCAAATGCACTCACTTCGAAGCCTTGCTTTAAAAAATACAAGCTATCTCGTCCGCTTCCGCAGCCAGCATCAATAATATGACCATTCGGCTTTAATAGAGGAATGAAGATTTCGTACAAAAGGGATAAATCTACATTGACGGTATCATTATAAAATGATTCAGCATTAATGTTATAAAAGTTATTTATCATAGGCTTGGATTGTATAAGCAATTTTCAACAGACTATCATAAGCAGCAAGATATATTGTATTTCTGCATCAAGCAACTTAACTCATAGCAAATATTAATTGAGAAAGGTAATTGAAATTGAAGGCTGACACGTTAATCGAATAAATGTTTAAACTAACTTATTGATGTTGGACTTTGAACGTTAAATAGCAATCAACATATCACTTTTGTTAATATTCAAAAATAATTAAATTGATTAAAAACCAGAAAAGACAAAGGCCTAGCATTTCTGCTAGGCCTTCTAAATTTGGCAGGGGTAGCAAGACTCGAACTCGCAACCATCGGTTTTGGAGACCGCTGTTCTACCAATTGGAACTATACCCCTGTTGACGGAATGCATTATGCTAAAACCACTGCGAAAGGTAAAGCATTATTTATCACAAACGTACTGACTGTGGGTTTTTCAGCCAAATTAAGCAATTTATAATCTACTTTGCTATTTTGGCAATGCGAAGCTCACTTACATACGGTATTTACATGATGTCGGATCACATACTCTACTTAAACAGTTACGTAACTGAGCTTAAGGAGACTTACAAATGACTTGCTGAGTACAAGCAGCACAATTACCAATCGCAACGAATAGTCGCTTATAAACACTTACAAGTGATATGAACTGCATATAGAGCTATTGCCCTTCACCAGTTTAGAACTAAAGTCTTTAATAGGTCATAACGGCTTAGGTGAAACGGCTTTAGATATCGTTAAAACCTAACGCTTCGAGTTTGAGAAACCAGCTAAGAATTTACGATTTAGCATAAGTGAGAGGAAATATAACAATTTACAACAGTAGTAACATCAACAAAGTGAACAATAAACACTCAAATTAATGATTTTAAAATACTTCATAGTTTTTTAATTAATCTAAAAAGTAAAAAATATCATCATTGCTGACATCTGGAATAAATGCTTAATATTAAAACTAAATATCATCATAGAATGATGATATTTATTCGACGCAACGAAAAAAGCCTCATCTTTCGATGAGGCTTTCGTCTTTATGTT
>NZ_MCVI01000022.1 GCF_002873135.1 Shewanella sp. 10N.286.48.A6
GATAAAATAGAACTGGCACTCGCTAACCACCCTAAGCAAAGCCTACGTAACACCATCAGCCAATGGCTACCCAAGCGCTTAGTTGAAGCTTTATTTGAAGCGGCATTACTTGATAAAGCGTTAAACCAGCTAGGTCATGGTGAGCGCGATCAGATAGCACAAGACCTTAATGAATGGTCAATCGTGATGAACGGCACCGAAGGCTATCGCACAGCTGAAGTCACCTTGGGTGGCGTTGATACTAATGAACTATCATCTAAAACCATGGAAGCGAAAAATGTCGCGGGCCTGTACTTTATTGGTGAAGTGATGGACGTCAGTGGCTGGCTCGGCGGGTTCAACTTTCAATGGGCCTGGTCGTCTGGCTTCGCAGCGGGGATGGCGGTTTAGTGTCCCTTTGAATGAAATTGATGGCGACTTTTCATCATCAGATTTTCCCTCAATTGCCAATGACTTGTTCGATAGGTTAGTTGCACATCTTGTGCAATTTTGCCGTTTTAATACTGCTGTTATTTCACATCAATCTAACCCGAAGCCGTTCAGGGAAGTCTTTAGTTTGTCTGATTTTGGCCTCTAATTAATAATTTAGTCTTTGCCACGTTAACCTCAGTATTTTAGGGTTTTATACTCGTAAGTCTTCCAACGTCGCTGTTTCGCATTCTTTCTTCTCATTGTTCGGCTCTGTAACGTTTGATGTCTTTAGGTTGCGCTTGTTTGCTAATGGTTTCGCATCGGGGTTTGATTGGTGTGTGTAGTGTTATTTTGTTTGGTGGCTCAGTGTTAACGTTATGCTTTTGTTTGGTTTTAGTTGTTGTCGGTGCGACAATTGCCTTTATAACAATAGCAATAAGATTTGGCTGCGTAATGAAACTTCAAAAGAAACTTCTGTTTTCATTCTTATTTTTATCACTTTTACCCACATTAATCGTTGGTTTTTTATCAAATAGAATTGCTAGCTCTGCAATAGAGCAGCAAGCATTCTCTCAATTAGTTGCTGTAAGAGAAATTACCAAGTCACAAATAGAAAATTATTTCGCAGAGCGGCGAGGAGACATGGAGGTGCTTAGGAGCACAATTGAGAAGACCTTGAATTTCGAGTCTACTGAAGGGTTAAGAGCGTCATCAATCACGATGCATGAGTATTTTGATAATTTCATCGAATCTTATGGCTATTATGATTTATTTCTAATCAATGAGTCTGGTTATGTCTTCTATACGACAAAGAAAGAAGCTGACTATCAGACGAATCTAATAACCGGTATATACAGTGACTCAGGCCTCGGAGAGTTATTTCGTACCGTTCGCAGCAGTCAAGAGTTCGAGATGGCTGATTTTAGGCAGTATAGTGCTAGTAATAACGAACCCGCGAGTTTTATTGCCATACCTATAAAAAACCTAAAGGGGGAGTCAGTCGTAGTTGCGTTACAGCTATCAATTCAATCAATTGATGCCATTATGCATCAGCGGGCTGGAATGGGGAACTCTGGTGAGAGCTACCTTGTTGGTAGTGATTTACTAATGCGATCCGATTCATTTTTAGATCCTGTCGGGCGATCAGTAAAAGCGTCATTTGCTGGGAATGTTGAATTTAATGGAGTAAACACAGAAGCAACTCAGAAAGCATTAACGGGCATTACAGATGAAGAACTGATTGTTGATTATAATGGTAATCCAGTTCTATCAGCTTATACCCCCCTTTCTATCAATGGTATCAACTGGGCATTGATATCAGAAATAGATGTCGATGAAGCGTTCAGTTCTATTTATAAACTTAACTGGTTAATTGGAATAATTGTTTCTTTTTTCATATTACTAATAAGTGTGATCGCTTTTTTCATCAGCAAATCAATTACTGGCCCTCTTGGAGGTGAACCTTCTGATATGAGACATATTTCAGAAGCGATCGCGAAAGGCGATTTAACCATTCAATTTGATGATAGTCGAAACACTGATAGTGTTTATGGTGCAATGAAACTCATGGCTAATAACCTACTAGAAATAGTGAGTAAAATAGTCGATAACAGTAGTAGTTTGGCGAGTTCAGCAGAAGAAACAAGCGCACTTAGCTTACAATCAACAACTAGCCTTGAGCAACAAAAAGAGAGTATTGAACAAGTAGCAACAGCCGTTGAGCAAATGACAACAAGCGTAAATGATGTTGCTCAAAGTGCCTCTAGTGCTGCAGTTTCGGCGCTTTCAGCTCAAAATAGCTCTTTTAATGCCAATGAGAAAGTTATTGTGACAATTAAAGACCTGTCAGATTTAGATAATGAGATTCAAAGTGCAAGTGAGGTTATTAAATCATTAGAAGCTGACTCAAAAGAGATTGGTTCGGTGTTAGATGTCATTCGTGGCATTGCTGATCAAACGAATTTACTAGCACTGAACGCTGCGATTGAAGCTGCAAGAGCTGGCGATCAGGGGCGCGGCTTTGCTGTTGTTGCTGATGAAGTTCGCTCGCTTGCCTTGAAAACTCAGGATTCAACAAAAAACATCGAAGTAATGATAGCCAGGCTGCAACGTGCTTCTAATGAAGCTGTTGCTGTGATGGGTGTAAGCCGTGAGGTTTGTAGTCGTACTAGGTCTAATGCGCAAGATACCGCTGAAATGATCAAGTCTGTCAACGATGAGATTGGGAGTATCACCCAAATGACTGAACTTATCGCGGCTGCTGTAGAGGAGCAATCATGTGTATCTAACGAGATTAGCTTAAATATTACTTCAATTAGCGATGTAGCATATGAGAATTCAGCTGCAGCAAGCCAAGTATCATCTTCAAGTGAAGAAATAAGTAAAATAGCTTCTACATTAGCGACTCTTTCTGAGCAGTTTAAGATTGAAAGAAATGGTACGTCAGCCTTATCTAATCCAGGTATACGTTAGTTTGGGTCACATCAAAATATAAAGTCGGTATCTTATTTCATTCTGCGCATAGATATTTTTATGGGTTTGGCGGCTAAACTCGCTTCAATCAAATACAGCTAAATTACCTGATGCCTTTACAATGGTCAGGTAATTATGATTTAAGAATTTGGAGCTAGCTGCTAGGAGTTAGAGCGATGGGGCTAGATGTTTACGCGGTGTTTCGGGTATTGCGGTGCCATCAACAATCACGGCAGAAGACGGCACTCAGTTTAGCGAAGCATTGTTATTTACTCATCGCGGCTTATCAGGCCCGGCAATTTTACAAATTTCAAATTACTGGCAAGCAGGCCAAAGCATTAGTATTAACCTGTGACCCAATGAGTTGGCGAAAGATAAAATAGAACTGGCACTCGCTAACCACCCTAAGCAAAGCCTACGTAACACCATCAGCCAATGGCTACCCAAGCGCTTAGTTGAAGCTTTATTTGAAGCGGCATTACTTGATAAAGCGTTAAACCAGCTAGGTCATGGTGAGCGCGATCAGATAGCACAACACCTTAATGAATGGTCAATCGTGATGAACGGCACCGAAGGCTATCGCACAGCTGAAGTCACCTTGGGTGGCGTTGATACTAATGAACTATCATCTAAAACCATGGAAGCGAAAAATGTCGCAGGCCTGTACTTTATTGGTGAAGTGATGGACGTCAGTGGCTGGCTCGGCGGGTTCAACTTTCAATGGGCCTGGTCGTCTGGCTTCGCAGCGAGGATGGCGGTTTAACTGCTGTTCTTGATTATAAAGATTGGTTTAACCAGTATTTAAATTGGCTTGGTAATAGCCCCGTCCAGCGTTTAAATGAGCGCCTAAAATTATTGCTATCAGCAAACTGTAATTGCTTGGCGACCGTTAAGTTATTCTCTCCTGATACCGCTAGCAAAAAGATGGCTTGCTGCATATTGGACTGGTCCTGTAGTTGCTGAAAACTGATGTTATATGCCTTAAGTCTGCGCTTTAACGTGGCGGTGCTCAGGCATAGATGATCAGCTATTTGTGGTAAAGAGTAAGAGCGACTTATGAGCAGCAAGCGAATAGCTGCAGGAAGTCCAATGTGAAATGGCGCCGTTTGTTTATATTGTTTTAATTGCTGCCATGTAAGTTTAGCCCCTTGTGTATTGGTATTTTCAAATGGTTGCTGATGCATTCTTGATGAGTAGCTAATGACACATATAGGTTGACTAAACGACAAATCATTGCCTAGGTATTTATAGTATTGATCCAATTGCTTTGGCTTAGCATAGGGCAATGAAAAGTGGCCTTGCCATGTCTTATGGGTGAGCTTTTTGTAAGTTGAAACTAAACTAGACAGTGTCAGTTCGATAAAAAAGCGTTGTTGAAGTTGGGCGCCAATATCTAATTGCAGCAACAGATGATGTAGGTTTTTTGTTTGCCAATGCCACCCTTGTAACCAAGGTTGACTGAGCCAATGATATTGATGCCAAAACTTTTGCATTTGACTCAGTCCGCGGCAGCAAAAAAGGCTCTCCATGAATGTACCACTTTGGGTTGATGACCATTGTTGCCCAAGTAAAAATGGAAGGTCATCACCGGGCCAAAGTGTCAATGCATTTTCAATAAAAGTCATGAATTGCAAAGGGCTAACTTTGTGATTGTTAAGCTGTAAATCTTGCCTAAAAATCCCCGTTCCTTTGAGTAAGTGATTAATATCCAGTTGTCGATATTCAAATATTTCTACCACAGTCGCTATGAGAAATTGGCTTTCAATACACTTGTCTGGTGCATAAGCAATAGAGGAAAGCATCTAAACAGCCCTCGACCAAATTCTTGCTTTTTTGACCCGATCCATATCCTTATTTATCTTACTAATCATGCTATCTGCGTCTTCTGGGGCTGAGTTTGAGCGTGGTTGGTAATATATGGTAGCGCTGCTGGCTTGGCAGCCTAAACGGGTAATAGCAAGTTGTAACTCTGTGGCCATTGCTTTTGTGAATGATTCTGAAGAGTTAGGTAGCAATACTATGAATCTGTCGCCAGCAAAACGGCAGACCAGATCTTGAGCGCGTAATTGGGTACTAAGCATTTGGGCGATATCGGTGAGTAATTTGTCACCTTGAAGGAATCCATCTCGTTGATTAATCTGTGTAAAGTTATCAATATCAATCATGATTAAGCTTAATGAGTTGTTGAGATTAAGCGTAATTTGATGGCGTATCGCCCGAGCATCGTAAAGCTTTGTCACTCTATCAACGAGTTTGTGATGCCTAAAAAATTGTTCCCGAGTGCGCAGCTGCTCATTAATGGTAATTTGTTCTTCTCGCCATAACCACAAGCCGCCAGTCAATGTGAGTAAACCAATCGGTGTGGGTAATTTTTCGAAAAAGGCAAACCAGCCAGGTAAGCTTTGGTTAACAAAAAACTCATCCAGTAAATCCATATAGCAGCCTAAGCAGTAACCCAATAAACCAAAAAGTAACAGTTGGGTGACCTTGCCCTTTGGGCGAGCTTGCAGCACCAATGCCAGCCAACTTAGCCCAAGTAACAATAATGCTCCTTCCGTCGCAACATCAAGCCAATCTATGCTGCTGTAGATTTGGGGGACAGCCTGCATTAGGCAAAGCCCGAGCAAAAAACTACAAAGCAAAGTGAGTCCAAGCATAAATTTTGAAGTAAGAATTTTTTGCATGCTGCGTCCATTCATTAACTGGGTTTTGTGAACAAGATAATAGGATTTGATTACATTTTGATGATGTATTCAGGGGGGTAAATTGGCTCAATGGATGTACTTTTTGTTTGGGGTGTTTGTATTCGCTGTCCGTTGATAACGGACTTGAAACTAATTGTTAGATATATTTATGAATAGATACAGTGATTTAGTATTTATTGTTAAAGGTGTGGGAACGATTCAATTTGGCAGTGAAAGTCGTTTTTGGGTAGCTAAGTGAGCGTAAAAGCTGCCACTCCTTTGTTGTTGGAATGTGATTGTAATGTAAGTGTCATCTATCTGTTTTAGCTTTGCCTGAAACTCATCCGTAACACGCAAACTAAATTAGGATATATCAATATGAAGCAGATCGGTTCGTTATCACCGCTCTATCTTGCACTCTTAACCGCCAGTTTAGCTTTTCCATCCACATCATGGGCTGGCAGAGTCGAGGGCGCGATTAAAGATGAAGCGACAAAGATGCCATTAGAAGGAGCGCTTATTAGTATCGAAGAGCTCAACCTAAAGCAGGAGTCGAGTCGTGATGGACGCTTCTTTTTCCAAGAGGTACCAGAGGGAAAGTACACTTTAGTGGCAGAGTATTTGGGTGGGGCTACTTACCGTTCGCAGATCCAAGTGGGTGAAATTAGCCTTACAAACGCACAAATTGAAATGAAAGGCCAAGGGGTTGAGCATATTCAAGTTGTTGGTCAACGTGGCTCCTTGAGCAAGTCGCTAAACCGTCAGCGTGCGGCAGACAACCTCGTTAGTGTATTGAGTGCTGATGCATTGGGTAACTTCCCTGATACCAATATTAGCGAGGCACTGCAACGAGTGCCGGGTGTCTCTATTGAGCGTGATCAGGGCGAAGGCCGATTTGTGCGTATTCGTGGGATGGCTCCAGATTATAATGCAGTATCGATGAATGGTACGCGACTACCATCGCCAGACAGTGATCGCCGCGCAGTGGCATTGGATGTTGTGCCTGCTGACTTATTACAATCTGTTGAAGTCACTAAAACGCTGACTCCGGATATGGATGCCGACTCTCTTGGTGGGGCGATTGAAGTTAAAAGCCTATCAGCATTTGACCGTGATGATACCTACTTTAATGTGAGCGCAGAAGGTAACTATGATGAGATGACCGACAGTGTAAACCCTAAATTAGCAGGTAGTTACAGTGATATTTTTCAAGAAAATATTGGCGTTGCCATTGCTGCCAGTTGGTACAACCGTGATTTTGGCTCTGACAATGTGGAAACTGGGGGTAAGTGGAGCTTTGATGAGCCTGCAGTACTAGAAGAGGCCGAACAGCGAGATTATCAGATTAATCGTGAACGAGTGGGGATCGGCGCTAACCTTGATTTTAGACCGAATGAAGAAAATGACCTATTTATTCGAACCCTCTATAGCCGCTTTATCGATACCGAAACACGTAATGGCAATGAAATTAAATGGGATGATGGCATTTTACCTGATAGCCCAACTGCTGCAGAGGCGACTCGTTCATTAAAATCGCGAGAAGAAGACCAGTCTATTTTGTCTGCGGTACTCGGTGGAGAATCTCGATTCGATACTTGGACACTTAATTACCAAGCCAGTTGGAGTCGCGCAAACGCTGATAAGCCTCAGTATATTGGTGGTGCAGATTTTGACGGTGAGTTCGATGATGTTGGCTATAAAAATAGCGTAATACCGACAATATCGGCTCCAGAGGCATTTTATGCCGCAGACGAATATCAGTTAGATAAAGTTGAAATTGCCGAATCTAACACTGTCGATACCATCGTATCTGCTAAGTTTGATTTAAGTAAAACTTGGCTGGTGTCTGAAAAACCTGTGGCGTTCAAGTTTGGTGCTAAGTACAGTGCGCGCGCAAAAGAGAATCGAGAAGATATTTGGATTTTCGAAGACTTTGATGAGCAAGGCTTTACCGATGAGCAGATATCCATGAGCCAGTTTGAAGGTGCCGAACCTAATTATAACCTTGGACGATTTGGTCCATCTATTGCAGCAGCTCCGGTTTGGGATTTGGTCAATGCTTTGGACAGTACTGCTGCGAAAGATGAGATTGAGTCGCGGATAAATGATTTTGAAATCGATGAAGATATTACCGCAGCTTACCTTATGGGTCACATTGATATTGATAATCTGCGTTTATTAGCAGGGGTGCGTTTTGAGCACACTGCAATGGTGTCACAAGGTTCTGGTTTTGATGAAAGTAAAGATGATTTCTTAGCCAATAACACCGATCGTGATTATCAGCATTGGTTGCCAGGGGTACACCTAAACTATAAATGGAATGATAAAACCGTCATGCGGGCATCATGGAGCAATACCATTGTGCGTCCTACCTTTGGTCAACTGGCTCCAGGTTTCTTAATTGAGCAAGATGACGACGAGTTGGAAGCGAGCTTTGGTAACCCTGAACTCGATGCGTTAGAGGCCATGAACTGGGATATTAGCATTGAACACTATATGGGTGGTCTTGGTGTGATCTCTGCTAGCGGCTTTTATAAAGATATCACCAACTTTATTTATGAAGCCGATTTGGGTGGCTATGGTAAATACCAAGATTTTGATAAAGCTGAAACCTATGTAAATGGTGATGATGCCGATATTTTAGGACTAGAAGTGGCTTATGTGCAGGAGTTTGGCTTTATGCCAGAAGGCTGGCGCGGGCTTATCTTTACCTCCAACCTCACCTTAAGTGACTCAATGGCGCATATTAGCTGGCAAGATGATGGTCAGCAGGGGCGCGATATTCCACTACCAAGTCAGTCAGAGTTAACCGCCAACGCCTCATTTGGATATGAAAACCCTTATGTCAGCATGCGACTATCAGCGTCCTACAAATCTGAATATTTAGTTGAGATAACTGAGTTGGATGATGCCGATTTTGATATTTACCAAGATGCTCATACGCAGTGGGACTTTGTGGCTAAAAGCTTTATTACAGAAGATATCACGGTGTACTTCAAAGCGATAAATATGACCGATGAACCATTTTATACCTATACCGGACAGAGCAGTTATAACGCTCAGTACGAAGAGTATGGTCGTACGTTCCAGCTCGGTATTCAGTTCATCAACTATTAAGGTCAGATACTTTTATGATTAATACAAAAAAAATAATAGCGATAGCGGTCACGACTTTTCTTGGTTGTCAGCTTTCAGCGGCAATGGCCAACCCTGCAAAGCAGCATAGTAGAAGTGTTTTACAAGGGCCTGTAGCGGCAAGCGAAATGGCAATGTGGGACCAAAGGGCGCTATTTGTTAGTAAACGGTTAGGGCTGGTATTGGAAGATAAGCAGCAGTTAAAAGTCCTTGTGCCCGGTCAGTTTGAATATTTAGCCGTGCATGAAAACATGGCGCTAACTTACGATACCTACACAGATCAAGTGCAAGGCATTGCGTTGAGTGAAAACAATAGCCAACGTCTGTCATTATTACCAAAGCGTTCATTTCCGGTGGAATGGCTTTGCCTGCAACCACGTCAAGCCGACAGCAATCTCTATGCATGGTTTGGAGATGATGCCGGCCATGCTGAGCAGTGGTTATTGTCGTCGAATGAACAGTGGCAACCACAATTAGTGCGCAATTTAGCAGTATCTATAGGGGCATTGAAGTGTGCCGTCGATGATAATGAGCAGCTGTATGTGCTCGACAATGATCAGGGCTTATGGCGTTATCCTGCAGCCCCCCATATGCCAGATGAATCTGAATTAGTCGTTTCAATGCCTGATAATGAATTATCGGCTTTAGCGATACAATCAGGCCAGCTCATTATGATGGATGAAAGTGGTCATGTTTATGATGTCACAGGAGAAAAAATTACGGCGGCGTTCGAAGATCGTGAAGCACTAGAAAGCCTCTACCTGGCAGACAATCTGCTTTGGGCTTATTCCGATGATGATGATCAGTTCTATCAAGCCCCATGGCAGCCACAAACCCAAATAGCAGCGAGCTCAAATGAACTGATAGCAGAAATTCCAACCACTGTTGAGAGTGATATCTCTGATCGGTCTGGTGATACCATGGATGATCCCGCGATATGGATCCATCCCACGATACCGGACAAAAGCCGAGTGTTAGGTACTAATAAACGCTGGGGGTTATTGAGTTACTCAATGGCAGGGGAGCAGCTGCAAGCCTTAGATGTCGGGCGAATAAATAATGTCGATATAAGACAAAATGTACTATTGGGTGGTGAATATCGGGATATTGCCGTAGCCAGTAATCGCGACCGTGATAGCTTAAGCATTTTTAATATCAATGCCAGCGGTCTATTAACAGAGCTGCCAGAGCAAACGACTACCTTGACTGATATTTATGGTCTTTGCATGTACCAACCCAGCGAAGATGAGTTATATGTTTTTGCTAATGAAAAATCAGGGCTGGTGAGCCAAATTGAGCTGAAATGGCGGAATAATCAACTTAAAGCGACTCTTGTTAGACAATTTAGCGTGCCGAGCCAACCCGAGGGTTGTGTTGCTGATGATGTAAATCAGCGATTATTTTTGGGTGAAGAGGATGCTGGGGTTTGGGTATTTAACCTTAAAGATAACGCTGCAAACTTAAGCGGTAAAATGATTATCAAAGCAGGTGGCCCGTTAGTGGCTGATGTCGAAGGGATCTCGTTATATCAAGTTGATGGCGAAACGGGTTATTTAGTCGTGTCTAGCCAAGGAAATGACAGTTACCTTTTGTATAAAAGTGTCGCTCCATATGACTACCTAGGCCGATTTAGAATGGGTGTCAATGCTGAGCTTGGCCATGATGGCAGTGCAGAAACCGATGGGCTTGATGTTACCTCTAGCGCTGTCGGCAGTGGAATTTGGTCTCAAGGGATGATGGTGGTGCAAGATGGCCGTAACCGAATGCCGGATGAGAACCAAAACTTCAAATGGGTTCCTTGGATGGAAATTAGCAACACCTTACAATTAGACAGTAAGGACAAATAATCTCACGACAATGATAGAAGCCATTAATAAGTTCGCAGTCGTGAGCTTGTTAATGGCTTTATTTGTTTTGGGCAACATTAGCTTTTGTTTTGCTAAGCGACATGACTCATAAGAGGTGTCACTCAACATGCCTATGTCATCACTGCCAAATAGCCTAATTAATAGCGAAATTGAGCACTCCATAGCCCATTTTATCTGCACTAAAGCTTGCCCAGTTAAGTCGATATTTACAATATTGATGATGAATATAAATACCTAGTCACGCGATAGATAATTGGTTTTAATAGAGGCTATTGAAAGTCTCAACCCTATTGATAATGCTCAGGCAATTGCTGCTCAAGCGTCTGGGATTAAGCTCGAAATTAGAGCGATGAAATTAGAGCTATGGAGTTAGGCGCTATGGAGTTAGAGATATACGTGGTGGATGCGTTCACCAAACAGCAATTTAAAGGTAATTCTGCCGCCGTTATTCCAATAAGCCAATGGCTTGATGATGAGTTAATGCAGCGCATTGCTGCTGAAAATAACCTATCTGAAACCGCGTTTATTAAACGACTTGCAACTAACCACTATGAAATTCGCTGGTTTTCGCCACTGACTGAAATCGACTTTTGTGGTCATGCGACTCTGGCAGCCTCGTCTGTGCTGTTTAATCATTTAGATTGTGATGGTGAACTTAGTTTTAGCACTAATAAGGTCGGCTGTTTAACGGTAAAGCAGTTAGCTGATAAACGCATTCAAATGAGCTTCCCTAATCAAGCTCCGCAACCTATAAATAAAGTGCCAGAAGCATTATTAGCAGGCTTATCTATAACGCCGCAAACAGTACTCAAAAACGATCAAGCCTACTTTGCAGTTATGGCGTCTGCAGATGAGGTTGTTGCTGTCGAGGCTCAATCTGCCATCCTCAAAAGCCTTGCTCCTCATGATGTTGTTGTAACGGCTAACGATGATAAGTTTGATTTTGTCTCTCGTTATTTCTGGCCCGCCAATGGCGGTGATGAAGATCCGGTAACAGGCTCTATTCATGCAGGGCTAGCGCCCTATTGGGCAGGGGAATTAGCTAAAAATGAGCTAGTCGCACGACAAGCATCGAGCCGTGGCGGGATATTATATTGTCAGCTAGAGGATGATCGCGTTTTAGTCTCGGGCTATGGGGTGCTGTATTTATTTGGCAAAATATACGTTTAAAGCACCATGTAAAATTAAAGGATTAGTATCAATATAGTTGCCTTAGTCATAAGCTCTTGCCGAGATACTCGTACCGCTATCGTGATATCACTTGCCAGCCAACATGATGCGGGAGTGTGCTAATGACAATTGCAGCTTGAAAATAGGATGAGTCTTCCGCTAGTCATATATTTAATACGCACAAATACTACTGTATCTGGGTATTTTCATAACAGGCCTGATAGTCAATTAAGTTATCTTTCATGACTTTAGTTAATGCATCAGTGAATGCTTGTTCATGGGCATCATGATATTGCAATAAGTGCAGAGGTGCTTTCCAGCCATTTATCTCAGCAGTATGCTTTTTGTAAAAGTCAGTTAAATCAACCAGCTCAATATCATTTCGTTGTTCACCAATAAAGTAAGGGAACACCGATGAAACCCAGCAAATATCATTCGAGTTAACTATTTTTTCAAAGGCCATAAACAAGCTTGAAGTCATTAAACTGATCTCAATATTTTTATCGATTTTTTGACCATAAAGGTCAATTAGCTCATTGAGCTCGGCAATTGGGCCGTTATTAATCAATACCAGTTTGTGATTAAAAATGGCTTCCATAGTGATTTCATCTTGTAAAATAGGGTGATTTTTTTTAACGGCTAAGAACCAATACTTCACTTCACCTAAAGTGCAGGTTTGCACATGTTCTTGGTGATGAGCGCGGCTACTGAAACAATAGTCAATTTTACCCTGAGCAATCAGCTGTTCTACATTCTCTACTTCAGGATGGATATCAACGGTTCTGGATATCCCTAAATCTTTACTGACTTGCTCAATGGCGTTAAGCATAAAACTCGACATATGCTCGGGGGCCGAGATATGTAATACCTTGTGGTGATCGGGTTTAGCGTTAGCAATCTGCGCCATGTCATCATAAGTGGCGATAATGGCCTTCGCTAAAGGGTACAGGCGCTTTGCCATAGCGTTAGGTTGCAGCCCGTATTGTTGTCTGATAAATAACTCATTATTGATAACCTCACGCATATTGCTTAGTGCTCGACTAACTTTAGGCTGAGTGCTATTGAGCTTTTTTGCCACAACGGAGCCATTTTTAAATTCGAATAAGCCGATCAGTACTTTTAACGTAAAATAATCTAGTCTTGATAGTTGCTTTTGCATGAGTTTTACCAAGTGAGCCAATCAGGATATTTACGTTAGCATACTAAGTCAGTGGTAAAATGTACTTAAATCACACAAATACTCACAAAGAGGTATTATTGGCGGATTGGTCAGGCTGATTTATCATTCGATTCAGTTAGAAGAGTCTAAAGTTATTATTATTGTCACTAAGCTGTTGTTATTTAGTGGCGTTATGGTTCTGTATGTTAGTTTTATAGTCAGCTTTGTTGGGCATCGGTGTTTTAATGAATGACACTTTTTTCGATAGCCAAATAACGCTTCAATGCATAGATGGCAGAGCTAGATAGTGGCAGATAAGGCGTTGTATAAATCATAAGGGGGGGCTTTTGTACAAAATATGCGTCATAGCATTAGTTGGGCTGATTATGAGTGGTTGTTCTGCTCGTATTGAGCAAGTTGCTAGCAATGGTAATGCTGTTGGTGGCTATAGCACCATGACTGATTCTAAACTGTGGAATGAAGTGCGGTTATTACAATTTCATCGTCAGTGGCAGGGTACGCCTTATCGTTTGGGTGGGCTGACAAAGTCGGGGCTGGATTGCTCTGGACTTGTTTATATTGCTTATCAAGATCTGGTGGGACCCAGTATTCCAAGAACTGTGCGAGGTCAAACAAGCTTAGGTACTCGCATTGCTAAAAGTGACTTACAAAGTGGTGATTTAGTGTTTTTTAAAACAACGGGCAGTGGCCGCCATGTAGGGGTGTATTTGTCTGGTAATCGTTTCTTACATGTATCGACCAAAAAAGGGGTGATTATTTCCAGTATGGATAATGTTTATTGGAAGCCACGCTATTGGTTTGCTAGTCGAATATAAACAACTGTTGTGTTAACAGTTGATCAATCTCTCCGCTATGGCTGATAAATTATGTTATTTTAGCCTCATCTAAGTCGTTATTGTTTATGTGATCAAGTTTAAGGACCCCGTCATGACTAAAGCTAAAATCGGTATCGTTACAGTAAGTGACCGTGCCAGCGCAGGTGTGTACGAAGATTTATCCGGTAAGGCCATCATTGCTGTACTTAATGAGTACTTAACTTCTGACTGGGAACCTGTTTATAAAGTTATCCCTGATGAGACTGATGTCATTGAAGCCACCTTGATTGAGATGGCAGATGTACAGAATTGTAGTTTAATCGTCACCACGGGCGGTACCGGCCCTGCTAAGCGTGATGTTACTCCTGAAGCCACAGAAGCGGTGTGTGATCGTATGATGCCAGGCTTTGGTGAGCTAATGCGCGCTGAGTCATTAAAGTTTGTACCAACGGCTATTTTGTCTCGTCAAACAGCAGGTTTACGCGGTGATTCACTGATTGTTAATTTACCTGGCAAGCCTAAGTCAATTCGTGAATGCTTAGATGCAGTGTTCCCAGCTATTCCTTATTGCATTGATTTAATGGATGGCCCATTCTTAGAATGTGATGAAGCGGTAATTAAGCCATTTAGACCGAAAGCTAAATAATGAGCTGAGAAGTTTGTTATAGCGATGAATAAAAACCAGCCGCGGCTGGTTTTTATGTTTGTAATCTAGCATTTAAGCCCCTTTTCGGAGGATTAAATTGGCACTGTAACCGGTAAATAATACCAAACTTGGTATGGCAACAAGGTGGGCAAATATATCGGGTTCAGTACTAAAGTTTAGCCAAAATAGTAATCCCCAGCTTATTAATAAATAGCCAATGCTGAGTGCGATATGTGGTATGTACTTTTTCATTGTAGTTTCCTTACTGGGTATTTCATTCACTAAGTTGTTACTGGCTGAGCTCCTCAATGACCAGCTTTAAACTTACCTCTATCAGTATAAAAACTAGACAATCCGTTCGTAAGTGTCATTATTGACAAAATCAGGGTCGATAGTGACATTGTTTGGGGTTTATCATGAAAAGGATTTACATTCTTGCTGCGGGTAATGTTGTCGCAGGTGGTTTAGTCAGTTTTCTCGATGTGTTCAGTTTCTGTAATAGTTATTGGCGGCGGATGCATGCCGAGGTGACTGAAGACTTATTCCATTGTCAGGTCATTTCCAGTGATGGCGAAAACGTTAAAACCACCCAAGGATTCGAAATTCCTGCCAAAGGCTTTGAGCATCCTGAAGATATTTTGCAAGCTGATGCGGTTATTTTGGCAGCCTCTTTTGTGACCAATCGGCAGGATTTTCAAGCGCTGTTAACCGATTTTGAGCCATTGTTTGCGCCGCTAGCCACCTTTGTGGAAAGTGAAAAACCGTTAGCGGCTTATTGTTCTGGGACACTATTGCTAGCGGCATCGGGGCTACTTAACCAAAGGCGAGCCACGACGGTGTGGTGGCTAAGGGAAATGTTTGAGCGCAACTTTAAAGAAGTTGATTTGAGTATGGATACATTCATTGTGTCTGATGGTCAGTTTCACACCGCTGGGGCGACTACCTCAAATTTAAGTTTGGCGCTGCATTTGGTATCAATGCTGGCTGGCGAGGAGTTGGCGCAACAGATGTCGAAGATATTATTGATTGACCCCAATCGCTCTCAACAGCCTTTTATGACCATGTCTATTAATCCTGAGCAACATAATGATGAGCTGATCCAAAAGGTGCAGTTATGGATGCAGGTAGATTTGAGTCAGCATTGGTCATTGGATGACATTGCCGATAAATTTGCTGTGGGTAAACGCACCTTAATCAGACGCTTTAAAAAAGCGGTTAATGAAACCCCAGCCAGTTATATGCAGCGCTTACGTGTGGATGAGGCGAAACGCTTACTGGAAACTACCGATCTTGCCATTGAGCATATTGTTCAGCGGGTCGGCTATGAGGATGTCAGTTCATTTAGAAAACTGTTTATTCAACTCACCAGCTTAAGCCCTAGGGCATACAGGCAAAAATTTAATATTAATATCCGTTGGTAACCTTAATCTGGTTATTCATGATGACGAAGTCTATGACAATGACAGTCAATTAATCAGCTGCTTAAGTTCATTGCCTGTTTCGAGCAAACTCCTTGTAGATGATTGAACATGACTGGCTCGATGTTACTTGAGCCAGTCATGTTCAAATGATTAATTAACAGGCATTACAATCCAAAGACCACTTTTTCACTTTTAAGTAGTCGCTCTAACCCTAGTGCAAGGGCGATTGAAATCACTATGGTGGCAGCTGATGAAACTAACAGCTGCAACATAGGCACTTCACGGCCTTTAATAAACGCCATTAACGCTTGCTGCTGGCCTGAAACCGGAAGCCACTCAAGTACATCTGGGGCGATGTTATAACTGGCGGCCATGGATAATGCCAGCGGTACAAATAACACCATAGTCAGATAAGACTGCGCCTCTTTAAAACTCTTTGCCATAAATGACACAAACAGTTGCAGTGTTGCTGCCATAATCGCTAATGGGATGCCAATGAGTAGCATCAGCGCCATAAAGTCAGGCGAAATAGTGACGCTAAAGCCCAGCTGCTGCCAAGGCACAAAGGTATAAGCGAATTTAGAGACGATTAAAATCAAGATTAACCCCAGCAAGGCAAAGCAAGTAACTGCGATAATTTTGCCTAACACTAACTGGCGGGTGCTAATCGGGTGGCTTAACAGTAATGCCAGCGAGTTACGTTCACGTTCCCCCGCGCTAGTATCAATAGCAAGGTTCATTCCTGAGATAAACACCGAATAAATCATGGTAAAAATCGCAATGCCGAGAATAAAGCCGCCTTTTGAGTCGGGTGTTGCTCGATCTTCCACAATCACTTTAATCGGCTGCACTACAGCAGGATTAATGCCGCGGGCAATTAAGCGTAAGCTGCCCATTTCACTGCTGTAAGCTTGCAACTGTAGCTCAACTCTACGAATTGATTTTTGTAGCTTTTCATTAGAGTTATCGGCAATCAGAGTGACTTCAGCTGGCTTTGCAGCCGCCATTTGTGCGGCGTAATCAGCACTGATGATTAACTCAATGTCTTTGGTGTCGTTATCATCGCTATGGGTAATACCTTGATTATTTAAATAGCGTACTAAGTCAGGGGCATTGTCAGCATTGCTGATTTTAATGTTGAGATCTTCAGGGCTGGTAACCTGACCAATAAGCACCATGAACATGCCGCACATAAGTAATGGCGTACCAATGGCGTAATATAATCCCGCCATCACCGAACGCTTGTCACGCATTGCATCAATCAGTTCTTTTTGAACCATAGCTATCACTGTTTTCATTAGGCTGCGATCCCTTCGTCAGTTCCAATCAGTTTTATAAAGGCTTCTTCTAATGAGTCTTCACCGGTTTGCTGGCATAACTCGGCAGGGCTACCAGTGGCAACAACCTTACCGTCGGCCATCACAATCACTTGGTCACACAGCGCGGCGACTTCTTGCATCACATGGCTTGAGAACAACACACAATGACCGGCTTCTTTAAGCTCGATTAGAATGTCACGCAGTAAGCGGGTACTCATCACATCCAAACCACGGGTTGGCTCATCCAAAATAATATTAGTTGGCTGGTGGACTATGGCCTGGGCTAATGCTGTTTTCATCCGCTGACCTTGGGAAAACCCCTTACAACGTCTATCGGCAATATCTTCTAGCTTAAGCTGTGCAATCACATTAGTGGTTGCTTGCTTAGCATCAGCTTTTGACATGCCGCTAAGTTGGGCAAAATAACTGATATATTCTCTAGGAGATAAACGCTCATAGAGGCCAAATGGATCAGGAAATAAGCCTAACTGGGCTTTGGCTTTAGTGGGCTCTTTGGCGACATCAATACCGTCGATTTCAGCATGACCTTCATCGGCAGCGAGTAAGCCAAATACTGTGCGCAGACAGGTGGTTTTACCTGCGCCATTGGGGCCAAGTAGGCCAGTAATATGGCCGTCATGGGCACTGAAACTTAAGTTGTCTAACGCTTGTACGTCACCAATTTTCTTCGAGAGATTAGATACGGTAATCATGATTATTCTTCCCCTGCTGGAATGGTTTCAACAGTATTGGCATTGAGGTAAAAGCTGCGGCGGGTGTCTTGTTCAAGGCATTCAGCATCGATACCGTCAATTGAACCTGACTTGACTAAATCGGCGATTAACTCATTCCCACAGCTTTGATAGGCCACGCCGTGGGTCGCATACATAGAGGTAAAATGCTTCGCATTAGTCAATTTTTCAGTGGCCATATCGCCCCAGCTTGGCGGTGTTGCTGGATCTAACTCACCTGATAATAAAAGCGTTGGAATATCACTTTCAATGGCGTCACTAAAGCTGTCATCTACCGTGGGGATTGCCCACACGTTACAGGTCGCTTCTAAGCCTTCGAGCATGGTTCTACTCATATAAGAGTTTTGCGCTTGGTGGCGTATATCATCGGTAATGCGGTGAATATCTTCACCACACACAACCGAGGCATGCATGCCCATGGCGATACCTGTGCTATCAGCTGTCAGGGTGTAAATACCAAGTATTGGTTGGTAATTCCCTAATGCCGCTTGATGAATAGCATGGGGGATTAAGGCGCGAATATTGGGCATATATAACGCCATTCTGATAGCGCCATTATATTTACCGCGAGTGAGGGTAAAGCTGGCTATCTCATCGGTTTGTGGGTCGCGAGTTTGGGTAATAATAGGCGCTTTAGCTAGGGCTGAGTCTACTGTTTCAAACTCTTGCTTCAACTCAGGGAACTGCTGCTGACATTGGGCGTTTTGCTGGCAATCTTTAAATAATAAATCATAGCCACGGTCAATAGCGCTGCCAATGGCGATAACACTTTGCTGCATTGGCACAACGCCATCTAAGGTTACTGTGGCTATGGCTTGCGGGTATTCACGCATATAAAGCTGCGCCATGCGGGTACCGTAAGATACACCATAAAGGTGCAGTTTTTCATAACCTAAATGCTGACGCACGGCTTCAAAATCGGTTAGTGCAGTTAAGCTGCCATATTGGCTGACATCGGCATCAAGGTTATCAAGGCATTCTTGGGTGTCTTTGGTGATATCAATATCGTCATCATTAAAAGATAGCATCGACATATTGTCATCATCACAAGCCAGCAGGTTTGATTGGCCCGTGCCGCGCTGATCTATCAGTAATATATCCCTATCTTGGCGTACTTTGGCTAACATGCGATCAAAGCCCGCGGCATTTTCAATGGCCGATTGACCAGGGCCGCCTGCAATGGCGAGCATGGCTTGTTTTTTAAAGCTGGGCTTGATGGCTGGCAATACTGCGTAATGAACCGCAATTTGTTTGCCATCAGGTTTGGCTGGGTTTTCAGCAAGCTCAAGTGAGCCACATTGCATTTGCTCTGATAAACCATCGAGGTAGCAGCTAGATAAGATGTCGCTGTTACTTACTGCAATCTTGTTTTGACTAGCATCAGCCAAAGCGGCGCTACTAAGCCCCAAGCTACAGATGCTCATAGCAACGCTTAGACCAATACTGATGCTTAGCGCCGAAAGTAATAAAGACGAACGCTTTTTGCTGCCCACCTTTATTGGTTGGTTAACCATGTCTGACTCTCCTTGTGACATTAGTTGGTTGATGTTCATGACATCTTTCCTTTTTGCATTTCATGATGATTATGGATAAATCATGACTGCTTGCTTAAGTGCGACCGTCGTTAAGGAGGCTGGCAAAGGACCTCACAGTTAATCCGACGGCAATTTTTAGCTTTAATAAATGCTGAAAATCTCTAACTTGTAGCTTTAACTCGCACTGCGATAGCAGTCATGTTGTAAATTCTTAAATTGATTCTAAATAACATTGCTGTCAATTACTTAGAGTGTACTTATTTATAAGCTCACTATGAAGCTGTCAATTAAGGTTATTTGAGCATTATGACTTAATCACCTGTTAGCTACTGGCGGTGTGTTCACTAATTTATCGAACACGTGTCCAGTATTGTCTATGTACCTCAAGTGTATTTGTATTGCCAAATTTTAGCGCGAAACAGGGTTTAGCGGGTCCATTTTGTAAGCCTCAACAGCGCTTGTTAATGACTATAACGCGAATAATGAGGTTACTTTTTTGCTGGTAGTCGCTTTAAAGCCACAATATCGCAAGTTGTAAGGCTACATTGTCCGATGACAATTGTTAGATAAGTTGATCAATATAGTAAACCACAGCCAGTCGCTAATTATCATGCTCATACAGCTTATATGGTTAGCGAGTGTCTTGTTGCAGTTACCAGAGCAGGGCGAGATTGAGGCAATATATTATTGCGGTGACATCGAGTTACTGGTGTTAATGGCTATTTTGCTGGTTATCAACAAAGACAAGTTATGGGAAAAACCTGTTGCGCAAATGTAAAAATCGACCTAAAACTGTGAATTGCGCTTAATTTAGACTAAAAACGCTTATTATTCCTGATGGCTTGCAGTAGAATGCCCGCAAAAGCGGAACACTTGTAAGCTTAAAGGTGGTTAGTAATGTCTCTTGAAAAATTTCACTTAGTAAGACTGCTACAGCAGCAAAGCCAAGCATTAAAAGATAAAATCGCCCTCGAAGGATTTGAGATGGCCGCTCCATGGAATAAAGTTTCTTGGAGCCAGTTTGATACTATTACCAACAAAGTCGCACAACTGTTGATCGACTTTGGACTAAAAGCCCAGGACAAAGTTGTCATTGTGGCGCAAAACAGCCCCCAGTGGAGCTGTGCTGATATCGGCGCATTAAAAGCCCGTACTGTTGTCGTACCTGTATACCCAACAAGTACAATGGAACAAGCGGTGTTTATCGTTAACGATGCTCGCGCTAAAGTTATTTTTGCTGGTGATGAAAGCCAGTATGTCACCGCTCGTAAAATTCAAGCTCAATGCCCAAGTGTTGAGCACGTGATTGTATTCGACAGTCAAGTCGCATTAGTATCAGATGAGCATTTTCATTTTGATGACTTATTAATTTCTGAGACCTCGCCAGCAAGTGCAACCGAGCTAGAGTCTCGTTTATCACAAACCAGCCTTGATGATTTACTGACCCTTATTTATACCTCAGGCACCACAGGTGACCCAAAAGGTGTGATGCTGGATTACCGTAATATCGCATCAATGGTTGAGCAGCATGATGCTGAAATCGCTTTTAAATCAGGTGATGTATCGTTAGCCTTTTTACCATTAAGCCATGTATTTGAGCGTGGTTGGACCTTCTACGTACTTTGCCGCGGTGGTCATAATGTATATCTAAATGACACCAACCGCGTTAAAGAAGCCATTGCTGCGGTTAGGCCTCATACTTTATGTGTGGTGCCACGCTTTTTAGAAAAAGTGTATAGCGCAGTTCATGACAAGGTGAATAGCGCCCCGGCAATCCGTCAAAAGCTGTTTAACTGGGCAATCGGTGTGGGTGCGCGTCAGTTTGAAGTAAGCCAAGGCCGTAAACGTGCCAGTTTCGCTTTATCTACACAGTGGAAATTGGCCAACAAATTAGTCTTTAGTAAATTGCAAAATGTACTGGGCGGACGCCTTAAATTTATGCCTGTGGGCGGCGCTGCATTAGATGTTAATGTCGGCGGTTTTTTCCATAGCATTGGCGTACCTATTTTATGTGGTTATGGCATGACAGAAACCTGCGCTACAGTAACCTGTAATACGTTAGATAACCGAGTATCGGGGTCAAACGGCAAGCCATTACATGCAATGGAAGTTAAAATTGGCGATAACAACGAAATTCTAATTCGCGGTGAGACGGTAATGCGTGGTTATTATAATCGCCCACAAGATACCGCAGAAGCTTTTGAAGAGGGTTGGTTAAAAACCGGTGATGCCGGCATGCTAGATGCTGAAGGTAACTTATATATTACCGATCGCATTAAAGAGTTAATGAAAACCTCAAACGGTAAGTATATTGCGCCGCAACGGGTTGAAGGTAAGGTCAGCTGTTGTCCGTTCATCGAGCAAGTGGCTATTGTCGCAGATGCGCGCAACTATGTTTCTGCTTTGATCGTACCTGCATTTGAGTCGTTAGATGCGTGGGCAAAACAGAAAGGTATTACTTACGAGTCGCCGCTGGAATTACTGCGTCACTCTCATGTGATTGAGCATTTTGAGCAACGTTTAAAAGAGCTACAACATGAATTGGCTGGGTTTGAAAAAATTAAAAAATTCACCTTACTACCGGAAGCATTCTCGACTGAGTCAGGGTTAATCACCCCAACCATGAAGTTGCGTCGTAAGAATATTTATACTAAATATGACCGTGAAATTAATGCGATGTACGCTCGCTAGTACGGATTAAATCAGTACGGCAGTACGAATAAGTTACTGGTTTACATTTATTTCAAAAGGGAGCTGATAGCTCCCTTTTTTTGTGGCCATTATTTATAGGTGACTCAAACACGAAGGTCGCTTAAGCTATCGGCTGCCGAGTTTAAATCCGCTGGTTATAACAGCTTAAAAACAATAATAATAAAAGGACTTACCTGTGTCTGATACTCAATTTACCCTGAATCTTACGCCACGTTTTTGCGAAACCGATGCCTTAGGCCATATCAATAACACAGTGATCCCAGTGTGGTTTGAAGCGGCGCGTGAGCCGATTTTTGAGATTGTGAATCCCGGCCAAGATTTGTCGAAATGGAACATGATTATTGCTGGTTTTACGATAGCTTTTAACGCACCGACTTTTTATGGTGCTGAAGTAACGGTAAAAACCTATGTGAGCCGAGTGGGTAACAGCAGTTTTGAAATAGCTCAAAGCTGTTGGCAAAATGGTCGCCAAACAGCAGAGGCCAAAACCACTATGGTGCATTACGATTATCAAGCAGAAAAGAGTAAGCCGTTAACTGATGCAGTAAAAAGCCAACTAGCGCAACTAACTGGCCCTGCAGAGTAATCTAGCTTATAAGCTATTCGCCATGCTGCTCTAATGCTGCTAATAATTCAGCAGTCAGAGTGGCTTTTTGGCCAGTTTTAAAGTTAAACATCACCACTTTTGCGCTGCCTGTAGTGGTAATCGCTTGTTGGGCTTTACTAAAAACACGGTAATGCATCATAAAGCGGTCTTGTTTAATATCGCTGATAGTGATGCCAACCAGTAGCGTGTCAGGAAAGGTCACTGGGCGCTTAAATTTCGCTTGAGTTTCACTAAGTACTGGGCCCACCGAGGTTTTTTTCAATTCATCCATCATGTTTATTTGACTGAAAAATTCAATTCTTGCGGTTTCAAAATAGCGAAAATACACCGCATTATTGACGTGATTAAGAGCATCCATTTCTCCCCATGCCACAGGGATTTCAGTAATAATTGAGTTTTGCGCGATAAACTGTTCCATAACACCACTTTATTTAAACGTTTGTTTGAATTTTGTGCAGCATATCAGTCGCTAACAAATTCAACAACCTCGGCTAATTCTTTGCTATCGATTTGCCAATATGCTTTGATAATCAATATTGATGTCATTGCTAGGGAACGCGCAGAACTTGAAATCCTTAAACTATGCTCGCTTGCAGCAGCTAATCAGCGAACCCATAAATAGTTGGCGCGCCTTGCCAGGCGCTATTCTCACCTACTTTAAAACCGTTATCGGCAAGCTCACCGTGGCGCAAAAGCTATACTTTATTGCGTTTCTGCTGATGCTGGTTTTTGATGGTTTCACCTTAGTGGCTATCATTGCCATGATTGCGATGATGGTCGAGTTTTGGCCACTGTTTACTAAAACCTGGCATAGTTTGGCCGGCAAAGCCTTTTTATTATTGTTTTATGCGGTGATAGCTAACTTTTCACTAGTATGGGCTGGTACCGTGGTGAATGAAGTCACCGGTATTTCGGCTCAGCACTTAGCTTATACCCACAATTTAGTGGTGCTGCTGTATATGCCTGTGTGGTTTGTGGTGATCAGTGGCATCGCTTTAATGCTGCTTCAGTTTGCTATCCCACTATATTTTGTATTCCGACCATTTTTTAAATTGGTTGGTGTGAAAGCGATTAGCTTTACCAACAGCGAGCATTACCGTAAACGGACTATTTTGTTACGGGTGATCCTGGCTTATATCGTGCTGACCAATATCTTGCTGCTGGGAGATTTTGAACACAGTTTTGATAGCATTGACCCCAAGGCCAGGATGGCGAGCTTATTAAAAGAAGAAGCCAGTGTGCAGGGAAGAAATGTTGTTAAAGCGCCAGAGCCTACAACGCAAGAGCCAATTCCTGCAAAGCCAATCGCTGAAGAGAAAATCCCCCAAGAGCTTGAACAGCTGGTTAAAGATATGACGGGTAATTCTATCGCTGAAATTAACCAGGGTAATTTAGCGCCAGCAGATATTGCTGCAGATTTAGCAGAGCCTACCTCTGAACAATCAACACCTGAACAAGTTGGCTTTGAAGAAGTTGAATCTGAAAAGACTAAGCAGCTGATTGAAGATATTACCGGAGAATCAACCGAAGATATTGCGGCCGCTGATTCATTTAATATTAACTTTAGCGATGAAAATACTGAGCGCCGTTATGACTTAGTGCGTGAAGCTTACCGAGTGTTGGTAAGAAGCATGGTAGCAGGCTTTGTGTATTATTTTGAGGCTGACCAATTTTCTCGTTGTGAGCACATTAAAGACAGTAAAGTGGTTGAGCTTAATGACTATGAAATTTTAGAGATTAGCGCTGATAAAGAGAAAGGTAAATACGGCTACACATTTACAGTTAAGCAGTGTATTTCTCCTGCGTTTCCAGCGTCTTATTATTCGGCCCAATAAGTGGTTTTGCAAATTTGAAGGCTGGTTTTAGATAGCTTATTTTGTAAGACGTAAGCCATAAAAAAACGACCATCAAGGTCGTTTTTTTATGGTCGTTAACCATGCTTAATCAATGGTTAACTCAGCAAAGCTTTTGATTTGCGCAAACTTAGCCGTTTTTTGGTTTTCAAAACGCACCATATGGCGGGTATGTAGACCTGCTGCTTCAGCGGCTTTTAGCTCTTCTACCACATCAGAGATAAACAATACCTGCTTAGGGCTCAAGCTGATGGTATTTAAGATATTGCAGTAGGCCTGCTTATCTAATTTGTTACCGGTACGGGTATCAAAATGGCCACTAAATTTAGGGGTTAAATCACCCGCATCGCTGTGGCTAAATAATAGTTTTTGCGCTTCAGCAGAGCCTGACGAAAAGCTATAAAGACGAATATTGCTCGCTTCTAAGCCTGGCATGGCATCAATAAAATCTGGATAGATATGGCCTGTAAACTCGTTAGCGGCATAACCTTGCTTCCAAATTAACCCTTGTAAGGTTTTTAATGGCGTAGCTTTGCGGTCTTCATCAATCCATTGAGAGAGGATTTCAGTAACGCGTTCAATTGAAGCGTCTGCTTCTAATGCTAAGTCGCGTACATCACTGATACAGTATTCAACTAGCGGGTTATGTTGATTTTGCGCTAGAAAATCACCCATAGCCTTTTTTGAATAAGGAAATAGTACATCTTGAATAAAATCTAGATCAGTGGTGGTGCCCGCTGTATCTACGATAATCGCTCTAATACCCATAATGAATATGTACTCCAATCCTTAAGTTTGCCTGCTGAAGATCCTAAGCTTTATTGGGGCTATTGGCTAGTCCAAATAACAACTTGTGGCGCAGTAACGCACAAATCAGTCGGCAGTATTTATATTTTTGCTAGCTACGCAGATGAAAACAGCCAATATTCAACAATCTTACTGTAGAAAAGGTGAGAATGTTAACAACATTAGGTATGATGAATTCAGTTACTTAGCTAAAAACATCATCACCTTAAAAGGCTATTACTATGATCTCAAAATGGGCAAAACGATTTTTCCAAATGGCAGAACTGGTAGGCTCTTGGAGTAAAGATCCCTCTACCCAAGTGGGCGCGGTGATCACCAAGCATAACCGTATAGTGTCTGTTGGCTTTAATGGTTATCCCCATGGTATTTCTGACAGTGCAGAAACCGATGACCGTGATATGAAGCTACTTAAAACCCTGCATGCGGAAGAAAATGCCATTTTATTTGCTAAGCGAGATTTAGATGGTTGTGATATTTGGGTGACCCATTTTCCTTGCCCTAACTGTGCTGCCAAGATTATCCAAACCGGGATAACCGGGGTGTTCTGCCCTGAGCAAAGCACAGACTTTTTGTCTCGCTGGGGCGACAAGATTAAAATTAGCCAAGATATGTTTTTACAAGCTGGGGTTAAAGTGAACTGGTTACCGATAAACGAACTTAGCGACGATTAACCTTACTGTAACTAATACGCTGAAGAAGTCGCCTTATTGGCGACTTTTTTTGTGGTTGATTTTCGGGTTATAGCTTGCGTCATTTTATTTCACTGCTGTACTCATTCACCCCCTAGCTAAGTTTTTCACAACTTACTAATACTTAAAAAGTATAAAAATCAGTATTGTTATTACTCGCTCAATTAGATTTTATTCAATTATGTTTTTATCAATTAGATTTATCTCATGAATATGATCAAGGTCAAATTAATGTCTACCTATTTTAAGTAACATCTTTAACAAGGCATTAAAGATTTGGTTTGTCTTGATTGATAAAAAGAACTAAAGAAAAATTGATGAGGTAGTAATGATGAACAAAAAAATAGCGATGACAGTAGCCTTAGTGGCAATGTGCATGATTGGCGGCAGTTTTGCAGCTGATGGCGGCAACCCTAAAAAGGGTAAACATCTGTATAAAAAACAATGTAAAGCTTGCCATAGTGTCGGCACCGAAGGCCCTGAGTTAACCCCAATGGCAAAAACCATGAGCCAGTGGGACAGATTTTTCAAGCGCGATCAACATAAGGCTAAGCCTGAAGTATTCAAAGCCCTATCAGAAAAAGATCTGAAAGATATTCAGCAGTTTTTATATGACCACGCAGCGGACTCTGATCAGCCACAAACCTGCGGCTAGCGGAAATCGTGCGTCCTGATGGCGGCTTAGACTTAATGCAAAAGTCAGAATAAGCCAGCAACACCATCAGTTAATCCAGATAAAAAGCAGAAAAATTGAGTTTATCGCTCAGGGATTTCTGCAGCCAAAATTTAGCCTAAACCTATGTATTTGGATGGTTTAGGCAAAATAAAAGGAAGCCAAATTATGCGTACCTTAATATCAATACTCGTTGCCAATGCATTAGCGTTTAGTGGTGCGGCCATGGCCGCAGCACCGTCATCAGCCAATGATGATGCTCAAAAAATGGCAGAGCTAAAACAGCAATTAACCGAAATAACCGAAGAGCTTGACGATCTTAATTCACGGGTGGATAAAACTGAGCGCCATAGCGCCTTAGATAGATTAACTATCACAGGTGACTTTAGAACCAAAGTGCATTCATTGCACTATCAAGATGTGACTTGGAATCCTGCCATTAATGTTAATTTTTCAGATTTTGGCGCCAAAGCCATGTCAGGAGCATTTGGCGACCCTACTAGCGCTGACTCACCACTTGGGCAAATGATGGCGACCAATCCTGCTTTAGCTCAAGCATTTCAAAGTGGCCAATTACAAGGTGTTATGCCCTATGTACTCGCGCCTAAAACAGTTCAAGACATCGACAATGACTTACTTTATACCACTCGTTTACGCTTAAATATGAAAGCTAAAGTGTGGGATAACGTCAGCTTTGCGGGTCGTTTATCTATGTATAAAAACTGGGGCGATTCAACTGGCACACAAGTGTTTGATTCATGGCGCTCATTCACCATGGATGGCACCAGTAGTGGCAATACCAGTGGTGATTGGCTCAGAGTGGAAAGAGCCTATTTTGACTGGCGTAATATAGGTGGCAGTCAAACTTACCTGTCAATTGGTCGTCGTCCATCAACTTACGGCCCACCAAGTCATTACCGTGAAAACGAAATGCGTGGCGGTACCCCATCTGGTCATTTAGTTAACTTTAACTTTGACGGCGCCACTTTAGGTTACAAACTCGGTGAAATTACTGGTATTGATGGCCAAGTGGTGCGCTTTTGCTATGGCCAAGGTTTTGAGTCTCAGTGGGGCAATGGCGAAATGTTTGGCGATATCGTCACCAAAGATACCCATTTAGGCGGCTTTAATATTGATGCCATTAACGATGGTAACCACTTCTTACAGTTAACCTTATTTGGCGCCAAAGATGTTAATGATGGCTTCAAAGGCACCATGGCATTTCCAACTCAGTTGGCAGGTATATTTGCGCCAACCATGTATCAAGATATGCAAAAGTTCGACAACTTTAACTTTGTCACCCGCGTACAACCCAGTGGCGTGATTGGTGATATGTACTTAGGTGGTTTGGGTTATGCCTATGAAAGTGATGAAGACTTTAAAGCCTTTGCTTCATTAGGCTGGACTCGCGCTGAGCCAAATGGCAACAGCGGTATGTTTGGTGGCATGTTATCTGATGCCGTTTTTGAAGCGCAGCTTAACAGCACCGGTACTGAAATCATTATGATGCCAACGGTTGCTGATGATGCCTCAACAAAAGACGGCTATGGTATTTATGTTGGTTTCCAAATGCCTGCACCAATGGGTAAATTTGGCCTTGAATATAACTATGGCTCTGAATACTGGACGCCGTTCACCCAAGCTCAAGATGACCCAATTGGCAGCAAATTAGCGACTCGTGGCCATGTTGCTGAAGCCTATTACATCTTTGATATCAATCCTAAAATGTTTATCAAGGTCGCAGGGCTGTATTACGACTATGAATATACCGGTAGTGGCACTCCAGTGGGCGCACCGCAAAAAATTGATGATGTGATTGCAGGCTCTGCCTATTCCATGTTGCCTGTTGTTGATACTGCTTATGATGTAAATGCATCATTAACAGTTAATTTCTAAACATGGTGCCCCTGCGTGGCAGGGGCTAGGAGCCTTATATGAAAACCATGAAATTAGTAGTCGCATTAGCCTTTTGCAGTCAGATGGCCTATGCAGAATTTGATCATAAAGAAGTGATTGAGGGGCCGTTTACCCAAGGCTCAGACGTCACTGAGCAATGTATTGAATGCCATGAAGACCATGCGAAAGAGTTTATGAAGTCTTCCCATTGGACTTGGGAGTTAGAGCAAGAATTACCAGGCCGCACTGTGAAGCGCGGTAAAAAAAATAGTATCAATAATTTTTGCGTCTCCATTAGTGGTAACGAGCCGCGCTGCACCAGTTGTCATGCGGGTTATGGCTGGAAAGACAACAGCTTTGACTTTACTGATATGACTAAAGTGGATTGTTTAGTGTGCCATGACACCACAGGAACTTACATTAAAGAGCCTGCTGGCGCGGGTGAAGCGATGGCGAAAGTGAATCTTGAGCGGGTAGCACAAAATGTCGGTCAACCGGTTCGAGATAACTGCGGTACTTGCCATTTTTATGGTGGCGGTGGTGACGCGGTGAAGCATGGGGATTTAGACTCTTCCATGTCATATCCTGAAAAAGATACCGATGTGCATATGGACACTGACGGCAATGACTTCCAATGCCAAACCTGTCATACCACAGCAAGTCATCAAATCTCTGGCAATGCCATGGGCGTGTCACCAGGGGGAGAAAATCCCATTGGTTGTGAAAACTGCCATGATAGTGCACCCCATGACAATAAAAAGCTTAATACTCATACTGCTGCGGTCGCCTGTCAAACCTGTCACATCCCATTTTTTGCTCGTAATGAGCCAACAAAAATGCGCTGGGACTGGTCAACAGCAGGGCAAGAGTTAACTGAAACCAAAGACAAAAACGGCAAAAAAACCTTTATGAATAAGAAAGGGAGTTTTGAATGGCAAAAAATGGTGCCGCCGCAATATGCTTGGTTTAACGGTAAAGCTGATGCCTATATGGCGGGTGATAAAATTGATCCAGCTCAGGTGATAAAACTCACTTATCCTTTGGGTGATATCAATGACAGCAAAGCCAAAATCTACCCGTTTAAAGTCCATACTGGTAAACAGATATTCGACAGCAAATTGAATATTTTAATTACCCCTAAAGTGTTTGGTAAAAATGGCTATTGGGACAAGTTCGATTGGGACTTAGCATCAAAACTTGGCATGGAAGCTAATACCACCATGAAAGAAAAAGGCCTCAGTTATAGCGGTGAACATGGCTTTGTGGAAACTGAAATGTGGTGGCGTATCAATCACATGGTTTCACCTAAAGAGCAAGCCCTACAATGTAGCGATTGCCATAACAAAGGTCAGCGCCTTGATTGGCAAGCATTAGGTTATGACGGCGACCCAATGAAGAATAAAAAGGGCAAACGTCACCCAACTGATTAAGGTTATTGGTTTAATCAAAATCGTTTAAATTTGAACCTTGTTTACAGTGATTAAAAAGTGCTTAGCCCGAAAAGGTTAAGCACTTTTTTGTTGTTACGCTTGAGTCAAAGGAAATACTCGCGGCGGGTCGAGATTGAGCTGACTCAATAGTCGCAAGTTAAAGCAAGGCTTTATTGATGCACTAACACGCCGTTTTTAACCACATCCTTACAAGGATTCACCCCATAAGAGTAGGCCAGTTGCGCTGGAGTGCTGATATCCCATAAGCAGAAATCAGCTGTCATGCCGGCGGCTAAACTGCCGACATTGGCTTCAATACCTAAAGCTTTGGCGGCATTAATGGTCACGCCTTTTAAGGCTTCCTCTGGAGTCAGCTTAAATAAGGTGCAGGCCATGTTGAGCATTAATAAGGTTGAGCAAATCGGCGATGAGCCCGGATTAAAATCACTGGCGACCACCATAGGTACATTATGTTTGCGTAACAGATCTATTGGCGGCATTTGGGTTTCACGTAAAAAGTAATACGCGCCGGGTAACAAGGTTGCGCAGGTACCATGTTCACTGAGCGCGATAACCCCTGCTTCATCAAGGTATTCAATATGATCGACTGATTTAGCCCCCATTCTTGCCGCCATAGCGGAGCCGCCTAAGTTAGATAATTGCTCAGCGTGGAGTTTGATATCTAAACCGGCCTGTTTGGCGGCGGTTAATACTCGCTCTGTTTGCTCAAGGTTAAAGGCAATGTTTTCACAAAAAACATCCACTGCATCGGCAAGGTTTTGCTCGATAACCGCAGGCAGCATGTCGTTAATCACCATATCAATATAGGCATCACTTCGTGCGGTGCTGTTTGCAGTGTCTTTATATTCCTCAGGTATCGCATGAGCGCCTAAGAAAGTGGTTTTAACATCAACATGATGATTACGGCCAAGTTCGCGGGCCACTTTAAGGATTTTGACTTCGGTTTGGGTATCCAAACCATAGCCTGATTTAATCTCGACCGTGGTGACGCCTTCTTTGGCTAAGGCGTTTAATCTTTGTCTGCCAAGTTCAAATAGCTCGGCTTCGTCAGCTTCACGACACGCTTTTACGGTTGAAATAATCCCACCGCCAGCGCGGGCGATATCTTCATAGCTGGCGCCTTTGAGGCGCATTTCAAATTCGTTAGCGCGATTGCCTGCAAAAATTAAATGGGTGTGGGCATCAATCAGCCCTGGGGTGATCCAGCCGCCTTTGCCGCGATAGATGGGCATTTCAAATACATCAAATTCAGGCATTTCTTTACGCGGGCCCATCCAAGCAATTTTACCGTCTTTTACTGCAATGGCGGCATCGGTTATTGCGCCATAAGCGACTGAACTGCTTGGATCCATTGTTGCAATATTGACATCAATCCACACATGATCCCACGACATAACCGCTCCTGAAAATACTCATTTTTTAGACTTTATCACAAAACAGTACTTGTTTTAACTTGTATATACAAGGTAAGGTTGTTGGTAGATTTTTAATCACATCAAGGGCTGGGCGAAATCCGTGTTGGCTAAATTTGCACAAATAAAGCAATCCATTCTGGCTCGTATCGAAGCGGGTGAATGGCAAGAAAATGATCAAGTGCCATCAGAAAATCAACTTGCTGAGTTGTTTTCTTGTAGTCGCATGACAGCAAGAAGAGCATTGACTGAGCTGGTGGAGGCTGGGGTGTTAGAGCGCACTCAAGGTATTGGTACTTTTGTGGCGGGGATTAAATCGCAGTCATCATTATTGGCCATTCGAAACATTGCCGATGAAATTAAAGACCGTGGTCATGGCTACAGTGTTAAGCAGCTTAAGTTAACCCAAATTGCTGCCACAAGACCCGTTGCGGTGGCCTTAGGATTAGAAATTGGCGACCTTGTGTATTACTCGGTATTGCTGCACTGCGAGCAAGATGCGCCATTACAGGTCGAAGAGCGCTTTGTGAATCCAGAATTAGTGCCTGACTACTTACTGCAAGACTTTACCCAATTAACCCCCCATGAATATTTATCCAAGGTGGCGCCTTTAACCGAAGCCCGTCATCGCATCGAAGCCATCATTGCCAGCGAGCAAATGCAGCAATTATTAAATATTGAGCCAACAGAGCCTTGCTTACAAATTTTGCGTCGCACTTGGTCACGCAAAGGCGTGGTGAGCTTTGCGCGCTTGGTTCACCCCGGCAGTAAATTTAGTTTAGGGGGCCATTTAACCTTTAACAGTTAACTGCTTCTAAACAGAACATCATTAAAAAAACCTAAAAATATTAGACATCAAGCTGACAATGTTAGTTGAAGAGGAAAATATGGATAACACCATTAGTAAAAGACACGACCCTAGCCGCCGCATTATTGCCCCTCATGGCAGTCAATTGAGTTGTAAAAGCTGGATGACAGAAGCGCCAATGCGGATGTTAATGAACAATCTGCATCCTGATGTAGCCGAGCGCCCTGAAGATTTAGTGGTTTATGGCGGTATTGGCCGCGCGGCGCGTGATTGGCAGTGTTACGACAAAATAATTGAAGTACTGCAACGTCTAGAAGATGACGAAACCTTGATGGTGCAGTCAGGTAAACCTGTGGGGGTATTCAAAACCCACACTAATGCGCCGCGGGTGATTATTGCTAACTCTAACCTAGTGCCACATTGGGCTAACTGGGAACACTTTAATGAGCTGGATAAAAAAGGTTTGGCGATGTACGGCCAAATGACCGCCGGTTCGTGGATTTATATTGGCTCCCAAGGCATTGTTCAGGGCACTTATGAAACCTTTGTCGCCATGGCCAAGCAGCACTTTGGGGGCTCATCTGCGGGTAAGTGGATTTTAACTGGTGGCCTTGGCGGCATGGGCGGCGCGCAGCCTTTAGCCGGCACTATGGCGGGTTATTCAGTATTAACCTGTGAAGTAGATGAAACTCGCATTGATTTTCGTCTGCGCACTCAATATGTCGATAAAAAAGCTACCAGTCTTGATCAAGCATTAGCCATGATTGATGAGGCTAATGCCTCTGGTAAGCCTGTGTCCGTTGGCCTATTGGGTAACGCTGCCGATATTTTTGCTGAGTTAGTTGAGCGTGGTATTACCCCTGATGTGGTGACCGATCAAACTTCTGCCCATGATCCATTAAACGGTTATTTACCTCAAGGCTGGACATTAGAGCAAGCTGCTGAAATGCGTAAAACTGACGAAGCGGCAGTGGTTAAAGCGGCTAAGCAGTCAATGGCGGTGCAAGTTAGAGCCATGCTGGCGCTGCAAGCGGCAGGGGCGGCCACAACAGATTATGGTAATAACATTCGTCAAATGGCCTTCGAAGAAGGGGTTGAAAACGCCTTTGATTTCCCAGGTTTTGTGCCAGCTTATGTGCGTCCTCTTTTCTGTGAAGGTATTGGTCCGTTTCGCTGGGTGGCATTATCGGGCGACCCTGAAGATATCTATAAGACTGATGCCAAGGTCAAAGAGCTTATTCCTGATAACCCTCACTTGCACAACTGGTTAGATATGGCGCGCGAGCGGATTGCCTTTCAAGGTTTACCGTCACGAATTTGTTGGGTGGGACTAAAAGACCGCGCCCGCTTAGCATTAGCCTTTAATGAAATGGTTAAAAATGGCGAGCTATCAGCGCCGATTGTCATTGGCCGTGATCATTTAGACTCTGGCTCGGTTGCCAGCCCAAATCGTGAGACCGAATCCATGCTCGATGGCTCTGATGCGGTATCTGATTGGCCGTTAATGAATGCCTTACTCAATACTGCAAGTGGTGCAACTTGGGTGTCATTGCACCATGGCGGCGGTGTGGGTATGGGCTTTAGTCAGCACTCTGGCGTGGTGATTGTTGCCGATGGCAGTGATGATGCAGCAGTGCGTTTAGGCCGAGTATTATGGAATGACCCAGCCACAGGCGTGATGCGCCATGCTGATGCTGGATATGAACTTGCGCAACAATGCGCTGAAGAACAAGGCCTAGATTTGCCAATGCAAGGAGCTAAATAATGACTGCAACACCTTATAAACTGCTCCTAAAACCAGGCACACTGACGTTAGCGCAATTACGCCGTATTGGCCGTGGTGCAGTTCATCTAACCTTGGCAGAAGAAGCGATTCCTGAAATTAATACCAGTGCCGCGATAGTGCAACAAGTATTAGATGAAGGCCGAACTGTATATGGCATTAATACTGGCTTTGGCTTATTAGCTAACACCAAAATTGCCCCAGAAGATTTGCAGTTATTGCAGCGCTCAATCGTGTTATCACACGCTGCGGGCACAGGCCAATACATGCAAGATGCCACAGTGCGTTTAATGATGGTGCTAAAAATTAACTCATTAAGCCGCGGCTTTTCAGGTATTCGCTTAGAAGTGATTAACTTTCTTATTCAGTTGGTTAATGCCGGTGTTTATCCGTGTATTCCAGAAAAAGGCTCAGTGGGCGCATCAGGTGATTTAGCCCCGTTATCGCACATGTGTTTACCTATGCTGGCAGAAGGTGAGATGAGCTACCAAGGTCAAATCATTACAGCAGCAGAAGGGCTTGAAATTGCAGGACTTAAACCGATAGAGCTGGCTGCAAAAGAGGGTTTAGCACTGCTTAATGGCACCCAAGCCTCAACGGCATTAGCCCTTGAAGGTTTGTTCCATGCTGAAGATTTATTTGCTGCCAGTTCAGTTATTGGCGCCATGAGTGTTGAAGCGGCTATGGGCAGTCGTAGCCCGTTTGATGCCCGTATTCACGCGGCTCGTGGCCAACAAGGTCAAATTGATTCAGCGGCTATCTTCCGTCACTTGCTAGCTGATGAGTCTGAGATCAGTCAAAGCCATGTAGATTGTGAAAAAGTGCAAGATCCATACTCTTTGCGTTGCCAGCCGCAGGTGTTGGGGGCGTGTTTAACGCAAATTCGCCACGCTGGTGAAGTGTTAGGGGTTGAAGCCAATGGCGTGACCGATAACCCGCTGGTATTCCAAGACACCGGCGATATTATCTCTGGCGGTAACTTCCACGCTGAGCCTGTGGCGATGGCGGCAGATAACCTTGCCATTGCTATTGCTGAGTTAGGCTCAATTGCCGAGCGCCGCATAGCATTGTTGATTGACTCTAGCTTATCGAAATTACCGCCGTTTTTAGTTAAAAATGGTGGGGTGAACTCAGGCTTTATGATTGCACAGGTGACGGCGGCGGCATTAGCATCTGAAAACAAAACCTTTGCGCATCCAGCTTCTGTGGATAGTTTACCGACCTCGGCGAATCAGGAAGATCATGTGTCTATGGCAACTTTTGCAGCTCGTCGGTTGCGTGATATGTCTGAAAATACCCGTGGGGTGTTAGCGATTGAGCTATTAGCTGCAGCGCAAGGGTTAGATTTTCGCACTCCATTACAACCCAGTGATGCGGTAGTGAAAGCCAAAGCCGAGCTGCGTGAAGTGGTAGCGTATTACGATAAAGACCGCTTTTTTGCGCCGGATATCGAAGCGGCGACAGATTTACTCTATAGCGCCAGCTTCAATACTTACTTACCTGCGGGTATGTTAGTGAGCTTTTAGGGGGTAGCGAGTTAGCAGCTTGAAACAAAAGGCTTGAATAAAAAGACTCAAAACAAAAAAAGGACCAGCGGGTCCTTTTTCTATTATGACGATTTTGATAATGCTTACATGGTAAAACCAATGGAGATTATTGCCGCTTCGGCACTGGTGTCGTAACCCGCGCCGATGACAAAGCTATCAAACACTGTGTAGCGCACGCCAACTTCAGCGCCCCAGTCTTTATCACGGTTAGATTCCCAGCGCGGCTTGCCGTTAACTTCGCGGGTGGAAATATTGTTGGTGTAGTTTTGTTCGTTTATAAAAACCGTGGCGCCGCCATAGAGATTAAAATTTTCAGTTAGGCTATAGCTTAACCCAAAGCGCCACATGTATTCTTCGGCATAAGCTTCAGCCGGCTCTGGTACATCAAGGTCGTATTTATCACCCCAAGCATAACCAATATAATAGCCCCAGTCGGCGTAATCAGGGTCAAAATGTTTCATGGCAAGGGTGATACCAAACATATCGCCGCGGCTATCGATAAAATCCACTAACAAGGCAGTCGAAGGCTTAAACTTTTGTTCATCCGTTTCTGCGCGGGCGTTACTGCTAACCGAGAGAATGCTCAGTGTTAGGATGACTGCTAGCCAAGTGTGTTTCATAGGAACCTCAATTCGTTTTAATGTTCCAATGGTAAGTGAAGGGAGCTCTAGGTCAATTAATGTGCTCAACTTTGCAACCAATATCATTAGTTTACTTTGGTATGCTGTCGCCTTGTTTGAATGCGGTGGTGATTTGATGGCGAACTTGTTATCAAATTGAAAGCGGGTTAATTAATCGATAAATATGCTATTTTGGATCGTTCTCAATAAGTCTTTGTTCTCTATAATGGCTTTGGATGTTGTAAACCTAGTCTTTCAATCAGTATAAATGTGTAAGGAATTAATGCGTGGATAACGAGTTACGTGATGATATTGCCAGTTGGTTGCTTGATATTGGGGTGAATAGTCAGCCCTCTGACAGTGTAGCAACATCAATATTACTGATGGTGAGCTTTATTGTGGCAACTATCGCTTATTACATTACCAAAAAGGTATTTGTAAAAGCGGTTAATGCGATGATCCGTAAATCGACCGTGACTTGGGATGATATTTTCATGCGCTATGGCGTATTGGAAAAATTGTCCTTGTTAGTGCCAATCATGACCTTGGACTTACTGATCCCGATTATTTTAACCCATCAACAGTTGCTGGGCTCAGTCATTGACCGTGGCCTAAGCGTGCTGGTGGTCATTTTTGTTATTCGGGCGATTTACGCCTGTTTAGATGCGGTAAATGAAATTGCTGATGTCAGGCTGATTAGTCGCCGCTTACCGGTTAAAAGCTTCGTACAACTATTTAAACTATTTTTATTCTTTGTTGGTTTTATTATTGGCATATCAGTGATTGCAGATGAGTCGCCAATTTACTTTTTAAGTGGTTTAGGTGTTGCCACCGGTTTAGTGATGTTGGTGTTTAGGGACACCATTTTAGGCTTTGTTGCTGGGATTCAATTAGCTGCTAACCGTATGGTGAGTAAAGGCGATTGGATTCAAATGGACAAATATGGCGCTGATGGTGCTGTAGATGAGGTATCACTCAATACCGTAAAAGTACGTAACTGGGACAATACCATCACCATGATCCCAGCTTATGCGCTGGTATCAGACGCCTTTAAAAACTGGCGCGGTATGTCAGAAAAGGGCGGCCGCCGAATTAAGCGTTCAATTAATCTTGATGTTAATAGTATCCACTTTCTGACAGAAGACGATATTACTCGGTTGTCGAAAGTGAATTACCTTAAAGATTACTTCCCTAAAGTATGCTCAGAAATTTCCCATGCCAATGAGCAGGTTAGTGATATTGATATGCCGGTTAATGGCAGACGCTTAACCAATGTGGGGACGTTTAGAGCTTATTTAGATGCCTATTTACGTCAAAATAATAAGCTACACAAAGACATGACTCTGATGGTGCGCCAACTTGCGCCAACGCCAGAAGGTCTGCCTATCGAGTTATATGTGTTTACCAATGACGTCCGCTGGGCCTTTTATGAAGGCATTCAAGCAGATATCTTTGATCACGTCTTTGCCATCTTACCTGAATTTGGTTTACGTGCTTTTCAAAGCCCTACTGGGGATGATATTCGTAGCATCAAGCCACACTAGCTTTTTGGCTGCTCATCCGAGGGAATATAGTGCGGGATAACCTTAGGGTGGCGACCGTTAATATTACGGAAAAAATCTAAAATACGATTCATGTCAGTGGCAACATCGCCACTGGGATGCAGCGGTTGATTAATCACAATAGACTTGGTTTTAAAATCTAATCCCACGGTGATTATCGGCACCTTGGCTTTAGTGGCAATATGATAAAAGCCGGTTTTCCAGCGAGTAACCGCGCTTCTGGTTCCTTCGGGGGCCAGCGCCAACTTATATTGGTTATCGTCATTAAATAGCTGCACCACAGCATCGACCATATTGTTGTTTTTGCGTCGATCCACAGGGCTGCCGCCTAAGGCTTTAAAAAACCAACCCCAAGGGGGAATAAACAGCTGATGTTTGCCTAAAAAGTGAATTTTTACCCCTATAGCAAAGCGGGCGATAATACCGACAATAAAGTCCCAATTACTGGTATGTGGGCCAACCACCATAATGAATTGTTCATCAGCGGCGACCTGGCCGTCTAATTTCCAGCCATTAATGGCCAATAGCCATAAACAAAATTTACTAAACATGCGCTATTTTCCAGTTTATTTCACTCTGATACGCTAGAATCTAACCATAACAGAATGAATTTATATATTAATTTCACAGAATCTCATGTTACAGATATCGCTTATCTCAACATGTTTTATAAGCCAAACCGCAGTTGGGATTAACACGACACAGCATGCTTACTGGGTTATTAATCTAATGCAAAAGTACTAAATCATTGTTATTACTGTGGCACTCGTGTTGGGTAATTTCAACCTTGGTACAAATTAAGGAGAGTGTGTGAAGCACCCGATAATTATTTTATTCGCCGTTATTTTTGGTGGTTTTACTACTATGTTAGCGGCAGAAGATAAACCAACAGCGACTCAAACCGCCTCAGATGTTGCACTCAAACAAGCTGAATTAAAAATCGTGCCATTAAAACCTGCTTCAACTGCCAAGGTCGAAGTTGGCGTGATTGAACCCGTTGCCGATTTAAAGGTAGAGCCAAGCCCTTCAGATAGCTCACCTAAAACCACGAATACAGCAGATATTGCAGCAGAGCAGCTAGTTAGTGCCTTTACCGACACCTTAACTTCAGCGCCGGCTGAGGCTGAGGCTGAGGCTGAGGTTGAGGTTGAGGTTGAGGCTGAGGTTGAGGCTGATGCCGTCAGCGCAGTTGTCTCACTTGAACAACAATCCGTGTCACTAGACGAAGTTAATACCAATAGTGCTATACCTACAGATAGAATTAGAGCAGTGATTTCACAGCAAGAACAAGCCTGGAATAGCGGCGATATTGATGCCTACATGCAAGGCTATTGGCAAAGTGACAATTTACGTTTTGTGTCTAATGGTAAGTTTAGCTACGGTTGGGATGTAATTCTTGCTAGCTATAAAAAAAGTTATCCTGATTCAGCGCGCATGGGCAAACTGTCGTTCAATGTGAAAGAGATTAAAATGCTCAGCAACTACGCCGCATTGGTTGTGGGTCGTTGGCAATTAGAACGTACAAAAGACAAACCTAATGGTGTGTTCACCCTACTGATAGAGCGTATTGATGATAAGTGGGTGATAACCCATGATCATTCATCTGATTAATTGCTTGGCTGCGAATAGATTAATTCGGACTTAGGGTGTTATAACAAAATGCTGTTGCCCTAAGTTTCGAGCTTTGCCGTCATAACGCACTTCATAAAAGTCGATGTTGCCGTTTTTATCTCGCATTACCACACTGGTTGAACGGGTGCCATATTCTGGATGGCGAATAAAAATCGACGACAACAGCCTTTCCCACTCAATTTCAATGCCAGTACTAGGTAGGCTGCGATCTTCAGCTTGAGATTCATCACGCATAAATGCCAACATTTGTTCAATATTGGGCTGCTTTTCAGCTAATAGATGCTGCTCTAACGCCTGTAATCCCTTGGCCATTTTCGGCCAGACATCATCTATAGCGCCATTACTCACAGCATGGAAACCTTTAGTTAATGGCGTGTTCTCAGCAGTGACGCTATTAAAACAGTAAAGTTGCTGCTGTTGCTGATAAACAAGATTAAACGGACTGTAATTAGCGCTGTGTTGGCGTAGCCAATCAAGGCTGACATCTTGGCGAAGATCGAGAGCGTTAACCACCAGTTCGCCGCGACTTCTTAGGCCATCGGCTTGTTGATTGCGAATATTGGTAAGGCCTGCAAAGTGACCTTGTTGATTCACTCCAAGCCAAGTGCCGCCAGCTTGTAGGTCTTTGCCTGCTAATATCGACTGAGATTGAGGTAAACTGCTGTTAGCAACTGTTTGCCAAAAATGGGCTGGATCGGTGGCGCGATGATGAAACTCATCACGATTAGCGCACACAATCAGTGGCCATTGGGGATGCATGTCTACCGCGATAAATAAAATACACATAGGCTTGGTTAAGTCGGCTCAGTTATTCGGTCGATGATAAAACATCATAGCCTGAATAACATGAACCTGACAGTAACCCTCGCTTAATGCGGCGGCTTAATTAGTGGTGATGTTTATGCTCTGTTGGCGCAGCCGCAGATTTATCTGAGGTATTAGCACCATGGGCGTGTCCATGGGAGTGATCGTGGTTATGATCATGGTTATGACCGCTAAACTTAATCATTAAGCGACTTAAGAACTTACGTGGTCCTAAGCGCAGTAAGCTAGCACTAAAGATTAATCCCACCACAACTAATCCCGCAATATTAACGTTATTTGGCAAGGTGAGTAACTGGTGCCAATCAACCAGATACTGGTGTGCGAATAACAACGCGACGGCTAATACAGCTGACAATGACAAGCGCATGCTCCAGCTCATTAGCTTTAACTGGCTAAGGCTAAGCACAGGCGCTGCAATAAGTGCAAATGCCACTGCGACATTGCTCCAGCCGCTATAGGCTAATGATAATGCCAGTACTGCCGCGCCTAAATTACAAAAACGCATCGGTAGAAAGACGACTAACAAGATTAATACTTGCAGTGCTGGGTGCTCAAGATGTACCGACGGATGACCAATGAGGTTGGCTAAAATTAAGCTAAGGGCAATCCAGGGCGCGCTGCGATCCACTAAATGTGCAAACCCAAAGCGCCAAGCCGATTGCGGTAAATTCTCGTGGGGATCGGTAAGTTCAACTTTACCCAAGCTGAGTAACGTGCCAATCGCCAACAATGAAATAGCTTGATATATGGCAAACCAAGGCCCCAATAATAGCAAGGTGATCAGCAAGGCTTCAGGGCCCGCTAGACGCTGTAACCAGCGACTGGAGAGGCTACTGTTTTGCGGGGTTAACCCAGCTTTGAAGCGCGCAGTGGCAATTAAGTAACTGGCAATTAATATTGGCGAGATGGTCAGTAACCAAGACATAAACTGATCCGAGCCATGGCTGTGATGGGCGTGTGCGTGGGCATGGCCACCACTGTCCATTAGCAATAATACAGTTAATAATGCGACCCCCAATAAACTGCCAATGCCTGCTTGGTATTGATAGCGACCTTGATGATCTTCTTCGTGTTGTCCGTGGGGCTGATGTAGCACCACATGCAAAATTGATCCGGTAACAAAGGCTTGTAAATAAACGGTATTATCTAAGCTGAGGCTATCGAGTAGTTGCTCGCCAGCAAAGTAACCAAAGCCTGTGAGTACCATCATCGCAGCTAATACCGCACTGGCCCAGCGGGTACCAACCTGGGGTTTTAATAGCCACCAAATTGCCACACCAACGGGTAAGCGATGCATAATCACTCCCAGCGCTAATAAGCTAGAGTTACCCTCTTGTTGGGCTAAAACCATGGCGCCACCATCGGTAATGGTGTGCAGCAATAGTCCGCCAATCCCTAAAGTTAGGGTAACGTTATGGGTAATATCTGAGTAGCGGTGGAAAAGCCGTTCACTGGCTGTGGGACCCCATAAGCCAAGCACCACGAACAGCAAAGTGATAAAACCACCATGTTCAAGGAGTTCAGGCAAAATATGGATAAGCACCAACCCGCCTAATGAGACGAAGATAAATCCATCTAAGCCTTTTTGTAGCCCACTCCCTGATGAGAAGTAGCGATAAAAAAGCGGTCCGAATAAAAGTGCAATACAACTAGCAGCTAGATAGAGCATGGGATCCAAAGAATCAATGAAACGGAAAAAACACCGCAGTATATCGCAGTCTTTCAATTAACTTAATACTTGCTTTGCTTGATTATCACTCATGATGACAATTTACACGGTAAAGATAGCCTTCAGCGTTGCAAGATAGAGCGAAAGTCACGGTTATTTCTGCCAAATGACTGTATTAAGTATACAATAGTAGTTCATTGTTAATAATTAATAGAACTAATGTAATGGACATCTTTTCTGCTGCAGTCATGCTTTTCCTGATTATGGACCCTTTGGGCAACTTGCCTATTTTTGCTTCAATTTTGCGACATATTGAACCCAAAAAACGCCGCCGAGTGCTTATTCGTGAATTATTGTTTGCGCTGGCAATCATGTTGCTGTTCTTGTTTGCCGGCGAGGTGATCCTTAATTTTCTTAGCCTGCGTCAAGAGTCAGTGAGTATTGCAGGCGGGATTATTTTGTTCTTAATTGCCATTAGGATGATTTTCCCACAACCGGGCGGCGTGGTAGGTTTAGCCGCCGGTGAAGAGCCATTTATTGTTCCTATGGCTATACCGTTAATGGCTGGGCCATCAGTGTTAGCTGCATTAATATTATTGGCGCACAGTGACAGTAGCAGAATGATGGATTGGACTATTGCCTTAGTGGCGGCTTGGGGTGTGAGCGCAGTTATCTTACTATTCTATAAAGTCTTTACTCGCATATTAGGCGAAAAAGGCTTAACCGCAGTCGAGCGTCTAATGGGTATGGTGCTGGTAATGATTTCGGTGCAAATGTTCTTAGACGGGGTGTCGAGCTATTTAAAAACTGCCGGCTAATCAGCTCATGTCAGGCATCGCTATAGTCAACAAGGCCGCTTAATGCGGCCTTTTGGTTTTCTACGCAATATTCTCTACCTTTCAGTTTATCTTCGATTATTTTTTACTTCTTTAGTTGTATGAAAATCGCTCTAAAAAGTTGTGTAAAGCCGTTTTAGCAACTTTACTTAATATTACTCTTTGATTCATCTTCGTTGTTTGGGCGTTCATTATGCGCATTGTATTCGCTATCTTTTTTAGCTGGGTTATTTGGGGCTGTAGCCATAGTAATAGCGCCGAAAACGGCTCTAATCAGACCCAATTAACGCATCAAAATAATACCATTCAATGTGGGGCAATACCTCCTCCTTTAGATATGTCCGGCGTTAAACAGAATTTAATCAAAAGTGGTGAAATAACGACAGATATGAGTGAACAACAGCAACAAGAGATTGTTCGTCGTTATATCGCCAAGCGTAACAATGCATTTAAAAAGTGCAATCAAAGGAAGTAAAGGAGGCACAGGATGCCTATTCAATGGAGTAAAATCTTTACTGGTGCTATGACCATATTGGCAATGACTCTTTTTTCGTTAAACGCCATGGCAGCGCCGAGTCAATACGCTTCTCCTGCAGATGCTGGGGTAATGAATCAGCAACAGATCCAATACTGGTTGATTAAGCGCGGTGAGCTGGCAATTGATGCCAGCGAGGCAGCAAAGCAAGCTGCGGTAGAGAAGTTCACTCGCAAAGCAAGTCATAATTATCTGCCTGCTGAGGTCAAAATACTAAAGCAAATAGCTGCCAAGAATCGATCCCAACGAATAAAAGTCTCACCAGTATCAGCTCCGGCATTGGCTGACACGGATGTCACCAAAACCGTGAATGTGCTGGCGGTATTGGTCGACTTTCCTGATTTACCCTATAACGCCAATCGTTTAACCAAGTCTGATACGTCAATGTTTTATGACGATTATTCCGTACAACATTATCAAGATTTGCTTTTTTCTCGATCTGGATTTTCTGGACCTAACCGTGAGGTGCTTCAAACGGCTTATCAATATTTTGCTCAAGCCTCTGGTGAGAGTTTTTTCTTTCGTGGTCAGGTTAAAGGCTGGGTAACCGCCAGTAACAATGCTGCTTACTATGGCGCCAATAATTCGGTTTTCAGTGATAATGATATTGCAGTACCTGAATTGGTTATGGAAGCCGTTACTCAGGCCGTTAAAGGGATGAGCGCGACAGAATTAGCTGAATTCGATAGTGAAGATCCATTTGATTTTAATAACAACGGCAATGAAAATGAGCCTGATGGCATCATAGACCACATTGTCATATTTCATTCCAGTATTGGTGAAGAGGCGGGCGGCGGCGTGTTAGGCACCGATGCTATTTGGTCGCATCGCTTTTTTGTTGGTGCCAATAGCCAAGGACAAGCTCTTCCTGGCACGTCAATGAAAGTTTATGGCTATACCATTCAGCCTATCGACTCAGGTACCGGGGTCGTTACCCATGAGTTTGGTCATGATTTAGGCCTGCCTGATGAATACGACACTAATCTGGGGGATGGCGCGCCAGTGGGTTACTGGTCGTTAATGGCAAGTGGTACTTGGGTGGGTCAAGCGCAAGCGGGTAATCCTTATATTGCTGGCAGTAAGCCTGCGGGCTTAAGTCCTTATGCCCGTTCATATCTGCAACAACGTTACCAAGGCAAGTGGGTCAATGAGCAAGCCATCGACTTGGCCGATATTACTGCTGAAGGTTTGACTGCTGAGGTTTTTGCAGCAGTTAATGCTGATGCTGTGAATCAATTGTCCATCGCATTACCCAATCCCCCCTTCGCCTTTAAGTCACCTTTAGTTGGCGACTATCAATACCATTCAGGTAAAGGCCATCAACTTACCAATAGTCTGAGTTTCGAGGTAGATTTACCCGCTGACGCACAGATTGAGCTTGTTATGCAGGCACATTGGAGCATAGAAACAGATTATGACTATATGCAATTGTTGATTGATGGCGTAGCCATTGTCGGCAACCATACCAGTGCCAGTAACCCTCTGTTCAACAATGTAGAGCACTATATTTCTGGGGTATCGAGCGATATAGCTGGCGCTTCAGGAACAGATGCTTGGGTTGAACTGGTTTATGACTTGAGCGATTTTTCAGGGCAAAGTGTGCAAGTTGAAATGAGCTATGTAACGGATCAAGCTGTAGGTGACTACGGTATTGTTATTGACCAAATTGAAATTAATCAGCAAGGCGTCAACATTTACCAAGACGGGGCCGAAGAGCAAGGCAAAGTTGATTTAGTGGGTTTTTCAAGGATCGATGATACCTTACCCGGTTTGCCGCAACGCTATATTGTGCAACTGAGAAACCATCAAGGTATTGATGCGGGCTTGCAAAGTGTCGGCTACGAGCCCGGTATTTTATTATGGCTCGAAAATAACAACTATGAAGATAACAATGTCGCCGAGCATGAAGGTTATGGCTTTATTGGGGTTATTGATGCTGACCAGAGTCTAATAACTGGCGGGTCTTCAAGTGTGCAGGTACGTGATGCCAGCTTTAGCTTATATCCTCAGTCAAGCTACGCTAACGATAGCGCTCTAAGTAACTTTAGTTTATTTGATGATAATGCTGATTACTCAGCGCCCCTGCAACCGCAATCAGGCATGGTGTTACCTGAACTGGGCTTAACGATGGAGGTGCAGGCGCAATCGTCAGACAGCTCAAGGGCAATCGTCGAATTTAAACTAAATGGTGTAGTTACTTCAGAGTTTATGGGCGAAAACCAGACAATTGCTGGCGACGATGAATCTCAAAGCAGTAGTGGCGGTAGTTTAGCTGGGGTGTATTTGTTGCTACTGAGCTTACTTCTTGTAAAGCGCTCGACTAAAACATAAGGCCATAAGCTTTATGGTTACTTTACAAATAGCCATGATGTTGCCAACGTATGGTAAACCGCATGGCTTTGTTGGACTAACTTTAACAAGATTGCTTTAGTGTTAAGGCGTTAATTTGCTTAACCGCATAAGGAAGGAAAATTTCGCTAACAATAATGTCTTGGTTGGCTAAGTTAAAGTAACGGCGACGCCCCCAAAGTGAAGAGGTGACAGGTTGGGACAGGCGGGTTGCCAGTTGGGCTAGCTTAGTGCAGCTTTCAAATTCAGCGACCTCTATTTTGCCCGGGACAATATCAGCACTGGTAAACAGTAGTTCACCCAATGGGCGCTTACCTAAGGCTTTAAAGTTGTGTTGATCATTGGCTAGGTTCTCAGGGATTAAGGTGCGTGCAAACACCCAAGGCTCGCCATCAAGGCACAGCAGTACTTCTCTTACCCAAACCTGCTTTTGCTGCGGGCATTCCCCTGCTAATGGTGTAGTAAGTTGTTCGCCAAGGACTTTAACTTCAAAATCGTGGCAACAGCCTTTAAGCTTTTGGGTTAAACTACCGGTAGCGAGTAACCATTCTTTTAGTGCCGATTGCGGCATAGAATTGATTGCATCAGGTGAAAACCACTGGATTGATTCACCATACGGGAAGCTAAGACTGGTCACGTTCATTCAATACTCGTTACAATATACTCAAACGAGTGCAGTTTATCATGACAGAGCAATGGCTGGATAGCCGCTGCTATTAGGCAGATTTAAATAATGGAGTTTGATTAACTATGGCAAAGTACCTATTCGCAGTGTTAGTTGCACTGTTTTTTTTCCCCAATGCGCATAGCGCAGATGACAAAGCCACTGGGAACTTTGCTTACTATGGTTTCGAACCTGACATTGTCACTAACTATATCTCTAACCGCAAAAAACTCGGTTTTGTAAAAATCAGTGTTGAGTTAATGGTTAAAGATCCTAAACAATTGCAGCAGATAGAGCACCATGATCCGTTACTGCGAGCCGCCATCGTTGAAGTGCTAGGAAATCAGCCTGAAGACAAGGTTAAGTCCTTGACCGGAAGAGAGGATATTCGTCGTGCGTGCTTTGAAACGGTTAATCGACTGCTAGAAGCTGAAACGGGTGAACAGTCCGTGGTTAATTTACTGTTTACTAAATACCTATATGATTAATGAACATTTGCATGAAAAACAGTAAAGCTGGCAACAAAACGAACAAGCAAACATCTGCGCCGACTAAGGTGGCAAGCAAAGGCGTCGCTCATACTCAAGTGAAAACACTACACCCGCGAAATAAGCATAATCAAGGTTATGATTTCGAAGGATTAATAAAAAAGTGTCCCAAATTGTCCCACTTTGTCAGACCAAACCCCTACGGTAATCTTTCAATCGACTTCTCAGATCCTGAAGCGGTCAAAAGCCTCAACGCAGCAATTTTATTGACTGATTATCACATTGAGCAGTGGGATATTCCGGCAGGGTTCTTGTGCCCGCCAGTACCAGGTCGAGTAGATTATTTGCATTACATTGCTGATTTACTGGCTGTTAATGGTAAAGCGCCTAAAGGAAATAAGATCCGTGCATTGGATATTGGCACCGGTGCTAATGGTATTTATCCATTATTAGGGGTTAAAAGCTATGGTTGGCAGTTTGTCGCCAGCGATATTGACCCAGTTTCAATTGCAAATGTCGCTGAAATTATTAGCCATAACCCTGATTTAGCATCGAAAATTGACCTGCGCCAACAGACTAATCCTCAAGCTATTTTTAGCGGAATTATCGGGGATAATGAGCGCTTTGATATTACTCTGTGCAACCCGCCATTTCATCGCTCATTAGCCGAAGCGAGTCAAGGCAGCGCCAAGAAAAATGCCAATTTAGCCGCCAACAGAGCTAAAAAGCACAGCCAAAAGCCAGCCGTTAGCTCAAGTAGTGCCGCACTTAATTTTGGTGGGCAAAAAGCTGAGTTATGGTGTGAAGGTGGTGAGCAGCAGTTTTTAACGAATATGATTAAAGAAAGTCAGCAGTTTGGGCAACAATGTTTGTGGTTTAGCTCATTAGTGTCCAAGTCAGAAAACCTAAAGCCCTGTTATCAATTATTAAAACAGTTACATGCCGATAGTGTGCAGACCATTGAAATGAAGCAAGGCAATAAAATTACCCGGGTTTTAGCTTGGAGTTATTTGCCCGAAGCGGCAAGAAAGCAGTGGGCTAAATTTAGGCATAATGCTATTTAGCATAGGGTTACATGATGAGTGATAACAAGGTGGTCATCACCTTGTTATCAATTGTTTGCGTTAATAGGTAACGCTAAACTTTCATCGCATCAAATTCAATATTTTCTGCGCCGTGGTAAACCAAGAAGTGACGCCCCTTGGCTCTGGCAATAATAGTGATCCCCAACTTTTGAGCTAGTTCTAACCCCATCTGAGTGACACCACTGCGTGATAACAATACTGGTATACCCATCTTGGCAATTTTTATCACCATTTCAGAGGTTAAACGGCCAGTGGTATAGAAAATCTTATCGTGCCCATTTTCACCTTCAAGCCACATGTCGCCCGCGAGGGTATCAACTGCGTTATGGCGGCCAACATCCTCAATGAAAGCTAAAATTTGGTCGTCTTTACAAATGCCGCAACCATGGACGGCACCGGCATTTTTGTAGGTTTCATTATAAGCACTAATGTTTTTTAGCAGGCTATATAAGGTTGATTGTTGTAATTGGGGCGTTGGCAGCTTTATATCATCGAGCCCTTGCATGAAACCACCGTAAACAGTACCTTGACCGCAACCTGAAGTGACGGTTTTTTCAGATAATTGTTTATCTAAATCAGCTGTTTGCTCTTTAGTCAAAATGGCTGCAGAGTCAACATCCCAATCGACGATAATTGATTCAAGTAAGCTGGCATCGTTAATAAAGCCCTGATTTTTCAAGTAACCCAAAGCTAATGACTCAGGTTTTGCGCCCAAGGTCATTAAGGTCACTATGGGTTGCCAGTTCAAATATACCGTTAATGGTCTTTCACAGGCCACGAATTTATCAACACTCTCTCCTTGCTCATTAATTGCTTTAACTGCAATTGTAAGGGGAACTTCAGCATTGGTTTTGACCAGTTTTAGCGATTTATTAGCATTTGATTGGGTCATTGAAAGTGTGGCCTCTGAAATAGTTAACTAGCTCGGTAGTGAGGATGGTAATGAAAACTAATTAACTATCAGCATAGCAACTTTTATTCCCGAGGCGGCAATGTAGTTTGTAAATGCGTGATCTAACTCTGATGTTAATCAGCAGCGACTAATTAACGTAGCCTTATGTCCTAGTATAATTAGCAATATAGACAAATTGTCCTAGTCTTAGTGGTAATTAGGAGATCTGGATCTAGCTTTTTGTTCTTATTTATCTGGCACTATTTTTGCAGTGTACTGATTAGTTAAGAGAAATAAAGTGGTTTTTAGCTTCTAAAAATAATCAAGAGCAACTTTTAAGTCGTTGTTAATATATATTTTATTTATTTCTTGTGGATTTATGTTTTAAGGGCAAGGCTTGTATGCAACACACTGAAAATGTTTGGCCTATGTATGTTTCGCTTAGAAAAGTCGAAAAAATGATGGGGCGTTGGCCCTCAATCACTTGGGAAGTGGAACAAATGGTTCCTGCGACTCATGAGGCACCTGAAGGGGCCAAATTAATATTGTTTCAACTTTATAAAGATGAACGTGGCAGTTACCGGATAAATTTAGACATGGATAACACCATGTTATATATCGTTTGTGATGAGTTATCGGATGGCACTTGGGTTCCTGCTGCTATCTCTGCAGACCAAAATATTGCCGCAGCCTGTTTGGAGTCTGAAACCCCAGTGCTGAATATCCCAATGCCAGAAGCACTGGCATGTTGGGTTGAAGCTTTCATCACCCGTCATGGCGAAGTTGAAATATCAGCTAAACGCCGTAAGCATGTGAACCGCCGAAAGGATACTGGCCCTAGCACAGATCACCTTCGGAGACATTAATGAGCAATAATTCGAAAGGTTTTTTCTCTCGTTGGACTGAGCGTCGTGAGCAAGTTGAAGCTGAAGCTGCTCGTGAGACTGAACTGCAGCAAAAGAGTGTGGCGGCAGAGGAAGAAAGCCTTGCTGACTCTTCCACTGAGGATGCCATACAAGAAGCGCCTCAGCCTGAGAAGATCCTTGAAGCTGAAGATTTACCGGATCCCGAAAAAATTGAAGTTGGAGGCAGTTTTGCTTCGTTTATGGGGGCGAATGTATCACCTCAAGCGAAATCAGCAGCGTTAAAAGCACTGTGGAAACAACCCCAATACAATGAAATCGACGGCTTACTCGAGTACGCCCTTGATTACAGTAATCAACCTAAATTGTCTGCCGAAGTTTCGGCTGAATTAGCCAAAAAAGTCTTCCGTAACGTCGTAAAAGACAAAGAAGAAACGGAAGAGCAAGAGTTACTTGCTCGTGAGGATGATGACACAGTTGTTGATACAACTGATGCCTCACCAGTATTAAATGATAAGAGCGAAATCGTGTCTGCCACTGACTTAGATACCAACCAAGACCAGAGTGATGTTCTGGGAATGGTTGATGAAGAAGCTATAACGGCTTCAAGTAGCGCTAAGGCTTAGTGTGTAGTTAAAAATTTTAGTCCACTATTTAGCGTATAAGGTGTTTTGTTTATCATTTTAAGCTGATGTATTTAAATAAATGTTTAAATACAAAATGGATTTGCAGCCCTGATAAATCACCTAAGCGTTAAAAAACTGTTCAGGAACGCAATGTGAGCAATAGTCAAACCCCGCTAGAACTAAAACAAGTTCGCCAGCAGGTATTAGCACAGACTCAAGTGATCCAAAACTTGATCCCGCCAACAGTCAGTTATACGACTGAAGGCAATGTGTTAGTCATCGGCCCAGAAGATTTGGCCCGATTAGCTGCGGATAAACTGTCAACCATGGCCAATACGGTTATTTTGGCAAATGAAGCCATTACCAGCCAAGATGAAGCTCATCTTGAAGCGGTAATGAACGCTGCAGTAAATAGCGAAAGCTATTACAACAAACTTATTTCTGTTAAAGGCTTTTTAGGTCAATTTCAGGTAACCGTTGAGAATGAAGGCGCGGGTGAAAACCAAGCGGCGACTGAGTTAAGTCTTGTTGCTATTCGTAAGCCGCATTTTGATATGGTTTTAGACCTGAGCATGTCGCCATGTCTTAACCTTGAAATGCTACCACCAGGTTATTTCTATGTCGGTCAAGATGCAGATAAATTAGCTGATGCGCTGGAGCAAATTCCAGATTTAGTTGGTGAATTTGATAAGCCACGTTATGTGAAGGTGAACAGTGATATCTGTGCTCATAACCGTAATGGCGTCAATGGCTGTAATCGCTGTTTAAACTTCTGCCCTGCTGATGCAATTAGTAGCATCGAACAAAAAATCGAAATTGATCCTTACCTTTGTCATGGTGCGGGTAGTTGTACTAATGCTTGTCCTACAGGGGCTATCGCATTTGATTTACCAACGCCACAAGCACTTCATAGCTATATTCAAAAACTGGTTAGTCGTTACCTTGAGCAAGCACAAGCTGCCCCTGTCATCTTATTCCATGACGGTGCCGTTGGTGCAGAGCACATTACCGCTGATCTAGTGGGTGACATCATTCCAGTTGAGCTGGAAGAAATCACGGTTGCTAGCATTGATCATTGGATGTCAGCATTAGCATGGGGCGCACGTCAGGTATTAATTTTAAATACCGATGCGACTGCACCCACGTTAACGCAAATGTTAAATGGTGAACTAATATTAGCTAATAGCATTCTAGATGAAATGGGTCAGCCACAGCGCATTAGCTTGATAGACACCCAAGCATTAGCAGCCTTAGATGATAAGTTAGCCATAAGCCTAGATTGGCCATTAATCGTACCTGCTGCGTTCACGCCAAGTACCAAGCGCGAAACATTATACGCTGCAATTGATCATTTAAATGAACAAGCAGCAGCGACTGATAGTGCCATTGCAATGAGCAATGTGCCTTACGGTGTAGTTAACGTCGAAGTTGATAAATGTACCTTGTGTATGTCTTGTGTAGCAACCTGCCCAACACAAGCATTAACCGATGGTGGTGAATCACCGTCACTGCATTTTGTAGAGCAAGACTGTGTGCAATGTGGTTTATGTGAAACCTCTTGTCCTGAAAACGTGATTAGCTTAACGCCGCAAATCAATTTGGACCAAGCAGCACGTCAGCAGCGTCAAACGTTAAAAGAAGAGCCTCCGTTCGAGTGTATTCGTTGCGGAACCGCTTTTGCTACACAATCGATGGTTCATAGAATGATCGATATGATTGGTGGACATTCTGCATTTAACGCCAATATTGAGCGCCTAAAAATGTGTGGTGATTGCCGCGTAAAAGATATGTTTGAAGACATTCTTGAAGACCCAGAGAAGCAACTTCGATAAGAGATCCAATATGACCGAATTAGTTAGAGAAATTTCAGAAAACGATCAGCTACGGGCAGATATTTACCAATTATTAGCTGCATTACTACGTCGCCATCCGAGTGAAGAACTGCTGTCATTTTTAGCTGACATCGAAATAGAAACAGAAGCTGAAGATGATAACGACATGAGCACGGCTTGGCTGGCGCTAAAGGCAGCTGCGACCCAGTACACACAAGAGCAACTTGAAGAAGAATACTTCAATATTTTCTTCGGTGTTGGCCGTGGTGAAGTATTGCCATACGGCAGCTGGTTTATGACAGGCTCGTTAATGGATAAGCCATTAGCACTGTTACGCCAAGATTTAATGCAATTAGGTTTTGCTCGCGAAGAAGACGTTAAAGAGCCAGAAGATCATGTTGCAGCATTATGTGAAGTGATGGGTACCTTGATTTTAGAGGCGCCAGGTTATCGTCAATTAGCATTTTATCAGCGCCATATTGGCAGCTGGATTGCGCGCTTTTGTGACACCTTAGAGAAAACACCGAGTGCAGCGTTTTATGTGCCTGTGGCGCAGCTAGCAAAAGCATTTTTCATCATTGAAGCCAATGAGTTTGAGCAACTAAGCTTAGATATTCCAGTTAATTGCCCAGGTTCTGAAGCCGAAAAAACTGCTGCTGATGAAGCAGACAAGATTGAACCATCAACCAATGAACTTGCCTCTTAGGTAATTTTTAGGCTGTTGGTGCAAAGATTTATGCCACAGAGTTTGACTCTGTGGCATAGACTGAAAAGGAAGGCAACTTCCATAAAAACAGAGAGTAATTTTACTCTTATAACACGCGTTAAATTAAGGAGAGACTATGAAGAAGCAAGCTTCCGACATGGGTCGTCGTCAAATGCTAAAAGCATTGGCTGTCGGCAGTGCCGCTGGCGCAGTTGCCACTGTTAGCGGACAAGCTCTTGCCGCCTCACCAGAAGCTACACCCGTTGTAGGTAAAAGTGATGGTTATAGAGAAACAGACCATGTACGTAGTTATTACGACACATTACGTAGTAGCAAGTAATTTAAGGAGAATATGTGATGCGATTAACCCGCAAAACAGAAGCAGTCAAAGTCGCAGATAAACCTGCACTTGGACTCAATCGTCGCCAATTTTTGAAGTCTGCAACCCTTGCTACAGGTGGTATTGCTGCCGCTTCAATGCTGGGCGCCGGAATGATGCGTAAAGCTGAAGCAAAAGATGTTGCTTACGATGCGCCGACTGAAGTGATACGTACTATTTGTTCTCACTGCTCAGTGGGCTGTGGTATTTATGCTGAAGTGCAAAATGGTGTATGGACAGGTCAAGAACCTGCATTCGATCACCCATTTAACGCTGGTGGCCATTGCGCCAAAGGTGCTGCACTGCGTGAACATGGTCATGGTGAAAAACGTCTTAAATACCCAATGAAGCTAGAAGGAGGCAAATGGAAGAAACTTTCTTGGGAGCAAGCCATTGAAGAAGTGGGTCAAAAAGCCCTCGATATTCGTCAAGAATCTGGTCCTGATTCAGTATTTTTCATGGGTAGTGCGAAGTTTTCAAACGAACAAGCTTATATGTACCGCAAATTGGCAGCAATGTGGGGCACCAACAATGTCGACCACTCTGCACGTATTTGTCACTCTACCACTGTAGCCGGTGTTGCAAACACTTGGGGCTACGGTGCGCAATCAAACTCTTTTAACGACATGCGTAGCTCGAAAGCGATGATGTTTATCGGTTCGAACCCTTGTGAAGCTCATCCGGTTTCAATGCAACACATCCTTGAAGGTAAAGAGCGCGGCGCGAAAATTATCGTAGTCGACCCGCGTTTCACTCGAACTGCAGCTAAGTCTGACGAGTTCGTGCATATTCGTCCTGGTACGGATATTCCTTACATTTATGGTTTGTTGTGGCACATTTTTGAAAATGGCTGGGAAGACCAAACATTCATCGACCAACGTGTATACGGTATGGAACGTATCCGTGAGGAAGTGAAAAAGTGGACCCCTGCCGAAGTTGAACATGTTGCTGGCGTGCCTGAAGCGCAGATGCATCGTGTCGCCAAGTTACTGGCTGAAACTAAGCCTGGTACTGTGGTTTGGTGTATGGGTGGGACTCAGCATCACATAGGTAATGCTAACACTCGTGCATACTGTATCCTCCAATTAGCCCTTGGTAATATGGGTGTTTCTGGTGGTGGAACTAACATCTTCCGTGGCCATGATAACGTTCAAGGTGCAACTGACTTTGGCTTATTGTTTGATACATTGCCAGGTTACTATGGCCTTAAAACAGGTTCATGGAAACATTGGTGTAATGTATGGGACTTGGATTACGAGTGGGTTAAAGCCCGTTTCGATCAAGAGCAACGTCTAGGTCAAGATCCAATGACTTCAACGGGTATTCCATGTTCTCGCTGGCATGATGGTGTCCTTGAAGACAAATCTAAGATTGCGCAGAAAGATAATATTCGTATGTCATTCTTCTGGGGGCAATCAGTCAATACTGAAACCCGTGGTCGTGAAGTGCGTGAAGCATTGAACAAAATGGATACAGTTGTTGTTGTGGACCCATTCCCAACGATGGCAGGTGTCATGCACGAACGAACTGACGGTGTGTATTTATTACCTGCTGCAACTCAGTTTGAAACATACGGTTCAGTCTCTGCTTCAAACCGTTCACTGCAGTGGCGCTCACAAGTTATCGAACCATTATTTGAGTCAAAAGCTGACCACATTATCATGTACAAGCTGGCGAAAAAATGGGGTATCGATGCTGAGTTCTGTAAGCATATTAAAGTTAATGGCGATGAGCCGTTGATTGAAGATATGACCCGTGAGTTCAACAAAGGTATGTGGACCATTGGTTACACTGGCCAGAGCCCTGAGCGTTTGAAAATGCACCAAGAAAACTGGGGCACATTCGATATGGAAAGCTTAGAAGCGCCAGGTGGTCCAGCTAAAGGTGAAACCTACGGTTTACCTTGGCCTTGTTGGGGCACGCCAGAAAACAAACATCCAGGTACGCAAATTCTTTACCGCACTGGACGTGAAGTTAAGTATGGTGGTGGTAACTTCCGTGCACGTTACGGTGTTGAGCATAACGGTAATAATATTCTTGCTGAAGGTTCTTATTCAAAAGGATCTGAAATCAAAGACGGTTACCCAGAGTTCACCGCTGACATGCTGAAACAGCTTGGCTGGTGGGATGACTTAACTGCTGAAGAGAAAGTTCACGCTGAAGGTAAAAACTGGAAAACAGATATTTCTGGTGGTATTCAACGTGTTGCTATCAATCACGGTTGTATCCCATACGGTAATGCCAAAGCACGTTGTATTGTGTGGAACTTCCCAGATGATATCCCGATTCATCGCGAGCCGTTATATACCCCTCGTCGCGACTTAGTGGCTAAGTACCCAACTTACGAAGATCGTATGGTTGCACGTCTTCCAACTCTGTATAAGTCTATTCAAGAAAAAGACTTTGCTAAAGACTTCCCATTAGCGGTAACTACGGGTCGCTTAGTTGAGTATGAAGGTGGTGGTGAAGAAACACGCTCAAATCCATGGCTTGCAGAATTGCAGCAAGAAATGTTTATTGAGATTAACCCTGCTGATGCAGCCGACCGCGGCTTACGTGATGGTGATGATGTATTCGTTCACAGTCCAGAAGGCGCTAAAATCACGGTTAAAGCAATGGTGACTCCACGAGTCATTGCTGGTGAATGTTTCATGCCATACCATTTCGCGGGTGTATTCGAAGGCAAGAGCCTAGAGAAAAATTACCCTGAAGGAACCGTACCTTACATTATTGGTGAAGCTGCCAATACCGTAATGACCTATGGTTATGATGTTGTGACTCAGATGCAAGAGACTAAGTCTAGCTTGTGTCAGATCAGCAAAGCCTAATTAACTTGATGAGGAGATAAGCCATTATGGCAGTCATGAAATTTTTGTGTGACACAAAACGCTGCATCGAGTGTAACGGTTGCGTCACAGCTTGTAAGAACGAAAACGATTCCGCTTTAGAGTGGGGTATTCAGCGTCGCCGCGTGGTTACTATCAATGATGGTGAACCCGGTGAAGCGTCAATTTCTGTTGCATGTATGCATTGTACCGATGCTCCTTGTATGGCCGTATGTCCGGCGGATTGTTTCTATCAAACCGACGATGGCATTGTGCTACACGATAAAGATACTTGTATCGGTTGTGGTTACTGTTTTTATGCATGTCCTTTTGGAGCGCCACAGTTCCCGAAAAAGACCGCATTTGGTAGCCGCGGTAAAATGGATAAATGTACTTTCTGTGCCGGTGGCCCAGAAGAAAACCATTCCGATGCCGAGCGTCAGAAGTACGGTGCAAACCGTATTGCTGAAGGTAAGTTACCTATGTGTGCTGAGCTTTGTTCAACTAAAGCCCTGCTTGCTGGTGATGCCGAAATCGTATCGAGTATCTATCGCGAACGTATGTCTAAGCGCGGTAATCCGAATACCATTTGGGGCTATGATCCTAAAACGGGTGATATGGTTTAGACAGTGCAAAGGTTACGGGCTTTGTCCGTAACCAAGCAAGGAGTGACAATGTTAAACAAACAGTTAAACAAATCACTGCGTAGCTTGTTTGCTCTGTTGGTTCTGGTGATGGGGTTAGGTTTTGCAACCACAACCTTAGCGGCAGATGAACAATCAAGTAAGCAGCAGGCAGGGAAGGAAAACCCGGCTGAATTATGGCGAGCAGTGAAAGCTGGCGACTCTGGCTTTACAACAGCTCAAGGTATTGAACCCGGCGTACTGATTAATGTTGCGGGCAATCAAGGTCGAATAATCAGAGATGACTATATTACTCCCGGAGTGGCGTTAGCTCTCGTAGGTGTATTTGCTGCATTTTTACTATTCTACTTTGTTAATGGCCCAGCAAAATTGGCGAAGGGGTATTCAGGCAAGATGGTTGAGCGATGGTCTAAAGCAGATATTTGGCTGCATTGGATTATGGCCGTTGCCTGTTTAACGTTAATGCTAACTGGTCTGGTGATCATACTAGGTAAAATTGCTATCCAACCCTATGTCAGCGCTGGTATTTGGGCTGGTGTTATTGGTTTTAGTAAACTAGTACATGATTGGACAGGTCCGGTATTTATCGTATCTTGGTTGCTATGTATTGTTAAATGGATGCCACTGCAAACCTTTAAGATGTATGACTTAAAATGGTTTTTAGTGGTTGGGGGTTACATCAACTTCGGTCCATTTAAAGGTAAGCATCCAGACAGTGGTTTTGCCAACGCCGGTGAAAAAATGTGGTTTTGGACCTTAGTGTTCTTTGGCCTCTTTATCAGCGTATCAGGCATCATGCTAGTGTTACCGGGATTAGATTTACCCCGTGAAGCTTCAATGGCCGCGCTACTTATTCACGGCATTAGTGCTGCGATTCTCATTGCATTTACCATTGTGCATATTTGGATGGCAACAGCATTGAGTGAAGGTGGTATGGAATCCATGGTTTCAGGCTATTGTGATGAAAATTGGGCAGTGCAGCATCACAATGTTTGGTTCGATGAAATCAAAGCTAACGGTTCGATAAAATATCAGAAGTGATAGTGAGTTAGCCTTTTGCTGATTTAGTCACTTAATTACTTTCAAAACACCTCAACTGAGTCTATCTTGTTGAGGTGTTTTTATATCTGCCTGTTGGCGGAATGGGTAGTTTTGTCAGTACCTATTTTATTGCTCGCAGCAGGCGAATAAATCGCTTAATTTAGGCTGCTATTCCAACAGTTATTTCAATAGTTATTTCAATAGTTATTTTGACCAATTTTAGTGGCTTATTGATTGCTGTTACTACTGAATTTTTACGGCCGCTTTTTGTGCGCTACCTATGCTCAAAAGTAACTTGCTTGTTAATGTTTACAGAGGCATTTGTGGTCAGCTAAATATTGGCTATTTTAATAACGAAAAGCACTGCAAGTACAGCTTTTAAGTACTAAAAGTTATATAGTGATTGTGGTGTTTATTTAGACAAAAACCGTATAAAAATCCTTTTAACTCAATCTACTTGTTAAGTAATTTAACATTGTAAGCACTGCTAAAATCCCACCCAAAAGTTTTGTTCTCACACGGCATGATTTGAAAACATGACCCAGTTAACGCTTTCTTTATTTATTGGTTATTTTAGGCCAATGAACAGGTGTTAGATCATATTATTTCAGCCTCTCTCTCTATATATTAGCGGCGTAAATTTGTGGACTAGATTCATTTATATGTGTTTTTACCTTTTTAGCTCATCCACTTAACCATTGATTAACAATGGTGTTTGGTAACTAAAAAGGCCTAAGAGGGCATCTGCATGATAAGCAGATGTGTATTAAACCCAGGAGTAAAGATGAAGAAGCAACAGCCTGATCTGAACCGCAGATCTTTGCTGAAAGCCATCACCGTAGGTAGCGCTGCTACTGCAGCAATTGCTGTTTCAGGTGTGAGTGTGGCAAAAGCAACCGAGAGTAACATTAGTATCAAAGGTTCTAATGGTTACAAAGAAACTGCGCATATTCGTAGCTACTACGATAGCTTACGCGGATAATTCAGGAGAAATAAGCGATGAAGTTAACTCGCAAGTCTACAGCAGCACCTAAAGCTGCTAGCAAGTCGCTCGGTATCAACCGTCGTCAATTTATGAAGAATGCAGGTATTGCTACTGGTGGTATCGCCGCTGCTTCATTAATGGGCACTGGCATGATGCGTCGAGCTGAAGCAAAAGAAATTGCTCATGATGCACCAACTGAAATCAAACGTACCGTATGTTCTGCATGTGCTGTTGGTTGTGGTTTATACGCTGAAGTACAAAATGGCGTTTGGACAGGTCAAGAGCCTGCATTCGATCACCCATTTAATGCTGGTGGACACTGTGCTAAAGGTGCTGCATTACGTGAACATGGTCACGGTGAGAAGCGTCTTAAATACCCAATGAAATTGGTTGATGGCAAGTGGAAGAAACTATCTTGGGAGCAAGCTTACAACGAAGTTGGCGACAAGATGCAAGATATCCGTGAAGAGTCAGGTCCTGATTCAGTTTACTTCATGGGTAGTGCTAAGTTCTCGAACGAAGGTTGTTACATGTACCGTAAATTTGCGGCTATGTGGGGCACGAACAACATCGATCACTCTGCACGTATTTGTCACTCTACCACTGTAGCTGGTGTTGCAAACACTTGGGGCTATGGTGCGCAAACTAACTCTTTCAATGATATCCAAAATGCAAATGCAATCTTCTTCATCGGTGCAAACCCGGCTGAAGCGCATCCAGTTGCAATGCAGCATATCTTATTAGCGAAAGAGAAAAACAACGCGAAAATCATCGTTGTTGATCCTCGTTTCTCACGTACTGCAGCGCACGCTGACCTACATTGTGGTCTACGTCCTGGTACTGATATTCCATTCATTTACGGTATGCTATGGCACATCTTTGAAAATGGTTGGGAAGACAAGACGTTCATCAAAGAACGTGTTTTCGAAATGGAATCAATTCGCGAAGAAGTGAAAAAATTCCCGCCTAAAGAAGTTGCTGATGTAACTGGCTGTAGCGAAGAAGAAGTTTACCAAGCTGCGAAAATGATGGCAGATAACCGTCCAGGTACTGTTGTTTGGTGTATGGGTGGTACTCAGCATCACGTAGGTAATGCTAACACTCGTGCTTACTGTATCCTTCAATTAGCCCTTGGTAACATGGGTGTTAAAGGCGGCGGAACAAACATTTTCCGTGGTCACGATAACGTACAGGGTGCGACTGACTTAGGTTTGTTATTTGATAACTTACCAGGTTACTACGGTCTGACTTCTGGCGCTTGGGATCACTGGACGAACGTTTGGGATCTTGAAAAATCTTGGGTTAGTAATCGTTTCGACCAAGGTACTTACTTAGGTCGCGACCCAATGACCACTCCTGGTATTCCTTGTTCTCGCTGGCACGATGGTGTGTTAGAAGAGAAGGGTAAACTAGCGCAGAATGACAACATCCGTATGGCATTCTTCTGGGGTCAATCTGTTAACACTGAAACTCGTCAAAGCGAAGTGCGTGATGCATTAGATAAGATGGACACAGTTGTTGTTGTGGATCCATTCCCAACTATGGCGGGTGTTATGCATCGTCGTCAGAACGGTGTTTACTTGCTTCCAGCTGCGACTCAGTTCGAAACTGAAGGTTCAGTATCTAACTCTGGCCGTAGTCAGCAGTGGCGTGAAAAGGTTATCGAGCCTTTATTCGAATCAAAAACTGACCTTGAGATCATGTACCGTCTATCTCAAAAGCTTGGTTTTGCAGAGCAATACACTAAACGTATCGCTAAAGATGCCAATGACATCCTAGTTATTGAAGACATCACTCGCGAAATCAACCGCGGTATGTGGACTATTGGTATGACAGGTCAAAGCCCTGAGCGTATCAAAGAGCACACTCAAAACTGGGGCACGTTCAGCAACAAGACTCTTGAAGCTGCTGGCGGACCTGCTAAAGGCGAAACTTATGGTTTACCTTGGCCTTGTTGGGGTACGCCAGAGCAGAAGCATCCTGGTACTCAAATCCTGTATAACACAAGCAAACACGTTAAAGACGGTGGTGGTAACTTCCGTGCACGTTACGGTGTTGAATACAAAGGTGAGAACATTCTTGCTGATGGCAGCTTCTCTAAAGGCGCTGAAATCACTGATGGTTACCCAGAGTTCTCTGCACAAATGCTTAAGCAATTAGGCTGGTGGGACGAACTAACAGCTGAAGAAAAAGCATCAGCTGAAGGTAAGAACTGGAAAACCGATCTATTAGGCGGCATCGTACGTGTTGCTGTTAAGCATGGTTGTATTCCATTCGGTAACGCTAAAGCGCGTTGTATCGTTTGGACTTTCCCAGATATCGTACCTATTCACCGTGAGCCGTTATACACATCTCGTCGTGATCTTGTGTCTAAGTACCCAACTTACGATGATATGCAAGTACATCGCTTACCAACTCTTTACAAGTCAATCCAAGAGAAAGACACGTCAGCTAAGTACCCATTAGTACTGACTTCTGGTCGTTTGGTTGAGTATGAAGGTGGTGGTGAAGAGTCTCGTTCTAACCCTTGGCTTGCAGAGCTTCAACAAGAAATGTTTGTTGAAATGAACCCTGCTGATGCCGCAGATCGTAGTCTACGTGACGGTGATACTGTGTGGTTAGAAGGTGCTGAAGGTGGCCGTATTAAGATTAAAGTTATGGTTACTCCACGCGTTAAACCAGGTGTTACTTGGATGCCTTACCACTTCGCGGGTGTTATGCATGGCGAAAGCTTAGCAGCTAACTACCCAGAAGGTACTGTTCCTTACGTAATAGGTGAGTCTTGTAACACTGCAATGACTTACGGTTATGACCCTGTGACACAAATGCAGGAAACTAAGGCATCGCTTTGTCAGGTAGAGAAAGCGTAACAGCAGTTTAAGCTAGGAGAATTGCCGAATGGCTACAATGAAATTTTTATGTGATACCAAGCGCTGCATCGAATGTAATGGTTGTGTCACAGCTTGTAAAAACGAAAACGACTCTGCTTTAGAGTGGGGAATTCAACGTCGTCGCGTAGTGACTATCAATGACGGTCAACCAGGTGAAGCGTCTATCTCAGTGGCATGTATGCACTGTAGTGATGCACCTTGTATGGCTGTTTGTCCTGCAAACTGTTTCTACAAAACTGAAGACGGTATCGTACTGCACGATAAAGATACTTGTATCGGTTGTGGTTACTGTTTATATGCATGTCCATTTGGAGCGCCTCAGTTCCCTCAAGGCGGCGCTTTTGGTGCTCGCGGTAAGATGGACAAGTGTACTTTCTGTGCTGGTGGCCCAGAAGCTGATCACTCTAATGAAGAGCGTCAGAAATATGGTGCTAACCGTGTTGCAGAAGGCAAGCTTCCAATGTGTGCTGAGCTTTGTTCAACCAAAGCCCTACTTGCTGGTGATGCAGAAATCGTTTCTGCTATCTTCCGTGAGCGTGTGGCTTATCGCGGTTCTAACAAGGCTATTTGGGGTTAATCTCCAGCTGAGTTAGTAAGCATAGCTATGATGCCCAAGGTCACTTGGGCATCAAGCAGCATAGAGGAAGTATTATGAACAAGTGGTTCAAACAAATAGGCATCGCAGTCGCACTGGTATTCAGTGTGATCACATTTGCCCATGCAAGTGGTGAGCAACCGACAACATCTCAAGACAGCAATGTTCAAATTTGGACACAGCTTAAAGACGGTGTTGAAGGGCGTACTACTTCAACCAGCGAGTTCCATGCACAGCCTATCAATACTTATGATATGCGTGTATTTCAACTCCGTAGTGACTTACTAGCGCCTGCGTTAATGGCGTCGTTATTTGGCATGATCATCGTCTTCTTACTGTTTATCAAGATAAACGGTATTTCTAAGCTTCACGGTGGTTTCACCGGTAAGATGGTGTATCGCTGGTCTAAATTTGATGTATCAATTCATTGGTTAGGTGCGATCCCTTGCTTGTTATTGATTCTGACTGGTTTAGTACTATTGGCTGGCCGTTATTTCTTCCAACCGTATATTAGTGAAGGGATGTGGTCTAATTTAGTCTACGTTGCTAAAGAAGTTCACGATTATATGGCTATCCCATTCATGTTGGGTTGGGCGTTAATGGTAGTGCTTTGGGCTAAAAACCAAATGCCAAAAATGTACGATGTTAAATGGATGCTGGTTGTTGGTGGCTACATCAACTTCGGTCCATTTAAAGGCAAGCATCCAGATGCGGGCTTTGCTAATGCTGGTGAAAAACTGTGGTTTTGGGCGTTTGCATTGTTTGGTTTATTCATCTCGGTATCAGGAATGTTATTACTGTTCCCGAACTTATTTGAACCAAGCCGTACCTTAAGCTTAATTGCGTTAGTTATTCACTCAGTGAGCGCTATCGTGATTTGTGCCTTCTCAATCGTGCATATCTTCATGGCAACTGCTATGTCAGAAGGTGGTATGGATTGTATGGTTTCAGGTTACTGTGATGAGCAGTGGGCGAAACAGCATCACAACCTTTGGTATGATGAAATTAAAGCGAATGGCGAGTTAAAATATAAAGACTAATAGGTCTGCAGTATTTTTAGCTAAAGCTTAAAAAGCACCTCCAATGACTTCGGTTTTGGAGGTGTTTTTATTTCGGCTTTAGGTTAACCGCGTTTTAACACAACTTTTTATGATTTTTAACAATGTGATACCTTATATTAGCTATTGGTTATTTAATCACTCCTAATTTGTGATCGTGGCTGTAAAAATCGACAGATTTGGTTGTTTTTAACTGATAACTTCTAGATAGTTAACATCCTTGTAGCGTATATCGAAATTTTCTACTTGAGTAGCAACTCATTAGCGTTGTTTGCGAGCCCCTTTTTAACTAGGAATTGCCATGTCATCAATTATCCGTCCATCAGATACCATTATCCAATCACCTTATCAGGCCAATATCACCACGCCAGATTGGATGATCAGTGCGATGGAAAAAGTGATGCAATTTTACGTTGATCGTAATTTGCGTTTAGACACGGTTTCAGCGGAAATGATGCCAGCGCCAGTAGAAGGTAAAAAGTACATGCTGTATGCTCATGTACCTTTTTGTCATACCTTGTGTTCATACTGTACTTTCCATCGTTTCTTATTTAATGAAGATAAAGCTCGTCGCTATTTCGTGTCTTTACGCAAAGAAATGGATATGGTTAAAAACCTCGGTTACGATTTCGAATCTATGTACATCGGTGGTGGCACCACCACGGTATTAGAAGATGAATTGGCTCGTACCATCGAGCATGCTAAAACCCTATTCCCGAATATTAAAGAGGTATCATGTGAATCCGATCCTCAGCACTTAGACAGTCCAGGATTTAAGCAGTTAGAAGGCTTAGTCGATCGTATGTCTATTGGTGTACAAAGCTTTAATGATGACATCTTGACCATGACAGACCGCATCGAGAAGTTCGGTACCGGTCAGCAAACATTTGATAAAATCATGGCGGCAAAAGAACTGTTCCCGATCATCAATGTTGATTTGATTTTTGGTTTCCGCGGTCAAACAGATGAAGTTATTCAGCATGATTTAGATATGGCGTCTAAGCTAGACCCTCGTCAAATCACCACTTATCCATTGATGATTACTCACCAAACACGTAAGAGTGTTAAGGGTAAATTAGCCGCTCCTCATGGTGATATGGCCCGTCAGTATCGTCAAATTCTTAATACCTTAAATGGTCAATATACTCAGCTATCAGGTTGGGCATTTGGTAAAGCGCAGAACGAAGGCTTTGATGAGTATGTTATTGATTATGATGAATACTTAGGCGTAGGTTCAGGTTCATTTAGTTTCTTAGATGACACCTTATACGTGAATACCTTCTCGCTTAAAAAATACCAAGAGCGCATTGCCAATGGCAAAATGGGTGTCGAGCAACAAAAGCAATATGGCAAGAAAGAAGTGATGCAATATCGCTTCTTACTGGGCATGTTCTCTGGTCGTTTATCACGTAAGTATTTCCGTGAAACCTTCGGCGTTAACTTAGATACCGCATTGTTTAAAGAAATGGCCTCAATGAGAGCCATTGGGGCAATTAAAAATGACCCGAACGATCCTGATAACCTCATTTGGACCGATAACGGTAAAATGATGGGCTTATTGATGATGAAAGAATTTTATTCAGGCATGGATAATGTTCGCGCTCAATTACGTAAACCCTTGCAAGCCGCTGATATGTAAGCGCCCCAAGCTTGAGAAATAAGTTAATGAAAGGCAGTGACCATGGTCACTGCCTTTTTTGTTATTTGCAGTATACTGATTTTGAATGCATCATCACTGTCCCACCATCCTCGTCATTTTTATCATGATGATTTTGGTGCATTGGACATTGGATTGTTAAAAGAGACCGCTATGGCTAATATTTTACTGCTTGCCAACATTAACTGTGACCGCTTACTGGAATTAGATAAACCGCTGCAAACCGGAGGTCGCTTTCATTATCAAGATGGCGGCTTACGGCTCGGTGGCGGTGGTGCTAATACCGGCATCGGTTTGGTATGGGCTGGGCACAATGTCTCGTTAGTGAGCCAAGTGGGCTCTGACAAGATAGGTAATTGGATTTTGGCTCAAGCCAGCACCAAGGGGCTAGATTGCCGCTTAGTGGAACGCTTTGATGGCGCAACCTGTGAAATGTTATTGGTGATGACGCCCGATGGTGAACGCACTATTATCCGCCCACAAAGACCCCTATTTGAACTAAGCACGCCGCCAAACTGGCAACAATGGGATGCGCTATACACTAACTCATCAGCTAAAGGCATTAGTCAATGGACCGCATCAGCCCTTGATCATTGCTTGGTCGTATCGCAGTTAGCTAAAGATGAGCGGGTACGACCATGCCATATTTTAATTGCTTCAATTACCGATATGCATGGCCGCTGTGATGACAATAAGTGGGATTTTGCCGCTAAAATTGCCGGTGAGTCATTGCAATACTTTGTGGTCACCGATGGCGAGAATGGGGCGATAGCCTATAGTGCCAATGAACAGTTTCATGTACCAGCAGTAACAGCGCAAGTGTTAGATACTACAGGGGCTGGAGATGCCTTTGCCGCAGGCTTAATTCATTATTTATGCCAGCAAAAAGCCATTACCCAAGCCATGGAAGAAGGGGCAAGATGGGCCGCCATTGCCGTGGCTACTGCCAGCTCAGTCCCAGGAGATGCGCTGCAGCATTATCTTCAATCAAAAAAACATAGTGAGTAACTGAAATTAACTCAGTTTAAATAGTGGGCGAATATTTTAGGCTAATTGCTGTTAGTTATCATTTTACTGTCGCCTCAGGTCATATTTTTATCATAAAAGTGTCGTTGTTCTGTCATGTGAGACGATTATTATGACAAGGTAACTTATTGAACAGGATGCTTTATATGGCTTTTTGTTGAAAAAGTTTCTTCCATTTCTGGGATACGTTAATGCCCAATGTAATTTGAAAGATTTATGCCCCTGCAATCTCCCCATTTGCAGGGGCTTTTTGTTTAGCATCGCTCTTTTGTGTTAGGGCTAAAAATGCGCTTTGAAAATTCCCTATAGTAAGCACTGCTATAAGCCTGCTATATTCTTAAATAATCCAATCCCTTGTTAATTAAGAGTTACTGCTCATGGATGCTCAGTTGCTGGTTAAAAAAATTTCCGCTTTATATCAAGGAGAACAAGTTAGTGCTCTTGGTGATCAGACGCACCTTATTGATAGTGGCATTAACAATAAACAACTCGCCCAAACCCTTATCGTCTCCAAGCTGGGCGTAACAGGCGATGGCCAAGCAGATCCACAGCATCATGGCGGCAGCGATCGGGTACTGCATCACTTTCCTCGAGAGCATTATGGCCAATATCGTCGTTGGGATTTAATGGCAGGTTTTAAAGATGCGCCTGCCATGGGCGAAAATATCAGTAGCGTTGGCTTAGATGAATCACAGGTCAATATTGGCGATATTATTCAAATTGGCACTACGCTATTGCAAGTCACCCAGCCTCGTTCGCCCTGTTTTAAGCTTAACTTACAGTTTGGTCACCCTCAATTTGCCCTTGCTATGCAACAAACTGCGATGTGTGGTTGGTTTTATAAAGTCTTGCAACAAGGTGAAATTAACGCTGGTGATAGCATTTATTTAGTCGAGCGAAAATCGAATATCTCTATTGCTGAGGCGATGAAAATTTACTTTCTAGCAGAAGTGAATATCGAACAATATTCGACTCTGTTGCACTGTGAAGGGTTAGCGCAAACTTGGGTTGCTAGCTTACAAAACCGAATTCAAACGCAAACAATAGAGAACTGGCATTACCGTTTATATGGGCCAGCGCAAAACTAGAAACAGCGACATCAAAATCAAATCAGTAATATAAATAATAGGGAAAATCATGAGTGATTCAGTGGATACAGTAGAAAAAGAAGCACGTAATATGGGCTTGTTGGTGTATGCGGCAAGTTTTGCTGGTTATATTATTCCACTGGGCAGCATTATTGGACCACTAATCGTGTGGTTGATGAAACGTGATGAATTTAAATTTGTTGATGAGTGCGGGAAAAACTGTCTCAACTTTAAATTGAGTTTACTCATTTATGCCATCGTCAGTTCTATTTTAGCCTTTATTGGTATTGGCTTTATATTGCTTATTCTTTTAGGGTTGATGGATATCATTTGTACCATTATTGCCATTATCAGGGCAGGCGAAGGTATCGCATATCGCTATCCATTAACGATTAACTTCATAAAGTAATGACGTTGAAAATCATTTAGAGTCTATATTGCTTGCAACAAAAAGCCGCATTGTTTATATGCGGCTTTTTAGTGGCTGAAACACATCTAAATAAAGATTACATGTTCGGGTAGTTTGGACCACCGCCACCTTCAGGGGTGACCCAAGTGATATTTTGACTTGGATCTTTAATGTCGCATGTTTTGCAGTGAATACAATTTTGCGCATTAATCACAAACTTGTTTTCAGCGCCGTCGGTAACCACTTCATACACGCCAGCAGGGCAGTAACGCTGAGCTGGCTCGTTGAACTTAACTAGGTTTACCGCGATAGGGATCGAAGGGTCTTTTAAATGTAAATGACACTGCTGATCTTCTTCATGGTAAGTATTAGATAGGTAAACTGACGATAATTTATCGAAACTTAATTTGCCATCAGGTTTAGGGTACTGAATTTCTTTGAAGTCTTTAGCTAAGCCCATTTCTGCATGATCTGGAGCTTCATCACGTAAGGTGATTGGAAATTTACCGCCGAACCAGTTTTGGTCGATATAGTTAAATGCACCGCCAAGGTAAGTACCAAACTTATGTAAAGCAGGGCCAAAATTGCGAGATTTAACCAGCTCTTCATGGAGCCAGCTTTTTTCTATGCGCGTTTGGAAACAATCTAAATCTTTACCTGCTTCAACCCCAGCCATTAATGCTTCCGCTAAGGTTTCTGCAGCGACAATACCGCTCTTCATTGCGGTATGGGTGCCTTTAATTTTGGCAAAGTTTAGCGTACCTGCATCACAACCAATTAATAAGCCGCCAGGAAAGCTCATTTTAGGTAATGAGTTAAGCCCACCTTTTGCAATTGCTCTTGCGCCATAAGTAATACGCTCACCACCCGATAAAGTTTGTGCGATAACCGGATGCTGTTTATAACGCTGAAATTCATCGAACGGACTGATGTGAGGGTTTTTATAGTTAAGGTCGATAATCAGTCCAACTGCCACTTGATTGTCTTCCATATGGTATAAGAAGCCGCCACCAGATGCACCATCATTTAAGGGCCAGCCACCTGTGTGTACCACTTTACCTTGCTGATGCTGTTCAGCAGGGATTTTCCACATTTCCTTAAAGCCTAAGCCGTAATGCTGTGGTGTTTTACCATTATCTAAATGATATTTTGCAATTAACTCTTTACCTAAATGACCACGACAACCTTCTGAAACCACCGTGTATTTAGCATGCAGCTCCATACCCGGCATATAGCTGTCTTTAGGCTGGCCATCAATGCCGACACCCATATCGCCAATTAAAATACCTTTGACGCTATTATCGGTATTGTAAAGTACCTCACTGGCCGCAAAACCAGGGAAAATTTCTACCCCTAATGCTTCAGCGCGCTCAGCTAACCAGCGAGCGAGGTTACCGACACTGATGATGTAGTTGCCATCATTGTGCATGGTTTTTGGCACTAAGCTATTGGACATAAGCTGAGATTTACTATCAGAGCTCAATAGGTAGATTTCATCGTGAGAGACTTTAGTATTAAGTGGAATGTCTGAATCGCGCCAATCAGAGAATAGCTCATCCAATACCGTTGGTTCAAATACGGCACCGGACAGAATATGAGCGCCGACTTCAGATCCTTTCTCAACCACGCAGACAGTCATTTCCTTGCCTGCATCTTGTGATATTTGCATTAATCGACAAGCAGTCGCGAGTCCGGCAGGGCCAGCACCAACGATAACTACGTCGAATTCCATTGATTCGCGTTCCATCATTTCACCTTAGTTCTTAATTTCCCGTTTTATGGCGGGTTTGTTATTTTTTTGTTTTACTCACCTTACCTTAAAATTGCTAAAGGTCACAGTAGCAAGTGAGATTTTAAGCTCGTGAGCTGGCTCGCAAATATTTACAGATTTTTGACTAACTGGGACAAAATGTCATAAAAAGATACTGATTCGAGCGAATTTAGGCCTATAATTAAGTCTGACGGTTCTCCGAGCTTTATGTCCTACGTCCACAGATATGGATATTTAGCCGTGGTAATTATGCCACCGGGGTCAGCAAAGAAATGCGCTTACCTCCCACACTTGGAAAGGTTAACATGTCCCAATTACAAGACAGTTTCGGTCGAAGGTTTCACTATTTGCGAATGTCAGTCACTGATGTTTGTAACTTCAAATGCACCTATTGCCTCCCAGATGGTTACAGACCTGATGGCAAACCTAAGTTTCTCGCGTTAAATGAAATTGAAAATTTAGTGGCAGCTTTTGGTGAAGTAGGCACCCAAAAAATCCGCATCACCGGTGGTGAGCCAACCTTACGTAAAGATTTCACAGATATCATTCGTATCGTTGCAGACAATGACAATATCAAAACCATTGCTACCACCACTAATGGCTATCGTCTCGAGAAAAATGCCAAAGAATGGTATGACGCCGGACTTAGACGCATCAATGTGTCGGTTGATAGCTTAGATCCTAAGATGTTTTATCAAATCACTGGTGAGAACAAATTTGATGAAGTCATGCGTGGCATTGATGCTGCACTTGATGCAGGTTTTGAGCGAATCAAAATCAATGCAGTCTTACTCAAAGGGCTTAATGATAAAGATTTGCCCCGTTTTCTGCAGTGGATAAAGAATACGCCGATTGATTTGCGTTTTATCGAACTGATGGAAACAGGCTTAGGCCATGATTATTTCAACGCTCATCATCTAGCTGGACTCGATATTAAGTTAAAACTTGAGTCAGAAGGTTGGTTATATGATCTTCCTGATGTAGATGATGGTCCTGCGCAAAATTTCAGTCACCCAGATTACCAAGGTCGTATAGGGCTTATCATGCCTTATGCGAAGAACTTCTGTGCCAGCTGTAACCGTTTACGAGTGTCGGCCAAAGGTAAATTGCATTTGTGTTTATTTACCGAAACCGGTCTGGACTTACGTGACTTATTGCAGCACGAGTCTCAGCGCGCCGAGTTAATTGAGCGCTTACATGGCCAATTAGCCCAGAAAAAAGAAACCCATTATCTCCACCAAGGTATCACGGGTGTCACCAAGCACTTAGCCTCTATTGGCGGTTAAGCTGCTGCGGTTTACTTATATTTGAATAATTTTTTACTCTCAAGATTCTATAAGGCAAGTTAGCATGAGCAATTGTTTTACCCATATCAATGCCGATGGCAATGCCCACATGGTTGATGTCACAGAAAAAAATATCACTGAGCGTGAAGCTCGCGCCGAAGCCTTTATTGATATGGCGCCAAGTACGTTAGAGATGATCATGAGCGGTAGTCACCATAAAGGTGATGTGTTTGCTACTGCGCGTATTGCCGGTATCCAAGCCGCGAAAAAGACCTCAGATCTGATCCCATTATGTCATCCATTAATGCTGACCAAAGTGGAAGTAGACCTTGAAGCGCAGCCAGAACTTAATCGCGTCAGGATCACCAGCTTATGTAAGTTATCAGGTAAGACGGGCGTTGAAATGGAAGCATTAACAGCTGCCTCAGTCGCTGCATTAACCATTTACGATATGTGTAAAGCGGTGCAAAAAGACATGATCATTTCCCAAGTACGTTTACTTGAAAAACGTGGCGGCAAATCAGGTCATTTCCAAGCTGAAGATTAGCCGGCAGCGCTTAACTAGCACTATCGCGCTAGTTATCAATGCGAGTTAGCAACATCAGCTATAAAGATAAAATATTAGCCATTTTGAAATTTTGAAAGACGAGAGATTGACATGATCCAGGTCCTTTTTTTTGCACAAGTAAGAGAGTTACTCGGCACCGCTAAAGTAGAAGTTGCTGCTGATGGCGTTAGCAATACTGAACAATTACGTGCAGCCCTAGCCGCTAAAGATGAAAAGTGGGCTAAAGTACTCACCTCAGATAAATTATTAGTTGCCGTTAATCAAACCATGAGTTCATGGGATGCAGCGGTTAAAGATGGCGATGAAGTGGCCTTTTTCCCACCTGTCACTGGAGGCTAACCATGAGCCAAGTGAATACTAAACAAGTGGTGAGAGTACAAACCAAAGACTTTAATGTCGCCGATGAGTACGCCGCTATTGCACAAGATAACAGTGATGGCGCAGTGGTGACCTTTGCCGGTAAAGTGCGTGACTTTAATGACGGCAGCGCAGTGACTGATCTCACCCTTGAGCATTACCCTGGCATGACTGAAGCGGTATTAGTGCAACTGGCTGAGCAAGCCTATGCTCGCTGGCCGCTGAATTATGTCACAATTATTCACCGTGTTGGCCGTATGGAGCTTGGTGAGCAAATCGTGTTTATCGGTGTTACCAGTGCCCACCGTAAAGCCGCTTTTGCAGCCTGTGAGTTCTTAATCGACTTTTTAAAAACCAAAGCACCATTTTGGAAACTAGAAGCTGGTGAGCAAGGCAATAATTGGGTTGAAGCCCGTGATTCAGATGAGCAAGCAGCCACTATGTGGAATGAATCTAAATAGCATAGGATGCTGACATGATGACGTTAAGCACGATTCGCCGTTGTTTTTCATTGAGTCAATGGCGACGAACCGCTTTTATCAGGGCGTTATGTAGCCTAGTGTTATTGGTGTCATTTTCATCGCTGGCTGCCAAACCGCCAGCGATTGCCGCCGCTGCTAATGTTAAATTTGCTCTTGATGAAATTGTTACCAACTTCACTGCCTCAACTGGATTGCCATTAAGAGTATCCTATGGATCTTCGGGTAATTTTGTCGCCCAGATCCAACATGGGGCTCCCTTTGAAATGCTGTTAAGTGCTGATGAGTTTTATGTTCAGCAGCTGCATAAAGCTGGAAAAACAGACTCTGATGGCACCATTTATGCTGTTGGTAAGTTAGCCCTAGTTGCCCCGAAAAACTCCTCCCTAGTGCTTGATGTTGAACTTAACGGCTTACAACAGCAGTTAACTGACGGCAAGATTGCCCGCTTTGTTATTGCTAACCCTGCTCATGCGCCTTATGGCGAAAGAGCCAGAAGTTTATTGCAAGCAAAAGGCTTATGGCCGCAGTTAGAGTCTAAAATCATCATGGGCGAAAATGTCTCGCAAGCGGCGCAATTTGCCTTAAGTGGTTCTGCACAAGGTGGCATAGTGGCGCTATCGTTAGCGTCATCTGAGCAGTTTCGCAAAATGGGCAATTATATCGAAATACCCCAGTCGTTATATGAGCCGATTAATCAGCGAATGGTGATGATGCCCAATGCTGGTGCTACCACTCAGCAGTTTTATCAGTATATGCAAACCCAAGCCGCAAAAGATGTACTGCTCAATTATGGTTTTGGTTTTCCTCAGCGTGCTAATTCAAGCGCTTTTATGCAAGTCGAGAATTAATCTATGGATTGGCAATCGTTATGGTTATCAGCCAAGCTGAGTAGCGTTACTGTGCTAATTTTAGTGCCATTGGCCATTGTAGTTGGTCGACTACTGGCTTACCGTCAGTTCAAAGGGAAGTCATGGGTTGAAGCGTTAATCATGGTGCCCTTAGTGCTGCCTCCCACAGTAATAGGCTATTACTTACTGGTTGGCCTTGGCAGTCAAAGCCTCATCGGCCAATGGGTTGAGTCACTCTTTGGCGCGCAATTAGTGTTTAACTTCTCCGGTTTAGTTATTGCCTCTATTTTAGTCAATATTCCCTTTGCAGTGCAGCCAATCCAGCGGGCATTTGAAACTATCCCTCACGATATTCCTGATGCCGCCGCCTGTTGTGGCATGAGTTGGTGGCGAATTTTTGTCAAAATTGAGCTGCCGATGATTTGGCCAGGAGTATTAACCGCAGTGGTACTGTGTTTTTCCCATGTGCTAGGTGAATTTGGCGTAGTGCTGATGCTAGGCGGTAATATTGCCGGTGAAACCAAAACCATTTCTATTGCTATCTACGACAGTGTGCAGGCCTTTGATTTTGAATCTGCTGGTACCATGTCACTGGTGTTATTAGTTTTTGCTGTCAGTGTATTGGCGATTACTACCAGTCTTTCTCGACGTTTAGGAGGCCAGCATGCCAATCCGCAGCGTTGATTTACATTGCCAAATTTCCCAACAAGCACCGATCCCATTAGAGGCTAGCTTTAGCTGTAAAGCGGGAGAAGTCTTGGCTGTAGTGGGTCCTTCAGGGGGCGGTAAAACCACCTTGCTGCGAATGATTGCGGGCTTAGGTTCAGCTCAACAAGGAGCGATTCAAAGTGGAGATAAAACTTGGTTTTGTCATGAGAAACGCATCAACTTATCACCGCAGCAACGTCATATAGGCTACGTGCCACAACACTTTGGTTTGTTTCCGCACTTAACTGCACTGGAAAATGTCATTTCTGGGCTCGATCATATTGCAAAGCATGAGCGTAAAGCCCGGGCGTTAGATTGGTTAGAGCGAGTGAATTTACATGGCTTACCCGCACGCTTACCGGCTCAGCTTTCAGGGGGCCAGCGCCAACGCGTCGCCTTAGCCAGAGCGCTTGCCAGAGAGCCGGCAGTTTTATTGCTCGATGAACCCTTTTCTGCGGTGGATAGAGAAACCCGAGAAAGGTTATATATTGAGTTAGCACGGTTAAAATCGCAATTATCAATTCCAGTGATTATGGTGACCCATGATATGAATGAGGCTTTATTACTGGCCGATAAAATGATTTTAATCAGCCAAGGCAAGATGCTCCAGCAAGGTAAACCGTTTGATGTCTTGTCTCATCCTCGCAATGAAACCGTGGCGAGGCAAATGGGCTTACGTAATATCTTTAATGCCCAAGTGTCTGGTCGTGATGAAAAAGCCAATATTACTTGGCTTAAAATGGGCGACCAGATTATTGCTAGCGATAGCGCCCCAGATTGCGAAGTTGGTCAAACCGTACGCTGGGTGATCCCTAATCAGGGCATTCGATTCAGCGCTATTACCAGCGGCCGCCTTTGCCGCAGTATCAATAAACTCGATATCGTGATTGATTCTATGTTGGTGATGGGGGAATCTGTACGTATAAAAGCGCGTATGGCAGGGATTGATGAGACGTTTAATATGGATGTGCCAGCTCACTTAGCGACTAAACTTGAGCTACAACAAGGTTTAGCCACCACAATAGCATTGAAGTCAGAACAAGTTCATATTCTAGAATCATGATCAATTATTAATCTTACAAAGCTTGGGTCTTTTAATCGGCTTAGGTAAAGTAGCTCAATTATCAATGTCTTTTGAGGCTCTCATGTTCCGTATTGTTCTATCATTGCTTGTGGTATTCCCTTCAATGGTGATGGCAACGCCTAGTATGCATACTTTGTTATCTCAAGGTGAGTACGTTGAACCTATTGCGGTGATTCAGCAAGTTGAAATGGATCACAATGGCTTGGTTTCAGCTTTTGATATGGATATTGAAAAAGATCAGTTAATTTATGAAATAGAACTTATCAACCTTGATACAAACGAACTTATAGCGTTTGAATTTGATGCCAAAGATGGCAGCTTGATGAGTAAGAAATTAAGTCATTTTGCCTCAGATGATTTAGACCAAATTAAGGCCGCCAAAGTACTTATTGATCATAAAATGACCTTTACGGATTTGATTAAGTTAGCGACAAAAAATCAATCTGGTTATTTAATTGAAGCAGAACTCGAGCACGATTTGACCATAAGTTATTTAGAATTGAAGCTACTTAATGCGGCCAGTAAGCATACTATTGCTTTTGATATTGAGAATTTACGTCCATTACCCCTACTGCAGTGGGACTAAGGAACAGCACTATGCGAGTATTAATCGTTGAAGATGACGCAACAACATTACAGTATGTTGCAGAGGGTTTTACAGCTCAGCAATACCAAGTCGATACGGCAACCAATGGCCATGATGGCCTGTATAAAGCCAAAAATAATGATTTCGATATTATTATTTTAGACCGAATGCTGCCCCAAATTGATGGGTTAACATTGTTAACCGCGTTGCGTAAAAATGGTAATGAAACCCCAGTGTTAATCTTGTCAGCATTAAGTCATGTGGATGAGCGTGTAAAAGGCTTACGTGCCGGTGGCGATGATTATATGACTAAGCCTTTTGCGTTTGCAGAGTTGCAAGTGCGAGCTGAAAAGTTAATTCAACGCAATGCGCCTGCTTCAAATAGTACCGATCTTGAAGTCGGTAATTTGAAAATGGAGCTACTCACGCGCAAAGTGACCTTAGATGATCATGAACTTATGCTGCAACCTAAAGAGTTTCAATTACTCAAATATCTGATGGAGCATCCTAATAAAGTGATTAGCCGTACGCTATTATTTGAAGCTGTTTGGGATTATCATTTTGACCCTCGTACCAATGTGATTGATGTACATATCGCTAAGCTGCGTCGTAAGTTTGAAGAGTTAGGTCACCCAGAAATTATCGAAACCGTTCGAGGGGCTGGTTATCGCCTCTGTAAAGGGAATTAAACCCTACCAAAGTAGTGCTTGGCGGATCACGCTAATATTTTCTACTTTGGTGACCTTGTTAATTGTACTGCTGGTATCGGGTTTATACCGGCAGCTAGTCATGGAACAAGAAAGCCAAGTTGAGCAGCATCTCGCGACTGAAATGCAGCGCTACAAGCAATTAGCCCTCACTGTGGACCGTCGTAGTTTTGCGGCGCAAATTCGCGCGGCTGATCCCAAAACCGCGTTAATTGCTTGGCGTAATAATGTCGACATGGTTGGTGCCTTAAGTTTTGTACCTGACAACATGCCATTATTGCCTGAAACCCGCGATTTCCCCATTCTCACTGGCGGACCAGATAAACTGCATATTTTGACCGGAGGATTGGTGTTAACCAATTACGGTCCCGTGCTTATCGCCACCCGTACTGATAACTTAGCTGCATTGATTGATAAATTTGTTAATGCGGCCTTTTGGATGGTGGCGCTGACATTAGCAATGACCTTAGCCGTTGGTTTTATTTTCTCTAAAGCCATCTTACGGCGCTTAGTTCAATACAATCTATTGAGTCAGAAAATTGAGCAAGGACAATACGATACCCGTTTTCCTGTCAGTCATAATCAAGATGAATTTGATATGCTCGCAGGACAGTTTAATCGGGTATTAGATACCTTAGAGCACAACTTAATGTCAGTACGCGGGGTGACCGATAATATCGCCCATGACTTACGTACGCCGCTTTCGCATTTGCGCATAGGTATCGAGCAGTTACCGCAAAAACCGGCCGAGCAGGTACCTGAGCTCACCGCAATGCTGCTAGAAGAGCTAGATCATTGCTTAGCAACCTTCGATGCCATGTTGTCACTAACGCGCATTGAAGAAGGCCAGCAGACCCTTGATATGCAACCCGTTAGCTTGCAGCAGCTTTGCCAAGATTTATATGAAATGGCAGAAGTGGTAGCTGAGTCTAAACAGCAAACCCTTAATTTAGTGATTGAAAATGATGTCACTATTTCAGGGGATAAATACCTGCTATTCCAAGCATTATTTAACCTAGTGGATAATGCCATTAAGTACGCGCCTGAAGATGCCGAAATTAGCATTGTGCAACAAGGTCGGCGGATCCAAATTATTGATAATGGCCCAGGGATAAATGCGCAAGACAAAGAACGAGTGTTTGAGCGTTTAGTGCGTTTAGATCCTAGTCGTCACCATCAAGGCACAGGTTTAGGGTTATCTATGGTAAAAGCGATTTTATCTCGCCATCGTGCCAGTATTGAATTGGTAGATAATAACCCTGGTTTGATTGCCGATATTCATTTCTAATGTTCACTTCCAGTATTCAATGTTATCTCGCATCACTCATCATTACTTAATAGAAGCCCATTTATGTATCAGCTAGTTGAGCAGCATCCTGACTTTATTATCATTAATAAATCCGCAGGGGTTCATTTTCACAGTCAAGATGGTAATGCGGGCGTAGTCGCTCAAGTTGAGGCTGATTTAGGGATTAAGTTATATGCGGTTCACCGTTTAGATACGCCAACCTCAGGGTTATTGATTTTGGCTAAATCTTCAGCCGCCGCAGCGATATTCACCGAGATGTTTAGCGCTCATAAGATCCAAAAATATTATTTGGCCATTGCTAAAGGTAAACCGAAAAAGAAACAAGGTTGGGTTATTGGCGATATGGCTAAGTCACGTCGCAGTATGTATAAGCTATTACGCTCAACTGATAACCCGGCGATCACGCAGTTTTTTTCCCATTCAATTGCCGCTGGGACTCGGTTGTATTTACTAAAACCACTGAGTGGTAAAACCCATCAATTACGGGTCGCGTTAGCCAGTCTAGCGGTACCGATTTTAGGGGATAGCCTTTATGGCGGTGAGGTATCAGATAGATGCTACCTTCATGCAATGGCGCTGCAGTTTGAATATAGTGCTACGCAGTACCAATTTATTCAATGGCCCCATTTAGGTGAGCAATTCAAACTGGCAGCAGTCACTCAGCAGCTAGCAAATGAATGGCAAAGTCCCAATGATTTACCATGGCCAGCGCCAGTAAAATAAGCTTGCTTAGAGTCATGGCGGTAGCAATAACATGGTTTGTCAGTCGTTAAATTGAATAGGTTTGTAAGCTTACTAAGTTGGCCGATTTAACACAATTACGGCCACTGTTTTTTGCTTGATACATGGCTTTGTCGGCCAGATGTAATAAGTCGTCGGCATCAATGCCTTCTTTCATGGTGACGCAGCCGATACTGGCTTCAACAGGTATGGTATCTCCGTGCCAGTCTAGTTGAATTTCTGCAACAGTTTGCTGGAGCTTTTTAGCGACTTTGAGCACGTTAGCTTCATTGGTTAAGGGTAAAATCAATACAAACTCTTCGCCACCAAAGCGGCATAAATAATCCAGTTTACGAATCGCAGTGCTCAACTGTTGTGCCACCGCTTTAAGCACCTCATCACCTGCCACGTGACCATAACGGTCATTAATATTCTTAAAGTGATCCAAATCAATTACCATCACACTGTAGCTGACTTTATCTCTTAACCAACGTTGATATTCAGTATTGAGTTTGTGTTGCAGGGCATTACGGTTAAACAACCCTGTGAGGGAATCCTTATTGGCGAGGGTTCTAATTTTGACCACTAAGCGATTAATCGTGTTACCAATAATAAGAATATTCACGATCAAAATAAGTGCGATATAGGTCCATAAAATCGGGATAGATTCTTTGGCATTAAAGGCGGCGTAATTGGCTACTTTTTCTGGATAGAGCATCAAAATGAACGCTCTGATAAAAAACATGAATCCAATAGCAACAATGGGGATGACTAACCAATAAGTTGCAAAAGCAGTAAAGTTAGCTTTCAACGCGACATAGTGATCTTTGGCGAGCATAAAAAATAGTGTGGCGGCACTAAAGGATAAAATAATCATCAAGTACGCGGAGCTAGAAACATGCGGCTTAGCTAATAACATTAACCCACCGGTGGTTAACAGCAAGATTAAATCATAGCGGTGACTAGAGGGCAGGTGATAAAGCCGTTGTGCGCCCCAGCGTAATAAACAAAAGCCAATTAGGATGAACATATCGGCCACTAACCAGTGTAAGTAGCTGGGGTCATCAGTGCGCTGAATGTAAAGCAGCATGCCGACAAGGATAGATAAATTGGCTAATGCAAAGCGTGAGCTGGCTTTAGGTGCAACCCGCATAGGGGTGACCATGATGATCCAAGCGACAGTTGCTGCAATACAAAGCACGCAAATAACTTGAATTAACACTAAGCTACTACTATTTTCTATCATTAAGCCTTCAAAAATTTATAAATATTTCAATATGAAATTGTAGGTAAAATAATCATAATGATATTTAGCGACTTTCACAATTGGTTATTATTTTTACACTAGTTAGCTTTTACTGTTGATAAAAAGGACACTGAAACTTATGGACGCAAACAAAATTCTTCTGATTATACTGGCAATTTTATTACCACCGGTGGCGGTTTTCTTGAAAAAAGGGGTCGGTAAAGACTTACTGATCAACATCATTTTATGCTTATTATTCTTCCTTCCAGGTGTGCTACATGCGATTTGGGTGGTGATACAAGATTAATTAATCTTAAAATCTAAATACCAATTTTGATGATTCAAAATTGGTATTTTTAACCGTTCAATTGTAAAATCGCCCTCCATTTGAATATCTGCAGTAAAAATATTGAATTTTTTCGGCGTAACAGTAACGAGAGTATGCAATGAATCGTCGTAAAAAAATCAACTCAACCCTGAAAGCGAAAGCCAAAAAAGCCAATGCTAAAAAAGCTGGCAGTAACAAACCGGCCTACATTGCTAAAGCCGATAGAATTAAACTTGATGAAGCTGCAGTCACTGAGGTTGCAGTCACTGAAGTTGCAGCGGTGAAACCTGATAGTGCAGTTTTACAAAGTGACTTGGTAACGGCTACCACTACAAGCTAATCCGTTTTATCACGCTGATACTTATAATTTTAGGCGCTAGCCAATTCAATTGCGCTTAGCGTTCAGTGCCACTACGATTTTTGATGGTCTCGTCTAAATAATTCCCAAGACTCCACTACTTCACCGTCGGGTAAAGTGCACAGTAAGATATCGCCATTGATGTGAGCTATGGTCGCTAAACTGCCGTCTAGCTTAAGGCAGTAATCGGCAGCAGGATTAGTTTGGTGTAACGGGGTTATATCGTCACCTGAGCAGGCCGAGAGAAGGGTAACGCTACAGCCTAAGCACAGTGTTTGCATTGGCCTTAAGTGGCAGTAAAATTCTTGAGACGAGCTTGGTGTAAATCCAGTTATCTGGCGCAGTTGTTGAATGCTTAGATGCAGTTGTTGAAGAAGAGCTGACATAACAGAGTTCCTGTTTATAAAGCCGTTTTATCTCTTCTTCAACTATAGACAAGTTTGCCTTGTTAGGTGAATTACTTCTATTGCCCACAAACGGGGCAGTGAATTTGCTTCGGTAGTTTCATTTCTCGAAACTCCATCGTCATGGCATCAATCATTAGAATGCGGCCATTAAGCCCTTGGCCCATACCGCTAATGGCCTTAATGGCTTCAGTGGCTTGAATACAACCCACTAAACCCACGACAGGAGCTAATATTCCTGATTCAACACAGGTTAGCTGCTGCTCACCAAACAGACTGCTGTAGCATTGATAGCAAGGCGACTGCGACTGATAATCAAATACCGTCACCGTGCCTTCCATACGAATAGCTGCCGCTGAAATAAAGCTGACTTTATGCTTAAAGCAGCTGCGGTTAAGTTGCTCGCGAACTAATACATTATCAGTGCAATCCAGCACCAGCATATGTGTTGATACTAACTGCTCAATGGCAGCTTCATCCAGAAACTGATTAATGGTATTGATGTAAATAAGTGGATTGAGTTGCTGTAATGTTTGCTTCGCAGAATCAACTTTTGCTTGGCCGATATTTTCATCATGATGCAGTACTTGGCGCTGCAAATTTGATAACTCCACGGTATCAAAATCCACTATGGTCATTTCACCCACACCTGCCACTGCCAAATATTGGGTTACAGTGCAGCCTAAACCGCCAGCGCCTATGACTAAGACTTTGGCTTGTTTAAGTTTCTCTTGGCCTTCGATATCCATGGCTTTAATGGATATTTGGCGGCTATAACGCAGCATTTCATTATCGGTAAGAATATCGTCAGTTAACATGTCATTGCTCATTAAGCTGCTAGCCCCTTGCTGTCGGTCATTATTAATCCTTAGCAAAGTACGCTGTTAAAGGGTTCAACTTCGACTGTGCTACCCGCTGCAACATCGCCTTGAAATTGCGCTAAGTTAATAAAGCAATTCGCTAGGCTCATTGAGGTCAACATGCCAGAGCCTTGACCGCCAGTGGTGGAAACAACTAACTCGCCATTGTCATCACGGCTAAGCACCCCACGCTGGTATTCGGCGCGGCCCGGCTGTTTACGGATAGGGCTTGAAAGTGTCGCTGTTACGATGACAGGTGCTTTAGGGGTTAAGCCCTGCATTTTGTTGATAATAGGCCAAACAAGCTTGTAGAACGTCACCATTGATGACACAGGGTTACCCGGTAAACCGCAGAATACCGCTTTACCTAATTTACCAAAGGCAAACGGTTTACCCGGTTTAATGGCCAAGCGCCAAAAGGTGATTTCACCTTCTTCAGACAAAATTTGTTTGGTGTAATCCGCATCACCCACTGAAACCCCGCCAGAGGTGAGCACGATATCAGCTTGCTCTGCTGCTTCTCTGAATGCACCTCGAATAGCTTCTTTGTCATCTTCGATGACACCTAGGTCAATCCATTCCACGTTTGCTTGGGTTAATAAGCCTTTAATTGAGTAGCGATTAGAGTCATAAATTTGCCCAGGGGCGAGATCGCTACCAACAGGTCTTAATTCGTCACCCGTTGAGAAAAAGGCGACTTTAAGCTTACGTTTTACTCTGACTTGGCTAATACCGATAGTGGCCAGTACGCCCATCTCTGCGGCGCGAATTTGAATGCCACTTTTTAACACATTGGTACCAGCAAGCAACTCTTCGCCGCGGTAGCGCACGTTAGCGCCTTTCGCTTTGGGCGCTTCAATACTAATGATGTCAGCATTGGTGGTAGTTTTTTCTTGCATCTGCACTGTGTCATAACCAGCGGGTACCGGCGCGCCGGTCATTATCCTGATACAAGTATTGGCTTGAGGCGTCCCTTTAAAAGGGTGACCCGCAAATGAGGTGCCGATAAGGGTCAGTTCAGTCGATGCTGCGCTGAGGTTTAAATCTTCAAAACGAAAAGCAAAGCCATCCATTGATGAATTATCAAAGGGAGGCAAATCAATACAAGAAGCTAAATTCTCAGATAATACTCGCCCAACTGCATCATTTAAGCTGACCATTTCATTGTCTTGGGTGGCATTAACTTGCGCTAATAACGCTTCGATAGCCTCCTGTGGCGGCATTAAATCGGGTTGTGCGCAGGCATCTGGTTGCTTTGACATCGTTGCTTCCTCACATGGCTATTGCCATATACTGATTGCACTTAGCGAGTGCTAAGATGATAAGATTTATGTTTGATTCTGCATTATGCCATGCTGGCAGCAGATAACTATGATCAGACCGAAGGTTTTTTATATCGATGCCGACCCAAAACCAACAAACTGCCAGTGACTGCAATAATAGTCTAATGACCACATCGAAAAAGCCAGCAATCGTGGCATCTGCTTGGTTTTTATATATGGTCAAATGCCATAACGGTCACTTGTACACTGGGGTTACCACAGATGTTAGTCGCCGTTTTGCTGAGCATCAAGCTGGTGGCGTAAAAGCGGCTAAATTCTTAAAAGGAAAAGGGCCACTCACACTGGTATATCAAGAGTCACAGCCTGATAGAAGTCGTGCATTGAAGCGGGAAATAGCGGTAAAGAAGTTAACGCGTAGGCAAAAGTTAGCCATGATTGCGAGTTATGAAAACGCGCAAGCTAAAGCCACTTAACAGGCGCTTATGGCGTATTAAGTGGCAATGTTTGCTGCTGCAGCTGGTTATCGTTAGCTTTAGAATTTGAGTTAGTGAGATCTCAGTACTGGATACTTCAAGTATTGCTCATCGTAATAGGGGCTACGTTGATAAAACCAGCGCAGTCTGGCTTTCGGATCTGCAGCAAAGGCTTCATCCTCTAAGGCTTTTTCAAATTCTAGTTTCAAATTATCGTCTTCAGCCAGCATTTTGGCCGCTAATGGCTCGACGGCATAGTCTTCAATGTATTCAGTACGGGTAAAGATGCTATTGAAAAATCCCCATTGAAAAAACGAATCTGCAGATTGAGGTTCCAGCAGCAAAATGGCTAAATCACCCAGAGGTTGGTTAGTGGCAATTTGAATAGTACCAGCTGGTAAAGTGGTTGTTATTTTAACTTTAGTGCTGCTAGCTTTAACCCGTTGACGACCCTCATAATCTACTGCGTTAAATTCAGGCTGACTAAATTGGTATTGCGCCGCCTTGATGGTTTTAGGCTTTTCTAAGCGAGTCATTCTTACGCCATGTATGGCTAAGCGCTCAATCACTTGCTGCCACTGGGCGGGAACATAATAGAATTTAGGCCGTTGAGTGATGATATCGGCTTCAGTGTTACCCATTAGCGGTAAGTTAGGGTATAGCTTTGGCTGGCCATTCCATCTGACCACATTTGTGCCACTAATGTCACTTTGCTCAACGCTGTAGTCAATGCCTTTAAAATCCCAACCTTGGGGTTGTTTGACGCTTTGCCAAGTTAACGCAAGCTGCTGCGGGGTGCGGTACTTATCTTCATAAATTGCCGCTGTTAATTTAGTGCCATGCTCGGCAACCGTTTTAAGGGTTTGCTCAAGCATCACGTAGGTACCAAGCACCCGTTGTTTAAAGGGTTTTAAGCTGTGGTTTTCAATTAAAATGGTCGGTAAATGGCGCGCATCACCGTAACCATTTGAAAAGCGTGGGCTTGGATTCCAGTAAGACAGCCCTTTAGACATATCGGTATTATCAATGGCAAACACTAACCCGCCAGGGACATGACCTTGCTTGGTCAGCGCCGCTTCAACTTCAGGGCGATAATAGTTTTCTAGCCAATCAAAACTTGCTGGGCTATAGCCTTGTTTGACGTTGTAACCAAAGGTGACATCGTATTGGTAGTCGATGCCGTCAGTCACATGGACATCAATGTACAAGTCGGGTTGCCACAAATTGATGGCACGGATCATATGCTGTAATTCAAGGGTATCTAACTTGGCGTAATCACGGTTTAAATTAAGGTTTCTGGCGTTGGTGCGCCAGCCCATATTAACTGGCCCTCGCTGATTAACCCGATTAAACTCATCACTGCGCTCATGACCATCGACACTTAAAATGGGCACAAACAACAGATTTACCTTATCCAGTAAGGCTTTTTTGTCGCCATGGCTAATGTCACGTAGCAACATCATGCCGGCATCTTTGCCATCAATCTCGCCAGAATGGATCCCCGCCTGTACCAGGACTGTGGGTTTATTATTGCCGCTAAGCTCTTTAGCAGTGGCAGCCCCTTCTTCCGATGCGACCAGCATCCAAATATCACGGCCTTGGGGGCTTTTACCGATGGAGACTTGTTGCAGTAAATCACTGCTGTCGACCAGCTTGGTGAGCCATTGCTGGGTATCATTGTAATTAGGGCTGCTAATTAAACCGTTTTGCTCAAAAGGGGTCGCCCATGGTGCATTTTTTGATTGAATTAATGCTTTACTGGCGCCTTGCCAGCTGGCAATTGGCGGTAAAATCGGGTCGTTTACAAAGGTGTTATTAACGCTAGGGCTGGCAGTTATTATTTTTTCCGAATGCTTACTAAGGTTTTCAGTGGCGAATGCATTGCTATTGAGCAGCAAGAATGAATTAATCACTAGAGTGGCAATGATGGCGCGGCGCATAGATATCCCTATGATATATCCAAAGTTTATTGTGTCATCTTAAATTAATTCTCTATGGAGGCAATAGCAGATTGATACTGATTAAAGGAAAGTAAATTACGCCATTAAAAAAGCCGCAACTGGGGATTTGCGGCTTTTTGATTAGGCTTCAACTTGGTAGCGCCGTGATGACAAGTTAATATGTCATCGGCTCAACACTAGCTATTAGGGCCAGCATTTTTAATCTCATCAGACACGTCATACTTAGCAAAGTTTGCGGTGAACTCTTCGGCGAGTTGCTGAGCAAATTTGGCATATTCAGCTTTATCTGCCCAAGTGTTTACTGGGTTCAATAATGCAGTTTCAACCCCTGATACCGCGACAGGCACCTTAAGGTTAAGTTTATCAATATGCACGGTTTCAACGTCTTTAAGCTCGCCGCTGACAATGGCATCGACAATCGCGCGGGTCGTAGGGATGTCAAAACGCTTACCAACACCGTGAGGTCCACCAGTCCAGCCAGTATTAACCAAGTAAACTTGGCTGCCAAATGATTCAATGCGCTTCATCAATAGTTCAGCATAAACCCCTGCTGGACGTGGGAAGAATGGTGCGCCAAAGCATGTTGAGAAGGTCGATTGAATGGCTGCGGTCGAGCCCATTTCAGTTGAGCCGACTTTGGCGGTATAACCTGACAAGAAGTGATAAGCCGCTTGCTCTTTGGTTAACACAGACACTGGCGGTAATACCCCAGATACGTCACAGGTTAAAAACACTACTGAGTTAGGCTCAGCGCCACGATTTTCTTCTACTCGCTGGGCAATATGCTCAAGTGGGTAGGCGGCGCGGCTGTTTTCAGTCAAGCTGGTATCAGTGTAATCAGGAGTGCGGGAGTCATCTAACACCACGTTTTCAAGTACTGTGCCAAAGCGAATCGCATCCCAAATAACCGGCTCATTTTTTTGACTTAAGTCGATACATTTAGCGTAGCAGCCGCCTTCAATATTAAATACCCCGCCCGGTGCCCAGCCATGTTCATCATCGCCAATTAAAAAGCGCTTAGGATCGGCTGAAAGGGTGGTTTTCCCTGTGCCTGATAAGCCAAAAAATAAAGTAGTGTCACCTTTAGCGCCCACGTTAGCGGAGCAATGCATTGGCAATACCCCTTTTGCTGGCAATAAGAAGTTTTGCACCGAGAACATCGACTTTTTCATTTCGCCGGCGTATTTAAGTCCTGCAAGCAGTACCTTTTTGGCGGCAAAGTTAATCATCACTACAGCATCGGAGTGGGTGCCGTCACGGGCAGGATCGCAAACAAAATCAGGTGCATTGATAATTTGCCATACTGCTTTATCGCCACGGTTAAAGCTTTCTGGGGTGATAAATAGATTACGGGCGAATACCTGATGCCAAGCATATTCTGTAGTAACACGAACCGGAAGGTAGTGCTCATCAGAGGCACCAACTTCAAGCTCAGAAACAAAAATATCTTTGTCAGCAAGGTAGGCTTCAACACGGCCCCAAAGTGCATCAAAGGTATCGGCAGCGATACCTTTGTTGACTGAGCCCCAGTCGATTTCATCTTGGGTGTTGGCTTCTTGAACAATAAAGCGGTCGTTGGGAGAGCGACCTGTTCTTGCGCCGGTTTTTGCTACCAGTGCGCCATTGGCGGTTAATGTCCCTTCATTACGTTGTAAAGCAAGTTCAATTAACTCAGCGCTAGTAAGGTTAAGGTGTACGCTGTTGGTTTCATCTGTCATCGAGTGGTTCTCCGTCATAAGTAGGTCGTTTATCGGTCTATGGCGCCGATTTTTTTGTTTAGGATGACTTACGTTAGCTTGCTTAAGTTTGGCTTAGGTGCGGCTGAATTAAGGTTCGGTTGAACACTAAATTAGCGATCCCTATGCAATTTAATAATAACGCAATAACGGCACGGGGGAGTAACAGTTTGGTAACTTTTTTGTAATTAGTGGCATTTTTTAAGTTGAAAGGGGGATTTTTAGCGATAAAAAAAGCGCCTTAGGCGCTTTTTTTGAAAGTTTACTTGAGGAGGTAACAGTTATTGCTGCTTGTCTGCACTCATGTTACCAGCAAAGATTGCCGCAATATCGATACTGTCAAAGTTGTAAACTGCAGGACAATATTCACAGTCCATTTCAATTTTACCCTCTTCAGCGAGTATGGCTTCAACTTCTGCTTGCTCTAAGGTCGCCAGCGCTTTAGCGCTACGCTCTTTAGAGCAACTGCACTTAAAGGTGACATCGATAGGATCAAATAAGCGCACTTCTTCTTGATGGTATAAACGATGTAACACTTCTTCTGCGGTTAAGCCAAATAGCTCTTCTGACTTGATAGTATGAGTAAGCGCAGATAAGTGTTCGAACTCTTCGTTTTCTTTGTTTTCAGTCGGTAATACCTGTAACAACATACCGGCAGCTTGTTTACCGTCAGCAAATAAACGGATCACTGTGGGTAGCTGCTCAGATTGATTGAAGTATTCTTCTAAACAGGCGGCTAAATCAGCATGCTCAAGAGACACAATACCTTGGTAGCGTTCACCTTCATCAGGGGTTAGGGTAATCACCATAATACCTTGGCCAAACAGCTCCGCCAGTGAAGCGTCATCTGCTAACTCACCTTTCCAGCGGGCTATGCCGCGTAAGGCCTGTAAGTTGCTGCCATTGATAACTGCTAAAGATACTGGGCCATCACCTTGCAATTGCACACTGATGTCGCCAGTAAATTTAATGGTGGCTGTCAACAATGAGGTTGCCGCCATTAATTGGCCGATGATGTGCTGTAATGCAACAGGGTAATCATGGGCGGCTAAAATTTCTTGGTAGCTGTTTTCCAGTTGTACCATTTCACCACGGACTTCGGCATTATCGAATAAGTAGCGATGTAATAGATCTTTGCTCATGTGGTCTCTCAATTTGTTGTGCCGTTAAAAAGTTTATAACTCTTTAAAGCGTTTAAGTTGTCGACGTTGCTTTTTATCCGGCTTAGTTTCAGGCGCCGGATTATTTAAGATATTTAATCTTCTGGCTTCAGCATTAAACTCGCGTTTTTTGATGCTTTCAGCCGTTTCTTGATATAGCGTTTGCGCTATAGCAGCCCCTTGTCGATGTTCAGACAATTGAGCAATAATTATTTCCCTATCATCGTGCCCTTGGCGAAGTCGCACTGTTGCACCGACTTCTGCTAGTTTGCTCGATTTGGCTCTTTGGCCGTTATAGTGAACTTTGCCACCATTGATCATGTCTTTTGCTAGCGAGCGAGTTTTATAAAAACGTGCCGCCCATAACCATTTATCTAACCTTACTGACATAGTATTAACTTGAGCTATGCTCATTAAGCCCCCTCAAAAGTGGTATGAGTTCACAAGGTTGACATTTTTCACATGTAAAATGGAGGCAAGAGCCTAAATAGTGGCATTTCTCACAGCCTTTTTAAGCGCGCAAATGTAGCATAATCAGCTGTATTTCGCCAATCCAGATGCTATGGGCTTGTTGCGACAAGCCGTGTAGGTTAGCATGATGCAGTATTTCCTAAATTAACAGAATAAGAACAGCGACCTGTGCTGAGGGTCAAAGCAAATATGGATGTATTAGATAAAGTTATTACCAAGGTTGCGGCTCTTCCTCAAAAGCAGCTGAGCGCGGCCTTCTTTTGGTTAGGGTTAGTGATCGTGCTATCAATTGCTGCTCAGATCACTTGGAAGTTAATGCCTGTTAATTCTCAAGCTGTAGCATGGCAACCATCGCCAACTTCTTCTGCTAGCGCGAAACGTATTGAGCTCAGTGGTGTGCAACAGTTATCACTGTTTGGTAAAAAAGGTGCCAGTGATACCCAAGCGAAAAAGCCCGCTCCAGTGGAACAAATTACCGATGCCCCTAAAACTAACTTGTCTATTTTGCTGACAGGTGTGGTGGCATCAACTTCTGATTCACATGGCCTTGCGGTTATCGAGTCAAAAGGCAGCCAAGAAACCTACAGCCTAGGTGACAAAATCAAAGGCACTTCAGCGTCATTAAAAGAAGTTTATGCCGACCGCATTATTATTACCAATGCGGGCCGCTATGAAACCTTAATGCTTGATGGCTTAAATTACACCACTCAAAGCCAAGCCAATGAATCACTTCAAAAAGCAAAACAAAATCGCACCGTGCAAACGGTTCAACGTAGTGTACTGACTCAAGAGTTAGCCGACTCACGGGATGAATTACTTGCCGATCCGGGTAAATTAACTGACTACCTTGCCATTTCACCTGTTCGCGGTGCAGATGGCATCAGTGGTTATCGATTAAATCCTGGTAAAAATAAGTCTTTATTTGCCTCAGCAGGTTTTAAAGCAAATGATTTAGCCAAATCCATCAATGGCTACGACTTAACTGATATGGGTCAGTCGTTAGAAGTGATGGGGCAGTTAGCCGAATTAACCGAAATTGGCGTCATGGTAGAACGTGATGGGCAGTTAGTTGAAATAATTTTTAGTTTGCCAGAATAGTATGGGCAGTAGAGGATTGAAAATAATGAAGAGTTACGGAATTCGACGCAAGTTATTTGCTGGAATGGTTGCCGGTATTGCCATGCTGGCTTCTCAAGCGGCTTGGTCGGAACAGTATGCTGCCAATTTCAAAGGCACAGACATTCAGGAATTCATTAATATTGTAGGTAAAAACCTCAATAAAACCATCATCGTCGATCCTACTGTTCGCGGCAAAATTAACGTTCGCAGTTATGACTTATTAGATGACGAACAGTATTACCAGTTCTTCCTCAATGTATTGCAAGTTTATGGCTATGCCGTGGTTGAAATGGAAAACCGCGTTATCAAAGTCATTAAAGATAAAGATGCCAAAACTGCAGCCATTCGTGTAGCAGATGACAATACCCCAGGTTTGGGTGATGAAATGGTCACCCGCATTGTGGCGTTATACAACACCGAAGCTAAACAACTCGCACCATTACTGCGTCAGTTAAATGATAATGCTGGTGGCGGAAACGTGGTGAACTACGACCCGTCTAACGTATTGATGATTTCTGGCCGTGCAGCCGTAGTGAATAAGTTGGTTGAAATTGTTCGCCGTGTTGATAAGCAAGGTGATACCGCTGTTGAAGTTGTTTCACTTGAATATGCATCAGCGGGTGAAATTGTCCGTATCGTAGATACTTTATATCGCTCAACTGCTAATCAAGCACAAATGCCCGGCCAAGCACCAAAAGTGGTTGCTGATGAGCGTATGAACGCCGTTATTGTTAGTGGTGATGAAAAGAGCCGCCAACGCGTGGTCGATCTAATTCGTCGTCTAGATGCTGAGCAAGCTAACACTGGTAACACTAAAGTACGCTACTTACGCTACGCTAAAGCAGAAGATTTAGTCGAAGTGCTAACCGGTTTTGCTGACCAACTCGTGAGCGATCAAGATGCGGGTAAAACCTCGGGTAGCAAGCGTAAAGAAATTAATATTATGGCTCACGTTGATACCAATGCTTTGGTGATCAGCGCTGAACCGGATCAAATGCGCACCATTGAAAGCGTGATTAACCAGTTAGATATTCGCCGTGCACAAGTATTGGTAGAAGCGATTATTGTTGAAGTATCAGAAGGCGATGATGTTGGCTTTGGTATTCAATGGGCATCAGCTGCTGGTGGTGGTACTCAGTTTAATAACTTAGGCCCAACCATAGGTGAGATTGGCGCAGGTGTATGGCAAGCACAAGGTGAAGAAGGCACTACAGTGTGTACCGAAAATGGTACTTGTACTGAAAACCCAGATTCACGTGGTGATATTACCTTACTGGCGCAAGCATTAGGTAAAGTGAACGGCATGGCTTGGGGCGTGGCAATGGGTGACTTCGGCGCCTTAATCCAAGCGGTTTCAAGTGATACCAAATCAAACGTACTTGCAACACCGTCGATAACCACCCTTGATAACCAAGAAGCATCATTCATCGTTGGTGACGAAGTACCTATTCTTACCGGTAGCCAAAACTCAAGTAACGGTAACAGCAACCCATTCCAAACCGTTGAACGTAAAGAAGTGGGCGTTAAATTAAAAGTGGTACCACAAGTCAATGAAGGTAATGCGGTTAAGCTGACCATTGAGCAAGAAGTGTCAGGTATTAACGGTAAAACTGGTGTCGATGTGACCTTTGCAACTCGTCGCTTAACTACCACGGTTATGGCAGATTCTGGTCAGATTGTAGTACTGGGCGGTTTGATTAATGAAGAAGTACAAGAGTCAGTACAAAAAGTGCCATTTTTAGGTGACTTACCGATTATCGGTCACTTATTTAAGTCTTCATCAAGCGGTAAGAAAAAGAAGAACTTGATGGTATTTATCAAGCCAACCATTATTCGTGACGGTATCACCATGGAAGGCATCGCTGGTCGTAAATATAACTACTTCCGCGCCCTGCAACTTGAGCAACAAGAGCGCGGCGTAAACTTAATGCCTAAGACCAATGTGCCAGTGTTAACTGAGTGGGATCAAGAAGCTTATTTACCTGATGAAGTGAACGAAGTGCTTAATCGTTACAAAGAAGGTAAAGAGTTAGAAACTAAGATGCGCGAAACAGACCCTGCGCTTAAGCATATTAGCGAAAGAAAAGATCTAGACAATGCCGTCACTGAAGCTGCTGAAACCGAACAAGAAGATGATGCCAATGAGTGAAGCAGCAATGACTGAACAATTGGCACAGGTGTCTACCGATTTAGGCTTAGAAGCCGAAGAGCTTAATGATGAGGTGTTTCACTCCAACAGTCGTGAACGCCTGCCATTTGCTTTTTCTCATCGCTTTAATTTGGCATTGGCCAAAGAAGCCGATGCCCTAAAGCTTTACTACACCAGTAATACCCCACTTGATGCCATGCTTGAAGTGCGCCGTTATGCCGGTGAAGATCTGGTGTTAGTCAAGCTGCCGGTAGAAGACTTTGAAGCGAAATTAACCCACACATTCCAGGCTAATTCATCAGAAGCCCAGCAGCTGATGGAAGACATTGGTAATGAAATGGATTTATTTACCCTCGCCGAAGAACTGCCACAAACCGAAGATTTGCTCGAAGGTGATGATGACGCGCCAATCATTAAATTGATCAACGCCTTGTTATCAGAAGCCATTAAAGAAGAAGCCTCTGATATCCATATCGAAACCTACGAAAAGCAATTAATCGTCCGTTTCCGTATTGATGGGGTTTTGAAAGAAGTTTTAAAACCTAACCGTAAACTGTCTTCATTGTTGGTTTCACGTATTAAGGTGATGGCGCGTTTAGATATCGCAGAAAAACGTGTGCCGCAAGATGGTCGTATTTCATTACGTATTGCCGGCCGCGCAGTTGATGTGCGTGTCTCTACCATGCCATCAAGCCATGGCGAGCGAGTGGTATTACGACTACTGGATAAAAATACCGGCAACCTAGATTTAAAATTATTGGGTATGACCCTGTCTATCCAAGATGAATTTGAAGCGTTAATTCGTAAACCGCACGGTATTATTTTGGTTACCGGCCCAACAGGTTCAGGTAAAAGTACCACCCTGTATGCGGGGTTAACTGAGATTAACTCCAAAGACACCAACATTTTAACCGTTGAAGATCCGATTGAATATGAACTGGAAGGCATTGGCCAAACTCAAGTGAATATGAAAGCGGATATGACCTTCGCCCGTGGTTTGCGGGCGATATTACGTCAAGATCCTGATGTGGTCATGATTGGTGAAATCCGAGATTTAGAAACCGCACAAATTGCAGTGCAAGCTTCACTAACCGGTCACATGGTTATTTCGACCTTGCATACCAACACGGCATCGGGCGCGATTACTCGTCTGCAAGATATGGGTGTTGAGCCTTTCTTGGTGTCTTCAAGCTTACTGGGTGTATTAGCCCAGCGACTTATTCGTACCTTGTGTAACGAATGTAAGGTCGAGCATGAGCCAGATGAGCGTGAGCGCGAATTATTAGGCATAACGGTCAATGATACCCGAGTGATTTATCGCGCTAAAGGCTGTAAAGCCTGTGGTCATAATGGTTATCGAGGTCGTACCGGTATCCATGAATTACTCACTGTTGATGACAACGTTCGTGAATTAATTCACGGTGGCCGCGGTGAGTTAGCCATTGAAAAGTATGTCCGTCAAACGATTCCAAGTATCCGTCATGATGGCATGAGCAAAGTACTGAAAGGGGTTACCACCCTTGAAGAAGTATTGCGCGTGACCCGCGAGGAGTAATCAATGGCAGCGTTTGAATATAAAGCCCTTGATAGCAATGGTAAACAGCAAAAAGGGGTGATAGAGGCTGATACGGCTCGTCATGCACGTAGTCAGCTACGTGAACAGCGCTTAATGCCCTTAGAGCTAGAACCGGTTGCTGAAAAAGAAGCCAAGGCCAAAAGCGGTGGGCTTAAGTTTTTCAAACGTGGTATCTCGGTTGCAGAGCTTGCTTTAATTACCCGTCAAATCGCCACTTTAGTTGCTGCAGGTTTACCCATTGAGGAATCACTCAAAGCGGTAGGCCAGCAATGTGAAAAAGATCGTCTTGCCAGTTTGGTCATGGCGGTGCGCTCGCGGGTTGTTGAAGGGTACAGCTTGGCTGATTCTTTAGCCGAATTCCCCCACGTATTTGATGATTTGTACCGCGCTATGGTGGCATCAGGTGAAAAGTCTGGTCATTTAGAAGTGGTACTAAACCGCTTAGCCGATTACACCGAACGTCGCCAGCAACTGAAATCTAAACTAACTCAGGCAATGATTTACCCTATGGTATTAACCATTGTTGCCATTGGGGTAATTGCCGTATTACTGGCAGCAGTGGTACCTAAGGTGGTTGGTCAGTTTGAACATATGGGTCAAGAGCTACCCGGTTCAACTCAGTTTTTGATCCTCGCCTCTGATTTTGTGCAAAATTATGGGGTATTTGTGCTTGTGGCACTGATTGGTTTGTTTGCACTACTAAAGCAGCTGCTAAAAAAACCAAACTTTAGAATGCAATATGACACCTGGTTACTCAAAGCACCGGTTATTGGCAAAGTCAGTAAAGGCCTGAATACCGCCCGTTTTGCGAGAACCTTAAGTATCTTGTCAGCAAGTTCTGTACCTTTGCTTGAGGGCATGCGTATTGCCAGTGAAGTGCTGCAAAACGTCAAAGTGCGCGCAGCAGTGGATGATGCTACAGCAAGAGTGCGTGAAGGTACCAGCCTGGGCGCGGCGCTAACTAATACCAAACTTTTTCCGGCTATGATGCTCTATATGATTGCATCAGGCGAAAAAAGTGGTCAGCTGGAGCAAATGCTAGAACGTGCTGCAGATAACCAAGACAGAGAATTTGAATCTAATGTGAATATTGCCTTAGGGGTATTTGAACCCATGCTCGTGGTCAGTATGGCCTCGGTGGTGTTATTTATCGTGATGGCAATTTTACAGCCTATTTTAGAATTGAATAACTTGATCAGCGCTTAAGTATCCAAGTTATTTACTATTTATTGTTAGCGCACCGAGTGTGCGCGTCGGAGGAAGTTGTTAATGCAAACTAATCGAAATCAAACCCGTGGTAAACAAGCTGGTTTTACCTTACTTGAAGTCATGGTCGTGATTGTTATTTTAGGTATTTTGGCCTCTATGGTGGTACCTAACTTAATGGGTAACAAAGATAAAGCTGATATCCAAAAAGCCGTTTCTGACATTGTAGCGTTAGAAAACACCCTCGATATGTACCGCCTAGATAACAGTGTGTATCCAACAACGGAGCAAGGCTTAGATGCGTTAGTGCAAAAGCCAACCTCGTCACCTGAGCCACGTAATTACCGACCAGACGGTTACATTAAGCGTTTACCACAGGATCCTTGGCGCAACGATTACTACCTATTAAGTCCTGGCGAAAATGGCCGTATTGATATTTTCAGTGCCGGTCCTGATGGCCAAGTGGGAACTGAAGATGATATCGGCAACTGGAATCTGCAAAACTTCCAGTAAGCACGAAGTCTAATAGCAGATGATGATATCTAAACGCCAATCGGGGTTCACCCTCTTAGAAGTATTGCTGGTTGCCTTATTGATGGGGTTAGCTGCGGCTGCCGTCACGATGACAACCAGTACTTCAGGGCCTGAGCAAGCGTTAAAAAAAACGGCCCGTCAGTTTATTGCGACCACTGAATTAGTGATTGAAGAAACCATTTTAAGCGGTCAATTCTTAGGTATCGTCGTCGAAGAAGATGAATATCAATTTGTCTATTACGATGAAAAAAAATGGCACCCTATAACCCAAGATCGTCAACTGGCCCCAAGGCAAATGGACCCGGGTGTGAGTTTGAGTCTACTGCTTGATGGCTTGCCATTAGTTCAAGAAGATGAAGATGATGAATCTTGGTTTGATGAGCCATTAATTGAAGCCTCAAAAGAAGATAAAAAGAAAAATCCCGAGCCGCAAATTTTACTGTTTCCCAGTGGTGAAATGTCGACGTTTGAGTTGAGTTTTTTGACCGATGACGACCAAGGTAAAGAGATTGAAGTGCTAGTGGTGGGTGATGCATTAGGGCGTTTAGCCATAGGAAGCTTTGATGAAATACAGTAAAGGTATGACCTTACTTGAAGTCATAGTGGCCTTGGCGGTGTTTTCTATTGCTGCGGTTGCTGTCACCAAAAGCATTGGTGATCAAATGGCCAACCTGCCGATTTTAGAAGAGCGAACCTTAGCCCAATGGGTTGCTAGCAATCAAATGGTTGAGGTTAGATTAACGCAGCCTTTTCCTGAGCTGGGCACTAAAAATGGTCAGGTAGAGTTAGCCGATAAAGATTGGTATTGGCGTCAGGAAGTGATTAAAACCACCGACGACAATTTCAGAATGATCAGAGTATTAGTCAGTGATGATGACAGATTTAATCGCACCGTCGCACAAGTGAGTAGCTATGTTCACAATGAAGGCTAAGCGCTCAAGACACAGCGACAATCATCGCCAAGCAGGCTTTACTTTGCTGGAAATGATGATTGCTATTGGTATTTTTGCCATGATCGGGCTGGCATCGAACTCGGTACTGTCAACCGTGATGAAAAACGATGAAGCCACCAAAGAATTTTCAATCCGTTTGAAAGCCTTACAGCAAGGATTTGGCATTATCGAACGTGATTTAGGCCAGATGGTAGCCCGAACACAACGTGGCCTAGACGGCGAGCGTACCACCACTGTGTTTCAAACGGGCGATAACATGCTGGACTCAGAAACCGAAGCGCTGGTGTTTTTCCGTTTAGGTTGGCTCAACCCTGATGGCATGTTGCCAAGGGGTAGTTTGCAATCGGTGTCATATGTGGTGCAAGAAGGCCGCTTAGAGCGTTGGTACTATCCTTACCCTGAGCCAGAAATTGGTGCAGAGCCATTAAAAAGTTTGATCATTAAAGATGTTATCTCCATCGAGTATTCGTTTTTTGTCGGTGATAAATGGGAGCGTAAAGTTGATGCTTCACAACTGCCACTTGGCATCGCGATGAAATTAGAAATTGAAGGCTTAGGTATCATTGAGCGTCGTTTTCTACTGCCTAAAGGTGGCGGTGATGCCGCAGCCAGTAACGGCGACAATAACGATGATAATAGCAGTAACGATAATACTGATAACGACAATGATACTGATGGCTCTAGCACGGGTGAAGACGGATGATGAAATATCAGTCGCCGGGGTTGCGTAAACAGCGCGGAGTCGCGTTATTAGTGGTGTTACTGGTGGTCGCTTTAGTGGTGATTATTGCGACCAATATTACCAGCCGTAATCAGTTATCCATGCGCCGTACCTTGAATTTAGCCCAGTATGATCAAGCCTATTGGTATGCTATTTCGGCAGAAGAATTAGGTAAAAAGATTTTAAAGCAAGATATGGAAGATGCTGACGGCACCGTACATTTACAGCAATATTGGGCTTTAGCTGATGTGATTTTTCCGGCTGAATACGGCGAAATTGGCGGTGAGATTAAAGATATGCGTTCTTGTTTTAATCTTAACGCTTTATCAGTTAAGTCAACAGAAGTTGAAAATGGCCAACCTAAATTATCATTAGCCGCGACTCAGTATATGTCACTGTTGGTTGCCCTAGGTATGGATGAATTTGGCGCCGAGCGGCTGACCCATACTTTGATTGATTATATTGACGAAGATACGGTAGCAATGCCCTATGGCGCTGAAGATGCCGATTATGAGTCTCGTAATACGCCGTATCGAGCAGCGAATACCTTGATGAATCATCGCAGTGAGCTGCGGGCGGTATTAGGATATAACCAGCAAGTGTATTTAACCTTGTTGCCTTATATTTGCGCGATACCAGGTAATAACCAACAATTGCTTAATGTGAATACCCTAGAGGTTGAACAAGCAGCATTGTTAGTGGGTATGCTAGAAAACAAGATTAGCCAAAGCGATGCGGAAAGTTTAATTAACCAACGACCTGCAGATGGCTTCGAAACCGCAGCAGAGTTTTGGGAAAATAATTCCTTAGCGAGTTTAGCCACTGAAAGTAATATGAAATCGAGCATAGTGGTCGATAGTAATTACTTCTTATTAAAAGCGGGCGCTAAAGTGGATAATGCGATGTTTAGAATGGATAGCGTTTTGCGTCGCAGTAATAACAAGTTTGATGTGATCAGTCGTCAATACGGTGATCAGCAATAATGAATATGGGTAACAATCCGCTTCAATTAACCTTGGCTAGTTTGGCCTGTGGCAGTTTGAAGCTTGTGGAGAATGACAGTGTCTGAACGGCTTTTTATCCGATTAGGGAAAACATCAACAAGTCCTTGTTCGTGGCTGGTATGGTCAGAACAAGAGCAAGAAATTATTGCTTCAGGTGAGTTAAGTGATGCAGCGAGCTTAACCAGTTTGACTGAGCGCGCGGGCAATCGTCCGGTGGATGTGTTGGTGCCAGCGGCCAGTATGACATTGACTCAAATTGCATTGCCTGAAAAAAATCAGCGCCAAGCGTTAAAGGCACTCCCTTTCATGCTAGAAGAAACCATCGCCTCTGATGTTGAAACCATGCACTTTGTGGTTGGCCCCCGTGATGGTGAGCAGCTAAATGTCGCCGCAGTGGCCCATGAGCAAATGCAAAACTGGTTATCTTGGCTGCTTGATGCTGGCATTAAAGTAAAGAGTATTGTCCCTGATTGTTTAGCCTTACCGTTGGATCAATGTAGCTGGGCTGCGCTGGATATGGGTGATGAATTGTTACTGCGTACCGGTGAAGGTAGTGGTGTGAGCTTGCCAAAAACATGGTTAGATTTCGCCTTACCTGAGCTGCTATCGCGTCGAAGTGATGCCGATTCTGCGCTAAAAATTGCCGCCTATAGCGAAGACTTAGTGTTTACCAATGCTGAGGTGGAAGCGAAACCATTAGATATTCCGATGATGGTATTGGCAAAGGGTATTTTACAGGCACCGATTAATTTATTAAGCGGTGTGTATCAGCCAAAGCGTGAATACAGCAAGCATCTGATGCTATGGAAAAATGCGGCTATTGTAGCGGTTATTGCTATCGTACTTGGGCTAGTGAATAAAGGCTTAACCATTCATCAGTTGAATCAACAAACCGCTGAAATAAAACAGCAAAGTGAAGCGATATTTAAGCGTGTTAGTCCAGGGGTAAACCGGATTGTTAATATTCGCTCGCAGCTGGACTCACAATTGCGCAGTCTTAAAGGTCAAGGTGGCGGTGCTGCTTTCTTTGACATGCTTGATGGCCTGAAAGAGTCATTTCAAAAAGTGCCCGATTTAAAACCGAACTCAATTCGTTTTGATGCAAGTCGTAATGAACTGCGCATGCAAGTGACGGCAAAAAGTTATGATCACGTGGATAAATTCAAGCAACTGGTTGAAGCGCGTTATGAGTTTGATATGGGTGCCATCAATAGCGGTGACAATGAAGTGAATACCACAATTACCTTGAAGGGCAAATAAGATGGAAAATTTGCAAATTTGGTGGCGTGGACTCGCGCAACGTGAACAGCAATTAGTCGGCAGTTGCGCAGTGTTTGTGGTTATTGGAATTTTGTATTGGGGCATTTGGAGCCCGATTGCAACTGCGGCAGACAATGCTGAAAAAGATCATCAAGCAGCCAAGCAAACCTTAAATTATGTTAAACAATCGGCGAATAAAATTGCCGGTTTAAAACAACAAGGTTCTGGGCCAAGAGCATCAGGCAGCTTAAGTTCGATTGTGAACCAATTAGCTGGCCAATATGATTTAGACATTACCCGTATGCAGCCACAGGGCAATAAAATCCAATTATGGATGGACGATGTGCCATTTGACAGCTTACTTGATTACTTGCATGAACTGGTTGAAGAAAAAGGCTTAACCCTAGAAAGTGTTGATGTATCAGAGTCTGACTTGGCAGGTTATGTCAAAGTGCGCCGTATTCAGTTATCTAAGTAAGTAGGTATAGTAGTGAGTTTGATTAAGAAAATTATTTTAGGTGTTTTTGTTTACCTGATCTTTTTGGTGGTATTTATCCCAGCAAATTGGCTAGTGGGGATTGCGCCATTACCCAATAATATCAAGGTAAGCGGTGTTAGTGGTACATTGTGGCAAGGCTCTGCTGATTTGGTGTCGATTGATCGCCGTTTGATTGAACAGGTGTCATGGGATTTAAATCCTTGGACATTATTTATTGGTCAGCTCAATGTCGATCTGCAGATTGGTAGCCGGGCAACGCCAGTTAGTGGGCAGGGTGATATTAGTTGGTCTTTCTCAGGTGTCTCAGCTGAAAACTTGCGCTTTGAAGCGCCGAATAAATTTTTATTAGGCAACGCAAAATTACCCTTTAGAACCATGGTAGATGGTGATGTCAGTTTAATTGTTGAAAGCCTTAAGCAAGGTACGCCTTGGTGTGAGCAGTTAACCGGTAAGCTATTTTTGAATGCTATTGATGTTAAAAATCAGTTTGGTGAATATCCTTTAGGGGATATCGCCCTAGGGTTGAGTTGTATTGATGGCCAAGTGCAATTGATGACTGATGACTCAATGAACAAAATGGGGATTCAAGGTAGCGCCACTTTAGGTGAAAATAATCGTATTGTGGTTAGTGCTAAGATCAAACCGACCCATGAGCAGCCACAAGATTTAACCCAAGCTTTAAGCTTTTTGGGTAAACAAGATAGCCAAGGCTATTACCCTGTTAATTATCAGGGCACGATTCCAGGGTTGTAGTAACGACTGCTTCATCAGAAATTTGAAAGGCAGCTGAATCACATCAGCTGCCTTTTTTATTGGCTATAAATTATTAGCTACCATAGGCACTTAGCCTTTAACTGCAGCTAATAAGTCTTGATGTAAGAGTTGGTAATCATCAATGGCAGGAAAATCGATGAAATCCTTATTGGGCTTTTGACTGTCAGGATTGCTAATACCTAATTGAAAGCCAACACCCGCCAAACGTGATGCTTCAAGAATATTTTCATTGTCATCAACAAACAAACAGCGGCTTGGATCTAAGTCATATTTCGCGAATGCTTGCTTCCAAAATTCAGGGTGCTCTTTAGGATAACCCGTTTCATGGCTCGACATCATTCCATCTAGGCCTCTTGCCAGTTCAGTATGTTCTAATTTAAGTTCTAGGCTTTTAGGATGGGCATTGGTTAACAGGATTCTTTGTTTACCTGCCGTAGCGAGCGCCTCTAAAAAGGGCATGCTGTCTTGGCGCATTTGAATTCGCTCAACCAGTGAATAATGCAGGGTGAGAATATCTATGTCTAATTGTTGCTGCCAAAAATCAATGCAATACCAGTCTAGGGTGCCAACAACCTTATGGTAAGACTGCTCGACTAGCGCCTGCGCTTGGGCTAAGGAAATTTGCTTTTGTGTACTAAGCTGTTGAGGTACCAAAGTCAACCAAAAATGGTTATCAAAATGCAAATCCAGCAAGGTGCCGTCCATATCGAGCAAAACTGTGTCTATCTTATGCCAAGGAAACATGTAAATTCCGGTTGTAGAATATAGCTAGGGTAGTAAGATTGTAACTGGTCTTACTAAATTCGTCATATACGAGGTTTTAATGACATCACGGCATAAAAAGCCCGAAATTCTTCATCGCGAAATTGTCGCCAAAAGTCGACTGTTTCAGATAGAACAGCTGCACCTAAAATTTTCTAATGGCATTGAGCGTCAATATGAACGAATGAGTGGTGGCAGCCGCGGTGCGGTCATGATTGTGCCTGTGCATCAAGGTCAATTTTTGTTGGCTAAAGAATATGCCGCAGGCACTGATAATTATGAGTTGGGTTTTCCTAAAGGCTTGATTGATCCCGGCGAAGAGGCTGTTGAAGCCGCGAATCGTGAGTTACAAGAAGAAATCGGTTTTGCCAGTCGTAAGCTGACCTTATTGAAAGAATTAAGCTTAGCGCCAGGTTATTTTGCCAGTAAGATGCAAATTTTCATTGCTGAAGATTTATATGAAAGCAGCCTAGAAGGTGATGAGCCTGAACCTATTGAAGTTATCCCGTGGGCGCTTGGTGAATGGCAAGCGTTACTGGATAACACTGATTTTTCAGAATCGAGAAGTGTGAGTGCATTATTTTTAGCCCAACAACATTTACAAGGTTAATCTTGCTACTGTGTTAGCGGCTAAATTTAGCCAATTGAGATGTTGTAAGCGTTATTACTGACTGATGATTAAAATATTTCAGCTTACTCATCTAATTTAACTACAAATAAATCGTAAATTAGTCTAACTTGACACTATTCAGAGTATTATTTGGCGATTGGAGTCGTTATGAAGCCAGAAGAAGTAATTGAACAAGTCATCAGTATTGCCACCGAGGCGGGTCAAAAAATCCGCGATATTTATTTGAAAGGTGATTTTGATCGCGAAATAAAATCTGATAATACTCCTGTCACCTCAGCGGATCTGGCTGCAAATGAAATTATTTGTACTGAACTTGCTAAATTAACGCCTGATATTCCAATCTTAAGTGAAGAAGCTGCCGATATACCTTTTAATGAGCGTAGCGAGTGGCCACGTTATTGGTTAGTGGATCCATTAGATGGCACTGGTGAATTTATTGCTGGTAGTGGTGACTTTTCAGTGATTATTGCACTCGTTGAGCATAATCGCCCTGTGATGGGGATAGTGTATGTGCCGATGACAAACGTGTGTTACTACGCGATTGCAGGTTTAGGAGCCTACAAACGTGATGCTAACAATGAAGTGCGTATTAGCAGTAAACCACTTACTGATATTAATGAATCAGGTTTACGTCTTGCGGTAAGTCGTCGTCAAGACCCACAATCAGTATTAAAGTTACTCAGTCATCCTAGCAGTTGCGAATTAGTGGTGTTAGGCGGCGCAGCATTAAAGAGTTGTTTAGTGGCCGAAGGCCGAGCTGACTGTTACGTGCGTTTAGGGCCAACCGGTGAGTGGGATACAGGCGCTGCGCAAATTATTCTAGAAGAAGCAGGCGGCGCGTTAATGGATATTAACCTGCAACCGTTAACTTATAATGAACGTGAAACCCTTGAAAATCCAAACTTTATTGTTGTAGGTAGCCCGAATTTACCTTGGGACGATATCCTCACTAATTAGTCAGCTCGACATGACTTATTTAAGCCCTCTAGTAGAGGGCTTTTTTGTGGCCGCCATTTATAAAATACTCATGCTGTCTATAAATTAATGGGTTATGAGCATTGTTTTAATTTTGTTTGCTGTTAGTTTGTTGTTCAAAGCATTATTGATAATAGCGGCTTAAGGGCAAATGCAATGCGTGAAGGAGAGGGGGGGGGTCACTCAGAGCTTCATTCATGGCTTAAATTACTTACCAAAATTGTTATCTATTTATATTCAAGGCTATACCTCAGGAATGGCAAAATAAGGATGTTTCATGGTATTAACCAAACGTTTTCTCCCTTACTTCATCACTCAGTGCCTTGGGGCATTAAACGATAATATCTATAAAAATGTGCTGCTATTACTGGTGACTTACAGCCAGGTAGATGCACTACCGATTAGCGTCAATATGTTTGTTAATTTAGCTGCCGGAGTGTTTATTTTACCGTTTTTCTTATTTTCAGCCCATGCAGGTGTCGTGGCTGACAATATGGACAAAGCGCGACTGATAAGACGACTTAAATTACTGGAGCTTATCATCATGTCTTGCGCGGCTTTTGCCATATTGTCGCAAAGCTATTTGCTGATGTTGGTGCTGCTATTTCTTACTGGCAGTCAATCGGCTTACTTTGGCCCAGTTAAGTATTCCTTATTGCCACAAACGCTTAAAGAAGATGAGTTAGTTACTGGTAATGCTTGGGTTGAAATGGGCACCTTTATCTCGATCCTTGCTGGCACCTTGTCTGCAGGTTTGTTAGTGGCAAGTGAGCATAGTTTACTTGGCGCTGCGGTGACTGTGGTGACGTTATCTATTGCTGGTTACTTATCAAGCCGGGCTATTCCTGCATTACCGCCACAAGGCACAATCAGTAAAATTCGTTTTACCCCTTTTACGGGAACATGGCGCAGTATTGCTAAAGTCAGAAAAACCCCCAGTATCTGGATGGCCATTCTCGCCATTAGCTGGTTTTGGTTTTTAGGCGCGACTTATCTGACCCAGTTTCCTAACTTTGCCAAGTTACATTTGCACGCAGATGCCACCGTAGTGTCACTGCTATTAGCCTTATTCTCTGTTGGTATCGCGATGGGTTCTTGGGTATGCGAGCGAATATCTTATGGCCGCGTTGAGTTAGGTGTGCTGCCATTTGGGATATTAGGCTTAACCCTATTCGGTGTTGATTTGATCTTCGCTATTCCTCCAACCCCGATGGATACTGCTTTGGTGTATAGCTTTAGTACCTTTATTGCAGATGCGCAGCATTATAGGGTGATGTTTGATTTATTGTTGATTGGCTTAAGTGGGGGGTTATTCATTGTTCCCTTGTATGCCTTTATTCAATCTAGGGCTGCACCAGGGGAGTGTGCCCAAGCTATTGCGGCAAACAATATTATTAATGCCTTATTCATGGTGATGGCGGCATTGCTATCTATGTTGTTACTTGGCGTTTTAGAGTGGAGTATTCCGCAATTATTTATACTCCTTGCTGGGTTGAACACTGCGGTGGCGTTATATGTGTATGCTCAGGTACCTGAGTTTGCTCAGCGCTTTATCAGTTACTTGTTGAGCCACTTGATGTACCGCGTCAGTGTTAATGGGCGTCTCAATATTCCGGCGCAGGGAGCTGGGGTGATTGTCTGTAATCATGTTAGCTATGTTGATGCCTTAATTATTATGGGTGCATCCACCCGTCCTATTCGTTTTGTGATGGATAAATCCATCAGTGAAATTCCGCTATTAAAATATCTCTTTCGCCATGCTGGAGTTATTCCTATTTGCTCACCTAAAAAGTGTGAAACCACCTACAAGCAAGCATTTGAGCTAATCCATGAAGCCCTTGGTAATGAGGAGCTAGTGTGTATTTTCCCTGAAGGACGTTTATCTGTTGATGGTGAAATTGCTGAGTTTAGACCCGGTATCGAAGCGATTTTAGCGAGAGATCCCGTCACAGTAATCCCGATGTCATTACAAGGCTTATGGGGCTCATACTTTAGCCATAAAGGCGGCCATGCACTGACAACACCACCGAAGCGTTTTTGGTCTAGGGTGACTGTGAATATTGATGCAGCGGTCGATGGGGTCTCACTGGGTCGCCATGGGCTACAAGCTAAGGTCACTGAGTTATTTGATAGCACAACTACTCGTTAAATGAGAGCGCTAATGGTCGTTAAATGATGGGGCTAAAGCACGAGTATAAGTGGTTGCTCTATCTTTGCTATGTGACACTCATAACAGCAACCGTTCGTTGTTATGAGTGCAGAGTGTGTGAATTATCCTGCTAGCTGATCTAAATATTGCTGGATCGCAATTTTATCACCACTAAATATTACCCTTTGCTGACGTTTGCTCATTTGGTATTGATACATAGGGTCGTAATAGCGCTCTAATAGTATTGAAATCCAATCAAAATGTTCATTAGCATCGTTTATTGAAAACTGTCGATTTATGGCGCTTTCAATAATGGCACTGAGCTGTTGGTGTTGCTTGCCACCTAAGCGTTTTTTGATGCTATTAATGCTGCTAAGCAGGTATTGGCTAAACTGTTCTTTTCCATGTTCTGCGCCATATTTATTGATAAAGGCGGCTGACTTATCAATAACATAGTCTTTATGTATTCTGTTTATACGATTCGCTAAGCTTTCTTCTAATACAATCATCTCACTGGCTTGCATCGCTTGGTAAAAAGCTTTGGGTATGGCTGAGCGCCCGATTAAGAAGCTTTCGTCTTCTAACAAGATTTTATGTTGTGGCAATTGCTGATGTTGTAGTAGCTGTGTCGCCAGCTGATTTTCGAAATTAATTTGAGTTGGTTGGGGCTCAAGGTTCTTACCAAAGCTTGAGCCGCGATGATTGGCAATGGCTTCTAAGTCAATGGACTCTGGTCGCAGTTGTAAGAGCTCGGTCTTGCCGCTGCCGGTGCTGCCGCTTAAAATGACTAAGGGCTGCAAAGTCGCCGCGGTATCAATGATATCAATTAAATATTGGCGCATGGCTTTATAGCCACCTTCAATATAAGGGATATCGATGCCGGCCTCTTTCAGCCATTGCTGTGACAACTTTGAACGTAAGCCACCACGAAAACAATATAGGTAGCTGTTGGGGTGCTTAGCGATAAACTGCTGCCAGCTTTCAATGCGCTGCTGTTTGGTTTTGCCATTAACCAATTGATGACCTAATTCGATAGCCGCCTGTTGTCCTTGCTCTTTATAGCAAGTACCAACCTTGGTACGTTCACTGTCATTCATCAGCGGGAAATTGGCCGAATGCTCGAAGGCGCCTTTACTAAATTCGATGGGGGCGCGCACATCAATGAGCGCGCGCTGCTGAAGGAAAAGACGTTGATACTCGGTTTTAGCAATGATGTTAGCAAGCATTTGTTACTCTCTATGTCAGTGTAATTAATGCGCTATTGGTATTTGAAGCGCTCAATTCACCAATGCAAATAGGGGCAATATTTTGCGCCTCAAGTAAAGCAACCAGTTGTTGTTCTGCGTCAGCGCTTACCGCAATCAACAAGCCGCCACTGGTTTGCGGATCGCACAGAATCGCTTTTTGTTGCTCGCTCATTTTAGGTAAGTATTGCTGATAACTGTCGAAGTTGCGTTGGGTTCCGCCTGGGGTGCAACCTAAGTTTAAGTAGTGCAGCGCTCGGTCTAATAATGGGATGTTATTAAATACTAAATTCGCAGTGACATCGCCGCCTTGGCAAACTTCAATCAAATGACCTGCCAAGCCAAAACCCGTGACGTCTGTCAGTGCATCTACTCCAGCGATTGCCGCAATATCTTGGCCGGCCTTGTTTAGCTGACACATGGCATCAATGGCAATCATACTGTCTTGCTCTGTGAGCTTTTTTTGTTTTTGCGCGGTAGTGAGGATACCGATCCCTATCGGTTTAGTGAGATACAGTTTATCGCCAGCTTTTGCCGTATTATTGCGCTTTAATTGCTCAAGAGGGATTTGTCCGGTTACCGCCAATCCAAAAATCGGTTCAGGTGCATCAATGCTGTGACCGCCAGCTAACATTATTCCCGCATCTGCGCAGGCTTGGCGCCCGCCTTCAATAACCTTTTGAGCCACTTCTGCAGCTAAGATATTCACTGGCCAGCCAAGTATGGCAATAGCCATGATAGGCGTGCCGCCCATGGCATAAATATCGCTGATGGCATTAGTGGCCGCGATACGCCCAAAGGTGAAGGGGTCATCCACAATCGGCATGAAAAAGTCAGTAGTACTGATAATGCCTGTTTCATCATTGAGTTGGTAAACTGCTGCATCGTCACGGGTTTGATTGCCGACTAATAATTTAGGATCGGTAAAAGAGGGTAAAGATGAGGCAAGTATGGTGCTAAGTACCTGCGGGGAAATTTTACAGCCACAGCCGGCGCCGTGGCTATATTCAGTAAGTTTAACTGACGATTCAGACATTAATGGGTAACCCTTAAAAAGGAAGATTATCCATCATAAACACATACGGCTACCTTGCAAGGTAGCCGTTTACTTTTAATGGGTTAAAACAGACTTTAATAAGCAGCAGTGAGGCTATTCCAGTTTTTCTTTTGGGCTAACAAACGTGCTTTTAATTCTTCGACCTGCAATTTTAATTGCTGGTTGCTCAGTTGTTTACGTTTGGCATCTAGCAGTACCTTTTTCGCTTGATAATAATCCACTAGATGTTGCTTCATAAGATCATATTCGGCTTGGAAATTAGCGATTATTTCATCACAATTTGGTAAATGTGCGACCTTATTTTGCGCTCTTAATAATTGCATTTGAAGTTTGGCACTTTCGATTCGCTCTTGCGGTACTACTCGTAAATCAGTGGCTAACCCACACCATTGCATTGACTTAATTAGCCATTTTGTTGGGTCGTAATGCCACCACTTAATACCATTACGGTAGTCATTTTCAAAAATGTGATGAAAGTTATGATAACCCTCACCATAGGTCAGTAAGGCAATCATGCCATTATCTTTAGCCGTATTTTTATTGGTATATGGCTGACTGCCCCAGACATGGGCTAATGAATTAATAAAGAAAGTACAGTGATGTACGACCACTAAACGTAATAGTCCTGCCATCAGCACCATTGAAATAATATCGCCATTGAGCCAGCCTAAAAATGCCGGTAGTGCGATATTCATCAATACCACTAGGGTAAGATAATGTTTATGCTGCCACATAACGATGGCATCTTTTTGTAAGTCACGGACGTTATTATAATCATGATAACGACTGGCTTGGTATTCACGTAGCATCCAACCAATATGACTATACCAAAAGCCCATTTTGGCTGAATAAGGATCTTTGTCGTTATTATCAACGTGCTTATGATGGATGCGATGATCTGATGACCAATGCAGTGCACTATTTTGTAATGCTAATGCACCGCCAAGGGCAAATAAGAATCGCATTGCAGGATGCGCTTTATAAGCTTTGTGAGACCATAATCTATGGTAACCGGCGGTAATTGAAAGGCCGCTAGCAAAGGCAAGTACCACAAAAGCAATCCACTCAATAGCTTCAAAGCCATGTGTAAAGCCACGCCACGGCACTAAAGTCAGCGCGCCAAGTAGTGTTAGCGCAAATAAAGCAGTATTTAACCAAATAATCGGTGGTTTTTTCATTAAGATAATCCATGATTCTTATTGAGCGTACAGTTGTAAGCTAATTTAGCTCACCAACTTTATTCGGTCAAGTATCTCGGGGCTGTGTTTTTAGCTTAAAAGCGGTATTATCTGTGCAATAACATTTACTAAATGGATCTTTACATGGGTGTAAGAGCATTACAGAAAGAAAAAACCCGTCGTGCATTGGTAGATGCCGCTTTTAATCAATTAAGCGCTGAACGTAGTTTCTCCAGTTTAAGCTTGCGAGAAGTGGCAAGGGAAGCGGGCATAGCACCAACCTCTTTTTATCGTCATTTCAAAGACATGAATGAACTTGGTTTAACCATGGTTGATGAAGGTGGACTTACACTTCGACAGATGATGCGTAAAGGTCGCCAGCGCGCAGAAGCGGGTGGCAGTGTCATTCGCATCTCGGTTGACACGTTTGTGGAAGTATTAGAATCAAATCCCAATGTTTTTCGAATTCTATTACATGAGCGCTCAGGAACGTCAGCGGCTTTTCGTGCCGCTGTAGCAAGAGAAATAGAACACTTTATTTCAGAGTTGTCTCATTACACAGAGGCGACTGCTGGAAGAACGCCGATGCTAGCCAGAGTACAAGCAGAAGCTTTAGTTACCCTAGTGTTTAACGCTGGGGCATCAGCTTTAGATATGAAACGAGCTGACAGAAAAGTATTAGCCGATCACTTAGTGCTGCAATTGCGCATGGTGGCAAAAGGCGCAGAAGCGCTGCAACATAAAGTTGATACTAAATAGCATCAGTGAATTAATAGTAAAACTTGCGCAATAAAAAAGCCGTTATGGATAATTCATCCTATAACGGCTTTTTAATATGTGTTGAACCTACTTACGTTCTAGTAGCACACCTGATTCCATATGGTGGGTATATGGGAATTGATCAAATAAAGCGAAACGGGTGATCTTATGGGTGCTTCCCAGTACCTCAAGGTTTGCTTTTAGGGTTTCTGGGTTACATGAAATATATAAAATGCGGTCGTAGTTTTGCATTAATGCCAAGGTGTCATCGTCAATACCCGCTCGTGGTGGGTCAACGAAAATGGTATTGCAATCGTAGCTATCTAAGTCAATACCTTCTAAACGTCTAAAGGTGCGTTTTTTCGCCATCGCATCACTAAAGTCTTCAGCAGACATACGAATGATTTGCACATTATCGACTTTGTTGATGGCAATATTATACTGCGCAGCATCAACAGATGGCTTAGCTAATTCTGTTGCTAGTACGCGGTCAAAGTTTTGCGCTAAAGCGATAGTGAAATTGCCATTACCGCAATAAAGCTCTAATAAATCGCCAGTGCTGTCTTTGGTTGCTGAAATAGCCCATTCGAGCATTTTGACTGACACTTTCGCATTTGGCTGGGTAAAGCTATTTTCAATTTGTTTATAATGTAATTCTTGACCGGCTACATTAAGGGTCTCAACCACAAAGTCTTTATCTAAATCGATTTTAAGTTTACGTGCTCGGCCAATGATATTGACGTTAAACTTTTCAGCTAAACGCGCCTTCATTTGGGTCGCTTGCTCTATCCAAGTGTCGCCTAATTGGCGGTGATAAAGTAACGACACTAAGATCTCACCACTAAGCGTGGTTAAAAAGTCCACCTGAAATAACTTAAAGCGTAAATCATGATTAGGACGTAGCTCTTCCATTAATGCAGTCATCATTTCATTGATTAAAGTCCCTGCTGGCAAATATTGCTCACAGCGCACTTTCTCATCTAAGACTTTATCAAACATGTAATAGAATAAGTCATCGCCATCGTGCCATACTCGAAACTCGGCGCGCATACGGTAATGGGCTGGTTCTGAGGCAAAAACTTCTAAACTAGGCGGCGTAAAATCGGCAAAGTCCTGTTCAAGCTTGATACGCTTCTCTGCTAGTTGCGCATCATAGTTTTTAGGATCCATTGCAGCTAAATTCATTTTGTTCCACCATAGGCTGTAAATTAAGGGCGCAAATATTATACTACACAACGCTGATGTCCAGCGGATTGACTTAATCTTAATGGATTAAGTGGTTAATTTTATCTATACAGCTTTTATCACCCGCATTATGGAGAAGAGATTGTCAGGTCCAATACTTATTTTTGATTCTGGTATCGGCGGTTTATCCGTTTTAGAACACATTCAAACAAAAATGCCTGCTAAAGATATCTTCTATTTATTTGATAATGCCCGGCTACCTTATGGGGATCTAGCAGAACAAGCATTAATTGAAGGTTGTGTGGCACTGATTATCAAGCAAGTGGCATGCATTAATGCTTCCATTGTGGTCGTTGCCTGCAATACTGCCAGCACCTTAGTGTTACCGCATTTACGAAGACGACTAAGCATACCCGTGGTGGGCGTAGTGCCAGCAATTAAACCTGCAGCGCAATTGACTCAATCCAAACACATAGCATTACTTGCCACGCCAGGTACAGTTGAAAGAGCTTATACTAAAGAGTTGATCCGTGAGTTTGCTGGTTGCTGTGAAGTGACTTTGATTGGTTCATCTGAATTAGTGCTTATTGCCGAAGAGAAAGCTAAAAGAAACCCAATAAACTTAAATGCGATAAAACCAATCTTGGCTTCGATAAATGGCACTGATATAGATACCTTGGTTTTAGGCTGCACTCACTTTCCGTTATTACGCCAAGAAATAGCTGAGTGCATTAGCCATCCAGTAACGCTATTAGATTCCGGCGAAGCCATTGCAATAAGAGTGGCGTCATTATTAGAAACAATAAACAGGTCAGCTAAAGGTAAAACGAACAAAGTAGGCAGGTTAACAGCGGGATTTACAAAGAAGATAGATAAAGGCTTAGCATTAACATTAGCTGACTACGGTTTTAAGCAACTAGAGTGCATTTCCGTAGGCAGCTAATAGAAGGAGTTTAGTCTTCTTTATTTGACTCAGATGGATCTGACTCTTGTGATTTAGCTTCACGCACCTTTAGTGTGCGTTCTTGGAAACTGTAATCGTTTAACTTGTTCATTGCTTTCTTGGCGCCAGTTTCAGACATTTCAACAAAACCAAATCCCTTACGGCGACCTGTTTTTCTATCTCTAACTAAACGTACTGAATTAACTGGTCCATATTCGCCGAATAAAGCTTTCACTTCACCTTCATGAACACGGTAAGGCAAGTTACCAACATAAAGTGTCATTGTTGGGCCAACATAAGGCTTATTTGAATCAGTTGCAGTTGAAGACGGAACAAAAGTGAATATAAGACTCGCTAACATAACACCAGCGATGAAAGACACGACTAATTGAACATTGGTAGAAAGAGCATAAATAACGATTGCACCTATAAGGGCAATAATTAGGGTAATAACAAATGACTTTTGCATATGATTGTCTCTAATAAAAATGAAAAATGATAAATAACTGTTAAAAACATTGCTATGGTAATGAATTATTGAAGCTTTCACCATACTCTGATGAAAATATGACCTCAAAACACGATAAAAACCATATTACTGATAGTTACTGTAGGACAAAAGTGTTCTTTAAATACCCATAATAGTTAAAAATAAAACGATCTGTTCAAAAGCTATTCGCTTAAACGGTTTTTATATAAAAAGCCCTTGCACCAAT
>NZ_MCVI01000023.1 GCF_002873135.1 Shewanella sp. 10N.286.48.A6
AAACACATTTCGGGGCATAAATGTGTTACGATCACTAACTTTATACTTCATTTAAATTGGCTCAGTTACAGCAGGCCATTACTCCAATCTAATCCATTGCCTGCCGCAGGCTTATGTGCAGATGCATCCAAGACACGCCGTGAACACATCCCTGTGGGCTCTGCGAAAACAAATAACATCCATGTTAAACGGCCAGTTCGGCATCCATGCCTCTCGCTTAGAGCGTTTCACACTGTGAAACTTCGCCATGTTTTGGTCATATTTGTTCCCTACAAATAATGACATTCCCTCCATCCTTGGCTGTCAGAAGCTCGCTGCTGCATCTACACTGGAATTATTCTCTCTTCGATTTGACTTTATTTGTTGCAATTAAAAAGCTAAAAATACCAAGAATCTAATCAGCTAAAAGACTCAATATGAATTGAGGTCATCGAGAAAAGCCGTGAGCTTGACATGGATGCCAAGCTAGCTTTCGCGGTGCATGGATGCACCATCGGAAGCGCTAGCATTTTTGAATAAGACCGAAGCAGTCTACAAACGAAGTCAGAAGCTGGATCAATCCCCGTCGAAAATCATGCGTTTTTCAGCATTTTTCGTTGGGGTGCTGAGGGATTGTTAAGGGCTTCTTTTGTAAAATGTGTGCGCTTTCCCCCTTGACTCTGCTCTTTGCAAAAGAAGGGGCGAAGCGCCACGACGTTAATCCAAACGGAGTTTGGAAATTAAGTGAAATCCAGCGTTATAAATCTGCTGTGAACTCAGTACCGCGACGTTGATTTATTCAAAATGGCTATGGGGCATAAACGCTTTAGCAAGCTAATATCTGCCATCAAAAGTAAGTTAGAAAGTTACTATCTAGCTTGAAAGAGATCTTGCTCTAAGAAGTCTAAACAACTGCTATAGTTAAGTTTACTGACTGATATATAGGTGACATGATGAAGTTAAAATTAATGATGTTAATAAGCGCTGTGCTTTTGTTCCTTGCTAGTCCTTCCTATGCTAAGGATGGTTATCAGATATCCACCTCAACTAGCGGCACCTTTATTAAAGCGTATCCACTGGATAATAATCAAACGGTCGTGATTGCAGAAGGGCGGCTTGAACCACGATCAATTGGTACTATGAGCATTAAATTATATGCTGACTTAAATGTGGGAGATTTTATTGATGGGCTGATTATTGCCCGAGATGGCACCATATTGTCGGTGGCTATTGAGTCTGAACCGCTTCGCAAAATAACCATTACCACAGTAACTGCAGGTAGCGGTAATTATGAAAACACGCAGCTGGTTTGTATCAATAATGACAGCTTGTCATTATGCTAATAGGGCATTTACGGCCTTTATTCCTATGTTGTATTCAATGAATAAATAACCAAAAAGCCACTTAAAGTGGCTTTTATTGTGTGGAGAGATAGATTTTAGCAGCCTTGTTAATTTAACAAGTCAAAGGCACACTAGCCAATAAGCCTCTAACTCATCCAGTAAAGCCCTAAGCTTGCTAAACAGGCGAGTAATACACTGGCTTCAAAAATAATTTTACTGCTTAACAGCTTGGTTTTACCTTCTTTCAAATTGGCAATCAATTCGTTTTGCTTGTACACCCGACAGGTAAGCTGTTCTGTTTGGGGATCAATAAGCAACTGCAACATGCAAGGTTTGCCATTTTGTAGCTTAATTTGGTGAGTACTGCGCTGACCAAAGTTAATTTTGCTTGAAACCACTTTGTCGTTAACTAATACTCGCTCAACACCACTCCAGTCACTGGCATGCAACTCAATTTTCTCTTGATTCAGCTGATATGTAAAACTTGTCATGACCTACTCCTTGGCTGCTAAAGCTACCTTAAGATAAGCAGACAAATATGACGTTTTCCAGTTTATCAGATGAACTATTTTTGAATCTTAGACTATGTACTTGTTGAGATAAGGAAAATATTTTTTATTTCAAAAGCTGACAATACTTGTATATTCGGCGTAATACAGGGGGCCACACTTGAGATTGGCAATGATTTTAAGCTCAAGGGGCGAATAAGTGGAGAGTGATATACCTGCAATCAATAGATGCCTTTTTAAGCGGCGCTGCAGCCTAAATGACAATAATGAGATAGCAGATCTCGCCAGCTTACGATTCCAATAAGCTGTTGGTTTTTAAGTACTGGTAAACAAGTTATACCTTCAGTTAGTAATATTTGTGAGGCTTGTTCAATTGTTATCTCTGGCCCTATGGTGATCGGATGGTGTGACATTACCTGATGAACTCGTTTTTGCAGTGTATCAATGTCGCGGGTTAACTCGGCAGCTGTGCCTAAATTAGGACTTATGGCGTTAAATAAATCTTTTCGTGATAAAACACCTGCAACTTGATTATGCTCATCCTTCACCACTAAATGATGAAATGGCATATTATCAAAAATGTTTTTAGCGATAGTTATTCTGTCATCCATTTCAACAGTGACAACTCGAGGACTCATTACATGTTCAATTGTTTTCATCGCTTCCTCCCATTCCTTTATTAAGTTATATCAGACAATTGCAGCGACAACAAATATCAAATTAAGATACATTTTATGAGGTTAAATTCAGCTACTTTGAGGTGTACAGTTCAAAGCTTTCAAAGCTTATTTCTGAGTTATCGCTGAGTTAACAGCTGAGTTTAAACAGGAATTGAAAGATAAATTTAAAATTGATTCAAGATGGGTATAAAGTTAATTTATTGACCTGTCAGAAGTCGGAAACAAAAAGAGCACCTTAAATAGGTGCTCTTTAGCAATTAATGTGCGTTTAAGTATTTTTACTTAATCGGCTGTTATTAAATCAACTGCGCTAACAGTTACTTTGCGCCATTGATAATGGCACGTGCCATATCATCAGCAACATCGCCTGTGGTGCGGTTTTCTGCATCAGCTTGGCTAAATATTTTTAGAAGCGTGTTGTAGATTTCTTCAACTTTTTGAGTTGATTTAGCTGCATCATAGTCACTTTCAAACGAAACATTAATGATACCGCCAGCATTAATGACATAGTCAGGGGCGTATAAAATACCCATGTCTTTTAATGTTTCACCATGGCGTACTTCTGCTAATTGGTTATTGGCACAACCAGCAACAATCGTTGCTTTTAATAACGGGATAGTCGTGTCATTGATAGTGGCACCTAAAGCACATGGCGCATACACATCAACATCTTGAGTATAAATGTCTTGTGGAGCAACCACTGTCGCGCCAAATTCAGTCGCCACTTTATCAAGTGATGCTTGATGAATATCAGTTACGATTAATTCAGCGCCTTCTTCATGCAGGTGTTTACATAAGTAATATCCCACATGACCCACACCTTGAACTGAAATTTTAAGGCCTTTTAAGCTATCAAGACCACGTTGGTGTTTTACCGCTGCTTTAATGCCAAGGTAGGTACCTAAAGCAGTATAAGGTGAAGGATCACCACTTTTACCTTCAAGGCCTGCCATGTATGGGGTTTCTTCATGAGCAATCATGATATCGGCTGTGGTTACGCCAACATCTTCCGCTGAAAAATATTTACCGCCAAGTGTATGAATACAGCGGCCAAAAGCGCGGAATAACGCTTCACGATCTGTAGTTTTAGGATCGGCAAGGATTACTGACTTACCGCCACCCATGGTTAATCCAGCAAGTGCATTTTTATAAGTCATACCACGTGAAAGACGTAATACGTCAGTCAGTGCTTCATCATCTGAATCGTAGTTCCACATACGACACCCGCCAACTGCTGGCCCAAGGTTAGTATTGTGAATGGCAATAATTGCTTTTAAGCCACTTTCTTTGTCGTTACAAAACACGACCTGTTCGTGTTCATCAAACGAGACATGATTAAATAGAGCCACTTGTGATCTCCGCTGTGCGATTTATTAGTCGTCAACCACTGCTGATTAACGACGGCTTATGATATTTATTGCAGAACGATAGCATTTAGCGATACTCTCAACAAAGTTAGATTCATTTAATTTTGTGATCTACGTGGCAATTTTGCTTGCCACTTTACGTAAACGTAAACTTTTTAATCGTTTCGTAACATTTTGAGCTGAAAATGAGTGCAATTGTTGAATTAATGATGACAACAAATAACAATAAAATAGGAAGGTAGTATGAGTGAATCAGTGGCTGAGCCGACAACTGCGCAACAAGATCCTGAGCAATTAAGACAGGAATGGGTAAAAACACAATTTCAAAAAGCGAACCGATTTCTCGCTGAAAAAGGTGTAATACCATCAAAAGTCATTGCTGATGAAAGCCGTTATTTAGTGCCTTATTTAGCGATTTGGAAAATGGAGTCCAAGCAGCCAACTAAGCAAACATTTTGGGTGATGTCTGGTGATTTACCGTCTGATTATGTTGATGTTAAAGTTGCTGCAACTGCCCGCGATGCGATTCGTCATTTTTCAATGATGTGGCAACTTAAAGCAGAAAACCTACATAAGTCAGGGGTGACCCGAGATGAAACTCAATTGAAGTTTGCTAACTTATTAGTGTCTCGTGCTGAAAGTCTTTATAAGATGCATGGTGATGAAAAACTATGGGCTGATCAAGCCTAGCAGCTATATTTTAAAACGCCGTAATTAGCTGTTTTTAATAAAAATAACAAAGGCACTTGATAGTGCCTTTTTTGTTGCCTAATCTGCAGTAAATAATTCACGCTATAGAAAGTGGCTTATCTACTACTTACTATTTAGATGACGCAGCATTAGGTTTTGGTTTACCTGTGCCATTGATAGCTTTTGATCTTCAAGTAACACGATTAAGTGATACATTAGATCTGAAGCTTCATTGATCAATTCTTCTTTATCATTAGTGGCTGCCGCTAGTGCTGTTTCTAAACCTTCTTCACCGACTTTTTGGGCAATTCGTTTGGTGCCACGCTCAAATAAAGATGCGGTATAACTTGATTCGGCGCTTTGGCCTTTGCGAGAAATAATCACATTGGTTAAATTATCGATAAAGCTATGGGCATTACCATCTTCCCAGCAGCTTTCTGTGCCGGTATGACAAGTTGGGCCATTAGGGATGACTTGCACAAGCAAGCTGTCTTTATCGCAATCTTGATCGATGGCGACTAAATCTAGGGTATTGCCTGAGGTTTCACCTTTTGTCCACAAGCGCTGTTTTGAGCGACTAAAAAAGGTGACTTTGCCTGTTTCAAGGGTTTTAGCCAGTGCTGCTGGGTCCATATAACCTAGCATCAAGACTTTACCGGTAAGGTGGTTTTGCACTACAGCAGGAATTAAGTTTTGTTGTTTTTCCCAATCTAACTTACTGCCATCAAAGGTAATTTGTGTTGTCATAGTGTTCTCTGTTGTTTTGTAAGTTATAGCCTGATCGCGATCTTGTGCTGGGCTAGGTATTGTTTTAATTCATTGATATCAATAATGCCTTTATGAAACACACTCGCTGCAAGGGCGGCATCGACATTCGCTTGTTCAAACACCTCTTTGAAATGTGCCATGGTGCCAGCACCGCCGGATGCTATTAATGGTACATCACATATGGCTCTGACGATGCTCAGTTGTGTAATGTCGTAACCACCGCGCACACCATCTTGGTTCATTACATTTAAAACAATTTCACCACAGCCGCGTTTTTGGACTTCTTCAACCCAATCTTGGGTGTACCATTGGGTGTCTTTAGTGGCGGCTTCATCACCAGTAAATTGCTTTACTTTATAGCTGTTTGAGTCGGCGTCATAAAATGAATCAATGCCAATCACAATACATTGACGGCCAAACTCATCTTGAAGCCTTGATATCAAGCTAGGATCTGTAAGCGCTGGCGAGTTGATGGAGATTTTATCTGCGCCATAGGCCAGCATTTGCCGAGCTTGCTCAATGGTTTTAATGCCGCCAGCGACGCAAAACGGAATATCAATTTGCGCAGCAACCCGGCTAACCCAGGATTTATCTATGACCCGTTCATGGGCACTGGCGGTAATATCGTAAAAGACTAATTCATCGGCGCCTTCTTGGGCGTAACGCGCAGCAAGGGGCTCAATATCACCGATAATTTCATGATTACGAAATTGCACTCCTTTGACCACTTGGCCATCGCGCACATCAAGGCAAGGTACTAGGCGTTTGGCCAACATGTTATTGCCTCCTCAACGGTAAAGTTTTGAATAAGTAGTGCTTTACCTATGATAATACCATCGGCGTTACTGTCTCTTACGGCGGCAACATCATCAAGTGAGGCAATGCCACCTGATGCTTGCCAGTTGATGTCAGGGTAGGTGGTTGCTAGCTCTTGATAAAGCTCATTGTTAGCACCTTGAAGGGTACCATCACGGCTAATATCAGTGACTAAAGCATGTTTAAGGCCAACGGTTTTAAATTCACTGACTAAGGATTCAAGTGATTTCCCGCCACCGGTTTGCCAACCAGAGACTGCAACAATTTTTTCGCCTTGCTGGTTAATATTGACATCAAGTGCTAAACAAATGGCTTCGCTACCGTATTTTAGCAACCAGCTTTTAACTAATGCTGGTTCTTTAACTGCGAGAGAGCCAATAACGACTCGTTTAACTCCTAGCTCAAGCAGCTCTTTAACTTGCTGTTCGCTGCGAATACCGCCGCCAACTTGTATGTCGGTGCTCAGGCCCGCTACTAATTCACCAATGAGTGCTATTTGGCGTTTTTCAGGGTCTTTCGCACCAGTTAAATCAACAATGTGTAATAGCTTTGCGCCTTGGTCTTGATAAGATTGCAATTGCGCTAACGGGCTTAAATTAAAAGTGGTTTGCTGGGCATAGTCACCTTGGTACAAACGCACTACTTGGCCATCAATTAAATCGATTGCTGGAATGATCATGCTGGTTTCCCCATATTTAGGAAATTTTGTAATATTTTGGCGCCGACATTGGCGCTTTTTTCTGGGTGAAACTGGACCCCAAAGAAATTGTCTTTGCCAATGGCGGCGCTAAACTTTTCACCGTATTCTGATGTCGCGATGGTGTATTTATTTATCGGTGCCTTAAAGCTATGGACAAAGTACACGTAACTGCCATCTTCTATCCCTTCAAATAGCGGATGATCTGACACGCTTATTTGGTTCCAGCCCATATGAGGTAGTGGTAGTCCTTTACTATCAAGATGATCAATTTGTGTTGGGATTAAACCAAGGCAAGTAATATCATTGTCACTGCGGCCTGCTTCTGAGCGGCCACCGTGTTCGATAGACTTGTCAGCCATCATTTGCATGCCAAGACAAACACCCATAACCGGTTGCTTGAGCTGTTTAATAACCTCAGTTAAATCACGATTATTGAGGGCATCCATAGCAGCGCCAGCTGTTCCTACGCCAGGCAGTACTACTCTGGTGGCAGCTTTGATAACCTCATGATCACGTGACACGATAACGTCGGCATTTAAGCGTTCAAAGGCAAAGCGCACCGAGCTTAAATTGGCGCAGCCAGTGTCTAAAATCACAGTAGTGTCAGTATTCATACTCACTCCTTACAGGACGCCTTTACTTGACGGCAAAATATCACCTTCGACTTTAACTGCTTGACGAAGGGTGCGGCCCAGCACTTTAAATAAAGCTTCCACTTTGTGGTGATCATTGTCGCCCGTGGTGCTGATATGCAAGGTGCATCGAAGGCCATCAGCAAATGAGCGGAAGAAATGCGGTACCATTTCTGTGGCCATCTCACCGACCATTTCACGCTCAAAATCAGCATTGAATTTGATAAAAGGACGACCTGATATATCCATTAAACACTCACCACTGGCTTCATCCATAGGCAGACTGAAACCAAAACGGGCTATACCACGCTTATCACCTAATGCTTGGCGCAGTGCATCGCCAATGGCAAGGGCGGTGTCTTCTACGCTGTGGTGATCATCAATTTCTAAATCGCCATCAACAGTGACGTCCATTTTGAAATTACCGTGGGTTTGTATTTGATCAAGCATGTGGTCAAAAAAGCCAATGCCGGTGTTGATAACGCCTTTACTGGTGTCATCTAGGTTCACATTGACTCTAATGTCAGTTTCTTTGGTGGTTCTAACCACTTCTGATGTGCGGCCTTTATTGAGCAGTGCATCGGTAATAGCTAACCAATCTAAGCCATCGCGCTGATATTGAAAGCTGGCAATACCCATGGCATTAGCCAGTTCAATATCTGTGTGGCGATCGCCAATAACAGCAGAGGTCGTAAAGTCCACTTTACCTTGGGTTAAGTAATCTTTGACTAAGCCAAGCTTGGGTTTACGACAACTGCAATTGTCAGCATCAAAATGAGGACAGATAACCACATCATCAAATATCACCCCTTGGCTCGAAAAAATGTCCATCATCATGTTATGTGGTGCATCAAAATCAGCTTGTGGAAATGAGTCTGTGCCTAAACCATCTTGATTAGACACCATGACTAAGCGATAGCCCGCTTTTTGTAGCTTAAGCAGAGAAGGGATAACCTGTGGCTCAAACACCAATTTGTCTAAACGATCGAGCTGTTTATCTACTGCTGGTTCTTCAACTAAAGTACCGTCTCGGTCGATAAAGAGTATTTTCTGTTTCATCTTACTTCCTTCAATTTTTATCATTCTGTTTCGCAGGACATTAACGTCTTAATTTAATGCGTTATGAGTAGCTATTTATCCAGCGATTATATTTTTAATAGGGGTTGAGCGTTTTTTGTATTTAGTTTAAGAGTGAGTTTTTAGCGTTCTGAACATAGTGATTAATCTATCGGTATCGGCTGGTGAGCTAAAACTAAAACGAATACGCGAAGCAAGTCTGTTGTCTTTGTAGGCTCTTGCGACAATGCCCGCTTGTTTTAGTGCGACGGCGACCCGTTCTACATCCTCAAATTCCGCTAAGATGAAATTGCCATTGGCAGGTAATACCTTGGCGCCAAACTCAGTTAAGGTTGCGGATAATCTATTACCTTGCACTTTTAGTGCTTCAACCTGTTGTTGCATCAGCGAGATACCATTTGCGGATAAGGCTTTTTCTGCCACTTGTTGAACAGGTAAAGGCACTGGATAGGGCGCGATGACTCGCATGATTAAATCAATGATGTCGGTATTTGCCATTAAGAACCCACAACGTGCGCCAGCCAGTGCAAAGGCTTTTGATAATGTTCTTAACACCACTAAATTAGGGTACTTAGGGAGCAGGTCTGCAACAGAATATTGGGCCGAGAACTCAATATAGGCTTCATCAATAACGACAATAGCATTAGGCATAGCAGCAATAGCGGCTTCAATAGTGTCTTTATCCATGATGGTGCCAGTGGGGTTATTCGGATTACAAATAAACACCAGCTTGGCATTCTCGACTTGCTGGGCAAAAGCATCAGGTAACTGATAATCTTTAGTCAGCGATAAACTGGTGATGCCAATATTGAATGTTTTAGCACTGATGGCATACATGCCATAAGTGGGGCCAAAGCACGCAATACTATCAACCGCAGGAACACAAAATGCTCTTATTAATAATTCGATAGCTTCATCAGCCCCGCGGCAAGTGACAATTTTATCTGCGCTCACTTTTGAGTATTCAGCATAAGCATTAATCAAACTTGCTGGCTGGCATTCAGGGTAACGGTTGAGCTTATCAAGTTCATTATTGTTAAATGGCGACTCGTTAGCGTTTATCCATACATCACCTTGACCACCAATACGCCTTGCACTTTCGTAAGGCGTTAACTCAAGCAGTTCTGGTCGTGCAAGTCTGGCTGCTATTGGCGTATTCATCGAATCAGTCATCATCCTAATCTCACTTCACTTTTATTTCACAGGCTGTTTAAACGTATGGCAACGGCTTGCTTATGGGCATCGAGTAATTCATTTTCAGCCAATACCATCACTGTCTCACCCAAGCTTTGTAATCCTTGGGCGCTCAGTTCTTGTACGGTAAAGCGGCGGCTAAAATCTGCAAGGGATAAGCTTGATACAGAGCGGCTATAACCGTATGTCGGCAGTACATGGTTAGTGCCGCTAGCATAATCACCAACAGATTCAGGGGTATAAGCACCCAGAAACACGCTACCTGCGCCGCGAACTTGTTTTAGAACTGCACGTGGGTTGTTGGTTTGAATGATTAAATGCTCCGGCCCATATAAATTAGACACTAAAGCCGCTTGCTCAATATCATTCACAATAATACTGCGACTACAGCTCAGTGCTTGAGCTGCTATATCACTGCGCGATAAGGTCTTTAATTGAGACTCAAGCGCCATATTAACTTTTTCAGCTAACGCCATAGACTCAGTAACTAACATAACTTGTGAATCAGGGCCGTGTTCAGCTTGTGATAATAAATCTGCCGCAACAAACGCAGGCTCAGCGTCTTTGTCGGCAATCACTAATACCTCTGATGGACCTGCTGGCATATCAATAGATACACTGCAGCGACCATCTTGGGATACTAAACGTTTTGCTTCAGTCACAAAGCGATTACCAGGGCCGAAGATTTTGTCTACTTGAGGAATACTTTCAGTGCCAAAGGCGAGGGCGGCAATTGCTTGTGCGCCGCCAACTTGATAAATCTCAGTGATGCCGCATACTTTTGCTGCGTAAACAATGGCATCATTAATTGGTGGCGGGCTAACTAAAACCCGTTGTTGGCATCCAGCAATTTTTGCCGGCAGCGCTAGCATCATTACAGTGGAAATCAACGGCGCACTGCCGCCTGGAATATACAAACCCACATTTTCAATCGCTTCAGAGCGAAGCTCGCAGCGGATCCCTGGCTGAGTTTCAACATCAATAGGGCTAAAGGTTTGTGCCTGATGAAAGCGTTCAATATTTTCTGAGGCCACGGCAATGGCTTGCTTCACCTCATCAGATACGCGGGCGCAGGCGGCATTAACTTGCTGCTCAGTTAACCCTAAGGTGTCGACTTCAACGCCATCAAACTTTTGATTAAAGAGCGTTAACGCTTGATCGCCGTCTTTAACCACAGCATTAATTATGTCGCGCACGGTTTGCTCAACACTATAATCACCAATTAATGGCGAGCGAGCTAAGGCTTGTTGCTGCGCCTTAGCATCAAGCTTGGTCCATTGAAGAATTTGCATTTGCTGCTTCACATTTGCCATAAAGGCTACCCCGCCATTTTTTCAATTGGCATAACTAGAATTGAACTTGCCCCTAAGGCGGTTAATTCTTCCATCGTGTCCCAGAATAAATCTTCAGTGCTGACAGCGTGAACAGCAACTCGATTGCTATCATCGTTTAATGGCAGCACAGTTGGGTTTTCAGCGCCCGGTAATAAAGCCACAATTTGATCTAATGTTTCAGTTGGCGCGTGTAGCAGGATATATTTACTTTCGCGAGCGCGAACCACACCATTCATGCGTGATAATATTTTATCGATAAGTGCTTGTTTAGCAGGCACTTGCTCTTGTGCTGATTGGATAATACAAGCCATTGAACGGTAGATAACGTCAGTTTCGTATAAGCCGTTGGCTTCAAGGGTGGCACCAGTTGAAACCAAGTCACAGATCCCGTCAGAAAGGCCTGCACGTGGTGCGACTTCAACTGAACCTTTAAGCATACAGTCACTGTAATTAATGCCTTTTTCTTGCATATAACGACGTAGCAGGTTGGGATAAGAAGTGGCAATACGTAAACCTTCTAAAGAAGTGGCATCTTGGTAGCTAAATTCATTAGGCACCGCCAGTGATAAACGACAAGCACCAAAATCAAGTTCGCGTAATTTAACGCAATCTGATGGTTTACCCAGTGATTGACGCTCTATTTGTTCTTCTTCTAGAACATTCTCGCCAATAATCCCTAAATCAACCACACCATCCATAACTAGACCCGGAATATCATCATCACGTACCCGCAATAAATCGATTGGCATGTTGTCAGCGTGCACAATCAAGCGCTGCTCATTAACATTGAATTTAACGCCACAGCTTTTTAATAGCTTTTGAGACTCTTTTGAAAGTCGGCCAGATTTTTGGATTGCGATACGTAGTCTGTTATTTTCGCTCATAATGAAGCCTCTAATAAAATTGATATAAAAAACAAATATTTAAAACCTAAAACTAAAAAACCCCTGAAATTTCTTTCAGGGGTTTGGGTATTTTGTCCACCGCCTGAAGGAAATAGTCCTTCGGCAGTTAGCATCCGAAGGCTACCGCATATGGTGATGATGATGATTTGTATTGATTCGGATGAACATAATAAATTCTCTTTAAATTAACGTATGTAATTTTTTTACAACCTATTTTGCGACAGACTGTAATTTGTGTACAAACACGTTAACCGCTTTTAAGTTTGTTTGCAATACAGAATAAACACATATTTTGTATTTTTTTGAAATAAAAAATATATCTTATATCAGGCTGATGATTACATGGTTTTTAGGCGTTTATTTGTCCAGTTTGTATATACAAGTTAATGATAAACATTAGTTTATGTAAAGTTAAGGGTTTTATCGATATTTAAAAAGGGCTGTAAAATAGTGAGCCTAGATTACTGTTCGAATAGCAACTTTAAATTGATAAATTGATAGGCAAAGATTGTTACCCAAGCGATTAAAATAGATAATAAGCCACATATAAGTTGCTTACTATCAATGCTGAAAGAGTCAAATGTGACTACTCGATTACAAAAAGAAGTACAACTGGCTTTTTCGCCAACTGGCGCATTAGCGAGAGGGATCCATTCCTATCGCCCAAGACAAAGCCAATACGATATGGCGCTGGCGGTGAGCGATGCTATAGATCAAAAGCATAATGTGATCCTTGAGGCTGGTACTGGGGTGGGTAAAACATACGCCTATCTGATCCCGGCGTTATTAAGTGGCAAACAAATTATCATCAGCACTGGCAGTAAAAACCTTCAAGAGCAGTTATTTTTTAAAGACTTACCTTTATTACTGAAGATGTTTTCAGTAGCGCCCAAAACCGCCTTATTAAAAGGCCGTAGTAATTACTTATGCCAATTAAAATTGGACAAAAACTTACAACATATTAGCCAGATGCCACCGAAAGTGGTTGATGAACTCATTAAAATTAATCAATGGGCCAGTGTGACCAAAGATGGTGATATTGGTAACTTGACCGCTGTGGCTGAAAACTCAGCCACCATTGCCACAGTAACCAGCACCAAAGAAACTTGTACCGGTAAACGTTGCAGTTTTTATGATGATTGTTTCAATCGTAAAGCCAAAATAAAAGCACAAGATGCCAAAGTTGTGGTGGTGAATCATCACTTGTTTTTTGCCGATCGTTTATTAAAAGACACTGGCTTTGCCGAGTTATTGCCCGATGCTGATGTGGTCGTTTTTGATGAGGCACATTTGGTGCCTGATGTTTGTATTAATTATTTCGGCCAACAAATTCCAACCAGAGAGCTAGACAGATTACTTCATCGTATCATTGAGGTCTATCGCAACGAGCTGCGCGATACCATTCAGCTTGAGCAATTAAGTCAACGTTGTTTAATCAAATTGGCTTCGTGGCAAAATGATTTGATTGATGCTGATGTTTCTGACTGGCGACAGGTTATTTCCAATAAATCACTTGCGAGTTCATCTTGGGAATTGTTGAAAGAATTCAATTTATTAACACAGGTTATTACCGAACACGTCGGACGAAGTGAATCTTTAGATGACATTGTAGTGAAGTTATCGACACTGGTGGCTAATCTTTATAGTTACTTTGAATGCAATGACAGTAATGCAGCTTATAGTGTTGAGCCCAGCGGGCAGCATACTATGCTACGGATCTCGCCGATTAATATTGCTAAACAATGTCAGCAATTATTTGATAAGCAAACCCAGTGGATCTTTACCTCGGCGACCTTGCAGGTTAATCGCCAGTTAACGCATTTTGCCGATGAAATGGGTTTATCGAAAGCCAAGCAAATGATTTTAGATAGCCCATTTGATTACCCCAATCAAGCCATGTTTTGCGTGCCGCGCCATTTAGCGAAATCAGGCCAGTCTGCAGCTAATGTTAATCAGCTGGTGGATGTTTGTATTCAAGCCATTAATGCGGCCCAAGGGCGAACGTTTATTTTATTTACCAGTCACCAGATGTTGCAGCAAGTGGCTATCGCATTACAAAGGCGAGTGCAATACCCCTTGTTAGTGCAAGGCTCGGCCAGTAAACAAAGTCTGTTAAACAAGTTCAGGCAACTCGGTAATGGGGTATTACTTGGCACCAGCAGTTTTTGGGAAGGTGTCGATGTAAGAGGGCGGCTACTTAGCTGTGTGATTATTGATAAGCTGCCGTTTGTTTCACCTGATGATACCTTGTACCGCGCCCGTGCAGCTAATGCTGAACGCAGTAATAAAGATCCCTTTGCCAGTATATCTTTGCCCCAAGCGGTGATCAGTTTAAAGCAGGGCGTAGGACGGTTAATTCGAGATGAGAAAGATCGCGGGGTGTTAATATTGTGCGACAATCGCATCGTAAACAAAGCTTATGGTGAAGCTTTTATTAACTCGTTACCGCCAATGCATCGCACCCGAGATTTAGATAAAGCGTTAAGCTTTTTAAAAAGCATCCCATAAGTTATTATACTGCAGTTGATGATTTAGCTGACTCAGTGCCGATACAATGCCTTGCAGGCTTTAGGTTATTTAGCTAAATCACCATACTCAGCATTAGTTAGCCCAGCATTTTTTCCATAGTTAATGGTAAGGTAAACACGTTTTTACATGACTCAACTTCATACAGATTTAACGATTCTCGCATTAGATACTTGCACTGAATCTTGTTCAGCGGCTTTGTTACATGACAACAAACAGTATAATCGCGTGTTTGATGCACCAAGAGAGCATAGCCAACGTATATTACCTATGGTTGATGAGGTGCTAACCGAAGCCGGCATTAAAATTTCAAATGTAAATTTAATAGCCTATGGTCGTGGACCTGGCAGCTTTACCGGTATTCGTATTTGTACCAGTATGACTCAAGGCCTCGCGCTTGGTCATGATATTCCCGTGATTGGAGTATCAACCTTGGCTGCAATGGCGCAAATGGCCATCGAAACCGAACAAGCTGAACAGATATTTTGTGCCATTGATGCCCGTATGAGTGAAATTTATTGGGGACAATTTATTAATGTCGACGGCATTGCAACGCTAGTGGGGGCTGAGCATGTTTCTAGCCCTGATTCAGTTGACGTTATTTTAGATAAGCAAAAGCCAATGCATATTTGTGGCACTGGTTTTGTAGCCTATCCAGATTTATTAAATGATGTAGCGAAAAAACAGGCGACCCAGATAACATTACCCGACGCATCAGCTATGATTAAGTTAGCTATAAAAGCTCATGAGCAAGGACTTGCGACCTCAGTGGATGAACTTGCACCTGTGTATTTACGTGACAAAGTCACCTGGAAAAAATTACCTGGTCGTGAATAAATAACACCATGAGTTTACAGCAGTGATAGGGAGCTATTGTCAGCTATCACTGATGTAACAGATAAGGCCGATTGGGTTGCCATTGTCAAATGCGCCATAATGGCTTTTTATAATAGGAGTGATAACAATGAATGCTTTTTTACATACTTCAGTTCAGCCTTTATCCTCCTATAATCCCAGCAATATTAATGGGCATAAAAACGTTTCAGCTATCTCAACTAACGCTGTTGTTAAGCTTTCTGCATTACAAAATCAAACTCAACTAACTAATCAAACAGATACGCTTGATGCCGTTAAAGATGACAGCAAACAGTTACCGGCGCTAACTAGCGCAGAATTTGATTCCAAGCTTGATGCTAAATTGCAATACGACAATGACATGGCGTCAGCGACAAGAGATAAGCCATTCAAAGACCATTGTCAGACATTGGCCAGTGCTGGTGCGATACAAGAATATTTAATAAACCAACATTCTGCGCAACGAGAACATATTCAACAAATGGTAGGAATAGATTTATATGCATGATGCGCGACCTAACAAGTTATCCGCTATCCCTTCAAAAGGTCGCTTTTTTCTCGAACTATTATTTGCCTTTTTAATTACCAAACTGCCTTTCATTAGTATTCCATTCAAATGGTTTGAAAGTTATTTCCATGAAATATCTCATGGCATAGCAGCCATCTTATCTGGCGGCATAGTCACTAAAATCCAGTTGTTTCCCAATGGTGCAGGCCTTTGTTTTACTCAAGGCGGTTTTGCGCCATTGATTACTTTTTCTGGCTACCCCGGTGCTGCCTTGTGGGGCTATATGATTTTCTTGCTAGCCACTTGGCGTGCAGGGATCCGCTTTACCTTAGGCATTTTAGGAATAACCGTTATTGGTTCATTAATCCTGTGGGCACGGGATCTACTCACCATCGGCATATTAATTTCACTTGCGGTGGTATTCTTATTACCTCTTAAATTTGATCATAATGCTTTACTTAATAGCCTATTAAGGGTCATGGGATTGATGATTGTCTTAAATGCCATGGCGAGCCCTACGGTACTATTTCGAGTCGTAGGCCAAGGGGATGCAGCTAAACTGTCGCAACTGACTTGGATTCCTGCATGGTTTTGGGTGATTATGTGGCTGATATTCAGTTGTTTTATGTTATGGATGTGTTGGAAAAGAGTTGACGACAAAAAGCTGCCAATCGGCTAAAGTGATCGACTTAGCAACCTTTGCCGTACCAGTTGCTGATATTTTCGAGACAATTTCTTCAGGGAGAAGACAATGAAACGTACGTTATTATTATCTACCGCTATTGGGCTTAGCGTTTTAGGCTTGTCTGCTGTCACTAACACAGCAATAGCTCATAACCATGGCATGGCTGAAAATACACAGGCTGTTAAGGTTAACCCGCAACTGGCTGCAGCCGTCGCCAGTGATTTCAGAACCGAGAAAAGTAGCGCACGGGATAAATACCGTAACCCATCAGAAACTTTAACATTTTTAGGTATTCAACCTGATGATACCGTGATTGAATTATGGCCTGGCGGTGGCTGGTATGCGCAAATTTTAGCGCCATACCTAGCTGATAAAGGCCATTATATTGGTGCGATTTTTGAGACCAACCCAAAAGAAGACACTAAAAGAACCCAGTATTACGCTAAAGCCGGTAAAAAGTTTGAAGCTTGGCTTGCTGAAAACAAAGCGGTATTAGGCAATGCTTCAACAGTTACATTCCAGCCGCCAGCATCATTAGCTTTAGGGGATGATAACAGTGTTGATTATGTACTGACTTTCAGAAACCTACATAATTGGGCTGGGCAAGCGCAATTAGAAAATGCCTTCACTGCATCTTATAAAGTGTTAAAAGAGGGTGGTGTGTTTGGTGTAGTAGAACACAGATCAAACCCTGGAATGTCATTTGAAAGCGGTTATATGGATCAAGCTGAAATGATTACTCTAGCTGAAAAAGTGGGCTTCACTTTAGCGGCAACCTCTGAAATTAATGCTAACCCTAAAGACACCAAAGATTATGAGAAAGGGGTTTGGACTTTACCACCGCGTTTAGCATTAAAAGAGCAAGATAAAGACAAGTATCTTGCTATTGGTGAAAGCGATCGCATGACGCTAAAATTCATCAAAAAAGCTAAGTAATCTTAAGTTAGACATTCAGATAAAAAGAGTCAATTACGTGCTTATGAATGAGTCAATTGAACAATCGCTGCCAGTTGAAGAAGTCGATTTTCAATTGGCTCATATTCGTTTAAGCGCCAAACGCTATGGCTGTAAAAATAAGCCTATTTTATTGGCTTTACATGGCTGGTTAGATAATGCTGATAGCTTTGAACCTTTAGCTAAAGCGTTACATACTCAGGGTATATTAAGCCAATTTCAACTACTCGCTATTGATTGGCCAGGTCACGGTAATTCACAACATAGACCTGGTAGTTATCCACTTCATTGGCTTGATTATATTTATGACTTGGATGAATTAATCAATCAAATAAGCCCTTCAACCCCCCTCAACATCATTGGACACTCTTTAGGTGGTATTATTGCTGCGGCTTATAATGCTTGCTTTGCACACAAAGTCGATAAGCTCATTTTGATTGAAGCATTAGCACCGTTATATGAAAAGCCAACCCATGCCCAAAAGCGGTTGATTAATAGCTTTCAACAGCATAATCGTTTTAATGGCGCTAAATCATCGATGGCAAACATAGCAATAGTTAAGCAAAGCTTTACCCTCGACAGGGCGGTTAATGCCCGTCATCAGTTAACTGGCCTTGATAAAGTATGGTGTGAGTTAATCATTAAACGTAATGTTGAAATTAAACATCAGCAATTATGTTGGAAAAGTGATCCCCGCCTTAAGCTAGACTCACCTTATCGTTTAACCTTTGAACAGGTTGACGCATTAATGAGCATGAGCGATACCCAGTGTTTATTAATATTAGGCGAGCAGGGCTTTAAGCAGTTAAAATTAGCTTTACCTCAAGCATTATCATGGTTTAGTCGCCTATCCCATATACAAATTGAAGGTGATCACCACCTACATATGGGTAGTGCAAAGCTTGTGTCCGATAAAATTAGAACTTTTATTCTAAGTTAGTATCTTGTTGTGGTGAAATCACTAGGATTTTTATTTCATTTATGTGATTATGGTCCGAATTTAAACGGCCGTATGATTTTATGGCGAAACAATAAAAATTAACGCAAACAACTTTGCTGCGACTAACAATAATAAAATTTTACGCTAGTTTTAAAGAGCAGTGATTTTTAGACCTTGCCAATATTGAAGGGCTCCTTCATAGCAATGGGCTAATTAAATAGGAGAAAATTGTGGACCATCCTTGGATTAATAATTTACCAGAAAATGTACCAGCAGAAATTGACTCTGAACAATTTACCTCTTTGGTAGACATGTTTGAAACAGCAGTGTCTAAATATGCTGATCAGCCTGCTTTTATCAACATGGGGGCGACATTAACCTATCGTAAGTTAGAAGAAAGAAGTCGTGCATTTGCTGCCTATTTACAAAACGAACTCAAGCTTGAAAAAGGCGATAGAGTCGCGTTAATGATGCCAAACCTGTTGCAATACCCTATTGCACTGTTTGGTATTTTACGTGCAGGGATGGTAGTGGTAAACGTCAATCCACTTTATACCCCAAGAGAACTTAAACATCAGTTAGTCGACTCTGGCGCTAAGGCTATTGTGGTGGTATCTAATTTTGCCCGCACCCTTGAAGAAGTCGTTGCAGAAACACCGGTAGAATCTGTGATTATCACCGGGCTTGGTGATCAGCTTAGTGCACCTAAACGCACCCTAGTTAACTTTATTGTTAAATATATCAAAAAGATGGTGCCTAAATATGATTTGCCACATGCATTATCTTTCAGACAGTCGCTTACCAAAGGTCGCCGTTTACAATATATCAAGCCTGAGATAACCACTGATGACTTATCATTTTTACAGTACACCGGTGGTACCACAGGTGTTTCTAAAGGCGCAATGCTAACTCACGGCAATGTGGTCAGTAATGTCTTGCAAGCTAATGGTGCCTATTCGCCAGCCTTAAAAAATGGCTCAGAGTTTGTGGTTACCGCTTTACCGCTTTATCACATATTTGCATTAACTGTTAATTGCCTATTGTTTTTACACAAGGGCAGTAAAAACTTACTTATTACTAACCCAAGAGATTTGCCAGCATTTATTGGTGAACTTAAGAAATATCCATTCACAGCCTTAACTGGGGTTAATACCTTATTTAATGCCTTAGTGAATAACGAAGATTTTAAAAATTTAGATTTTAGCCGCTTAAAGTTCTCAATTGGCGGTGGCATGGCGGTACAAAAAGCGGTGGCTGATAAATGGCAGGCCATTACCAAAACGCGCCTGTTAGAAGGTTATGGTTTAACCGAGGCATCACCACTAGTGACCTGTTGTCCTTATAACCTCGAAGGTTACAATGGCTCAATTGGTTTTCCTGCTCCTTCGACTTTCATTCAAGTCCGAGATGATGACGGTAAGGTATTAGCCCAAGGTGAAACAGGTGAGTTATTTGCTAAAGGCCCTCAGGTAATGAAAGGCTACTGGCAACGCCCAGAAGAAACTGCCAAAGTGATTGATAAAGATGGTTGGTTAGCCACGGGTGATATTGGTTACATGGATGAGCAAGGCTTCTTTTTTATTGTTGACCGTAAAAAAGACATGATTTTAGTTTCTGGCTTTAATGTTTTCCCTAACGAAGTGGAAGACGTGGTGGCATTGCACCCAAAAGTGGTTGAAGTTGCTGCTGTTGGTGTTCCAAATGATGCAAGCGGGGAATTAGTTAAGATTTTTGTCGTTGCAAAAGATAACAATGTGACTGAACGCGATCTCATTAAGCATTGTCGCCAACATTTAACAGGATATAAGGTACCAAAACTGGTAGAATTCAGAGATGAGTTACCCAAATCCAATGTAGGTAAGATTTTACGACGAGAACTTCGAGACGAAGTTAAATCAGCGTAAAGTAAAGCCGGCAATAGCCGGCTTTTTATTAGCTTTATATTGGTTAAAAAGATAAAATTGGAGCGTATTTTGTTATCGTTTGAATATATCAGCGACCCAGAAAGTTTAGCGAAATTAGTAGCACAGTATCAGCAAAGTGAATTACTTGTGCTTGATACCGAATTTGTTAGAACACGAACTTATTACGCAAAGTTAGGGCTTATTCAAGCCTATGATGGTAAGACGCTAGCGTTGATTGATCCCGTTGCCTTAGCTGATTTATCAGCATTTTGGCAGTTATTGTCAGATACGAAGATCACTAAACTTGTTCATTCATGCAGTGAAGACTTAGAAGTGTTCGCGCGCTATGGTCAATGTCAGCCAAGTCCCTTATTTGATAGTCAAATTGCAGCGACCTTTACAGGCCTAGGGCATGGTTTAGGTTACGCGAAACTGGTTAATACCTTTTTAGATATCGAAATAGATAAAGGTGAATCACGCACCGACTGGATGAAACGCCCACTGACTGATGCACAACTGCAATACGCTGCAAATGATGTGTTTTACCTTTACAAGCTTTACCCGCAATTGTTAGCGAAAATACAACAATCTAACCGTATGGATTGGCTACTTGAAGAAGGTGAGCGCATGACAGAAGGGCGTTTAACTCCGCCTGATGAAGAGCTTGCTTATTTAAAAGTGAAAAATGCGTTTCAACTATTTCCACAGCAGCTCGCTTACTTAAAAGTATTAGCTACTTGGCGCTTACAAAAAGCGTTGAAAAAAGACTCAGCCCTTGGGTTTATCATTAAAGATCATGCCTTAATTGCATTAGCTAAAAAACAACCTAAGACAGTGATTGAGCTTAATCAGCTAAATGATCTAACAGAGCATGAAAAACGCTTTCACGGTAAAGAACTGATTAAAGTGTTACAAACTGCTGACTTAAACAATCTGCCTGAAGCAGTAGATGTAATCGCTCTGAAAAATGGTTACAAAGCCTCATTTAAAGAAGTGAAAAATATTCTTATTCAGGTGGCTGAGCAACATGACGTTGCTATTGAGTTTATCGGTTCTAAACGTTTAATTCATGAGTTTTTAATGTGGTTGTACAATAAGCAACCTGCAGAAAAACCATTGTTATTAAAAGGCTGGCGCGCCAAGCTAGTAAAAGATGCCCTAGTTGCAATCAAGTTTAGCTAAATAGACACATCAAGTGTAAAAATTGCTGCTACAAAAAAGCCAAGAGTAAACTCTTGGCTTTTCTTTACGCTCTGTGACTAGAGAGTATTTTTTACAAGCTCAGGCACAAACTCAGGCTTACTTACCTTCAGGTAAGGTCACATTTAGTTCTAATACAGATAGGTTTTCATCATTTTGTTCTAATTGAACCGATACCTGATCTTCAGAGATATGTACATATTTTCTAATGACTTCAAGGATCTCTTGTTTCATTTTCGGAAAATAATCTGGCGCGTCACGTTCACCACGTTGGTGCGCAACAATAATTTGTAAACGCTCTTTAGCTGTGACCGCTGTGTTGGTTTTTTTGTTACTTTTAAAGTAGTCGAGTATAGACATAGTTAGCTACCAAATATCCTTTTTAGGAATCCTTTTTTCTCTTCTGTCAGAAATCTAAATGGTACTTCTTCACCAAGTAAACGTTGTACAGTATCAGCATAAGCAAGACCTGCATCACTTTCGTCATCGATAATTACTGGCACACCAGAGTTTGAAGCTTTTAGCACTGCTTGTGACTCAGGAATGACCCCAAGTAATTTAATTGCCAAAATCTCATTCACATCTTCAACACTGAGCATTTCACCTGTTTTAACTCTAGCAGGAGAATAACGTGTTAGTAATAGAAACTCTTGAATAGGTTCTAAATTTTGTTCAGCTCGACGTGAACGGCTTTGCAACATTCCCAAAATACGGTCAGAATCTCGTACTGAACTGACTTCTGGGTTGGTGGTAACAATAGCAATATCAGCAAAATACAATGCCATCATTGCGCCTTGCTCGATACCTGCCGGTGAGTCACAAACAATATAATCGAAATCTTTGCTTAGCTCTTCTAATACACCGCCAACGCCTTCTTTAGTCAGGGCATCTTTATCACGTGTTTGTGACGCGGGTAAAATAAACAGTTTGTCACAACGCTTATCTTTGATTAATGCTTGATTAAGATTGGCTTCACCATTGATAACATTGACAAAGTCGTAAACGACTCGTCGCTCACAACCCATAATTAAATCGAGGTTTCGTAAACCGATATCAAAATCAATGACGACTGTTTTCTTTCCTTTCAAGGCTAAGCCAGTCGCTATTGCTGCGCTTGAGGTTGTTTTACCAACACCGCCTTTTCCTGATGTGACAACAATAATCTGTGCCATGTTGTTATATATCCTTTTAAGTTGCCACTTACTGTGGCAATGATTCAACCATGAGTGTTTCGCCATTTAAGCGAATGCAGCCGCGTTGGTCACTGCAGTTTTGTTGCAAATGCTCAGCTAACCAATACTGCCCAGCAATAGAAACGAGTTCGGGGTCTAATGCATTGGCAATAATAATACTATTAACATCGCCAGACGCCCCGGCCATTGCTTTGCCACGTAATGCACCGTATATATGAATGCTACCATCTGCAATGACTTCTGCGCCATTGCCAACCGCACCAAAAATGACTAAATCAGCATTTTTTGCGTAAATTTGTTGTCCTGAACGGATATTTTGCTTAACTATTTTGGTTTCTTTTAATGGCGCAGGCATACTTTTAGCTTGTTTGCCTGATTTAACCACTGCAAGGCCTAATAGTTTGGCTTGGCTACTAATGCTTTCATTTGCTGATGTTACACCCACTATAATGAGTTGGTTATCAGTAAGAAGTTGTTTTAATGCGGCTAAATTAATGTTTTCTTGCTCAATTGCACTTAAATTTAAGATTAACGGTGCACCAATAAAAAACTGTGGCGCTTGGGATAATTTACTTTCTAAGTCAGCTGCGATAGCGTTGAAATCATGGGTGTTGATATGGAGTACTGAAAGCGTGAAAGAGGTAGCTTTTAACTCGAGACTTTGTGTGGCCATCCAGGCTTTACTCTCCAAAAAATGTCAGTCTAAGAACTGAATTACAATTAATTTAATCATTGTCCATGTTATAGTGTGCGTTGTTTACTATCAAGCAAGAAACAGAGGAATTTAACCCCAAGATGATTTGTACTGTATATAAAAGTAGTCGAAAAGTTGATACCTATTTATTTGTCGAGAAGCGTGACAATTTCGATGCCGTTCCTGAGGCTTTAATGAAAATGTTTGGCGTCCCCAAACTGGTGATGATGGTGCCTTTATTAAAAAGAACTGAACTTGCCATGGCCGACATTGAAAAAGTAAAAGCTGAGCTTGCTGACAAAGGCTACTATTTACAAATACCGCCCCCTGTTGTTAATTTACTGGCAGAGCATCGTAGAAGTTTAGGTTTAAATGACTAGCGATATTTTTTAAAATAGTTATAGTTTGTTTATGATATAATTATATATTTTACTATTCCGGTGTCTGCCAAAACGTGTTAACGTTTAGTTAATAAAAATAAGAATAGCAATGCTGAGTTAATTTAGGACAATTTATGATTTGGAAGATCATTTCATCTGTAATAGTTTATTTATTGGCTGTGAATTTGGTTTTTGCGCAGCAAGATATTAGTTTTGATGATTATTTAGACTCACTTAAAGATAAAGCTATCGCTGCGGGTATTTCCTCAAACACGATCGATGAACATTTCTCAAAAATCAAAGTGTTTAAAAGAGCCACAGTAAAGGGCTCTGAAACCAGTTTGAATCTAGAAAGTTACATACCTAAAAATGTACCTGAAATAACCGTCGTTACCGCAAGAGCTATGCTCAAAGAGCAACAAGACGCTATCGTTGCTATTGGCGATCGTTATGGTGTTCAGCCACGTTTTTTAGTTGCGCTATGGGGATTAACCTCAGAGTTTGGTGAGCAACAAGGTAATTTTCCGATTTTATCTGTCACCGCATCCAATGCTTATTCTGGCAATCGTGAGCAATTTTACATTGATGAATTTATTGCTGCTTTACGCATCATTGAATCTAATGATGTTCAATACGAGCAATTAATCGGTTCATCAACTGGCGCTATGGGCCACCTACAATTAATGCCGTCACAGTACTTAGCTTTTTCGCAAGATGGTAATGGCGATGGCAATAAAGATATTTGGAATAATCAGTACGATGCCTTTGCAACTGCAGCATCAATGCTGCAGGCATCCGGTTGGCGTAATGATGAAACCTGGGGGCGTCAAGTTAGCTCAATTGAAGCATTAGCCGTGGAAGATACCGGTATAGACAATGCTAAAACGTTTAATGAATGGCAAGCGCTTGGTGTACGTCGCTATAACGGTAATGATTTGCCCAAGCGTGATGATATGCAAGTTGCTTTGTTAATGCCTGACGGTGAAAAAGGTCGCCAATATCTGGTGTATAATAATTTCAAACTGCTTCAAAAATGGTCTAACAGCGAACATTTTTTATTAACTGTGACTTACCTTTCTGAACGAATCAAAAATCCGCCAATCAATTAGTGGTACAATAGCGGCAATGTTATTTTATTACTATTGAACTATGTCTTTTTGGAATGAAAAAAAACTCGAAGAAATGAGTATCGTGCAGTGGGAATCACTGTGCGATGGTTGTGGAAAATGCTGCTTAAACAAATTAATCGATGATGAAACAGAAGAGTTGTATTACACCAATGCAGCTTGTCATTTGTTAGATGATGAATCTGGCGGTTGTCGACGTTATCCTGAACGCTTCAAATATGTTCCAGCTTGTACGGCCATTACTGCAGATAATGTAGCAGAATTAACATGGCTACCAGATTCTTGTGCTTATAAGCGTTTATACCAAGGCAAAACGCTTCCCAGCTGGCATCCTTTACTGACAGGTTCTAAAGAGGCCATGCATGAAGCTGGCATATCGGTGAAGGGTAAAACCATTAATGAAACCAAAGTACGTGAGCTAGAAGACTATATCGTACTTTGGCCATTAAAAGACGTTGAATAGTCATTTTTTATTTAGCTGGTTTTACTGCAGGAATGATTATTACTGCCAGTACGACTAAATAAACGATAAAAGTGACAACCATCCATTGCGCCATGCTTACTGATAAGAATGTCCAAGGCGAGTCACTGCACATGCCAGTAGGGGAAAACACTGCTGGGAGCCATTTATCCAGTGGCATCCATGTTGGAAATTCAGGGAAAAATGAGCAGGTGGAGAAAGGCGATGGGTCGACCTGTAGTTTATTAAGTTCAAGTGATAACTTTAATCCCCAGGCAGCACTGACTCCCCAAGCTCCGATAGCTATTATTCTGGTTAACCAGAATTTTGGTGCTATCAGCCCCACCATAGCGGCAATAATTAATCCTAAAACCGCCACTCTGACATAAATGCACATGACACATGGGGCTAAATTCATCACGTATTGGAAAAATAGCGCAGCAGCCTCTAGGCCAATTGCTGACATAAGTAATATTAACCAAGCGCTACGTGAACGAGTGAAACTCTGTAAACGATTCAAATCAAACTCCTTTCGATCTTATATTTATTATTAGTATGAAAACTCAACGGGATATAAAAAAGCACCCTCATCAGAGGGTGCTTAATTGATAATGTTCAAATTATTAAACATTAATGCCCGCTTGCAGCGCCAATAACGTCTTTCGCAGTATGATGAATAATGATGTGACTATCATAAAAATACTGGGTCATATCGGTTAAGAAGCCAGATTCAATAGTAACAACACCGACAATTGACAGTACAATCGTATAAGGCAGTGCCATCCAAACCATACGGCCATAGGACAGTCTTACTAATGGTGCTAAAGCAGAGGTCAGTAAGAATAAGAATGCAGCTTGACCGTTAGGGGTCGCAACAGAAGGCAGGTTAGTACCTGTGTTAATCGCCACAGCTAATAAATCAAATTGGTCACGGGTGATTTGGCCACTGATTAATGCTGCTTTTACTTCATTAATATAGACAGTACCCACAAACACGTTATCGCTCACCATCGACAATAAGCCATTAGCAATATAGAACACCACTAACTGGGCGTTACCTTCAAAGCTTAGTGCCCATTGAATAACAGGGGCGAATAAATGTTGATCAATAATCACACCAACCACGGCAAAAAATACCGCAAGTAAGGCTGTGAAAGGTAAGGCCTCTTCAAATGCTTTACCAATCGCATGTTCATCTGTCACGCCATTAAATGCCGTGGTTAAGATGATAACGGATAAACCAATCAAACCAACAGAGGCTAAATGGAAGGCTAAACCTACGACCAACCAAATACCTACAAGAGCCTGAACAACCAGTTTCATCTTATCGGCAGTGGTTCTGTTTGCATCTTCATAGGCAGCATAATCGCTTAAAATTTTATGAACCGCATCTGGCAGTTGTGCGCCATAGCCAAACCATTTAAATTTTTCAACAATGAAGCAAGTGGCTACACCCGCGATTAATACTGGCATGGTAACAGGTGACATACGAATAAAGAATTCACCAAATTGCCAATGAGCTTGGGCTGCAATGATTAAGTTTTGTGGTTCACCGACCATAGTACAAACACCGCCAAGAGCAGTACCTACACCAGAGTGCATTAGTAAGTTTCTTAAGAAACCACGAAAAGCCTCTAACTCTTCATCGCATAACTGTTCACGATCTTCTTTAGTGTGGTCATGATCTGAACTAAAGTCTTTACCTGATGCCACCTTGTGATAAATCGAGTAGAAACCAACGGCTACAGCGATGATAACCGCGATAACTGTTAGGGCATCTAAAAAGGCCGACAGAAAAGCAGAAGCGGTACAAAACATCAATGAAACAACAATTTTTGAACGTACTTTAGTGATCATTTTAGTGAATACAAAAAGTAGCAATTGCTTCATGAAGTAAATACCAGCAACCATGAAGATTAATAATAATAATACTTCTAGGTTAGCTTCTATTTCATGTAGAACTTGTGTGGGGGAGGTCATGCCTATAATTACAGCTTGTATGGCGAGTAAGCCGCCAGGCTGTAATGGATAGCATTTTAGTGCCATTGCAAGGGTAAAAATAAATTCTACTACCAGTACCCAACCTGCGATGAATGGGCTGACATAGAAAAATAATAATGGATTTATAACGAGGAACAACAATATTGCATATTTATACCATCTTGGTGAATTACCCAAGAAGTTATGAAAAAATGCATTACCAGCAGTTGACGGCATAATAGCCTCTCCAGTTGTGATTTTGTGATAGTGAAATTTACTGGAAGGAATTTCGTGACAAATAGAGCGACGTATTTACAGCTGACTTTGAATAAGACGAATTACATTGTTTCTAAACTATCTTGCTCAGTAAACAATTTTTCGTCATAGCCTTTTTTATCAGTCATTTAAACGCATTATATTTGTTAGTTTCAAAATTCGTTAGCTGTATCGCTAACTTACATCCTTTTGTTTGACGCGGTATTTTAGCGCAAACTTCATTGATTGTAATCCAAGAAAATCTATCATTCGACAAATAGCCAACGAATATAACTGCTACGTCACAAACTTATCTGCGATTGGTGAAAAAGTAACCGGTAACAAGGTTAGATCTAGGCTTTAACTGCTATGTATGGTGTGTATTTATATTTCCTCTGGTATGATCTGTCTATTGGTTAACCACGGGATGTTAAAGTTGACAATTATCAATGCAAAGGGTCCTGCAAGTTTTGCAGAAAAATGGATTGTACGTTCCATCTGGGAAAATAAGTTTCCACCGGGGTCGATATTACCCGCAGAGCGTGAACTATCAGAATTAATTGGTGTAACAAGAACAACATTAAGAGAAGTGTTACAACGATTAGCGCGTGATGGTTGGCTCAAAATTCAACATGGCAAACCAACCCAAGTGAATAATTTTTGGGAAACCTCTGGCTTAAATATTTTAGAAACTATTGCTGATTTAAACCCTGAGGGATTCCCGTTATTGGTTGATCAGCTGCTTTCAGCGCGAGCCAATGTGAGTATTATTTATTTTCGCGGCGCCATTAGAAATAACCCAGAAAAAGCTCAAGCGGTATTAGCAAAAATTCATCAGTTAGAAGACACTGCTGAAGCTTATGCTGATTATGATTATGAATTACATCATGCGTTAGCGTTTTCTTCAGGAAACCCGCTCTATGTTCTTATTCTTAATGGTTTCAAGGGATTGTATAGCAGAGTAGGTCGCTATTATTTCTCGAGTGAAGAGGCGCGAGCGATCTCACTAGATTTTTACAAAAAGCTTGAAGTTTTAGCCATTGAGCACAAATACAATGACGTTAATGGGTTGATGAAATCAAATGGCATTAACAGCGGCGTTATGTGGCAAAAGTTGCGTGATGATATGCCTGCAGAGATTGCTATCAGTAATAAATAATAGCTAATTAATACAGTAAAAAACCAACCGCGAGGTTGGTTTTTTTATGGCTTAAGTTTAATGGAACTCAATAGCAGTGATTACATGGTAGTCATCTTAGTTTCTGCTTTAGCTGGGGGGCATTGCGACAACTTAGTTACATTACCAGACTCTTCAAGTTGCTCAATGCTGACATCAAAGCCCCATAAACGGTGTAAATGCTTTAGCACTTCTTCGTGGCTGTGGCTCAGTGGAATACGTTTATTGGGGATGTAGCGTAATGTTAATGATCGATCACCATTAACTTTTACTTGTTGCACTTGGATATTTGGCTCTAGATTTGACAAGTTATATTGCTGTGATAATTTTTCTCTGATTAAGTGGTAACCACTATCATCATGAATAGCTGAAATAGATAAACGGTTACAACTATCATCATCTAACACACTAAAGAGCTTAAAATCTCGCATAACTTTTGGCGACAGGTATTGGCTTATAAAGCTTTCGTCTTTAAAGTTTTCCATTGCAAATGTAACCGTCGTTAACCAGTCGCTTCCGGCTATCTCAGGAAACCAACGTTTGTCTTCTTCAGTAGGGTGCTCACATATACGCCTGATATCAACAAACATGTTAAAGCCCAAAGCATAGGGGTTTATGCCACTATAATGTGGGCTATTGTAAGCTGGCTGAGCGACCACAGCAGTATGACTTTGTAGAAACTCCAACATAAATCTATCTGTCACAGTGCCTTGATCAAACATATGATTCAAAATGGTGTAATGCCAAAAGGTGGCCCAACCTTCGTTCATTACTTGGGTTTGTTTTTGCGGATAAAAATATTGCGCCATTTTCCGCACAATTCGAACGATTTCACGTTGCCAAGGTTCAAGTAATGGGGCGTTCTTTTCGATAAAATATAAGATATTTTCCTGTGGTTCTTCAGGAAATTTAATTTCATTTTCCGCTTTTATGTTATCAGGGTTAACTGGTACGGTTCGCCACAGGTCGTTAACCTGACTCTGTAAGTAACTCTCACGGTCTTTTTGGCGCATTTTTTCTTCTTTAAACGATATTTCAGCAGGGCGTTTATAACGGTCAACACCATAATTCATTAATGCGTGACAAGAGTCGAGGGTTAGCTCAACTTGCTCAACACCGTAAGTTAATTCGCATTCTCGGATGTAGTTTTTAGCAAACACCAAGTAATCAATAATCGAGCTAGCATCGGTCCATGTTTTAAATAAGTAATTATTTTTAAAGAAACTATTATGGCCAAAACAGGCGTGAGCCATCACAAGGGCTTGCATGGTAATGGTATTTTCTTCCATTAGATAAGCAATACACGGATCGGAATTAATCACAATTTCGTAGGCTAATCCCATTTGACCGCGACGGTAACCTTGCTCCGTTTCAATAAAACGTTTGCCAAATGACCAATGGGTGTAACCAATAGGCATACCGATACCTGCATAGGCATCCATCATTTGTTCTGCGGTGATCACTTCAATTTGATTGGGATAACTTTCTAATTTGTAAAAAGCCGCTACTTTTTCAATTTCTGCCATGTAGGTTTCGAGTAGGTCAAAGGTCCAATCAGGGCCATCATCTAAAGGCTGTTTACCATGGGCTTTAGGCTGTGATTTTTCGGCAATATTGGCTGATTGTGCCGTGTTTTGTAGCTCTTCAATGCCAGCACTTTTGTCGTCAGTAGTCGGTTTTGTCATTGTGACTCCTTAGCTAGGCTGCTTTTTGAATAATTCACGGAACACTGGATAAATATCGTCTACTTCTTTGATGTGTTGTACGGCGATATTGCCAAATTGTGCTTGTAAGGTTTCATATTCACGCCAAAGCGTTTGATGCGCTCTACGGGTTATTTCGATGTAACTAAAATAGCGAGATACCGGTAATATTTTCTCAGCAAGGAGTTGCCTACAAGCTGGTGAGTCATCAGCCCAATTATCGCCATCAGAGGCTTGTGCGGCATAAATATTCCACTCATCAGCAGGGTAACGTTTTTGCTGAATTTCATGCATTAAATTTAAGGCACTAGAAACAATGGTACCGCCTGTTTCTTGTGAGTAGAAAAATTCATGTTCGTCTACTTCTTTTGCTTGGGTGTGATGCCGGATGTAGACCACTTCAAGATTTTTATAGGTCTGGGTTAAAAATAAATACAGTAAAATATAAAATCGTTTTGCCATATCTTTGGTGGCTTGATCCATTGAACCTGAAACATCCATTAGGCAAAACATGACTGCTTGGCTAGATGGTTTTTCACGTTTGGAAAAATTATTAAAACGTAAATCGAAACTGTCTATAAAAGGCACGCTATCGATACGCTTTTTAAGATCTTCAATTTGCTGTTTTAAATCCATGATCAACTCAGCTTGGGTGCCGGGGGTATTTTCAAGCTCGTGAAGCTGCTTAATAAGCTCGGCGAGTAATTTCTTTTTACCTGCAGTCATGGCAATGCGTCTAGCCAATGAAGATCGCAGTGAGCGGACAATATTGATATTGGCTGGTACGCCGACATTAGTGTAACCAGCGCGGTATGTTTCAAACTCAACCATTTGCTTGGCGTTAGTTTGCTGTAAATCCGGTAACGCCAAATCTTCAAATAACAGCTCTAAATATTCATCATTTGAGATTTCAAACAAGAATTCATCTTTACCTTCGCCGCTATTAGAGGCTTCACCTTCGCCACTACCTTGTCCGGCTGCGCCGCCTTTGGGGCGCTCAATTTGATCACCTTTATTAAACTGATCGTTACCTGGGTGGACACGCTCTCTCACACCGCCTTGTCCTTGATGAAATGTCGGTTCGCTGATGTCACGTGTTGGGATACTGATTTTCTCGCCTTTATCGATATCAGTAACACTTCTTCTGGTTACGGCTTCACTGACTGATTTTTTGATTTGCTTTTTGTAGCGTTCAATAAAACGTTGCCTGTTGACGGTACTTTTACCTTTTGCATTGAGGCGTCTATCAATAAAATTTGCCATACACAACTCCTAATGGACTTTGCCCTTAACGGTTTTTAGCGCATAAAGGTAAGGGCAAAGTTAGCAATACTTATGACGATTTACGTACCCTCAAGTACCACTCTGAAAGTAATCTGACTTGTTTTTGGGTATAGCCTTTTTCCATCATGCGATTGATAAAGTCATCGTGTTTACGTTGATCATCTGCTGAGGTTTTCGCGTTAAAAGAAATAACCGGTAATAAATCTTCGGTATTGGAGAACATTTTTTTCTCAATCACCACTCTGAGCTTTTCGTAACTGGTCCACAGTGGATTATTACCGTCATTATTGGCTCTAGCACGTAATACAAAGTTGACGATCTCATTACGAAAATCCTTAGGGTTACTGATACCAGCTGGTTTTTCGATTTTTTCTAATTCAGCATTTAGCGCTGAGCGGTCAAATAATTGGCCAGTTTCTGGATCTCTAAACTCCTGATCTTGAATCCAAAAGTCTGCATAAGTGACGTATCTATCAAAGATGTTCTGACCATATTCTGAATAAGACTCTAAGTATGCGGTTTGGATTTCTTTACCGATAAATTCAACATACTTAGGAATGAGATAACCTTTTAAAAACTCGAGGTACTTTTCACTTAACTCTGCAGGGAATTGTTCCTGTTCGATTTGCTTTTCAAGTACATAAAATAGATGTACTGGGTTTGCAGCAATTTCAGTATCGTCAAAGTTAAACACTCTAGATAATATCTTGAATGCAAAACGAGTTGATAACCCCTGCATTCCTTCATCGACACCGGCATAATCACGATACTCTTGGTACGACTTGGCTTTAGGGTCAGTATCTTTTAACGTTTCACCATTGTAGACGCGCATTTTTGAGTAAATAGAGGAGTTCTCAGGTACTTTTAAGCGTGACAGAATACTGAACTGAGCTAAAGTTTCTAGGGTGCCAGGGGCACAAGGCGCTTTGGATAGTTCTGAGTTTGACAGTAATTTTTGATAAATTTCCATCTCTTCAGAGACCCGTAAACAGTAGGGCACTTTTACGATGTAAACTCGGTCTAAAAATGCCTCATTGTTTTTATTATTTCTAAAAGTGGTCCACTCAGACTCATTGGAGTGAGCTAAAATCATACCGTTATATGGCAAGGCAGATAAGCCCTCTGTACCGTTGTAATTACCTTCTTGTGTGGCTGTAAGCAGTGGATGCAACACCTTAATTGGAGCCTTAAACATTTCCACAAACTCCATCACCCCTTGGTTCGCACGGCATAATGCGCCCGAGTAGGCATAAGCGTCAGCGTCATCTTGTGAAAAATGCTCTAACTGACGAATATCAACTTTACCCACCAATGCTGAAATATCTTGGTTATTCTCATCACCGGGTTCGGTTTTAGCGATAGCGGTTTGATCTAAGATCGAAGGGTAAACCTTAACTACTTTAAATTTAGTAATGTCCCCACCAAATTCATGTAAACGTTTTACTGCCCATGGTGACATGATTGTTTTAATATAACGTGGTGGAATCGCATACTCGTTAGTTAGCAGCTCAGCATCTTCATCGGGATCAAATAAGCATAAAGGGTGATCGTTAACGGGGCTGCGAACGCCATTGGCACTTAAGATATAAATAGGCACCTTTTGCATTAAGGCTTTGAGTTTTTCTGCTAATGATGATTTACCACCACCTACTGGTCCTAACAGATAGAGGATTTGTTTTGATTCCTCTAGACCTTGGGCAGAATGTTTAAGGTAAGAGACAATTTGTTCAATGGACTCTTCCATGCCATAAAAATCAGTAAAGCTTGGATAGTAAGAAATTAATCTATTTGAAAAAATTCTACTGAGTTTAGGATCTTTTGAAGTATCGATGGTTTTAGATTCACCGATGGCCATTAACATCCGTTCGGCCGCCGACACATAAGCACTTCTGTCTTCCTTACAGATTTCAAGAAACTGCTGCAGTGAGTATTCTTCGTCTAGTTTTTGCTCATAACGTTGTTGGTAATGTTCGAATATGCCCATAAGAAACCCCTTTAAACTAAGGTGAAAGTACTTGAGTGACAGCGCATTTATGGTGTTAAGCCGATTTTAATTTAAACAAAATAGTAGTGCTTTTTAATGGCCGTTAGATAAAGTCTAGGTCAGGGATTTGAGATTAGCGAATAGGGAATTGTAAAAAATTCTAATAAAAACAAAGATAAAACGTTGCAAATGCAACTGTTGCAAATGTAGTTGGTCGGTTTGAGCAGTAACGATAAAACAGAAACACTAAACATGAACCAATAAAAAAGGAGCTAATTAGCTCCTTTTATTCATCTCATTGTAAACTTGTTAGCATTTAGCCAGCGAAGTTTGCGTTAACGAATTCCCAGTTAACTAATTCCCAGAAAGCAGCTAGGTAGTTAGGGCGAACGTTACGGTAATCGATGTAATAAGCGTGTTCCCAAACATCAACAGTCATCAATGGTGTTACTGACTCGTCAGTTAAAGGAGTCGCAGCATTGCTTGTGTTAACAATAGCCACAGAACCGTCAGCATTTTTAACTAACCAAGTCCAAGCACTACCAAAGTTGTTTACTGCAGAATCAGTAAATTTCGCTTTGAATTCTTCAAATGAGCCGAAAGCTGCATTAATTGCTTCAGCGATAGCACCCGTTGGAGCACCGCCAGCATTAGGCGCTAGACAGTTCCAGTAAAAAGTGTGGTTCCAAATCTGAGCTGCATTGTTGAATACGCCACCAGTTGAAGTTTTTACAACTTCTTCTAAGGTTTTGTTTTCAAATTCAGTACCTGCAACAAGACCATTAAGCTTAACAACATAAGTGTTGTGATGCTTACCGTAATGGAATTCGATAGTTTCTTCAGAAATATGTGGTACAAGTGCGTTCTTAGCATATGGTAATGCTGGTAATTCGAAAGCCATTAGTATCTCTCCATGGACTTAGGTTATCGTTTTATATACCTTTTGGTATGACATGCTCACCCTGACATTGTACTTAAAATTTTTGTGATGTGAATCATTGTTTGATGAAATATGTCGATACAGTCAATCGAAAAAATCATTTTCTAACAAAACCCTACAAACTGTGGGATTTTGTTATGATGAAAGCTGGCGTACAATAGCCTTAGATTATTAAGTAGCACTTAGGAATAAAAATGGAAACAGTAGACAAAATTAAGCAGCAAATTAGTGAAAACCCTATCATTGTTTATATGAAAGGCTCTCCAAAATTACCAAGCTGTGGTTTTTCATCTCAAGTCGCGCAAGTGATGATCAACTGTGGTGAGCAGTTTGCTTTCGTAGACATTTTACAGCATCCAGATATCCGTGCTGAATTACCAAAATTCGCTAATTGGCCGACATTCCCACAGTTGTGGATTGAAGGTGAGCTTATCGGTGGTTGCGATATCATCACTGAGATGTACCAAAAAGGTGAGTTACAGCCAATGATCACCGCAACAGCTGATAAGTTCCGCACTGAAGAAGACGCTGAATAAGTCATTTTTTGTTGCGCCTGTAAGCGTTAGCTTCGAATTTTTCAAAGCTTAAACGCAAAATAGATGAACTTTTAAAGTAAAAACCCTTAATTTGCTTAAATTAAGGGTTTTTTGTTGCCTATAATTTGTTGCCTACAATAGTAATATGGAATTAAAACTTAATCGGCTTGAGGCTCTTTTGGCATAGGTAAGACTAAATTCATTACAATCGCCACTAAGCCACATAGGCTAATGCCTGTCAGGCTAAACTCACCAATACCAAAAGCCATTCCCCCAATACCGAACACTAAAGTCACCCCAACAATGCTGAGATTACGTGGCTCATTTAAATCTACCTGATTTCTAATTAAGGTATTTAAGCCAACTGCGGCGATGGAGCCAAATAATAAACACATAATGCCGCCCATAACGGGTAACGGAATTGTTTGCATCAATGCGCCTAATTTACCAATAAACGCTAACGTGATCGCCGTGATAGCAGTCCAAGTCATTATTCGCGGGTCAAAGTTTTTTGTCAGTGTTACTGCGCCAGTGACTTCACTGTAGGTAGTGTTTGGTGGTCCGCCTAGTGCTGAGGCCGCAATGGTGGCCACGCCATCACCCGTTAACGTACGGTGTAGCCCAGGCTTTTTAAAGTAATCCTTACCTGTCACATTTGAAATCGCTAATAAGTCGCCAATATGCTCAACGGCTGGCGCTATGGCTACGGGGATCATAAACAGTATCGCTTGCCAGTGAAATTCAGGGGCAACAAATTTGGGAACAGAAAGCCAACTTGCCTGCGCAACTGGACTAAAATCAACAATACCGAACGCCAAGCTAAAGCCGTAACCCACCAAAATACCGGCAAGGATCGGCATTAGCTTAAGCACACCTTTGGCAAAAACGGCAATTAACACAGTGGTCGCTAATGACATTAGCGAGATAAATAGTGCAATTTCTTGTTCTACAATAACGCTACTACCGTCACCTGTTTTACCCAGCGCCATGTTAACGGCCATAGGCGCAAGGCCCAAACCGATAATGATAATGACAGGCCCAACAACAACCGGAGGTAAAAGCTTATGAATAAAGCCACTCCCTTTGACCTTGACCATCAAACCTAACAGCACATAAACGAAACCTGCCACCATGAGTCCACCCATTGTGGCGGGAATGCCCCATGTTTGTACCCCATACATAATTGGCGCTATAAACGCGAATGATGAGGCTAAAAAAATAGGCACTTGGCGCTTAGTGATGATTTGAAATAACAATGTGCCAAATCCGGCAGTGAATAGGGCGACACTTGTATCAAGCCCACTTAACAATGGCATTAATACTAAGGCACCAAATGCAACAAACAGCATTTGTGCGCCCTGTAAGGGTATGAACAAGCGTTTCATATAAATCCTATGTTTATTATAAATGAGAGTTTCGAATTTAAGATAAGTGAAATTGCTAATAATGTCTGTATTTTAGATCATCTTTAACAGCCTTTTGCTGCAAATTACAGCACTGTAATGTAATTTTAGAAGTAAAATTAATATGCTACACTTCGAACACTTTTCTTAGATTGCGTTTACTTTGCCATGTTAAAACTTTTAATTCAGTTCATTGTTATTGGTTGTGTGTTTGCCCTAAACAGCTTTGCTGTTATTGCTGCTGAAATCGCTTTACTCGATGAAGCTGATGTTGTGGTAACTTCTCGAGCCACAAATGAAAGACAAGTTGCCTTAAAACAAGCGCTATCCACTGTATTTATAAAGAATTCGGGCTTAACTTCAGTGCTTGAACACCCATTGATTAAAAGTCATATTAACAAGCCTGAATCCTTACTGACTCAATACGGCTACAGCCAAGTGGATGATGAGTTAGTGTTAAAGGCAAACTTTGATCATAAACGTATTATTTCGGTCCTTCGTGAAGCAGAATTACCAGTGTGGGGCCGCCAACGCCCATCAACTTTGTTATGGATGTCTATCGAAAATGCTGGCGATAGAGCTATTTTAGCGGATGCAGCTGAATCTGATATTAGAACGCAAATCGATTTAGATGCCAATAATAAAGGCATTCCAATCCTGTTACCTGTGATGGATTTAGACGATGTGATGCAAGTTAATGTCTCTGATGTACGAGGCATGTTTGCCGATGTGGTTGCCAATGCATCAAAACGCTACCAAGCGGACTATTTTGCCATGGCCGATATTGATCAAGTGGGCGGTTTTGTGCGCTTTAATGTAGCTTTATTTGATAAAGGCAATGCTAGCGGTGTTATGCAGCCTTTAATTAACCACCAAGCAGAAGTCGCGGATTACGAGCAAGCAACAGATGAAATCTTATCAAGGTTAGCGGGATATTTTGTTAGCCAATATGCCTTCGCTGACTCAGGAAACAGCGCCCAAACTAAGTTAACCTTAGTAGGGGTTCAAACTATGGCGCAATTAGTTGACATTGAAGCTTACTTAACCCAATTAAGTGCGATTAAGTCGGTGAGTTTAAGCCAGTTTAAAGCTGATACCGTTACTTACAACTTATCGTTATTTGGTGATGCCAGCGATTTAGAAAAATTACTGAGTATTAATAAAAGACTGACGCAAATTGATACTGTTAACACAGTGGTTCCACCCAATTTAAACGCTGGGCAAGAAAACAGTATCAATAATGTTGATCCTAATCTAGATTCTGAAACAACAGTGTCATTAATCTATCAATGGCATTAGATTGAGTGTGTTATACTAACTGTCGCTTGTATTAATTATTAGAGAATTTTTGAGTGACCCAAAACTCACCAAAACAATTATCGTTACCAGTTTATTTACCTGATGATGAAACATTTCAGAGTTATTACCCTGCAGTAGGTAACGATGAGTTAATCCAAAAGCTACAGGCTGCCGCTGAAGGCAGCCTTGCTTCTAGTTTGTATTTATATGGTCCGGTAAAATCTGGCCGTACTCACTTAATGCACGCAGCTTGTGCGTACGCGAACGATTTAGAGCGCCGTACTTTATATATCCCACTTGGCATTCATGCCAGTATTTCTCCTGAACTATTTGAAGGTATTGAGTCGTTACAACTAATTTGTATCGATGATATTGATGCCATTGCAGGACACCCAATATGGGAAGAGGCGCTGTTCCATTTATACAATCGTATTGAAGAGCAGCAAGATTGTCGCTTGATTGTAAGTGGCACCTCATCACCAACTGAAGCTGGTTTTGCATTACCTGATTTAATTTCACGGATGCAGTGGGGCTTGATATATCAATTACAACCCATGGCAGACGAAGAAAAGTTAGTGGCATTACAGCGGCGTGCAGCGATGCGTGGTTTGCAGCTTTCTGATGAGGTGGGGCGCTTTCTGTTAACTCGCATGGCTCGAGACTTACGTACCTTATTCGATGTGCTTGATAAGCTAGATAAAGCTTCTATGGTGCATCAACGTAAATTGACGATTCCTTTCATTAAAGAAATGCTGCGATTGTAAGTGACAATTTTTTATAATTGAGTTTTACGCTTTTATGAAAGCTTACAATCTAAAATAAAAAACCACCGATTAAGGTGGTTTTTTATTGGTAGTCACAAAAAATTGGTTATTTTCTGATTTGGTTAACGCGAGGGTATAGGCATATCTCTGTGCTCACGACCCACTTGTATAGCGGGTCTATTATGCAATGTCACGGCTGTAGAGTTCGCACTGATGTTAGACATAGTGGTAACTCTGGACATTGACCTAGATAAAGCGGGTGATATATCGACATTATCAAACCAATCTTGGCCGGCAATCATGTTTATTGGCGCAGGTAAGCCATTTAATAACGATTCACCATCTACTTCAGGCATCATTTGATTAATAACAAATGCAGCTCGGGTTGAGAGTTCGTCTGCGCCAATGCGGCCTCGCTGCCCCCAATCTACGATTAAGTTATCGGTATCTGTGACTGCCACATCCCTTTGAATTTGATAACGATGACTCATAAAGGCTTCTTCAAACAACATTGCGGCGTCTTCACGAGTCGACGAGTAGTTATAAAAATCATTAGCATAATCGGTCAAAAAGAAGCTAGTGACATCACTAGGTACATAGGCTTTTTGAGTTGCGTCAGCGGTTTCACCTAAAAAGCTGACGGCGGCTAAACCATACATTTCAGCGCTGGTTAATGGCTCAATATTCTGCAATTGATCAGATACCAGTGAATTGCTATTTGCTCTACGATAGAAGTCATCAATTAAAGTCGGGCCTTGTAACTGGCTATGGGTCGAACGCGGGAAAAAGTCATTAGCGTGAGCTAATTCGTGATACATCAAACTGGCTAAGCGCGGTGTAAGATCTGCAATAGTGCGCGATTGACGGATTGCCCGATCATAACTAATAGATACATAGTCATTATTTTTCACATAACGCCACGGCATAATAAATTTTAAATCGTTACCAAAGTCACTACGATAATCAGGTGCTTCATTGATGGTGTCTCTTTCCGTCGGGCTTAACCATAAATACTCAGGGTCGAGGTAAATAGCGCCCGTAGCCACCCAGTAAAATGATGGTCTAATATCATAGCTAATGACAACTGCGCTTACTGATTGTAATAACTTGATAAAATCACTGTTAGGATCCGCTTCAGTTAAAAATTGCTCAAAGTTTCGGCCCATCCAGTCATGGGAAACAACCACTCTATCCATGACATCAGCAATGGTTTCTGAATCTAATTGCTGACCAATTAACGGCAAGTCATTGAGCTCACACGTTTGGTTTAACTGGTTAGAGTAAACACACCGCTGCGCGTTAATTGCATAAGGTGATGCACTGTTATAGGCATAGGTTTTAGCGATGGGGCTATCAAAGTAGGGCGAGGTGATGGCGTTTTGTTTCGTCACTAATACAAAGACTTCATCGGTTAAGGTTTCACCGGCAAAGTCTGCGGTCACTTTAAGGCCAACAAAGGTATCTTCTGCAATATTATCTGGTGCGGTAAATAGTGGCCTTTCTGCATTGGTTAAATCAAGGCTAATTTGTTGGTCTGAAAAATAACACCATTGTATGTTAGATGGCACTTGGTTGTTGATCTGACCAAGGCGCAGGCTGACATCATTACCTGCAACAACTTGATGATCGCTATAGACATTTAACTGTTGCGACATTTGCGCAGCACTGATGGAAATTTTGTCGCTGTAAGAAATTTGGCCACTGGTTGCCTCGACAGTGAAGCTATAGTCTGCAGCTTCAGGAATATAAAATGCCAGCACTGGGCTGTTTTCTGAGCTGATATCTAATGCAGGTCCTGCAGTTTGTTGCCAGTTAAACTGGTAGTCGTTGCTGTTTTGGTTACTGACCCCAACAGTAATACTGGCGGATTGATTGACGTAATATTGCTGTTCAACATTAAAATTCAATTCTGTGCCATTATTAACGGTTGTTAAACCGGAGCTGGTTTCGCAGACATTGATGGGCAATGTGGTTTCAGGGTCTCCTGGCGAAGATGAGTCAGAGCTACCGCCACAGGCTGACAGAAAAGTCACTGAGGCGAGTATAGCTGTAATAGCCATGTTATTTTTCATACACAATCTCCGTTGCTTTTGCATTTTAATCTAAAAATGTTATCAAAAATCAATATAGCATGGAGTCTTGCTTGCAAAAAGAGCGGTGAAACTATTTGGTAACCTTTTCTTTACTTGTTACTTACTTATCTTTTTATCTACTTGTCACTTACTAGGTGCTTGGTTATGGCGAAGTGATTTGCTGTTTTTAAATAAAAAAGCGCCCAAAGGCGCTTAAGTAATTTAGTTTATAAGTAGCAAGCTTATATTATTGGTCTTTGGACTTTTTCTTTAAACCTAAGCCTAGTTCTCTACCACGTAGGCGGGCATAAAAAGGAAAAGCGACTAACAGTGCGCTAATAAGTACAGATTCAATAAGCGCAAAATATAATGCATCTTCTGTGACATACAGCAGGGTTAGTCCATGTAAAAGGTATAAGCATAAAATGAAACTTGCCCAGGCATAAGTGTATGGCTTACCCGTTAATATCCCTTTAATGGGCAGTAACAAAGGGGCTATCCATAACAAATTAAAGACTAATGAATATTCACCTGTCATGCCTTGCTGGATAAACCAGCCAGTAAGCAGCATTAATAATGAGACATAGCCCACACGGCATAGTTGAAATAAGGTATGTGTTGTCATGGTTATTCTCACAAAATGGCTAACACATTTTCAGGTGGTCGACCTACTGCAGCTTTGCCGTTTGCAATAGCAATAGGGCGCTCAATTAATTTAGGGGTGTTAATCATGGCGTTGATTAATTGCTCATCGGTTAAATTAACATCCGCAAGGTTTTGTTCTTTGTATTCGGTTTCTTTAGTGCGCATTAGCTCTCTTGGACTGATTGCTAACATGGCTAAAATAGCGCTAATTTCGTCGCTAGAAGGAACGTTTTTTAAATATTCAACAATGTTTATTTGAACATTTTGTGCTTCTAGTAACGCAAGGGTTTGGCGGCTTTTTGAACAGCGAGGGTTATGATAAAGGGTAACAGTTGTCATTAGATTGCTTCTTTTTTATATTTTGGGGCATATTAACAAAAAATCTAAGCAATGGTTAGCTATCTGATAACTTAACTCACCATTGCTTAGCGGTAATTATTTGAGAGCGTCAAGCTCACGTTTAGCTTGTCTAAATTGGCGGATCCTCGCCTCAATTCTGGCAACTTGTAACGATTGGCCTTCTGAGTGGCGATAGGCATAGTTAAGTTGATCAATCGCGCCATCATAATTGGCCGCTAAGGCCATGACTTCAGCATTAGTATAATATTCAAGTGCCTTATTACCCATTTTGCGATAGGCCTGAGTTAAAATTTGATAAGGCAATATATTTTGCTTATCTAGAAATATAAGATCTTCTAATAGCGGAATGGCTTTTTCGGGTTGTTCAGCTTCCACATACACGTTGGCAAGGTTAGCTGAAATTACTTGCGACATAGGTTTAAGCTTATTGTGATGCAATAACATCTCAATGGCGCCGTCAAAATCTTTCTTTTGAACTAACAAATCAGTTTTAGTATCAATATAAAACAGATTGTTTGGCTTATTTGCTAACAAGTCATCGATAATATCTTCTGCTTCAGTAAAGCGTTTTGCTCTAAATAGAGCCAATGCTTTCCCATAAAGTGCAGCACTTTTAAAGCTATAGCTTTCTTTTTTTAGTTGCTGCTCAAACATAGATAAAGCCGCTTGTTCACTGTAACTTGAAAAGCGCACTTGAATACGCGCTTTAGCAAGTTGGTAGTTTAACTGATCAGGGATATATCGATGAGGAAACTGGGTTGCGCGGTTACGGGCATCGGTAATACGTGACTCGGGTAATGGGTGAGTCAGTAGCATTTGCGGTGGCGTAGTAGTAAAGCGATAGCGTATAGCAAGCTTAGAGAAAAAATCGGCGGCGCCATTGGGGTCAAATCCCGCAGCTGCGAGCGTTTGCATGCCAATTCTATCAGCTTCTCTTTCATGTAAACGTGTGTAGTTAATGCGTGATTGTGTAGATAACGCTTGGGTTGTAGCTAACGCTGCCATACCTGCTTGTGGCGCAGCAATGGTTAATAAAATCGCCCCTAACATCCCCACAATAGTAGCAGTAGAACTTTTTTCTTGTGCTTCTAACGAACGGGCTAAGTGACGTTGCGTTACGTGAGTAATTTCATGGGCAAGTACAGAGGCTAATTCGCTTTCTGTGTCGGCATTAAGAAATAAGCCAGTATGTACGCCTACATGGCCTCCGAAAAAAGCAAAGGCGTTAATTTCATCATTTTTTAATAAGAAAAAGTAAAAGGGTGTTTTTACTCCAGTGGCGTGGGCAACCAGTTTATTGCCAAGTTCTGACATATATTGATTCAGCACAGGATCACTAACAATAGGTGCTGATGAACGAATGACCCGCATATAGGCATCGCCATATACCATTTCTTTTTCTAAACTAAAGGTATTGACTGCGGCAGTACCAAGATCGGGAAGATTGTTACTGGCAAAGCTTTTTGCCACACCAGCGGTTAGCATTAAGGCAACTGCAGTTGTTACAACACTTTTTGAGAATTGGGTAAACGATAATTTGCGCAAATGTAACCTTTATTATAATTATTTAAATAGGGTGGTAAGCAATTTAAGCTAAAGCGAATTACTTGTACTTTACTATCCTTGCTAGGATAATGGCTAGAGAATTTTTTAAGCAAATTTATAATGAAATTAATTGATTTAACTGCATATCAATGCCCGTATCCTTTGGTACAAATCAAGTTGGCATTGAAGAAGCTCAAGCTCGGTGAATCGCTATCTTTCAGTATCTCTGACTCTGGTTCACGTCGAGATGTTCCGCAGTTTTTAAAAAAAATGGGTTATCAGCTCAAAATAACTGATGAAAGCCCTAACTCTCTGTCTTTTATGGTTACGAAAGGTAACAATTTAACTGAATAATTAGGCTGACTTAAGATTAGTTAACTCTTAATATGACTCAGTCTTCTGTGACACTGTTTAAGGAACAAAATGCTTTCATTTTTAGGTGATTGGTATAAAGCGCGCTTTAGTGATCCACATGCAATTACATTATTATTTATTTTATTGGGGATCGGGCTATTAATATATTTTGCTGGTGGCTTACTTGCGCCATTGTTTGTAGCACTCATTTTAGCTTTTTTACTTGAATGGCCTGTGGCGCAAATAGCGAAATTTGGTATTAATCGCACAGTCGGCGCCTCACTGATCTTAGTGTTATTTGTCGGCCTTATGGTATTAGTCGCATTTGGGCTTATCCCTAGCTTATGGCGTCAAGGAGTTGCCTTAGCTACGGACTTACCGATAATGATTGATACCGGGATGCAGTCACTTAAGGCATTAACGGTTGATTACCCACAATATGTCAGCATTGAACAAATTGATGCCATGGTAATAGAGCTTAAAAAGTTAGTTGATACCCAGCATTTATTTGATATAGGCAAACAACTTTTAGGTTACTCTGCCTCGCTACTGGTATTGATGGTATACGTGATTCTAGTGCCGTTATTGGTGTTTTTCTTCTTAAAAGATAAAGATCAGTTACTGAAAAGCAGTAAACGTTTTTTTCCTAATAATCGTGATTTAGCTCGTAAAGTTTGGTTTGAAATGGACCAACAAATTTTCAATTACATTCGCGGAAAAGTGATTGAGATTGTCATCATTGGTACTGTGAGCTACGTATTTTTTGCCATTATGGGACTGCGTTACTCAGCATTGTTAGGGGTGCTAACGGGTTTATCCGTATTGATCCCTTATGTTGGCGCGACACTGGTGACATTACCCATAGCGTTAGTGGCCTTTGTTCAGTGGGGCGTAAGCCCTGAATTTGGTTATGTGATGATTGGTTACGGGATAATCCAAGCCCTTGATGGTAATGTGTTGGTGCCAATATTATTTTCTGATGCAGTGGATTTACACCCAGTGATGATTATTGCCGCGGTGTTGGTTTTTGGCGGCTTATGGGGCGTGTGGGGGGTATTCTTTGCAATTCCATTAGCGTCACTGGTAAAAGCGGTGATTAATGCTTGGCCTAACAGTAGTAATCAAAACAACAGTTTAGCTTTAGATAAAGAGACTTCATCTGTTTCAAAATCCTAAATAGACACTCAAAACCTGTTAAAACTGAGCCAAGCTACTGCTCTAATTCAACTGGCATAGTTTGTATAAATTTAGAGAAAACTACAAAAAGCGAATGACTACTGCATATAAACAGTGTCATTCGCTTTTTTTATTTTTTTCGATCAAGTCAGGCTAATTTACCAGGGCTGAAGCCTATGAGTCATACCTGATGCATCATAAGGTATTTAAGCCGGTAGTTACTTGAATTACTTGAGTTACTTGTCGTTATCACCCTTATCCGTTGGCGCTTGGTCGGTATTAAGATCTTTTACTGATTCGTCTTCTGCAGCTTTATCAGTTTTAGTTTTTGGCTCACCAAACTGCGGCATTTTAAACTTAGCGCTATATTTTAATACCGCTAAATTACTGGCAATAATACCAACGACTAAAATGATAATAAGCCAAACTTCTAAATCGTTCATGATAATCCTTAACTGGTGTTTTGACCATTAAGTTGCTGATTAATCAACAGCTAAGCGTTGTTCACATTTACGGATATCTTCAGGGGTATCAACTTCTGGTGAGTTGAAAGCGCTGATGGCGATTTTTATCTTATGGCCATATTCAAGGGCTCGTAACTGTTCAAGTTTTTCAAGGTTCTCTAAGCGACCGAGGGGCAATTTAGCAAACGCTTTAACAAATTTACTGGTGTAAGCATAAATGCCGATATGCTTGTATACCGCGTAATCCTCACTGTCATTATCACGGCAAAAAGGAATACGAGAACGTGAAAAGTACAGGGCATTAAACTCGTTATCAAAAACCACTTTTACTTGCATAGGGTCATCAATATCTTTGTCTTTATCAATTTTATAACCTAATGTCGCCATTTCGAATTCGCCTGGGTGGCGTTCAAATAAGCTGATCATTTGTTCAATTGAAATAGGGTCAATTAACGGTTGATCCCCTTGTACATTAATCACTAAATCACTGTCGTCCAATCCAAGTATATCAATGGCCTCATTGATGCGATCAGTACCAGAAGCCGCATCAGAGCTGGTCATGACTACTTGACCACCAAAAGACTCAACCGTGTCTTTTATGCGAACATCATCAGTAGCAACGTAGATATTATCTAACCCTTTAGCGAGTGCCGCACGTTCACACACATGCTGTATCATTGGTTTGCCGTTAATGTGTGCCAGTGGTTTACCTGGAAAACGACTTGAGCCATATCTTGCTGGGATTAAAAGAGTAACTTTCATCAATATCCTACTTATCTGGAACGCTAAACAAAGGGGCTACGAGCCCGAATGTAACTTATGCTTTATTATATACAACCAATTAGCTTAGTCAGCATTTGGTTGTTACCTATTTAGTTTAATCTCTGTAAAGATTATCTGATCTGCAGAGATGGTTCGTTGGCCATATCAACATTTTACAGCGCATTATTGGCATGCTCACTATTTACCGTGACATCTAAATCTGTAAGTAGTCCGTTATTAATGCCATATATCCAGCCGTGAATGGCAATTTCTTGGCCTCTGTCCCATGCATCTTGAACAATCGTTGTGCTGGTAACATTGGCAACTTGTTCCATAACGTTTAGCTCGCACAAGCGGTCAAAACGTTGTTGTGGGCAAAGTTGTTCTAGGTTTTTGTTGTGTATGCGGTAAATATCACGAATATGACCTAACCAGTTATCAATCAAGCCTAAACGCTCTTTGCTCATAGCCGCTTTTACACCGCCACAGCCATAATGCCCCACAACCATAATATGTTTTACTTTGAGCACTTCCACAGCGTATTGAATGACAGATAAGCAATTAAGGTCGGTATGGATCACCATATTAGCAATATTACGGTGCACAAATACTTCGCCAGGCATCAAGTCGATAATTTGATTTGAAGGTACGCGGCTATCAGAGCAACCGATCCATAAATATTCAGGATTTTGCTGTTGGGCAAGCTGGGCAAAAAATTCAGGATCTTCCTTACTAATGCGTTCAGCCCAGCGGCGATTATTGTCAAAAAGAGGCTTTAATAATTTCATTTATGCTTTATAACCGTTTTTAAGTTTACTCGGACAAACAGGAGTACTGGTTGCACTATAAATTTTTATTATTATATCAGTATATTGCAATGTACTGTTTAATCTATATAAGGTGATGAAAATGCGTAATTATTATAACTTTTAATCAAGTCGTGCAGCTTATTAGCAGTAACATTAGTTGTTTTAGGCTTTATAAAAAAGCGTGTAAAAGCTGGTTGAATTCGTCTGCCTGTTCTTGATTACACATGTGACCAGCGTTACTGATCTGCAGCTGTTTACTGGCGCTAATACAGTCTTGCATTAAATAGGCTTCTAGCGGCGTTCGCAGTTTATTTTGTGAGCCAACGAGGATTAAACATGGCAGGGTGAATTGCTCTGCTAATTCTAAGCTGTCACGTTTATAAAATACTAACGGCGCAAACAAGGCAAGTTGTTCAATGCTTTGAGCTGATAACCCCATTAGCTGTTGGTTAAAGTTAGCCATTAATGTTTGAGAATCATCGGTTGCAGCAAAAAACTGGCTGCTTATCGTATCGGCGAGTGCTTCACTGCACTGTTTAGCTGCGCAAAGCTCATCAATCCATAATTGGTATTTGGCACTATTAACCTGTGGTTCAAAGCCAATAAAACTGTTGGCTAGGACCAATTTTGAAATCGTTTTAGGTTGGGCTAAGACCATTTCTGCTGCAATAGCGCCGCCGCAACCATTACCAATAACCATACACTGATCAATATTTAAATGGGCTAATAAGGATAAGCAATGCTGAGCGACAGTGACCAAAGATGTGGTGCCACTAGGTAGTGCACCTGATTGACCGTGAGCCCATAAATCAACCGCAATACAGCGATGAGATAGGCTAAATAATTCTATTTGCGGCTGCCATTGTTGACAATCACTGAGGAAACCGTGGATAAACAAGATGACAGGACCTTGGCCTTGATCAATAAAATGTAGCGGTTGTTCATTAATAGCAAAGGTCTGGCTTTGATTAGGCATGAATGGTCTCAATAAAGGTTAACAATATAAAAATAATCTGCGGATACTATGATAAATTCATCAGATCTAGTGTTTGATAATGATTTAACAGGCTTAAAATCACTTCGGCGCATCTGCAATAAAATACACATAGCGGTCAACTAATTCATCGAGTCGATTTATCAGCGCTGATTTTAATGAGATATTAGAATTAGACAACAGTTGTTTGAGGCTTTTGCGATCGTATTGGGCTAAATAAAGGCTAGATTCAGGAAAATAGCTTAAATGCCAAGGTTCTGGACTCACGCCGCTGCGCCCGGCTTGATAAGGTAAATAAAACCCATATTGTTGAGCATGATGTTGCAACCATACTGAAAGGGCGCCGCAAGGGCCATCAATCAAGTATTCGTCACTAATTAATTTTAGTTGTTGCCGATTTATGTTATTGCCATCATAGACATCAATGTCAGTCCCCCAGTGATGGCGTGATGCGCCGGGTAGGGCAGACCAATTTAAAATCGCATCAACAAGTTGATCGTCAGTGAGGTTTTGACAATCCAATACTTGGTTGTTGAGGTCTAAAAGAATCCGTTTCCCTTGGGCTTTCGCGTTCCAAATTGCGGCTTGTTTAGCAAAATTGCGGTGAGCCGAACAAAGCTCAATGGCAATACCATCAAGGACTGCGTGTTGCTGCATTTGGCCAAATGCGTCAGCGGTTTTTTGAGTCAGTAAATGCCCTTGTACAGTGACAAGTTGTGATTCGTCCAGCCCATAAAGGGCTGGATTGCTGATATCAACATTTAGCACAAAAGCTTTTCCAATATAGACTCATAGCATAGGGCTAAGACTTCTAAATCTGAGACTTTCACGCATTCATTGACCTTATGAATGGTCGCATTTACCGGACCTAACTCGATAACCTGTGCGCCTGTTGGTGCAATAAAGCGTCCATCAGAGGTGCCACCTGTTGTTTGAGGATCGGTTTCATAACCAGTGACTTCTAAAATCGCGGCTTTAGTGGCTTCAAGCAAGGGTCCGCCGCCGGTTAGAAAAGGCAGGCCGTTAAACACCCAGTCAATTTCATAATTTAATCCATGGGCATCTAAGATGTTGAGCACGCGTTTAATTAGTTCCTCAGCAGTGACTTCTGTTGAATACCTGAAGTTAAACATCACCTCTAGTTCACCTGGAATGACATTGGACGCACCCGTACCACCATTAATATTGGCTATTTGAAAGCTGGTTGGTGGAAAGAACTCATTGCCATTATCCCAATGCATTTGCGCAAGCTCAGCTAATGCGGGTGAGGCTTTATGGATTGGGTTATCTGCAAGGTGCGGGTAGGCAACATGGCCTTGAATGCCATGAACGGTAAGATTACCGGTTAAGCTGCCTCGACGGCCATTTTTTACAATATCACCTAACTTATGGGTCGATGAAGGCTCGCCAACCAATGACCAGGTAATTTTTTCATTGCGAGCTTCAAGGGTATCAATAACGCGAGTGGTGCCATTGATAAATGGGCCTTCTTCGTCACTGGTGATTAAAAATGCAATAGAGCCTTTATGATCGGGATGCTTAGCCACAAAACGTTCGGTAGCAATAGTCATCGCTGCCAGTGAACCTTTCATATCTGAGGCGCCGCGGCCATGAATATAGTCATCTATAACCGTAGGTTCAAAAGGCGGGGTGTGCCATTTATTTAAATCGCCCGCGGGCACCACATCAGTGTGACCAGCAAAACAAAAAACAGGCGCTTCGGTGCCCCGTCTTGCCCACATATTTGTGGTGTCTTCAAATACCATAGGTTCAATGTTAAACCCAGCAGCTTCAAGGCGCTCAGCCATTAAGGTTTGACAACCTTCATCTAATGGAGTCACAGAAGGGCGTGAGATTAACTCTTTGGTTAATGCTAATACGTCTTGAGTCATTAGTTAAACCACGCTTGATAATCGGAAGCTTTAAAGCCAATAAGGATCTTATTATTTTGAATAAGGACGGGACGCTTAATCAAGGTTGGGTGTTCAACCATCAAGCTGATGGCCTTTTGTTTATCTATGCCGTCTTTTTGGGCATCAGTTAAGGCGCGAAAACTGGTGCTGCGTTTATTGAATAATAATTCCCAGTCGGTTAATTCAGTCCACTGAGTAATGGTTTTGGCATCGATACCTTGTTCTCTAAAATCGTGAAAGCTAAAAGGTTGGTTTTCTGCTTCTAACCACTTACGGGCTTTACGTACGGTATCGCAATTCTTTATTCCGAAAATAACACTACTACTCATTTTTGTTTGATTTCCCAGTATGGTGGTGTGATAGTCATTATGTTGCTGCTAACGTTATAATTCAACGGTAAATATTACGTCTTTCCCAGCAATTACTGCGCCTTGGGCTTTATCTAAATATTGCACATCTTCCATGTTAGCGAGCACTACAGGGGTTAACAGGCTTTCAACTTGATCGGTTAGATAGTCTAAATCAAATTCTAAAATGGGTTCGCCAACTTTAACTTGTTGGCCTTCTTCTGCGAGTCGTTTAAAGCCATTACCGCGCAATTCGACCGTGCCGACTCCAAAATGCACAAATAGCTCGAGTCCTTGGTGTGACTCAATACTGAATGCGTGGTTTGTTTCAAAAATTTTACCTATGGTGCCGTCAATCGGCGCTAGGATGAATTTTCCTGTTGGGTTAATTGCAAGACCATCGCCGACAATTTTTTCGGCAAAAACTACATCCGGTACTTTCTCGATATCAACTAGCTCGCCAGAAATTGGCGCGTAGACTTTGATCCCACCAGTTAAGGTCGGTTGCCCTGATATTAATCTGCGTATACGGCTTAAAAATCCCATTACATGCAGCCTCTTTTATTATGATTATTTCGATGTTTAAAATAGTTAACGATAACACATCGCTATCGCTGTTATTAATTTAACAATTCGTTGAGCTGGTTAATATGACTTAAGGTTAATGCTTGGTCAGCTTGTTGAGTAAACTGGGCGTAATTGCCGTTACAAATAGTGGCTTTTACATCCAATAAACTGGCACTGTTAACGCTTAACTCATCAATGCCTAAACCCACCAGTAGGCTAATGAGTTTGGGTTCGCTGGCCAATTCTCCGCATAAGCAGACTTTGGTTTGATGCGCTTTACACTCATCCACCGCCATTTTGATAAATTTGATCATTGCAGGTGATACGGGGGGATAATCCTTAACCAGCTCAGGGTTACCTCGATCTGCAGCAAGGGTGTATTGGGTTAAATCATTACTACCAATACTGATAAAGTCTAACTTAGGCAATAGGTGGGGTAAATTTAATATTGCAGCAGGTGTTTCAACCATGATGCCGATATTAATCTCACCAAAGCCTTTTTCCTCTTCAATTAATTGCTGCTTACACCAGTCTATGATTTCAAATGCTTGCTCTAATTCTTCTATTTGATTGACCATAGGAAATAATAGCCGAACTCGGCCATGATTAGCGGCCCGTAACACTGCTTTAATTTGAGTACTAAATAGCGATTTATGTTGCAAACTGTAGCGGATCCCCCGTACGCCCAGTGCCGGATTGTCTTCATAATCTTGACTTAGGCAGGGGATTTCTTTATCTGCACCAATATCGAAGGTACGTATGGTCAGCACCTTTCCATTTAAGCTGTGCAGCGCATCGCAGTATAAATGAAACTGTTGTTTTTCATCAGGTACTCTATCCACTTGCATGAGTAAAAACTCTGTGCGGAATAAACCGATCCCCGCTGCGCCCGTATCTTGTATTTGGCTAACATCATTTAAACTACTGACATTAGCGAGTAAGCACACAGGATGGCCATCTTGGGTGATACTGTCTTGGTCCACATACTGTTTTAGTGCTTGGCGTCGTTGAGTTTCTTGTGCTGATTTAAGCTGAAGTTGCTGGGTAATTGATTCAGTGGGATTAATGTGTAATTCACCACTAATGCCATCTAAAATAAGTGGGCTACCATCATTTATATTGAAATTGTCAAACTGACAACTTAGCAGTGCTGGAATACCGGCCGTCTTGGCTAAAATAGCAGTATGGCTGGTAAGCCCACCTGTTTTGAGCACTATGCCTTTAATTTTATTGAGTGGAATAGTGGCAAATTCAGCAGGGGTGAGGTCTTCAGCCAGCAAAATGGCATTTTCAGTTAACTTTGAAACATCCCACAGCAAGGTACCATTTACGGCAGCCATCAACCTTTTGCCTAAGCAAATAACATCATTACTGCGATTAGCCATATAAGGGTCGTCTAGCTGAGCCAGTTCATCCGCATGTTGAGCAAATACCCGCTCAATGGAAACTTCGGCTGAAAAACGAAAGCGGGTGATATACTTTTTCAGTTCAGCGGCTAAATCATCATCTTGCAGTAACATGATGTCAGCATCTATCAGGCTAAAGTGTTCGCTGTCTACGGCAAGGTGTTGCTGGCAATCAGTTAAATATTGACTTAGGAAGATAATCGCCTTGGTGGCTTTTTCACATTCTTGTGGGATTTGTGCGACAGGCAATAATCTGTAGTCCACCTTTGAGTGGTGCAGATTAATATGAATAGCTTTACCAAATGCTATTCCTGGTGACACTACAATACCTGATACCGCCATATGACTTCCTGTAAATTTTATCCTACTAACTTAAGGTGATGAGTAATTCAGACACTGTCTCAACGGCTTCTTCTGCTTTATCACCTACGGCAAAGACCTTAACTGATTGACCTAAATATAATCCTAAGGTTTGTAATTTAAACAAACTTTTGGCACTGGCCTGTTTACCATTACATTCGACAATGACATCACAGTCAAAGGTTTTTGCCGCTTTTACTAATAAAGCTGCAGGTCGCGTATGAATGCCATGGGGAGCGATAATGGTAACGGTTTTTTCATAATAGATTCTATCGGACATTGAAGTTACGTTCTTAGCATTAATAATACAAATGATAATAACGCAAACCCGCTAGTGTAAGTAGCGGGTTTACGTATTTTTTAGGCTTTAAATTAAAAAAAATTATGTTTTAAACTGACTCAAGGTCTGAGTCACATGTTGGCTGATGTGCTGTAATGACTGCGCGGCTTGGCTATTAGTTTCATTGGATTTAACCGCTACCTCAGTGAGATCTGAAATCGTGGTGATATTACGGCTAATTTCGGCGGTTACATGTGACTGCTCTTCGGTAGCACTGGCAAGTTGCGTGTTCATATCACTGATACTGGCAATCACGGTTAAGATTTCAGTCATGGCTTGTTGCGATTGTATTGCTTTAGTTTGTAATTGCTCAGATTGCAACTGGGTTTCAGTATTACTTTTTATGACATGTTCAACGCCATTGTGGATCTGAGAAATAATTTTATTAATTTCATTGGTAGAGGCTTGGGTACGGGTGGCAAGGGCGCGAACTTCATCGGCAACTACAGCAAAACCGCGACCATTTTCACCGGCCCGCGCAGCTTCAATTGCAGCGTTTAATGCTAATAAATTGGTTTGATCTGCAATGGCGCCAATGGTGTCTAAAATGCTGCTGATTTCAACTGAAGATTTACCTAAATCATGAGTAACGCTTTCAGCATTTTTAAGTTCAGTCACCAGTATTTGGGTTTCATGCACTGTTTGCTGCATAAACTTCTGAGACTGCTGCGCTTGTTGTTTAACGTTGTTGGCACCATCTGCAGCTTGATAGGTGTTTTTCGCCATATCATTGGTGGTGGCTAACATTTGGTTAACAGCAGTGGCAACACTTTGGGTTTCGCGGTGTATTAGCCCCGCGCTTTGGTTGGATTCTTCCACGGCCACCAATAGCTGCTGCGCATCGGTATCAAGCTCAGTACCTAAGGGTTTTAAATTTGCCACCATAGTTGAAATTTTTTCGACGAATGCATTAAAGGCATCGGCCATTTTCGCCACTTCGTCATTACCACTGTTGTTTAAGCGCTTAGATAAATCACCTTCACCTTTTGCGATATCTTCCATGGCAGCAATGGCTGCATTAATAGGTGAAGTGATTGATACATTAAGCAGTAAAAAGAAGCCAAAAATTGGGATGGAGATTATCAACATAATAATTAAGTAATTAATAATCACACTGCCCATACTCTCATTTACATCGGCGGCGCTTGCTTGAGCGATAATGGTCCAGCCCCATTGAGGATAAAAATGCGCTTCAGCCAAAATTGTTGTAACTTTACTCGAATATCCTTCACTGCCTTGATAATCCAAATGGGCAGTTGTGTTTCTTTTAGCTTCAGTGATTAACGCCACAAAGGGCTGGCTGCCATCTGCTGCAATAAATGATTCTGCACTACGACCAAGGCTAGATTGATTGGCAGGATAGCTGATTATGTGGTGATTTTGGTCAATAACAATATAGGATTCATCAGTAAGGTAGCGTATATCATCGATGATAGAGAGGGCATGAGCGGATACCGTCGCATTGTCACTAACAATATAATTGCTGCTTACAGAATCAAACATCGAAATGGCGGTGGAAACTTGTGCATCAAGTTGTAAATGTTTCTGTTTTAACAAATTGTTGTATTGCTCATTAATGGAGAAGCTAGCAAAAACAACAGTACCAATAGCAGCGAGGGCTAACATGATGAAAAGGCGTTTTAAAATAGTTAATTGCCGTAAAAAAGAAATCATCTTTGACCTTGTAGAGTTAGGAAAACATGTATTAGCGCGATATTGTCATAATTTGTTATAGAAAGAACATCTTATGTGAAGTTTTGTGATCTAATGAGGTTTTTTTACAAAATGACACATTTATCTATGGGTGTTCTGGTGGCATAGTTGGTTATTAATCACTATTAAATCAGTGCTTTAAGTTTAGTGATGTTGCGGTAAATAATTATTCTTGCTAATGAATTGTTTTAACTTTGATTTCTTCATCGATAAGCCTAAAATGAGGCAAATGAAAAACAAGGCAAACATTGTTATGAATTCTCTGCAAGTCGTTACTACTGATGATATTTTACTCAAGTTATGTCACTCAGTAACCCATGTCCTCTCAAGCACCAGCGACAGTCAAGTGACTCATGCCGGTATGGTGCAAAACATCACTCGCACCTGTTTAAAACCTGATCTTGGCTGTTTTTCTATATTTGATGGTGGTTTTTCTGGCTTAGTGGTGATCAATTTTACCAAAGAAGCGGCTATAGAAATTTACCGTCGCTACATGCTTAACATGGGCATGCCTGAATCTGAACTAGCCATTTCACATACATCTGATGATGTTGCCAATGTGATGGGCGAATTAATGAATCAAATTTTGGGTAATTTCATTAAAACCATTTCTAAGGAATTACAAACCTCTATCAGTCAAAGCCAGCCTAAAATGTTGACTATCAATAAAGAGCTGACTATATCAATCGATACCAATTTAGATGAGGCCGTATCTCGAAGAGTTACCTTTAGAACGGCAGATAATCATATCTTTTATCTTGAATTTGCCATGGATAAAACGGAGTTTATTAAACTTAAAGAGTTTGCCATGGATGAAGATATAGACCCTGATGCTTTAATTGAAAGCCATGGCAATCGTGTTAACAAGCAGGCAGGTTATTTGGCAGCAACAAGTGCTGCAGTTGCTGTTACAAATGAAGCTGATGATCTGTTAAGTGAATTAGGTTTATAAAAGTAATTAAACGGTGATTGTTAATGTCATTTTAGGTATAAACAATAACAGAGTACCTAAAAAACTATAATAAAGGCGTGATGCGAATATGACATCTAAAGCTACTTCAATTGATATTGCTTACAAAGCAGGTGTATCTCAATCGACTGTTTCTCGTGCGCTGAGAAATAGTCCCTTGGTCAATCTTGAAACAAGGCAACGTATTCAAGCTATTGCGAAAGAACTTAACTATAAAGTGGATAAAAACGCCAGTAATTTACGTACTCAAAATAGTTACACGCTGGCATTATTGATTTGTGAAGATCCCACTAACGATGAATCGTTAATCAATCCATTTTTCTTATCGATGCTAGGCTCTATAACCCGTGCTACGGCGCAGCAAGGTTATGATTTGCTGGTATCTTTTCAGCAGCTTTCTAGCGACTGGCATGCCGATTATGAAGACAGTAATAAAGCCGATGGCATTATTTTATTAGGTTATGGCGATTATGTGGATTATGGGCACAAACTACAAAAGCTGCTGGAGCAAAATACCCATTTTGTCATTTGGGGCGCAGAGCCTAACCACAAAGAAGTGTTATCAATTGGCTGTGACAACCAGCAAGGTGGGGTGATAGCCACAGAGCATATTATCTCGTTAAATAAACAAAACATTGCCTTTTTGGGTGATGCATCTGAGCATAGCCCAGAATTTAGAGACCGTTATCTAGGCCATGTTGATGCATTAAAAAAAGTAGGCATTAAAGCCAATAAAAATATTCAGTTTGATGCCATTAGCACTGAAAGCTCAGGTTTTGATGCGGCCATTAATTTATTGGATAGTGGCCATCCATTTGACGCGATTTTTGCCGCCAGTGATTTAATTGCAATTGGTGCGATACGCGCTTTAAAGCAACGGAGTGTAAGGGTACCTGAAGATATTGTTGTGGTTGGCTATGATGATATACCAGTGGCGAGTTTTGCTAATCCGGCGCTGACGACGGTTAGGCAAAATACTAAATTAGCCGGCGAGATCCTGGTAGAAAGTCTGCTAAAACTCATTCGAGGGAAAGAAGTGGCGCCGCAACTTATTCCGACTAATTTAGTGGTGCGTCAATCATGTGGTACTGCAGAGCAAGATCAAAGCTAATCAGATAAATACTGACGGATTCACACTTGACCAGCTATTATTTCATAGCTGGTTTGAAATTATTATGGATAATAATGTGACATTTAAAGGTGTATTTTTGCTGGTCATTGAGACTCGACACTACTGGCGCCAGTTATTTTACTGGCCATTAAGCTGGCTATTGCTCATCCTCTTACTCATCGTACTGCTACTATTTCCACTATCAATTAAAGCCCAAGACCTTGAACCGAGAAGTTACACCAATATTCCTATTGGCATGCACTTTGTTGCCCTTGGATATTTACACTCTGAAGGGGCATTATCGCCATCTCCTTCAGTTCCTCTCAAAGATGCCCAGCTCACACTTGATGCCGCGGTAGTGGGTTATGCCACAAGCTTTGCTATTGCGGGCCGTTCATCAAAACTAGACGTTTCTGCTTCACGAGTTTGTATGAAAGGCAGTGCAAATTACTTGGGCGAATTTGTAGAAGCTGATCGTTGTGGTTATAGTGATCCTAATGTACGGCTAACATGGAACTTTTACGGCGCTCCAGCCGTTGAAAAAAAAGACTTTGGGCAATATCGTGAAGGACTCGTAATGGGGACAAGCTTACAGCTGAGCATTCCTGTTGGTTCTTATGATGAAACCAAATTGATTAATGCTGGTGCCAACCAATGGGTATTTAGACCGGGCATTGGTATGTCTTATAAAGTAGGTGATTGGTATTACAGTGCCATGGGCTCTGTTCGTTTTTATAGCGATAATGATGAGTTTTATAATCAGGTTTTACTTTCAAAAGACCCCCAATATACGTTGCAAGGTCATATTATTTACAGTATTGCTCGTGGCCAATGGTTGTCGTTAAGCGGCAATTATTTTGTTGGTGGTGAAACCTATAAAAATGGTATTGATGCGAATGATAGTCAGGATAATTCGCGTTTTGGATTGACTTACTCATTGGCTTTAAATCAGCAACACAGTATTAAAGTGTATGCCAGTACCGGTGTTATTACCCGTATAGGCAATGATTTTGATACCTTTGGACTTGTTTGGCAATATGCTTTTAACTGATTAGTAGAAACGACAAGGAAGCCATTATGGCGGGTGCAAGCTTATTAGTTTTACTCGATGACATTGCAACAATATTAGATGATGTCGCCGCGATGAGTAAAGTCGCGGCAAGAAAAACCGCAGGGGTATTGGGTGATGATTTAGCGCTTAATGCGCAACAAGTTTCTGGTGTTGCATCAGAGCGTGAGTTACCGGTGGTATGGGCGGTAGCCAAAGGCTCTTTTAGAAACAAATTAATTCTAGTCCCGGCCGCTTTACTCATCAGCGCTTTTATTCCTTGGGCAATAACCCCTTTACTGATGTTTGGCGGCATCTTTTTATGCTATGAAGGCTTTGAAAAGGTGCATCATAGTTATGTACATCGTAAAGATAAAAAAGTGTCCGTGGCAGATGAACAAATTGTTGAAAAATCAAAACAAGATTTGGCCGCATTTGAACAGAAGAAGGTTCAAGGTGCTATTAGAACTGACTTTGTCCTTTCTGCTGAAATTATAGCGATAAGCCTTGGTGTTGTTTCTCAAAGTAGTTTAATGAGTCAGTTTTTAACCTTAAGTGTAATAGCAATAATTATGACTGTAGGGGTGTATGGCTTAGTGGCTGGCATAGTAAAAATTGATGATCTAGGCCTTTACCTTACCCAAAGAAAAGGTGAGGGCACATTAGTAAAAATATGGCACAAAATCGGTTTTTGGCTACTTGCAGCAGCGCCATATCTAATGAAGGGCTTAACCATTATTGGCACCATTGCGATGTTTATGGTGGGTGGCGGCATTTTAACCCATGGGATTCATATCGTAAGTGAACAAATTAGCCATATCGCTGTATTGGCGGGAGAGTTAGCTTATGTTGGCGTGATACTACACGCTATTACGCCAAGCTTGTTAAACGCATTATTTGGACTCATTGCTGGTGGTGTCACTTTGCTGTTAATAAATGCAGGCTTAAAATTAAAACAGCAATTGAGTTAGTTTCAGGAGTCTGATTTTTGTTTGGGCAAATAAAAAAGCATATTGAAATTCAATATGCTTTTTTTACTAACTTAGCTTTGTAATCATACTCGTTGTTCGATATTAGGCGTCAGTGTTAACCGCTTTAGGATTGGCGCCATAATCATTGTCTTCCTTACTATCTAAGCAGAAGAAAACAATAAGAGCGATAATACCAACTAGTGGAATTAAACCAATTAATAACCACCAACCAGTTCGATCTGTATCATGAAGACGTCTTACAGAAACAGCAATTCCTGGTATTAAAACAGCGATAGAATATAGTGAATATATAAAAACCGTGCCTAGAGCTTGATCCGCTAACATCAACACGATGCAGAAAATTAAATTAATTAGACCAAACATCCAATACTCTTTGCGTCTTGCTCGTCCTGAAAAATCAAAATATTGTTTTAAAACCTTAATATACCAATCCATGGGTTGTTCCTTAACCTTGTTTGTTTATTGTTTGGTTTGCAACAATTTGTTGCGAGAATAGTATTAACTACTTTAGTCAGACATACCAACAATTAAGCACGTTTTTTTGGCCTAAGTGCATAAAAAAGCCGCAAATTTTATTTGCGGCTTTTGAATGTATGTAAACCTTTGCGGTTATTTAGCCAGTTTGTCAGCCACGATAGGGTAATAGTCCCATACGGCTTTATCTGTCATAGAGCGAACCAGTTTCACGTATTCTGCGTGTGTCCATGCAAGTGGTGTCGCTGAGTTGGTGCCATCGCCCATCGCGTAGTTATAACGCGTCGGGTTACCCACACCGTCCCAAGCTTGTTCTGGTAACATCATGCCTTCATTGGCAAAGGTTTCCATGCCTTGAACATAGGTGTTTATAAGCGCTTGATGGCTTTCAGTTGTCAGAGTGTCATTGGCTTTAGCTAACGCCAGTTCATAATGACCACGCTCACCGGTAAAGAAAGGCCATACGCGGCCACGTTGGTCTTCAGTATTCCCTTTTTCAGCATAACTTAAACCGCTAGTGATATCTTCGCCATAACCATCGTTACCATAGCGTCTAAAGCCAGGAATTAAACTGCCATCTTTGGCTTTAAATTCGTACTTAACTCTTAGGTTGTGCTCAAGGCTTGTGTCATCAATTAGCATAACGCTGTTTTGAATCACACTGTCATTAGCGACTTTTACGCCGTAACGTACTAACTCTAAAAAACCGCCATCAAGAATGACTCTTTGATCAAGACCCGGTTTGCCATTGTTATCTAATAACTTGTCGGCATTGTTTGGGTTACCATTTGGGCTAATACGAACATAATAAGGTTTATTGTCCTGAGTAAGCTCACCCGTTGTTGTCACCATGGTTGATTCAAGACTGGCTTCTAGCTTACGCGCCAGTTGTAAGTATTTATCAGCGTCTTCATCTTTGGCAAGTTTGGCTAAATCACTGGCTGCTACCAGCCCTGCAATCACAGCGGCAGTGGTAGAAGGTGAGAAGCCAGCTTGTTCTTCCCAGCGTTCTTGTTGGGTGCTAGGAGGCGTAATACTGGTGTCATTCCAATCAAGTTTTACATTGCCGCCAGTGACCAAGAATTCTGCCGCAGGTTTAAGCATGTCGCTATACCATTGACTGATTTCTGCATCAGTTAATACGCCCGTTTGCCATAATTTCCAACCAAGCATAATTGGCATTGCCGTTTGATCAAGCTGGACGCCAACCCATTCAATTTCACCATCGACGTGGGTTTTTTGTAAAAACCAGCCAGGTGTACCGACATATTCAGGTGTTTGTTGGCTGACTTGTACTTTCTTTAAATATTCAAAAGCCACTTTTGGGGTTTGTGTGTCACCCATGGCTAAAAATGCCATGGCGCACTGATAAAAATCACGCGGCCATACCGCTTTATAACCGGTGCTACCCACCTTTGCAGAAACACTGTCTCCCCAAGGGTTAGACAGTGAAGCGATTAATGCGCCTGCGTGGGTTTTATCTTCTTGAGCTTTTAACACAAGAGCACTGGTATAAAGCAATTGACCGTTATCAGTGGTATTAACACTCATGTCGTTTAATACCGGTAACGAACTTAAATAGTCTTTCCAGCCGACATGTTTGTCATCGCCAAGATAAGCACTTAATACCTTGTCATAGCCGCTAGTCAATGTGGCATCGACATTGGCTAAACTGCTTTGCTTATCATGACCAAAGCCGATAGCAATATTCATTTCTAGGGTATTGTTATCTGCTGATTTGCTTAAGGTTGGATATTGAGCAGTAAGCGCAACATTGCCAATAACACTGTTATCACTGCTGGTGCTGTTATAGAGGTTATTGAGCTGACCGTTGTCTTTTAGATCAACTAATCCATCAGATTTACCGACAAAACCGGCACTGGCTTGAGTAAATTCTACATCAGATTTGATGGTCATTACTGATGAGTCAGCATTATTGGTGTATGCCACTAACGCGCCATTTTCAATACTGGCGATATCATTGGCGCCACTATTATCTACATGTGGATTGGCATATAAGTGTGGGGTAATACCATCAGCAAAAGAGGTAAAGATAACTTTCATCATCATGCTGTCACGGTTTGGATCGGTAAAGATATGCTTTTCAATTTGGTACTGACCATTTTTAGCTTTATTGATCACTTTATAGGCTAATGATAATGGGCGGCCTTGTTCATCTTGATGTAAATATTCGATGCTACTGATGGTGTCTTCTTTTTCAGTATCAACAAAGCCATCACCAGTAATGATGAACTGCATTTCTTTTAACTGCGCATTGTGGATCAAGCCATACATGGTTTCTGTTAGCACACCTTGGGCTATGGAAAACCAGACTTTGCTGACTGGGTTGTCTGCTGCGCTTTGGTATTGACCGTTTACATAAGGCTCATAAGAGGTGCCAATACCAGTCTTACCAGAAAATGCCCAGGTTGGATCGATACCCGGAGCGCCGGGGGCGACTTGCTTAATGGTGGTGATCTCAGCCGCTGTTTCAATGGTTTGTTCTGGTGCTACTTCAGCGTCAGAGCAGGCTGATAATGCCAGTAATGAACCCGTTACAACAGCAGTATTGATCGCCTTAGCGACAAATGACTTTTTAAAACAAATTGTTTGTGAGTTATTAATATTTAACATTGCGTTCATGAATAACGTTCCCCAAATATTTTTAAATAATTTTTATAACTTAATGAGTTTTTGATTTTCTGTTTAAGCTTGTGAGCTGGGTTGATCGACAAATAACACCGCAATACCGGCAATAATCATAAATACCCCACCAGTAATTAGCGCAAAAATGGGTTCACCATCGAATAAGCCATTTAAAATAACACCTAAAACACTTGCTGCAAGTAACTGTGGAATAACAATAAAGAAGTTAAAAATACCCATAAATACACCCATCTTTTTAGGCGGTAATATGCCTGATAGCATGGCATAAGGTACGGATAAGATAGAGGCCCAAGCGATGCCGACACCAATCATTGGGATCCATAACATTTGTGGGTCTTTAATAAAGTAAAAGCTAATTAGCCCTAGTCCACCGAGTGTTAAGTTGATGGTGTGAGTAAATTTAATCCCTACGGCTTTAGCTAAAAAAGGAATCATCACAGCAGCAAGGGCGGCAAAGCCATTGTATGAAGCGAATAACATCCCGACCCAGTCAGCGCCGTCGTTATAAGCTTGTGAAACAACATCAGAGCTGCCGTAATGATAAGAGGTCACCGCTGAGGTGGTATAAATCCACATGGCGAAGAGTGCAAACCATGAGAAAAATTGTACTATAGCCAGTTGATGCATGGCTTTAGGCATATGAAATAAGTCATCAACGACGTTAAATACCATACCTAAAGAGTCACGTTTTTTACCCTTGACCCCAGCAAGTACCTTAGCGCAATAAAGCTGTAATGGGCCAAAAGCAAAGATGCCAATACTAAGAATAAATAACTGTTTGTCCCAACCGAGTCCATAAACTAACCCAGTAAATATCGCACCAATAGTCATCCAAACCAGTGCTGCTGTTTTATATTGCGTAGCGGTGCGGCTGCGAGTTTCATCAATACGGTCTTCTTGCTTAGCGGTTTGTTCATGTGCATGGAAGGCACTGATTTCTTCTGGCGAATATTCTTTAGAGCTAACAATCGTCCAGCCGACAGCTAAGAATAATACTGCGCCACCAAAGTAGAAGGCATAACGAACTGAGTCGGCAATCTCCCCAGCAGGTGCTGTGTTTGCAACATCAAAGTAATTGGTAAGAATATAAGGCAGTGCAGAGGCAACAACCGCGCCAATGCCGATGAAGAAGCTTTGCATCGCATAGCCTTGAGTGCGTTGACTCTTAGGTAAGTTATCGCCGACAAAAGCACGAAATGGCTCCATAGCGATGTTGATTGATGCATCCATAATCCACAACATACCGGCAGCAATCCACAGAGTAGGAGAGTGCGGCATGACAAATAACGCCAGCGTGGTACAAATTGCGCCAATTAAAAAATACGGGCGACGACGGCCAAGCCCGTTCCAGGTGTTGTCACTTAAATAACCGATAATTGGTTGGACTATGAGTCCAGTCAGCGGAGCAGCTATCCAAAGAATAGGAATTTCGTCAATTTCAGCACCTAGCGTTTGGAAAATACGGCTGACATTAGCATTTTGCAGTGCAAAACCGAATTGGATCCCCAAAAAACCAAAGCACATATTAAAGATTTGCCAAAAGTTGAGTTCTGGCTGCTGACGCTGCTGAGTATTTGTCGATGTTTGACTAATCGTATCGGTAGACATGTATCTTCCTTTTTATAGGTCGTTCAACTTCATGGCTGAACTCTTATTATCACGTTTGCTAATGTACTAGGTAAAAAAATGGCGAATACACATCTCCCTAAGACGGGTATTCGCCAAAGACCTGGTTTGCACTTCAAAAAGGCTGAAGTAAAAAAAGGCACTTAAAACCTGACACAATCCGATGAAGGTGATGCGCCAGTAACGACCTAGCCCATTTCATCCACACAAGCAGAGGAGAAATTTAGCAGGTTTCATATTAGCCTTGTGTCGGATTTAGGCACAACCAATTACATACGTATTCATCATTTATGCACAACGAAAGCTGATCATATTTGTAACAGGAAGGGGGTAAATAGCGCATTAACCGATATTTGGTAGGTCAATGTAAATGAACAAAAACCTGATGGCAATGAACACAAAAAGTGAACATTGCAATACATCAGGTTTTATTGGGGTAAAATTGTTGTGTTTTGTCTTTAAAGCGCTTTAAAAGGCTTTAATTTAAGGCTTTAAAACGAATCGCAGTACCACCACTTTTTGCTAATACCAGTGACAGATTATCTTTCGAAGTCACTTTTGTCGTTTCAATGACGTAATCATATGGGTTGGTTTCCCAGTTCGCTTTATCGCCATCACGATATATTTGTGCTTCATATTGTTGGTTATTATCTAAAAATGATAATACAACATCAAAACTGCGGGCTTGTTCATCAGTGAGTGCGCCAAGATACCAATCATCAGAGTGACGGTCTTTACGCGCAAAGGCAACAAAATCACCGACTTCACCAGCAACCGCAATACTCTCACTCCAATCAGTGGGAACGTCTTGAATAAACTGAAAGGCGTCAAGGCGTTCAACATAATTACGTGGTAAATCCGCCGCCATTTGAATTGGACTATAAAGCACTACATACAAAGCGAGTTGCTTAGTTAATGTTGTTTGCACCCGATTAACCGCATCTAAGCCTTCTGGTGCGAGATTAAATATCCCTGGAGTGAAATCCATTGGCCCTGACAGCATACGAGTAAAAGGTAAAATCGCTGTATGTTCTGGGTTATTGGGCGGAGTTCCCCAAGCGTTAAATTCTTGGCCGCGGGCGCCTTCTCGGGCAATCCAGTTTGGATAGGTGCGGCGCAGACCAGTATCTTTAACGGGTTCGTGAGTATTAATACTAATGCCACGCTTTGCGGCTTCGGTAATACTGTGCAGGTATTCATTCACCATAAACTGGCCATCATGCCATTCATGGCGGGTAATACCGTTTTCATCAACACGCTTGATGTCACCCCCATCTGCCACATAACCCGTTTTGATTTGAGTTACGCCATGCTTTTTATATAAATCATAAGCATCACTCATTTGATGACGGTAATTCGTTACAGAACCTGAGGTTTCATGGTGACCAATTAAGCGCACGTTTTGTTTAGCGCCATATTCACTGACAGCATCAATATCAAAATCATCATATGGCTTGGTAAAATTAAACACATCGCCATTATGGAACCAACTGCCATCCCAGCCGACATTCCAGCCTTCAACTAATACGCCGTCAAAGCCGTACTTAGCAGCAAAGTCCATGTAACGTTTAGTTTCGCTGGTCGTTGCGCCATGTTTATCACCTGAACCCCAAGTATTTTCATTAAGATGCATTCCCCACCAAATCCCAACATACTTACCTGGTTCAACCCACGACACATCACCGAGCTTGTTAGGTTCGTTTAAGTTAAGGATTAAATCTGAATTGAGTAAACCAGTGGCTTTTTCGGCAATTTGAATGGTTCGCCATGGGGTAGTAAATCCAGGTTTAGTTTTGACTAAGATGCCATCAGACCATGGGGTTAAGTCGGCTTTTAAGGTGCCATCACGGCGTTGATCTAATACCATAGCGGCATAATCTGTTAGCGCCGCTTCGTGAATACTTAAATGAGTGCCTGAAGCGAGTTTATAAGTGAAGGGGGTATGAGCACGGTCGACTTTGTTTACCGTGGTGGTGTTATATAAGTATTCGTATCGATTCCAGCCGCGCCCCGGTATCCACCAAGCAGTCGCATTATGGGCATCAGGAATTGAAAACTCAGTTAGTTCATTGGTAATGTTTAAGGCGGATTTTGAGGCAAGGCCTTTTTGTGTTGGCACTTGATATCTAAAGCCTAAACCATCATCAAATACTTTAAATTCTACGATAAAATTGTAATTGCCGTTACTAAAGCTGGTGGTAAGTTTGTTGTGATGATCTTCAATCCATTCACGTTCGCCCCAAGGTTGTTGCCAGCGCGATTGATTGCTGTCAGTGGCAGATTTACTGATCTTAAAACCACTGCCAAATTCTCCCAAAGACTCAAAAACCAAACCCATTCGAGATGCGTTTACTACCTGTTCGCCGTTAAAGGTGACGCTATATTCCGGTCTATCAGCATCATCAGATAAGCTGACGGTAATATTGTTACTGGGAGAGCTGATTGTCACCGTTTTTGCCTGAACTCCTGGCGTTATTCCTGACAGGACACAGCTAATGAATATGGAAAGTGCGCTGAGATTAAAAACCGACTGATATTTTGTTTTAGTTTTAGTTTCAGTTACAGGTGTGGTAGCAGCTGTTGATGCCGTAATAGACGGTAAATCAACTAATTTTGATGATACTTCGAGCATGGTGACTCCATATTATTATTCGAATTTTCCTTTCACATACTAGAGCGGTTAAACCAAGTGCTGCAATTTGTTGCATACGTATTCAAGATTGAGGAGTTATTTAAGGCAAATATTTTAAATGCGTTGATTGCATTTTTTAGAATGCGTTTGTTTTTTATCCGATATTGGCCAATGTCTAGAAAACGGATATTTAATCGAGGTTTTTATATTTGTATCGCTAAAGACATGCTATATCGCCCGCTAAAAAATCAATGTGAAATACACCTGTTATCTAGATGTTTTATAAATAGGCGGCTTGGTTTGATATGCAACAAATTTAGTCGTTATGCGCAATAGTTATTTGTGATATCTGCAATTGCGATGAAGGTCAGTATTTTACTAATTGTTTGAGTAATAAGTGTTTTTTTTACAATGTTTGTTCTTGCTTAGCGCTGTGTTTGTTATGGTTTTATTGAAATAATAATAAGGGAAATACCATGGCAATGAATAGACGTAGTTTTCTTAAGGGGAGTAGTGCATTTGCATTTTCTGCCAGTATTATGGGGTGTTCTAGTGATGATGAGAATATTGAAGAACCTCCAGTAGTAGAACCACCAATTGAAGTACCACCTGAAGAAGGCATTCCAGATGGTGTTTATCACACAACGTGTCCACGTAACTGCGGTGATAGATGTAGCTTGATGGTAACCACAAAAGATGATGTGGCAATATCAATCACAGGTGATACAACACACCCTGTAACAGCGGGAACCCCATGTGTTAAAGGTCATGCCTATTTACAGTCTGTGTATAGCCCAGACCGTATTCAACAACCAATGAAACGCGTAGGACCACGTGGCCCAGGTGCAAGCTTCGAACCTATTTCATGGGATGAGGCATATAGCGCCATTGCAGGCCGCTTAAACGAGATTATTAACACCCATGGTGGTAATTCAATCATTCCTTACTCTTATTCTGGCTATAGCGGTATCAGTGCAGGCTCGGGTCCGAACCGATTCTTTAACCGTATCGGCAGTCGTAACTTGCAACGTAATATTTGTGCCAGTGCCGGTTATTCAGGAATGAGCTCTATATTGGGTGAATTTTCCGGCCCAAGCCCAGAAGATTACGTCAATACCAAATGTTTTGTTTCTTGGGGTACCAATGAGCAAGCCACCAATATCCACCATCTTAAATTTATCAATGAAGCCCGTGATAAAGGCGCTAAAATTTTAGTGGTTAACCCTGCTAGAACACCTTTAGCGTCGCAAGCTGATATTTGGTTGCAGCCGACACCAGGTACCGATGCCACGTTAGTTGTGGGTATTAGTAAAGTGCTGATTGAAGAAGGTTTGCATGATACAAACTTTATTGAAGCCCATACCCAAGATTATGATGCACTAGTTGCACGCCTTGAAGAATTTACCCACGAACAAATTGAACAAGAAACGGGTGTTTCTACAAGCGAATACCAAGCCTTTGCTAGAGCTTATGCAGGTGCTGAATGTGCCATGATCCGCATTGGTTATGGTTTACAACGTACCTTGAATGGTGGCCGAATGGTTAAAGCCATTCCAACGCTTGCAGCGTTAACCGGTAATATCGGCAAAGTGGGTGCAGGTGTTGTGTATCTTAATACTCAAGCTGGTGGGATGTTTGATTGGGCTTATTGTAATGCGCCGCATCTAACACCTGAAGATGCAGTAAGAGACACGGTCAATATGAATGAGATTGGCAGGTCGTTACTACCTGAAGATTATCAACATGAAGACGGTCAAATTGGTCCACTTGCTTTTGGTGAGCCGTGCGATCCAATTAAAGCAATGATTGTATATTCAAGTAACCCAATGGCAATTGCCCCTAACACTGATCTGATTGAAAAAGGCTTGATGCGTGATGATTTGTTCTTAGTGGGTATTGATTTATTCCAAACCGATACCATGGATTATGTTGATTACTTGCTACCGACGTCTAGTTTTATGGAGCAATCAAATCTCATTGATAGTTATCATTGTTATTACTCTAAGCATAGTGCGCAAGCCATTATGCCACTCTATGAATCCAAACCTGACACAGTCATCTTTAATGAACTTGCTAAAGCAATGGGTTTTGAAGATGCAGAGTTCAATGAGTCGATTGATGAAATTTTACGTAACACTTGGAAAGGTAATATTAGTTACGATGCGCTATTAGAGCAAAAGTGGGATAGCCCAATTGTACCGTATCCATTCCGTAAAGATTACGACTTCCCAACGCCAAGCGGCAAGATTGAATTTAAAGACACCAGCGGCAAGTACTTTGACCCTGAAAAATTTAATCCAGTAATTGATACCGGCACCCCTGAAAGCGATGCTGCTAATAATAAAGGGATGACCGATGCTGAAAAAGCGCGTGAGTTCAGATTAATATCACCAGCGCACCCTAAATTAAGTAATTCTCAATGGGCCAATGTTAAATATATTGCTGGGACATTACCTCAACATACTGTTTATATTCATCCTTTAGATGCTGGCAGCAAAGGGATTAATGAAGGCGATCAAGTGACGTTAACTGCAAGTCGCTATGGTAACCCGAGTGTACAAATTCAATATGTAGCAAGGGTTGAACCAATGACACCTGTGGGCACATTGTTTGTTTGGAAAAATGCCTGGAAAAAACTTAATGATAACGGAAGTAATACCGCGGTTAACCAGCTGGCAAACTGTGATTTAACTGATATGAACAACTGTTCTACCTTCCACTCAACCCGTGTCGATATTGCACTGGCGTAATTATAATCATTAAGGAACTTTCTAATGACTGAACAAAAAGTTTTTGTATTTCGCCAAGAAAACTGTGTTGGCTGTGAAGCTTGTACTGTGGCATGTCAGGCTGGCCGACAAGCGAATGAATTTGTCACCGTAAGAGATATCTCTCAAGGTGAAACAACCAATCATTTAGGTAAGCAAGTTGCGGTATTTTTATCACAATCTTGTCATCACTGTGAAGAACCTATTTGTGTTGAAAAGTGTCCTGTTGGCGCAATGATTAAACGCGATGACGGTATTGTCCATATTGACGAAGCGCTATGTATAGGTTGCGGAGCTTGCCGTATGTACTGTCCTTATGATGCGCCAAAACTTGACGCTAAGCGTGGTATTTTATCGAAATGCGACATGTGTAAAGACAGGCTCGATGCCGGTGATAAACCATTTTGTGTTACCGGTTGCCCAGTGCAAGTGTTAGATGTGATGGATCAATCTGAAGCATTAAGTTTGCCAGGGGCAAGTTTAAATGGTGATGGCCATAAAGATTTAGGCACAGGTCCGACAACAGTATTTATTAAATTAAGAGTCTAATACTTAAGGCTTACTTTAAATGCCAACCCTAGGGTTGGCA
>NZ_MCVI01000024.1 GCF_002873135.1 Shewanella sp. 10N.286.48.A6
AATCTGTGTGAACACTCAACAAACATTAAGTTAGTCGTATAGGTAAGGAGGTGATCCAGCCCCAGGTTCCCCTAGGGCTACCTTGTTACGACTTCACCCCAGTCATGAACCACACCGTGGTAAACGTCCTCCCGAAGGTTAGACTATCTACTTCTGGTGCAGCCCACTCCCATGGTGTGACGGGCGGTGTGTACAAGGCCCGGGAACGTATTCACCGTAGCATTCTGATCTACGATTACTAGCGATTCCGACTTCATGGAGTCGAGTTGCAGACTCCAATCCGGACTACGACGTACTTTGTGAGATTAGCTAGACCTTGCGGCTTTGCAACCCTCTGTATACGCCATTGTAGCACGTGTGTAGCCCTACTCGTAAGGGCCATGATGACTTGACGTCGTCCCCACCTTCCTCCGGTTTATCACCGGCAGTCTCCCTAGAGTTCCCGCCATTACGCGCTGGCAAATAAGGATAGGGGTTGCGCTCGTTGCGGGACTTAACCCAACATTTCACAACACGAGCTGACGACAGCCATGCAGCACCTGTCTCAGAGTTCCCGAAGGCACTAAGCTATCTCTAGCGAATTCTCTGGATGTCAAGAGTAGGTAAGGTTCTTCGCGTTGCATCGAATTAAACCACATGCTCCACCGCTTGTGCGGGCCCCCGTCAATTCATTTGAGTTTTAACCTTGCGGCCGTACTCCCCAGGCGGTCTACTTAATGCGTTAGCTTGGGAGCCCAGTGCTCAAGGCACCAAACTCCGAGTAGACATCGTTTACGGCGTGGACTACCAGGGTATCTAATCCTGTTTGCTCCCCACGCTTTCGTACATGAGCGTCAGTCTTTGTCCAGGGGGCCGCCTTCGCCACCGGTATTCCTTCAGATCTCTACGCATTTCACCGCTACACCTGAAATTCTACCCCCCTCTACAAGACTCTAGTTCACCAGTTCCAAATGCAATTCCCAGGTTGAGCCCGGGGATTTCACATCTGGCTTAATGAACCGCCTGCGTACGCTTTACGCCCAGTAATTCCGATTAACGCTTGGACCCCTCGTATTACCGCGGCTGCTGGCACGAAGTTAGCCGGTCCTTCTTCTGTAGGTAACGTCACAGCTAACGGTTATTAACCGTTAACCTTTCCTCCCTACTGAAAGTGCTTTACAACCCGAAGGCCTTCTTCACACACGCGGCATGGCTGCATCAGGCTTTCGCCCATTGTGCAATATTCCCCACTGCTGCCTCCCGTAGGAGTCTGGGCCGTGTCTCAGTCCCAGTGTGGCTGATCATCCTCTCAGAACAGCTAGGGATCGTCGCCTTGGTGAGCCATTACCTCACCAACTAGCTAATCCCACCTAGGTTCATCCAATCGCGAAAGGCCCGAAGGTCCCCTCCTTTCCCCCGTAGGGCGTATGCGGTATTAGCAGTCGTTTCCAACTGTTATCCCCCTCGACTGGGCAGATCCCTAGGCATTACTCACCCGTCCGCCGCTCGTCAGCAAATTAGCAAGCTAATTCCTGTTACCGCTCGACTTGCATGTGTTAGGCCTGCCGCCAGCGTTCAATCTGAGCCATGATCAAACTCTTCAATTAAAGTTTTGTTGAAACAACCACTCTTATAAATAAAAGCTTCGTTTCGGCTCAATGAATTCTGATTTCGATTTAAAGACTCGGAAGAATCTCTAAAACGTTTGTTACATATTGCTATGAACACTCATCGTTACATTGAGTAATAATTTTGATTGCTTCACTCTTTACGAGAAAGAATGAGCAATTTCGATTAACTCAACACCTGTGAGTGTCCACACAGATTTCTTGTTTGATTTGTTAAAGAGCGTTGCTAATTATGTAAGAAATAATCTTCCATATCAGCAGCCATTTGACGCTAGGT
>NZ_MCVI01000025.1 GCF_002873135.1 Shewanella sp. 10N.286.48.A6
ACAGAATCTGTTACACCCTCGAAGTAGCGCTTCTTGTAATCCTTCACCTTTTTGAATGTTTTAATGACAGAGCTAGCCTCAATCACAACGTTCATTTTTGCCGTCTCGTAAACACCATCTTTAACCACTTTCATAACTAGCCTTAATAATACTTAATCTTAAAGAAATTCCTAAATACTACATATCGTCTTTGCATTACTGGCTAACAGCGCCGTTTAGGTATTTGTAGCCTTTTGACTTCAAATCACAACTTGCGTGTATTCATTCAAATTCAATGTGAAAAATGACTTTCTCATTAATCGCCTACCTTCAATATTCATTTACTTAGCTTGTGTCTCACAACCTATGTTTAGTGTTGTGCTTAGCTAGCTTGTTATTGAGGCTGGTACATAATCATAATTCAGTATAACTATACGGTTTTGTGTATCTAACTCACGGATAATTTAGAGGCTTAGCTCATATAAACTCGACTTTTATACTTATGTACAACAGCCATAAAGCAGTAACAAAACAAGCTGTAAACTTTGCAACAAAAACACAAAGCAACGACCATTTTATTTCAAAAATAGAATTATTAACTATAGTCCAACAACAGCTAACGAGTTACCATCAATCACTTTCTATTTGCACTATAGAAACTTTAATCGCTTACCGCTGACTCACGCTTATGTAATACCTATTAGCATTGATCTTGCTAATACAATTCACTACAAGCTCAACATTTGAATAACCCTATTAAGATAAAGGGAATATTTGCCCGCCTCAAGTGATTAATAATCAAGCACAATCACATTAAACAGTTTTAAACAAGGCTTAAAAGAAAAAAGGCACCAAGTGAATACTTGATGCCTTTTTAGCTAGTGCTTAATACTTGTATTAAAAAACGCACTAAAGGGCTTACTTATCTCGCCAAATCATCACTTGGGCTTGTTCACCCTTTTTACGGGTCGCACGGTACATACCTTCGGTATTAAATGGTGTGGCAATATTGCCGCGATGATCAATAGCGATAACCCCGCCGGTGCCACCCGCAGTGATAAGGCGCTGATTAATCACTTCATCGGCAGATTGAATAATGGATTTACCTTGGTATTTCACTTTGGCGCAAATATCCCCAGCCACATGGTAGCGAATAAAATATTCACCATGGCCAGTTGCTGATACTGCACAGACACCGTTTTCAGCATAAGTGCCTGCGCCAATAACGGGTGCGTCACCAATACGCCCATAACGCTTATTGGTCATGCCGCCTGTTGATGTACCCGCACTAATATTGCCACTTTTATCCAGAGCTACCGCGCCCACTGTGCCCACTTTAAATTCGACATCGAGTGCATTATGGGAAGCGATATAGTCTTTATTATCTAATTTGGCTTGCTCCATTTTAGCTTTAGCCCGTTGCAATGATTCATAGCGGTGTTGAGTATTAAAAGTCTCATTGGCAACCAGCGGCACCCCTTGGGTTAAGGCAAACTCTTCAGCGCCTTCGCCATAGAGCATCACATGTACTGATTTATCCATCACCAAACGCGCCAAATCAATGGGATTTTTAACGTGCTTAACCCCCGATACAGCGCCTGCATTCATGGTTTTTCCATCCATAATAGAGGCGTCCATTTCATGCTGTTCATTGTGGGTATAAACCGCCCCTTTGCCTGCATTAAAGTATGGCGAATCCTCTAAAACATTAATAGCTTGAGTTACTGCTTCAAGGCTTGAACCGCCCTTTTCTAACACCACATAACCCGTATCAACGGCCTCTTTTAATTTAGCGCGATAGGCTTGTTCTTGCTCAGGAGTAAAACTACTGGGGTTTATCGTGCCTGCTCCGCCATGGATCGCTATGGCAAACGGCTTGTCATTGGCAACACTGCCAAAAGACGAAACCAGCAAGGTGATACATGACAACATGGTTAATTTATTCATTGTTATTCTCATATTTATCAAGGGGCTTACAGTCTAAGTTATAGCCCTAAATTATACTCTAAGTGAATTGATTCTATGGGAAAAGTAATATTAATCAAAGCTGCAACTCATCACTTTGAGATAGTGATAGTGACGAAGCCATGATAATAAGCCCTGCCAGCACAAATGCGCCATATTCCACCCTACGGGTAATTTTGAACCCACAGAAATCCTTAAATCGTTTTAGATTAATGAAGGCATTATTTACTTTAAATTAAGCCGCTTCATTAATCGATGTAATTTACCTGCACTCAAGCCCAGCGGTTTGGCGATCGCAGTCAGTTTTTCACTATTAGCTAAATAACTTGCCAAGCTTGAGGTTAACCGTGGCATATGTGTTAACGAGTTCATGCAAACGTCTAATGCTAATATTTACGCTTTAGGGGATTGCGCTGAATTTGAAGGGCAAGTAAAAGCGTATTTACAACCGACCTTAATTAGCGCTGCTGCATTAGGGAAAACATTATTGGGAGAAGCAACCAAGGTGACACTGCTAAATATGATGGTCAAGGTTAAAACCCCTAATTATCCCATTCAAATAGGTGGTAAAACCGACTCTAGTTCAGTATCACGTTGGAATCTTGATGTTCAATCACAAGGGATTGTCGCTAAAGGCTATGACAGCGCCGATAACATGGTGGGATTTGTGGTGACTCGAGATTGTACTCAACAAGCATTCTCTTTGTTAAGACAACTCTAAAAACCTTAATTTAATAGCTTCACCAACACTAAACAACAAAGCAGAACAGTAATTAGTTCTGCTTTTTTATTTGGACGATTAAATCACTCCAACATTAAGGTAAAATCAAGGTAGCTTTGACCTTGCATGGCCACAACCTGTCTTAAGCCGAGCACTGGAATGACTGGTTTTTATATTAATGCTTTAATCAGACGATTCTTTCTATGCATTTCAAAGGTTAATTTCAATCCACAACTTGCCTGTTTCACATATTCTAGCGACAATACAGTATGAGTTTATGGCCTTTATAAGCATCCTATAATTGTTATTTAAATCTTTTCAATATTGCGTTGTCGCCTTTGCTGCCATTGTCATGATGGTACCTAATTTCGCTTGGGCAAAAGATAACTGGTTAACGGTCAAGGTAACGGGCGCATCAGGACGGTTAACCAAAAATATCCAAGCGCATTTAGGCAATAACCCTGATTCTGAAGTACAACGCAGAGCCTATTTATTTACTGTAGAAGACAATGTTAACGCCGCGCTGGAATCCATCGGCCATTATCACGCAAAAGTATCGATTAACGTTGAAGAAGCGACCAAGGGCCCCTGGAAACTTAACATCGATATCGATGAAGGTGCGCCTACCATTGTTCAGTGGATAGACATTAAATTCAGTGAGCAAATGATTGAAGATAACAGCTTTAATCGTTGGCTTGATCAGTTAACTATCAAACCTGGTGATGTGTTAGATCACGGCGTATACCAAGAGTTAAAAAATCAGCTGGTTACATTAGCTATGGCCAGAGGCTACTTCGATGGAAAATTCTCACGGGCTGAAGTGGTGGTTAATCGGGATGTGAATACCGCTAAAATCCACTTGCATTATGACTCAGGTAGACGCTATCAACTGGGTAACGTCGAGTTTCATGGTCATACTCTCAATGATGAGTTCATGAAAAAACTCATCCCGTTTAAACCCAATTCAAATTATTCAACCCGGCGGTTAAATCGATTGAACCGCAACCTTATCGATACTGGCTACTTTAGTAATATCAAAGTGTTACCACAAGTTGATGCCATGACCGACGTCGATGTCCCCATCAGAGTTGACTTAAGCCCAAGACCAACACACTCATTTGAATTAGGTTTGGGTGCCGATATTGGTACCAATGCCGAAAAAACCATTGAGCCAAGGGTCAGGCTCACTTGGCGGATGCCGCAAATTAACAGCTATGGCCATACTCAAGAAACTACTATGGAATGGTCACCTGACAGGCCTAAGTTTTTAACCACCTATACTATTCCGTTAAAGCACCCGTTAGATGATCAGCTACAATTTAAGATTGGATTACTGCGAGATAAATATGGCGTTACCCAAGATTATAATGAAGAAGATAGAAGCTACGATTACACTGGCCAGCTAGAGTCAGAGAAACGTTTACTCGGGGTGATCAGACAACAAACCCTAGCCGACCAATGGCTATTTGGTTATTCACTTGAATATAGCCAAGAGCTTTATAATCAATCCAATATTGATTACGATTCAAAATTCCTTCTTGCAGGCTTTGGTATTGGCAAAACCGTTCGCGGCGATAACACCTTAGACCCCAAGTCGGGCTACCGTCATATTTACAGTATGCAATATGGTGACCCTAATTTAGGCTCTGAAATTCGACTGTTAAAATTTGAAGCTAACTTTAAATGGATTGATACCTTTTTCGATCGGCATCGTTTTGTAGCCCGACTCGACTTAGGCGCCAACATTGCTGATAGTGACGATATCGCCCAAATATCACCTTCGCTACGTTATTTTACCGGTGGCGATCAGAGTATTCGCGGTTATGGCTACCAAGAGCTAGGGCCATTCATTGAATACACCAACGAAGACGGTAGCACGTCACGTCAGGTTGTCGGCGGTCGTTATTTGATGGTGGGCAGTTTAGAGTATCAATTTTATTTAACTGACACATGGCGACTTGCCAGCTTTGTGGATGCGGGTAACGCTTTTGATACAGAAACATTTGAACCTATTGCCTCCGTCGGCGGCGGCGTTCACTGGATCTCTCCTATCGGGCCCATTAGATTCGATTTAGGTGTCGGCTTGAAAGAAACAGAAACGGTCGATAGATCTTGGCGAATTCATTTAACCATGGGGACGGATTTGTAATGACAGAAAAATCCAAGCTACCCCAGCATCATAACGACCATGAAGCCCATGACGCTACACCACTAGATAAAGTGCCAGCAAAGCCGCCATTAACGCTTTGGGCGCGATTATGGAAATACTTCAAACATACCACTCGAGTGATTATCTATATTCCACTGCTGATTTTAATTTTGCTAGCAGTGCTCATTGGCACGCCTTTCGGCGCACGTATGTCAGTGATGTTAGCCAATCAATTTGTGCCCAATCTCGCATTAGACTTACGCTCTGGCACCATCAATAAGCAACTCGAATTTAACCATGCAAGCTGGTCAATGGATGGCGTAGCGGTAGAGGTTGATGACTTAAGCTTATCTTGGCTGCCAACCTGTTTGTTTAACAAGCAAATTTGTGTCGATAAGTTACACGCAAGTGGCGTGCGGGTACGAGTAGCTACTGATGAGTTTGCCGATGATGTGCCTAGTGAAAGTACCGTTGCAAACGCTCGAACAACTCAAGCTGCATTAGCAGATAATCAGCCAGCTAACACTGATAAAACTAATGAAAGTAAAGATGAAGTACCTGAACCGCTGATTTTACCTGTAGTTATTGGCCTTAACGAATTAGACTTAAACTCAGTTGAGGTCAGCGTAAATGACATGCGCTATAACGCCAGCCGCTTGCAAGGCAAAGCACTATGGAATAGCAAAGGCTTAAGAGTTAATTACCTTTATAGTGACGGTTTGCTGGTTGATATTCCTCTTGCCAGTGATGATGTTGCAGCGCCGAACAATACCACTGAGGTAAATGACGACTGGGCTATGGCAGCATTACCAGTGGTTTATATGTCATTCCCTATTTACCTTGAACAACTGATTAGTAATAACAGCGTGATGGTCTTGGGAGCAAGAACCGATGATTTCGCAAAAATAACCTTAGCAGGCAGCTATGTTGATGACTTAATTGATGTGCAGCAATTAGCCATCACTCATGATTACGGTGAGGCAACATTAGAAGGCGATATCCGTTTAAATCACGATTACCCAATGAATATTAACGCCGATTTTAGCCTTAACAATGTGGCCGAAATTCCTGAATTAACCCAGCAAAAAATCAAACTCAGTGCACACAACGGCTTTGATGATTTAGCCGTTACCCTTGCCGCTGAAGGTGACTTTACCATTAATTTTGACTCAAATATCACTTTGAGTAAGCCCGAAATGCCTTATCGAATTGATATAAGCAAAGCCCAAATTCAGTGGCCTTTGATTAAGCCTGACTATGTCACTGATATCAAAACATTATCAAGTACCGGTGACTTCAACCAACAACATGTTGTCCTTGATGGGCAATTCCTCAGCCCCTATCACCCGCAGCTTGAAGTTAATAGCGCAATGCAGCTATCACATACCAATGTGGATATTGCAGATATTGTCATTAGCTCAGATGCGGGGGATATCGCAGGTCAAGCGAGTCTTGATTGGGGCAATGATTTTAGCTGGCAAGCCAAACTCGACACCACTGATTTACAGCTAGAAAAAATCGATTATCTTTATGAACTCACCGAGCTTAGCAGCCACATCAGTGGGATATTAACCACCACAGGTAAGGTTTCTGATACTAGCTGGGAAGTAAATATTGTAGACAGTGATTTAAGCGGTAGTTTAAATCAGTACCCTCTTAGCGTTAAAGGTCAGGTACAATTTGATAATAACTTCGCCATCAATGCCAAAGACCTACAAGCACAAGCCCTCGGCACAACCCTACTTATCAATGGTCAAGCAGATACAGTATGGGATGTAGATGCATTACTTGATGTACCTGACATCAGCCAGTGGCTACCAGATAGTAAAGGGTCAATTACCGCAAAAATCGATGTCACTGGCGATGCCAAACAACCTATCGTTGATATTAACGGCCAAGTGGCCGATTTTGATTTTGCCGATATGAAGCTCGACAGACTGACATTAACGGGTCACTACTTACCGTTAAATGAGCATCAATTTAGCGTGAATCTCGCCAGTACTGCTTTTAGCTGGAGCGAACTGGACTTAACTGACGTAGAGCTAATCGCCTCAGGAGATCTTGGCCAGCAAACATTGCAACTGTCTACGGGTGGAGAGCTAGCCATTAACACCCAATTGAGCAATATATACACGGCAGATAAACAACGCTTTGATACTGAAGTTAACGCCTTATCCTTAACCAATATGCTCGGAGATTGGCAGTTAGATAAGCCCATCACGATCGTTTGGGATCAACTCAATCAACTTGGCAGCGCCAGTCCTTTTTGCATTAATCACCCCAGCAATAGCCTGTGCCTGATTGAACCTGCAAATTTTGGTACCCAAGGGGATATTCATATTCTTGCACAAGGCACACCTGGCCGCCTACTGCAGCCAATATTACCCGAACGCTTGGTATGGATTGGTGACTCTAGCCTTGATGCCAAACTGAATTGGTCTGAGGTTGAAAAGTTACAAGCAGATGTTGATTTAACCTTATCTGAGGGCAAATTAGAATTAAAGCGCTCAGAGAATGATCGCATCGATATCATTTACGACTTAGTTAACTTACATGTCACATTAGATGAGCAGCAACTAACGAGTCAATTATCAGTGCAAGCAGATAGCATCTCAGATATCAGCAGCCAAGTTAACATCAGCACCCAGCCTTCAAGAGAGCTATCAGGGCATATAAATATTGACGAGTTAGATTTAACTGGCTTACAGGGCTTCTTCCCTGAGCTGGCGACATTACAAGGACTGTTTTCCACTGATTTAACCTTATTAGGCACTTTAAATGAGCCTGAAGTCGGTGGCAAAATGACACTATCAAAAGCAGCTATTGCCACTACAAACAACCCGACTTTGATTGAAAATATCAATTTAATAATGGAGCTCGCTGGCCAACAAGGTAATGTAACAGGCGATTTAACCATGGGGAAAGGCCAGGCAAATATCAATGGTAAGTTGGCTTGGCCAGAGGGTAACTTTAATGGTGAAATTGATATAAAAGGTAAAAAGCTCGCCTTTATTCAGCCCCCTATCGCAATATTGGATATTACTCCTGATGTAAAAATTAACTTTAGTAAAAATCAGCTGGCGATCACGGGCACTGTCGATATTCCTAGCGGGGAAATTACATTAGTTCAACTAGCTGAGGGTGGTGTAGCGATATCTAGCGATGTGGTATTTAAAGACTCGATTTCAGAACAAGAAGAAAAAGTCAGCCCTTACGCTATCGTCGCCGATCTCAATATTAATGTGGGCAAGAACCTTAACATTGATGGCATGGGCTTAAACGGCAAGTTAGAAGGAACATTATTGCTACAGCAACAAGCCTTCAAACCACCGCTGTTATTTGGTGATATTAAAGTGAATAATGGCAGTTATAAATTTATGGGGCAAACCCTAACCATCAGTACTGGTGAAGTGCAGTTTGTTGGCCCAAGCTCAGTACCCAACTTAAATATTGAAGCAGTAAAAGAAATCAAAGATGAAGATCTCACCGCAGGCGTGAGAGTCACAGGCACAGCCATGCAGCCAGTAGTGACCTTGTTTTCAAACCCTGCCAAAGAGCAAGCCGAAATTCTATCCTACATAGTCACCGGCACAGGCTTTGCGAACTCTGGTAATGATCAAAATAATGCTTTAATGATGAGCGCGGCGTTAAGCTTAGGCTCACAGTTTGGCGGCGGCGCAATGAACAACATTGGCTCAACAGCGACGGGCTTAATTGAAAAAATGGGCTTTTCTAATGTACAACTTGATGCCAACGATGAAGGACGCTTTGCCATTAGCGGTTATATTGGCGAAGACTTGATGGTGAAATACGGTATTGGTGTTTTTAACCCCGGCTATGAAATGACGGTAAGGTATTATATTTTTTCACAGCTTTACCTAGAAACCGTATCAGGCAACTTAAATCAATCCTTAGATATTTACTATAGCTTTGATATTGATTAAGCGTTATAAACCAAATTTTAGTCACAAAAAAAGCGCCTTAAGGCGCTTTTTTCATTCAAATTAGCAATTAAGCAAATTTGAAATCGATGTGTTCGATAAGCATTTTGTACGCGTGACGCTGTACAGCTTGTGCACGAACTTTAATTTCTTTGCCATCGATTACGATAGTTAACTCGCTTGTGTAGAAATCTTCATTCAACTGTTGGTTGATGATATCTTTTTGAGCGAATTTGATAGAAATAGGCTCTTTACCTGGACCGTAGATTACAGCAGGAACTAAATTCGCATGACGTAGGCGGCGGCTCGAACCTTTCCCGATTTCAGTACGGATTTCAGCATTGATAGTATAAGACATGTAATTCTCACTTATATAAAATAATTTTTGTTGTTATTTTCGACCAATAACAACTCGTGCTCGTTATAAAACTAAGCGCGCGGATTCTAACACAGCTAAATAGCGTCAACAAGCATCACGCCGGTATTTTATCCACATGAACTAACTATATAGCCTTTAAATCATACTAAATATCAGGCCGTGGGTTTTACCAGCTTCTTACCGGGCCAGTATCAAGGTGAATAAAACCAGAACGAGGGTAATAACCAACCCCGCCCATTTTTAACGACATTGCTGCATCACGTAAGGTTTTAAGAGCAATGCCGGGTATGGCTAAATCCATTGCCATTCCCTTCATATGATAACTTTTCTTGGCAACACCATTACTGTTGGCCGCTAACATATTATTGGTGATCGGAGAGCGATAACCAGAAATCACATGAATTTCATCTGAGTTATTCAGTGTCTGTTGAAGCTTATACAGGATTTCATATAAACGCTTATCCATCGGCGCCGCTTGGTTTTGTCTATGGTCACGTAATACATTGCTAAAAAGCGTTAAGGTATCACTGCGATATTCACCATCAACCCAAAAACTGCCTTGCCCGCGCTCACCAGTATGACGGTTGTAAAAGCTCAGATCACGCTGCCCTATTGTAGATCGGCTTGCTTGAGCGGAATTAGAAAACATTGAAGCGACAGCCACCCCACTAATTCCAAGGATTAACTGCCTACGCGAAGGACAAACTAACGACATTAACTCACCACTTTTTAAAAATTCAAACTGTGCACTTTTTGCACAAACGAGGATGAATTTAAAGCTTATGGCAAACAATAGCAACTCTAAAAGAACATAAGTTATGTATAAATCATGTGCAGTTTAGCAACTTCTAATAAGGTCAGGCACTTAACGTGACGTCAACTGTAATGGGCTTGTTGCGTTATTTGCCACTACCGTTTTATCTGTGTTATTTAAATGATAAATATCATTTCGATATTGGGCCAAGTTATCTTCACCAACCCAAGCATTCCAATACACTATATGCACAGGAATGGTCTTTGACAGCGAAAACCATTGAGTATTTTTTTGATTAGACTGCATACGCGCCCAAGTGCGTTTATCTATTACCACATTATCCGCGAACCACTCAGCCAATTGCTGCACTTTTTCAATGCGAATACAGCCCGATGAAAGCGCTCGATTTGCCTTATTAAAAAGCCATTTATCTGGTGTGTCATGTAAGTATATATTCAGATCATTTTTAAAATGAAATTTATAACGCCCCAACGCATTAATTTCCCCGGGTCGCTGCACCAAACGATATGGAAAGGCTGCAGTTGCGGCCATTTGCCATTCATCAGCGGTTTTATCAATTTTAATCCCAGCTCGATCAAAAACATCAAATTGTCGATCGCGAAAATAATCACCATCTTTAGCCACTTTAGGCAAGATATCCCGTCGTAACAGCTTTTTAGGTACTGTCCAAGTAGGATTAATGACCACATTGGATATTTGTCCTGACATCACAGGGGTTCTTCGATAGGCCTTGCCGACAATTACTCGAGAGGTCATGGCGATTTGACTATCATTGACTAGCACCATTTCAAAGGCGGGAATATTTACCAATAAATAACGCTCTGACAGTTGATGTTGATAACTGGTTTTAGCCACAAAATTACTGGCAAGTAATATGGCGCGCTGTTTAGGTGTTTGGTTTAACCAATGTAAGGTATTGGGACCAATAACAGCATCGGCTTTTAAGCCATGACGCTGCTGAAATGACACCACCGCGTTCGCTATAGTGTCATCATAAATATGTTGCGCTTCTGAACGAGATGATAAGTCCCCAAGTAACCATAAACGCTGTGAAATAGCACTGATAGTCTGATGGCTATCGCCAGGCCGTAAAAAACCGCCGGGGACAATTGGCTGCCATTCATGGCGGTTATCAAGCCACATTAATCGTCTAATATGGTTAAGAACTCTCAAGTAATCATCTACCGGAGGCTCTAAAGAAAAAACTTTCTTTTGAAGTGAAGCGTTGGAAGCAAGATTGCGATACTGCAGTTCAACAGACTTATCAGCCCAAAACCTATCAACTTCATTTTGTATTGTGTCGATATATTCAAGCTTTTCAGCCTCTGTACCCTGGCGCAGAATCGTTAAATATGCTTGCCATTGAACACTGGAGTCAGTCAACGAAATCAATAATACATGTTGCGCAAGGGTGTTATAAACCGCATCCGAAGCCGCAATCCTAGTCATTGGCGTAAAATACAAGAATAATATCACTGCAAAAGATAACGCAACTCGATGAAAACAGCATCTCACCATGAATTATCCTCCTAAATACTGACTACGAGCTTTTGAGTATGGCAAAGAAATACCATCCTTGTGTTACATAAAATATGACACTGTTAAAAGATAATACGAAAGTTGGAGATATATAGCGGATTTAGCGCAGCAATTCGACAGTGGTAGGGCTGTGATAAGTCGAGTTCTGTTAAACGATGGGCATAACTGCTATAAACAAACTCCGCAATACTTATTACGTTAATTTCACAGCAGTTAATATGAATAAAAAACAACTCATGCAAGTGATGGCCTCGGACATCGGTATCTCACAATCTCAAGCGAAAATTCAAATCGATCAAATTGTTTCTCAGATCCATAAAGCACTTACCGAAGGTGAAAAAGTTTACATTCCGCAATTTGGCACATTTGAATTACGCTACCATTTAGCGAAAAATGGCTACAACCCACAAACCGGTGAAGCAATGGAAATTCCAGGATTTAACCAACCAAGCTTTAAAGCTGCGCCTGGATTGAAAAAACTCATCAATCAGTAATAAAGCCATAATCCCATTTCAAAGGCCTTGTTTTACTAGTAATAGCAGCAAGGCTTTTACCAATAACTACACCATTTCATAATCATCTTCTAAACTTAAAGTCAAAGTCACCTTACCCAGCGCTCAACCATGAACCTTAACCATGCTGTGATAAGTGTTGTTCTACTGCTATGCACTTTTATTCCATTACAGGAAACCTCAGCCTCCTACGAGAGCTTTGAGCTATCAACAACAGCAAAAATTATTGTTGTTGGTGACATCCATGGCGACTATGGTGAATTTGAAACATTAATTCGTGCAGCAGGCATTATCGATGACCAACTGAACTGGCAAGCTGGCGACACTCAGCTAGTCAGTGTCGGCGATCTGCTGGATAGAGGCCCTGACTCCCGCAAAGTAATGGACTTGTTTATGCGTTTAGAGCAACAGGCCACCGCAGCAGGAGGCGCAGTACATCTTGTGTTGGGTAATCATGAATTGATGAACCTTATCCGTGAACTTAACTACGTACCCACTGATGAATATAAACACTACCTGGATGATGAATCTGCGGACGTACGCGAAAATTACTGGCAGCAATACCTTTCATATGCAACTGAAACCAGTGCCGGAATGAGTCAGCAATCGCTATTATCGACCTTTAACACTGAATACCCTCCCGGCTACTTTGGCCATATGCAGCTCTTTTCTACCAAGGGTAAATATGGCCGTTGGCTGTTAAGCAAGCCCAGTATATTAAAGATCAATGAGGTGCTATTTCTCCATGGTGGACTTTCTGCCAAGTTCCCTCTGTCAACCTTAGCCGAAGTAAACAACGAATCAGCAAAAGTAATACATGATTACATGGAAGCTTTTGAGCAATTAAAACTCCAAGGCGCATTAAGTCACCTTGATGATTTCTTTAGTCGCCAAGAAAAAATAGCACGGCGGTTACTATCTGCAGGCTCTGACGAACATAAATCCTTGTACCAAAGCTTTGTTAATCTCAGCCAGTCTTTTTACCTCGATGGAGAAAGTCAATTCTGGTATAGAGGCTCAGCTCTTTGCCATCCAATCTTTGAGGAAGAGATACTTGATCGCGTTTTGCAACACTATAAGGCCAAACAATTGGTGATTGGTCACACAACCACGAGTAGCCGCGTTTTTGAAAGCAGAATGAAGGGCAAGGTGATCAATACTGACACTGGACTGTACCGAAAATATTATCAGGGCAATCCAATGTTATTAGCCATTAACAAAGATGAACTTCAACAATTTGATGGTAATCAATGGCGTCCTTTTGAGGTTGACGATGGTCAATACCGTGAGATTTACCAAGGCCACAGCTATCAGGACTGGGAACAGTTATTAACACAGGCAATTATCACTAAACTTGAGCCTATAGGGACTGGTGTGACACAGTCGAAAAAAGCTTATTTGGAACATAACGGACTGCGTTTCTTAAGTCGTTCCTGCTGTTTGCTTCCATACCTGTAAATAATACCTTGTTTACTTTCAGGGTATCGAAAAGCTTAGCAGAGGCATGTGTACTGTCAAATATGTAAAGCTAAAGGCAACACTCATCCCAGCGACGTAAAGATATTGATTGAGAGGATTTTTTATCGTCTAAAAATCCGATATGGCTAATTGATTTAATACATTAATTTAGCAAGAACAATTCAAATAAGTCCGTCAACAATAATCGATGAATCTGATTGATTTCGTCGTTTTAACACACCTGATACGGATCAGGATTTCAACACAAAGTTTCAATGTAACGCGGCTAAATTTAGCTGTGTTCACTCGTGGTACTCGCCAGACTTGAACCGGCACGCCCTATTTTAAAACGATGAGGGATTGTTATATCTTGTCATTCATTTAGCAAATTTCAGATACAAAAAAGCCTCAACTAATGTTGAGGCATTTTGGCACCATACTGACGTATATTTTTGATAATAAAACTGATGGTACCCGAGGCCGGACTTGAACCGGCACGCCCTATTTTAAAACGATGAGGGATTGTTATATCTTGTCATTCATTGAGCAAATTTCAGACACAAAAAAGCCCCGACTAATGTCGAGGCTTTTTTGCACCATACTTACGTATGTAATATGGTACCCGAGGCCAGACTTGAACTGGCACGCCTATTAAGCGAGGGATTTTAAATCCCTTGTGTCTACCGATTCCACCACTCGGGCAAA
>NZ_MCVI01000026.1 GCF_002873135.1 Shewanella sp. 10N.286.48.A6
ATTTAGCGCAAGGGCTTTTATGAAGAAAACGATAGAAAATGGCTTGTTCGTTGCTATTTCAAACGAAACGCACAAAAAAGGGACTAACCGTCCCTTTTAAGGCGCTATATCAGGCTTTACTCACCAAAGAATCTTGATTCTTGTTTGATGACAACGGCCTCATCATCAATGGTCGCGGCTACGATTAAGTTAATTTTAGTCACGGTTCGCTCTAACACCCCTGGATCGACAGCAATACTAATAGGTAAGGTGAGCACTTCACCCGCTTGCACTGATACGGTTTGTGGACCGCTCCATTCATATCCTTCAATACCATCCATCGAAAGTGCATATTGCTGTGCTTGCTCAGTTTTATTAAGTAGCTTTAAGGTATAGGTGTTCTGCACTAAGCCATCGTTGGTTATTCTATATAAAGCATTTCGGTCTCGGATAACATCCATTCGCACAGGGGCAATTGTGGCGCTGGCATAGATAAACACTAAGATCATGACTGTTAACGCCACACCATAACCCACCAATTTCGGTCTTATGATGCTTTCTTTAACGTTTTCTAATTTATTTTCGGTGGTGTAGCTGATAAGTCCCTTGTCATAACCCATTCGCTCCATTGTGGTATCGCAGGCATCAATACAGGCGCCGCAGTTAATACACTCATATTGCAGCCCATTACGAATATCAATACCGGTAGGGCAAACTTGGACACATAGGTCACAGTCAATACAATCACCTAAGCCCATTTCTTTAGGGTCTGCTTTGCGTGAACGTGGGCCACGGGTTTCACCACGTTTTGCGTCATAACCGACTATATAAGTGTTCTTATCAAACATGGCTGCTTGGAAGCGCGCATAAGGGCACATATGAATACACATGATCTCACGCATCCAGCCAGCATTACCGTAGGTTGCTAAGGTAAAAAATACTACCCAGAAATAAATGCCAATATCGGCATTAAGGGTAAATACATCAATATAGACTTCACGGCTTGGCACAAAGTACGACACAAAGGTCATCGCTGTAAGTAATGATATGAGTAACCAAGAAGTGTGTTTGGCTGTTTTACGCCATAGCTTATTAAAGCTCCAGGGCATCTGATCTAGCTTGATACGTTTATTTCGCGCACCTTCAAACTTCTCTTCTAACCAGATAAAGATAAATGTCCACACGGTTTGCGGACAAGTGTAGCCACACCAAACTCGCCCGAGATAGGTGGTAACAAAAAACAGTCCAAATGCGGCAATAGTAAAGAGTGCTGCCAATAGGGTTAAATCTTGCGGCCAAATAGTGAGATTAAAGATGTGGAACTTCTGTTCACCCAAATTAAACCACACGGCTTGTCTATCACCCCAAGGCAACCAAGGCAGGATAAGAAAGAAAGATAAAGTCGCCCAGCCAATACGGCGTCTTACCGTGGTCCACAGTCCTGTGACAGCACGGACATAGATACTGTTACTCGGATTAAAGCGATCCGCTTTACTGGCGTCGGGTTGATGAATCTTGATCCGGGTTTGCTTAGCATAATCTTTAGGTTGAGATTCTTGTGTCATCTTGATGCCTTACTACTCAAAAAAGGGGCAAATTCTGTTTAGGTTACAGAAAACGTTATTAATTTAGATAAAAATAGCCTGTAACTGCTACACACTCGTTTATAGAGTGTTAATTGAGTGTATTATACTCGCATTGTTTAAACTTATTCACTTTAATTGGACTAAAAGATGAGAGGCTGGATCCTTATAGCACTGATTGGCGGCGTTATTTACTACTTTGCCACCGAAACCGACAAATTAGATGAACCTATTGCTGCAGTTGAGTCGGTATTCAACGATACAGAAAAAAAACTAAAATCAATGACGGGCACTAAGATCACCAGAAAGGAAGATATCATCCCCACCATTCCCAGTGAGGTGATTGAAAGACTGACAGCTAAAGAACTCACTGAACTGAAAAGCGTGTTTACTGACAATGAGTCTGTGAGTGCATTTAAAGATGAGTATTGCGGTTTTGGGCTGACACATCCTGCTATTAGTAAACAAAACCTGCAATTTATCTGCGATAAAATATAATTTTTGGCTTTCCTGCCCTATGTCAATTGACCTGAGAATTATTTCAGCCTAGCCTTTGGATAATCTATTGAAAAAGGCTAGCAAAAAATGACTCAGCAGGTTTCTGACATATTCGACCCAACACTTTGGGACACTGTAACTGACTTCGATTTTGAAGACATCACTTATCATCGCGCAAAAGATCAAGGTACGGTGCGTATCGCGATTAACCGCCCCGACTGTCTTAATTCATTCCGCCCAAAAACCGTTGATGAACTCTACACTGCGTTAGATCATGCCCGCCAATGGTCTGATGTCGGCTGTGTATTAATTACAGGTAACGGCCCATCAGCAAAAGGTCAGCACTCTTTTTGCGCCGGTGGCGATCAGCGTATCCGAGGTAAAGATGGCTATAAATATGAAGGCGCAGAAGAAGGTAAACCTGATGTGGCACGCATGGGCCGCTTGCACATATTAGAAGTACAACGCCTTATCCGCTTTATGCCTAAAGTGGTTATTGCTGTAGTACCTGGCTGGGCTGTTGGCGGCGGCCATAGCTTACATGTTGTGTGCGACCTCACCTTAGCTTCTAAAGAACATGCGGTATTTAAGCAAACGGATCCTGATGTAGGCAGTTTTGACTCAGGCTATGGTAGTGCTTATTTAGCGAAAATGATCGGCCAAAAACGTGCTCGTGAGATTTTCTTCCTTGGCTTTAATTATACCGCTGATGAAGCGTTTGATATGGGCATGGTTAACCGCTCTATCCCCCATGCTGAACTTGAAACTGAAGCATTAAGCTGGGCGAAAGAAATCAACAGTAAATCCCCAACCGCGATGCGTATGCTCAAATATGGCTTTAACTTGCCAGATGATGGTTTGGTTGGGCAGCAATTATTTGCTGGTGAAGCCACTCGTTTAGCTTATGGCACAGACGAAGCGCAAGAAGGCCGTGATGCATTTTTAGAAAAGCGCGACCAAGACTTTTCTAAGTTCCCTTGGCATTACTAATACTTACTGTTGCTTACTGTTGCTTACTATCGTTAACTTAGAAGATGTTAGTCACTCATAGTAATAACAGCTAATTAAGCCGACCATTTCTCGGTCGGCTTAATTGAAAAATCAAATAACGCCTATCGATAAACTGACCTTTACAACCTAGATGATAACAATTATCATTTGCATCAGGTTAATAAAACAGGTCATTTATCATGAAAAAAACAATCACTTTCGCCATCTTACATTTCTGTGTCGCTTTTACTGTCACTTATCTATTAACAGGCAGTATTGTTATCGGCGGCGCTATCGCACTATTAGAACCTGCTGTAAATACCGTAGTATTCTATTTTCATGAGAAAGTCTGGAAACGCATTGAGCAAGCTAAAGCTGAAGATACCTTGCAACAACTCAGCGCAGCTTAACCCCCATTTATAATGGCTTAGCCAATTACAGTATCAAATGATCTGATCGATCACTCTGCTTTATGCTGCTCTTTTTGCTCTAACCCAAGTTTATTGGCCAAGGGTGCAATAGCGCCGCCCTGAATAAACACAGACATCAATACAAAAAAGAATACCATGTGGACGATTTCTATCGCACCTGGTACGCCTGCCGCTGCAGGTATTAAGGCAAACACAATCGGAGTTGCCCCTTTTAGGCCTATCATTGAAATAAATAAACGCTTTTTCCAGCTGGCCTTCACAAACGGCAAGTAACATAACTGCACCGCTAACGGTCTCGCGACCAAGATAAGTAATAGCCCCGGAATAATAGAAATCCAAAAGACGTTCATTAATGTCTGCGGGAATATCTGCAGTCCGAGCACGATAAACATCAACGCCTGCGCCAACCAAGATAAACTATTAAAAAAGTGTAAATTAACCAGTTGGCCGCGCTTAATGCCATTACCTATCACCACACCAGCAATATAAGACGCCAGTAAAATATTACCGCCAAGCATCTCGGCGCTATAAGTAGCAATAATAAAGCTCGCTAACACAAATACCGGAATAAGCCCGAATTCAGCCAAACTAATTCGATTAAGCAGTAATACTGCTAATTTACCAATTAAGAAGCCCACCACAATGGCAACCAAAATCTGGCTCGCTAGGTGCAGTGATAAGGTTGAAATAGCAACCGCTTGATGAGAAGCCAGTGTCATATCGGTTAATACAATCACCATTAGCATTGCCACAGGGTCATTGGTGGCTGACTCGAACTCCAGCACAGTATCGGTTTGCTCTTTTAACTTAAGCTTTTTAGACTCTAAAATTGAAAATACTGCCGCCGCATCAGTTGAAGATACGATAGCGGCAAATAACAAGCAGGTGATTAGATTAAAATCCAGCAGTCCATAAAGAATTGCCGCAAAGATGAGTGTGGTAAATATCACCCCAAATGACGCTAATACTCCGCCTTCTTTATAGGCCACTTTAATTTTATCGGTGGAGGTATTTAAGCCACCGACAAATACAATCACATTAAGTGCCAACCCCCCTATCCATGCAGTTTGGTCGAGATTGTCATACACGAAATTAAACTCACCATTACCCAAGGATAAACCGACCCCCATAAATATCAGCAACGAAGGTATGCCTAAGGTGCGAGATGGATGGTGCAATAAAATGCCAATAACAATGAGTACTGAGATGCCAATCATGACCATTTCTGTTGTCATACATTTACCTTATATAGTGTGAATAATGTCGATGCTCTCTGCTGTAAGAGTGGGCGTTGCATGCGGTGTGCATATCTTAGTTGCTCGTAAACTTGGCAATGAAAAGGTAAAAAGACGATGTTGCAGTGTACATTGCGATGACTTAACCCCACTCAAACGGCGGTTAAGCTTACTAATTGTATATTATTTTAGCGCCTTAATTGATTGTCATAAAACTTTCATATTAGCCCAAATGTTAATAACCACTGCATAAAGAAAAACCCAAATATCGACACAAGGTTAAAATAAACTTAATTCACAATTAACTTAACACAGCAAAACAACTAACTGACAAGCCCCGAACGCACCCAAGCACCCACTACAACTATATCCACATAAAGCCTGCAAATTTAAGAAATTAAAAGCCAACTTCCAAAATGCCTCACTCGACCACCCGTTATTGATAACAACCAATTAACACCAACAAAACGACAACCTAACCACAATTAATCCAAATTAATTTGCTCGCTTTTGACTGTAACTTAACTGTCATATTGATCTGTCTTAATGCACTCGCTTCAAATCGAACCTTAAAAGAGAAGCGCCCTAATGTTGATATCCAAATGGATTAAACGAACTACCTATATTAAGTGGAACTTGTGATGAAAAAAGTGATTGGTTTACTAACAGCTGTTGGTTTAATGGCAGCACCTCTTGTTCAAGCTGGTACAGTTACAGTGTCTGGTTCAACCTCTGTTGCCCACGTTATGGAAGTGCTGGCAGAAAATTATCAAAATACGACAAACAAAAATGTTGAAGTACAGGGCACCGGCTCATCAGCAGGCATTCGCGCCGCTAAAGATGGCACCAGTATGATTGGTATGTCATCTCGTAATATCAAACCAAATGAATTAACGCCAAAAACAAAAGAAATTGTTATTGCTCGTGATGGTATTGCTGCTGCAGTAAATAAAGCAAACCCAGTTAAAGACCTGACTCAAGAACAAATTTCTAAAATCTACCGTGGCGAAATCAAAAACTGGAGCGAAGTTGGCGGCGAAGCACGTCCAATCGTTGTTGTTACTCGCGAAAATGGTTCCGGTACTCGTGGCGCATTTGAAGAAATCATGCAGCTACAACGTAAAGTTAATGGCCACACAGTAACTGCTATTACTCCTTCAGCTCAAGTAGGTAACGGTAACGGCATGATTAAAACCATCGTTGCTAACAACCAATACGCTATTGGTTATATTTCACTAGGTAGTGTTGATGATTCACTCAACGCATTATCAGTCAATGGTGTTGCAGCAACCGATAGCAACATTGCCGCTGGCGACTATCAAATTGCCCGCCCTTTCATTGCGTTAATAAATGAAGACGCACCAGCAACAGCAAAATCATTTATTGAATTCATTATGTCTGCAGACGGTCAAGGTATCGTTGCAGAAGAAGGCTACATCCGCGTTCAGTAATTACTGATTGAATGCATGGCATAAGAAGGCCTAGACCTTCTTATGCTGCTTTTTGTTTATATAGAGGTTGTAACATGGAAACGGCTAGCAAAATAGACATGACGACAAAGGTGTCACTGTCTCCTGCCAAGAAAATTGATTGGGTAGAACTACTCTTTCACGGGTTATTTTTTCTCAGCGCCATGGTCGGCGTGGTATCGGTCATCACTATTGGCTGGTTCGTTTTCTATGAAGGATTACCCGCATTTAAAGAAGCGGGAGTGTTAAACCTCATTTTTGGTAAAGAATGGCTACCACCTGCGCTTTACGGTATCGCCGCCATGATTGTCGCCTCGCTTGCTTCAACCATGGGCGCGGTAATGATTGGCGTACCAGTCGCAATATTAACCGCAGCCTTCTTAGCGGAAATTGCCCCAAAGTGGCTCGCCAACATTGTTAGACCTGCTGTTGAGCTATTAGCGGGTATTCCGTCGGTGGTTTATGGCTTTTTCGGTTTGATTGTTATCGTGCCAGCTATTGAAAGCATTTTTAATATTCCTGCAGGTAACACTCTATTAGCGGGGATTATCGTGTTGGCGATTATGATTTTGCCAACCGTTATTACGATTTCAGAAACATCACTACGCGCACTCACCCCGACTTATAAAGAAGGTGCTTTAGCCTTAGGGGCATCGCACATTTACAGTATTTTTAATGTGTTAATTCCTGCAGCTAAAAGTGGAATTTATACCGGTGTGGCTTTAGGTGTCGCCCGCGCCATTGGTGAAACCATGGCCATTATCATGGTGATGGGTAATGCTCCTGCTATGCCAGGTTCACTACTTGAACCTGCACGTTCATTAACGGCTAACATCGCTATGGAAATGTCTTATGCAACCGGCATCCACTCAAGTGCTTTATACGCTACAGGCATTGTATTACTGGCCTTTATCGTTTGTTTAAATGCTGGACTACTTTATCTAAACCGTAAAAGAGGGCATGCATAATGACTCAAGTATCAAACAAGCAATCCCGAGTGTTTAAAGACAAGGCTGCACTGGCAGGCGTTTGGGCATCTGCAGCGCTCACCATCGTATTTTTACTTTGGGTCGTGTGGCACATTTTATCTAACGGCTTAAGCCATGTCAGTTGGGAGTTTATTACCAGTAGCTACACACGCATTGGCGAAGCATCAGGTATTTGGGCGATGATTGTATCAACCGTTTATATGGTTGGATTGTCACTGGGTATCGCAGCGCCACTGGGGATTATGACCGCTATTTACTTAACCGAATACGCCAAACCAGGCAGTAAATTGGTTGAAGTGATCCGTTTTTGTATTGAATCATTAGCCGGTATACCATCGATTGTTTACGGTCTGTTTGGTATGACATTCTTTGTGACAGTACTGGGCCTTGGGTTCTCTATCCTTGCTGGCGCACTGACACTGTCAATGCTGATTTTACCTGTAATTATTCGTACCACTGAAGAAGCGTTAATGGCGGTACCTATGAGCTACCGTGAAGGGGGTTATGCACTGGGCAGTTCAAAGATTTATACCATTTGGCGCCTCATTTTACCTAACGCATTACCGGGTATTGTGACCTCAATTATTTTGAGTACAGGCCGGGTGATTGGTGAGTCGGCACCGGTATTTTTAACCGCGGGCATGGTGACACAAATTCCTGAATCAGTATTAGATTCTGGCCGCACCTTAACCGTGCATTTATATAAACTCACCCAAGAATTATTTACTCAACATGAGTGGGATCAGGCCTATGCCACAGCCACCATCTTGATTGTATTAGTGCTAGTACTCAATCTAGCCACCAAAATTATCGCAGCTCGATTTGATAAACATTCACATTAAGGCAATTTAAAATGAACAAGCTTGAAGTCAATAATCTCAACCTTTTCTACGGCGAAAACCAAGCGCTGAAGAATATTTCATTGCCTATTCCTGCGAAACAGGTCACGGCGTTAATTGGCCCGTCAGGTTGTGGTAAATCAACCTTATTGCGCACCTTAAACCGCATGAACGACTTAGTGGCTGGGGTAAAAATTGATGGTGATGTGTTATTTGAAGGCGAAAACATATATTCAGACATTGATGTAAAACAACTGCGGATGCGCGTGGGCATGGTATTTCAAAAACCCAACCCATTCCCAATGAGTATTTATGACAATGTTGCCTTTGGCCTGAAAGCGCAAGGCGAAAAAGACAAGTCAGTGATTGATAAAACCGTAGAGGAGTCTCTGCGTGGTGCAGCATTATGGGATGAAGTGAAAGAACGCCTTCATAGTCCAGCACTTGGTTTATCAGGCGGTCAGCAGCAACGTTTGTGTATTGCACGTGCTATTGCTATGCAACCTGAAGTGATTTTGATGGATGAACCAACCAGTGCGCTTGATCCGATAGCTACCCATAAAATTGAAGAGTTAATGGACGAGCTACGTAAAAAGTTCACCATCGTAATTGTGACTCACTCAATGAATCAGGCAAAACGGATTTCAGATAAAACCGCCTTCTTCTGGATGGGCGAGTTAGTTGAACACGCGGATACCGCCACCTTATTCCAACACCCAGTAGATAGCCGCACTCAAGGTTATGTTAGCGGTGAATTTGGTTAAGCTGTCTACTAAATAGTTTATCCAAGCCTGCTTATACTGCCCGCTAAAGACAAAAAGCCCGAGACTAACATGGTTAGCTCGGGCTTTTTTGATTGGTAATAAATAAGACTGCTTATTAGGCAGCCTTATTGGCCATTAACCAATATGCACTTCACCTTTCCAGCTTACTTTTTTACCAGCAATTTCAAGGCTTGTGTGGCTGTCTGCATTGACATCAGCTTTGTTTGATACAAACACATTAACCTCTTGGCCTGACACCAGCGTCAGTTTCACAGCTGATGCATCAGCTGTGTGAGTGAGTACTTCAACCTTGCTCACTTGACCGCGAGCATCAGTGCTCGCTTCAATCGCTTCATTGAAATAGCCATGGGTTTCATAGACGTTAGCAAATAAATGCGTCTTGCCTTGCTGACGTAACAGCATTACCGGCTCGCTGCGTAAGTTAAAATCAGGATCATTGGCGCCAGTACGGGCAAAAATGACTTCACTGTCTTGGGTTGCGCTGCTCACCATTGAATAGTAGCTGCTGCCCATTAACCAGCTTACCAAGCTGCCTTGCTGATCAACCTTGCCTGAAGCAATGTTCCACAAGTGCTGATAACCTGATTTTTCACCGACAGGCTTAAGCTTAGACGCCGTTTGGTACTCAAAATCAGTACGAATAATTTGACCGCTGTGATGCATTACATAATCATAGGTATGCTGCTCGTCACTGGTTAAGCGGAATAAATCCAATACGATTGGCTTAGCAATGCCGGCAACTTCGAACATCACTACTGTGCGTTGTTGATCAACCCCTGGGTAGTAGCCACGTACAAATGCACTCATGGCTTGCATGTTGTTATCACCTGCCACAAAGAAGTGCGGTTCACCCCAACGTGCTTCAGCAGTGGCGGTGTCACCTTGGTTTTGACTGGTTTCATCAACCACAACTGTATTGTGAGCAACAGTTTGCTTACAGTAGCTTTTGTTTTCTGGGATGTAACGACCGCCAAATTTTGGCTCAACGTTAACCCAACGGCCAAAGCCATAGTCGTGAGTCACTTCTTGACCGTGATTAAACAGGCTGAGGTGTAAACCATCAAAATGACCGTGATCTAATGCTGAATGCAATTTATGGTCACTACCGTGTTGGCCGTACCATAGTAGCGCCATGCTATCGTCATCTTTTTCATCACGATGACGTAAAATTGAAATACCGCCGCGCTCGCCTTGTGGGCCGTCAGTGAGTTGTAAACTACCCCAGTTAAAACCGGCGAGTTTTTCAGAGTTTGCTACACCGTCAGATAATGCGGCACCTGAACCATGTACCCAAACCTTATCTTGATGCACAGCCATTGATTTAAGGTTGTCATCTTGGGAGTAACGCTTAAAGCACACGCTAGTGGCAATCAGTACCCCTTCGTCTTTAATGTCCATGGTTTTAGATGAATCATTAAGCGCTGGCAACACACCATTAGGGAACGCGGTAGACATCACGGCGTAAGTGGTGGTTTTAATCACTTGATCTTTTAAGTTATAGATATCGATTTCAGGCTGACGACGTTGAATAGTCTCAGCAAATAAGTAAATCGGTCTAAGCGAGAAACGGTGATAATACGGACCTTCCATATAGTAACCATCTGGCGAGAACAGTTGCGTAAGCTGAGCAATAAAGCCACCTGATACGCTGTCACCCGCTAAGCCATAAAGTGCTTTATCAACACTGGCTTGGTCGTTAATGGCGTAACCACAAATACCCACACCCGCCACAGCCCAAAGGCCATGGTTATGGACGATGTCAAAATCGTGGGCATAAGTATCAACAAACAAGTCAATCATAGGACGGAATAAGTCGTTTTCGATTAACTGTTGTTCGTCAGTGGTTAACTCATGACGAATACACGAATAAGCACAAGATGCATACAGCATCCACATGTTTTCATTCAGTGTCTGATGGAAAATACGCCCAGGTGGGTTTGAGTCACGGCTAGTGTTCAGCTCAAAGCTGGTATACACCTTAGCGTACTCAACCAACATGGTTTTAGCGTAATCAAGGTAGCGCTTATCTTGAGTGATCAAGAATAAACGCCCTGCTAAATCCAGGTGAATATAGTTTTGCTTGTGGCGGTTATGCTCATAACCGCCCGCTTCACCGTGGCCAGGAATTTCAATGCCGACAGGTAGATAAGCTTCTAGAGCTGCCACTTCAGTAGCAATAGAGCGGCCCATTAAGCTGTCTGTATTTAGATGAGTACGTAACTCGGCAGCTTCTTCAAAGCTCATTAATAATGGTTGGTAACTCATGGTATTAACCTCTTACTTCAACAGCAAAGTAACCCTGCCATTGGAAATCTTGATTGTTAAATGTCACGCTAGTTTTGCTCTCGTCAGTCACGCCAACTTGGTTACTGACCATCACAATGATTGAGTAATCTTTAGCGATAATTTCGATGACCGATCCCTGCTCATTGGTGCCAATAACCTTAACCTCGGTAATTTGGCCGCGGGCTTCAGTACTGGCTTCAATGGCTTCATTAAAGTAACCATGAGTCTCAAGTACGTTGGCAAATAGCGTGTCTTTTGCATTGCGACGTAATACTAAGCCTGGCTCGCTGCGTAAGTTAAATGATGGGTCATTGGCGCCGCTGCGAGTAAAGATAACTTCGTCTTCTTCGCTTGATGCCGTAAGCCAAGTGTAATAGCTGCTACCTTGTAACCAGCTCACTAAAGTGGTGTCTTTTGCTTTACCTTGACCAACATTCCAAAGATGTTGATAACCAAAATCATCACCTAGCGTCGATAACTCGGCGTGAGTTTGATAATCAAAGTTTGTCCGCACGATTTGACCATCGTAATGCAGTGCGTAGTCATATTGATGCGCCACCTCACTGGTTAAACGGTATAAATCAACCAAGATGGGTTGTGCTAAACGCTCGTCGTTTATCATGAGCAAGCTACGTTGCTGATCAACCCCTTCATAGAAGTCACGACAAAATGCACTCACACCTTGAATTTCTTTATCATCACCGCTAAAGAAGTGTGGTTCACCGTGGCGGCTATCAGCTAATTTAACGTCAAAGTTGTTTTGACACTTTTGATCTACCGCTACCGCATTATGGGCAATAGTTTGGCGAGCATAAGATTTGTTTTCATCTAAGTAACGACCACCAAATTTTGGCTCCACGTTAACCCAGCGACCAAAGCCGTATTCACGTAATACTTCTTGGCCATTGTTAAAGAAGCTCACTCCTAAGGTATCAAAGTGACCATGGCCCATGCCGTGTTGACCGTAGTTCATCACTAACTGGCTCACATCGCCTTTATTACTTTGCATACGTAAAAATGCCTGCGCGCCACGATCACCATTTGGGCCTTCGTTTAGCTCAACACTGGCCCAGCAAGGGTTTAAAGCAGCTTCATTGTTATCAAAAGCGCTTGAAAGTGCTTGGCCACAAGCATTAACCCACACTGTATCTTGAATCTGCGCCATGCCTAAGATGTCATCATCAATACCATAGTGTTTCGCGTATAAGCTCAGCGCCACAATCACACCCGCATCGCAAATGTCCATGGTCAGTGAAGCATCATTTAATGCAGGGAATACCCCATTTGGATAAGCTGTTGCCAGCATTGCTTTAACGGTTTTACCAATGACTTGACCGTTAAAGTTAAAGATATCTAGCTCAGGACGGTGACGGTGAATCGCCTCAGCAAACAAACATAGTGGACGAATGGCATAACGATGATAGTAGGGACCTTCCATGTAGTAACCAGAAGGAGCAAACAACTTACTGATTTGCGCTAAATAACCGCCTTCAATGTCATCACCTTTAAGACCGTGAATAGACATTTCAACATATTCAGGCTTATCGATGGCTAAACCACACATGGCAACAGCTGCTACAGCCCAGATGCCGTGGTTATGGATGCGGTCAAAATCGAATGCATACTTATCAGTAAACATATCTAACATTGGCTGGAATAAACCATCGATAATGGTTTGCTGCTGCTCAGCAGATAACCAATGGCGAATACAGCTATAACCTAAGCTAGAATAAAGCAGGAAGACATGTTCATTGAGGATTTGATGAAACAAACGACCCGGTGGGTTAGTGTTCAATTGCTCATGATAATCAAGCTTCAAATACTTATCTGCATAAGCAAGTAACAGGTCAGCTGTATACTGAGCGTACTTGTCTTCACCTGTTACCAGAAACAAACGTCCTGCTTGGTTAATATATTGATAGTTTTGTTTGTGACGATTATGTGCATAACCACCCGCTTCACTATGGCCAGGGACTTCAACCCCTAACGCCATAAACGCGTCAGTATCTTCAATTAACTTGGTTAAGCTTTTACCCATTAGGCTATCTTTACCTAATTCATTGGCGATTGATGTGATTTCCGACTGTTCAAAAAGTACCGCTTTAATGGCTTGCGACATATTAACCTCAAACTAAAAGTGCTCATCTGAATCTAAAATAATACAAATAAACAAAAATTTCAGCATATATAAACTAATAATAGACTTGGATCACTGACTATTAGTTTTAGTTTTCACTATCAACTGTGCTTATTAAAATAATGAATAAATTACATAATTTATTTTTAACCCGATAAATCAATCAGATAGATGTATGACCTGTAAAATAATATAAAACAAATACGAAGCCGATCACAGTTACGGTAGATTTGTATTACAAATAAAAGTATTTTACTAGTACACTTAGATCATACTAAACAAGGTGGCGTTCGATTAACGTACAAATTGAGCGGCAACTTTAGCCAAGATAAATAGTCGATACCACAAAGTTCAATCAAGCACTAAGGCCTGATGAATATAGCTTACTTGCTGCTATCGACAATAAAAGGAGATTGTAATGAACGCATTTTATGAAGACGACAAAACCGCTTGGGAAGACCTAGGTGATGGTTTGAGCCGCAAAATAATTGGTTATACTCCTGATTTAATGGCTGTATTTGTAAAATTTGATAAAGGTGCCATCGGCCACCCGCATACTCACGACATTCACGATCAAATTGGTTATGTGGCTGCAGGCAGCTTTGAAGCTGAAATCGATGGTGTTAAAAAAGTGCTTAAAGCTGGCGATGCTTATATTGCGCCTAAAATGGTGATGCATGGTGCCGTCGCGTTAGAGCAAGACAGCATTTTAATTGATATGTTCAATCCTGCTCGTCAAGATTTTCTATAAAACCAAATAGGAGCTGATATGTCTATGTTAAAGGTCGGTATCATTGGCGAATGCATGATTGAACTGCAACAACGTGATGGCGAACTTGTCCAAAGCTTCGGTGGTGACACCCTGAATACTGCGGTGTATTTATCTCGATTAACTCAAGATAAAAATATGACCATCAGCTACTTCAGTGCCTTAGGTCAAGACCCCTTCAGCCAAAACATGCTTAAAAGCTGGCAACAAGAAGGCATAGATACCCAGCACGTTCAAATTATGTCTGAAAAGCTGCCAGGTTTATACGCTATCGAAGTCGATGACGAAGGTGAGCGAAGCTTCCATTACTGGCGTAATGATGCCGCGGCAAAATTCTGGTTAGAACACGCTTCAGCAACACTGCTAACAACGATCAGTCAATACGATGTGTTGTACTTATCAGGTATTAGCTTGGCTATTTTAACCCCTAAAAGCCGAGCAATACTGTTCGACGTCCTGCAAAAGTGTAAAGACAATGGCGGCAAGATTATTTTTGATAATAACTTCCGTCCCAGATTGTGGCAGTCACATCAACAGGCCCAAGAAAGCTATCTTAAAATGTTGGCCCTAACCGATATTGGCTTACTCACGTTTGAAGACGAACAAGCCTTGTTTGGTGACACGCAACTGGCAACCTGTATCGATCGCAGCCTCAGTGCAGGCATGAGCGAAGTAGTCATTAAGCGCGGTGCAGAAGAGTGCCTCATCGTCACCAAAGACGGCCAAGTTAGTGTGCCAGCCACCTTAGTAGAAACTGTGGTTGATACCACCTCAGCGGGCGATTCATTTGCTGCTGGGTATTTGTCACAACGTTTACTGGGCGCAAGCCAACAACAGTCAGCGCTTACCGGTCATGCATTAGCAAGTGAAGTGATCCAGCACAAAGGTGCCATCATTGATATCAGCGTAATGCCAGCAATACCAATGGCCTTTGATTCATAGCGCTAAGTATTTTCTGCAACAGTTTTAGGTAATCCATTTGGGCGAATTACCGCTAGTTATTATTCAAAAGGAAACAATATGAGCACGCTAAACGAAAGACTAAAACAGCTAAAAGTTATCCCGGTCATTGCCATAAAAAATGCCGATGATGCGGTGAAACTCAGCCAAGTTTTAGTTGAAAATGGTATGCCTTGTGCGGAAATTACCTTCCGTACTCCAGCAGCGGCTCAAGCCATTAAGAATATGCGCGCAGCTTACCCTGATATGTTAATTGGTGCGGGCACGGTATTAAATTCAGCAACGGTAGATGCGGCTATTGATGCAGGCGTGGATTTCATTGTTAGCCCAGGTTTTAACCCAAGCACGGTTAAATACTGTCAGCAACGCGGTATGCCGATTATCCCTGGTGTAAACAACCCATCATTAGTTGAGCAAGCAATGGAAATGGGTTTAGACACAGTTAAGTTTTTCCCAGCAGAGCCTTCTGGCGGCATATCAATGCTAAAAGCATTAACCGCTGTTTACCCAGTAACTATCATGCCTACTGGTGGCGTTTCACCAAAAAACATCAATGACTACTTAGCTGTTGATGCTGTGGTTGCCTGTGGTGGAACTTGGATGGTGCCAGCGAATTTAGTTGATAATCAGCAATGGGATGAAATTGGCCGTTTAGTTCGTGAAGCGGTAGCTGCACTAAACTAATACCTGTGGTGAATATAATGAGTTGCTGCAAATGAGCAAGTTGCAGCGCTTATTAAAAGATTAACAGAAAGACCAAATCATCATTTTAAATCCGATATAAAAGCTAGTGCAGAAACTAGCGAAAACCTAATCCCCATGCTCAAATAATAATAAAAAAATCATACTCCCACTCCGGTGGTATTCTTTCCCCAATATGGATATTGGGGATTTTTCGCTTTATGCCTGCAGCTAACTAAACCACGATTAAACCACAACGTTAAGGACGATAGACCTGCTTAATCTCTCCTGTTTGATTGCCAAATAATTTCGTGCATAAGGCCAAATAAAGCTCTGCGGTAGCCACTGCATCAACCGAGGCACTATGACCATGGTATTCAGGTAAACCGTAACGCTGTCGTATCGATATCAGTCGATAATCACCATCTTGTTGACTAGCTTTGTTCAAGGTCATCGACTTTTCAATCGCTAAGGTATCAAGCCACAACAGTGGCATGGGTGGTAGCTGATATTTTTTCATCAAATAATGATCAATAAACTGCTGCTCAACTTGCTTACCATGCACTAACAGTAACTTACCCTGCATCTGCCGAAACAGATGCTCCATCACAATATCCAACTTCTGCGCCCGATTAACCATCTGCGGCATAATGTGGTTTATCACCGCGGTTTCTGGCCTCACCACACCTTTAATATAGGTATGGCCGACACTGGCTAAGTCAATTCGCTTGCCACGCATAGTAACGTAACCAACACTCAAAATATGATCTTGCTTAGCATCCAAACCACTGGTTTCAATGTCTAGCGATAAATAGGTGAGTTCAGTGACCTTAGCTCCAAGCTCTGGCAACGGCTGGGTTAATAACGCCAATAAAAAATCCGGTAATTGCGGATGCGCAGCAATATAATCCTGCCTGGCTTTATTGAGTCGCGTTAGTGGGTGAAAGTGGTTTAGCCATTTTTTTATCATTTAATTACCACTAAAGCGAAGCTTGGCCGCATCCTGAAGGTTACTGATAATTCTAAAAGCATCTTTTAAATGTTTACGCTCAAATGAGCTGATCGAGCTCGGCTCCATGTGATTATTGGGTTTTTGCCCCTGACGCAATGCCGATAGTTGATGGTTATAACGCACTTGAGTCACAAAATAGAAGGCCTCAATAATATCTTTAAAGTCATCTTCATGGAGTAGCTTTTGATTCACGGCATACTCAAAACGATGTCGAGTTCCTGACTCTGAACACCCCACAGCTAACCCATAAATACGTGCTAAATCGACAATTAAATTCAAGGCATACTTTTTAATATTAAGCACCTTAGTGTTATTACCGCTTTTTTCTACCACCAATTTATTAAAAATCCCTAAAGGTGGCTGCACTCGAACGGCATCAGTAACCAGCGAATGCAAAAACTGATGATCTTGGGCAATTAATTGATGTAAGTGCTGCTGCAGTTCAGCGGAAAAATTAGCATTGCCATGTAAGCTTCGCACCTCTAAAAATACGCTGACATTCATCAGCATGCCATATTGGGGATTGCTGACCCACTTGCGGTAAAACTGTTTCCATATAGATAAAGTCTGACACCATTTAGGGTTCGATGCCATGTAATGACCGGTACAGGTGGGATAGCCGCAACCATCCAAGCCTTGATTAACGAATTCACTAAGCTTAATAAAGTAAACTTTATCTTCTTCTGTCGCACTGTCATCCATAATAATGGCGCTATCTTGATCTGACAGCATATGAATTTCATTGCGGGCGTGGGAGCCTGCAACCACCCAATTGTAATCACAAGGTGGTGCGCCAAATTGCTCTTCGGCCATTTGAATTAAGCGGCGATTATAGGCATCCATGATCATCGACATCACTTGGCCGATAATTTCGGCGCTTACCTTGCCATCAACTAGGGCCTCAAAAATCGCTTGCCGCTCTGAAGTTAACTCTGCCAACCCTGCTGTAGTCTCGGTGTATTTGATTTTCTCAATTAAGAAAATCGCCTGCATCCGATGTTTCTGCACCAAGTGCGACGAGGTTAGTAACCCCAAAACTTCATTGCCACGTACCACAGGTAAGCTGCGAATACCCGACTGCATCATTAAAGATGCCGCTTTTAAAATTAAATCATCAGGGCCAATGGTAATAGCAGGCGTAGTCATTACCGTATGAATAGGCAAACTAATATCAAGGCCATCTGCAATGACTCGCTTGGTCATATCTCGGTCGGTAATAAGGCCAACAATGTTAGCGTCTTTTTTGATAACTGCGGTTGAGGTGCGGCAGGTATCACGCATTTCTTTGGCGACATCTTGAATGCTCATATCAATATCAACCACTGCAGCATGACCACTGGCCACTTCAGAAACTTTCTTTAAAAATAGGCCTTTCTCTTTATTGGACCACACCACATTTAAGGCCGAACGTAAGCGCAGTTGCGCCGCTGAGGAGATACTTTCACTAAACTGTTGATGTTGGGCGGTCAGTTTAAGCAGTTTTGAATGAGGAATTAAATACAGCAAGGTGTTTTCGATGGCGGTCGCGGTATAACCATCGAGGATATTCTTTAGGGGCTCTAAAAAGGTAAACCCGAATAAGTCTTCAGGGCCCATTTTTGAACGCAACACCCCGTCAGGCTTACGCTGCTCCATGGAGCCGGTACGAATAATATATAAATATTTTTCATTCGAACCGTCGCTGAATTGGATCTGCTCACCACGGCCAAGGTAGGTAATACTAATGCAGCTGGCAACATCTTTTAAAACGTCCCCTGACAGTTGATCAAACGGGTCAATTTGCCCAATAAAATCAACAATATTAGGAATTAGCGATTCATCCATTATCTTCTCTCAATCAGCGACGGGTAGATACCAAGGTCAAAAACCTTGGCATTTGTATGATTTAATATTAACGCATTTTGAGGAATAAAACGTTAACCAGACAGCAATCTTCTGCGAAAAACTGCTACTTTTTAACTTATAGAACAGCTCACAAAAAAAGGCCAACCTGTCAGTAACAAGTTGGCCTTTTTTAGCGATTAAAGCTTACTGCTGAATCGCTTCTAATTCTTGGTCACTTTGATTTAGCAACTCTTCACTGGCTTGACGAGCCTTTTCTGCATTACCCGCCATAATCGCTTCGTAAATTAAACGATGCTCTTCAATACAGGTAGTGCCACGCTTTGAGGCATGGTGGAAGAAGCTCTTAAACATGGTGGTCAACACATTGGCAAACGGTAAAAAGAAGCTGTTACCAGTCGAAATAAAGATTAACCGATGAAACTCTAAATCGGCATCGACCCAACCTTCATGGTCAAACCCTTTAGAAATTCGATCCATTTCTTGAAATAGTGCGGATAACTGCATCCGCTGCTCAACCGTGGCATTGCGGGCGGCGCAAGCACAGGCTTCAGGCTCTATCGCTTTACGCAGCGATAAAAACTCTTGATAGAGATGCTCGGTTTTTTCCATGTCAATGAGCCAGTCAAGTAATTGAGAATCAAGATAATTCCAATACTCTTGCATTCGCACTCGGGTACCGACTTTGGGCTTAGACTCCAACAAACCTTTAGAGGTCAATAGCTTAATCGCTTCTCGCAATGCGGTACGGCTGACACCAAACTGAGTACAAAGGTCCATTTCCCCAGGGATAATCTCACCCTGTGGCAAATCACCAGAAATAATACTACGAGCCATTTCACATGCCACTTGCACATGTAAGCTGCGTTTTTCGCCACCAATTGGTGTAAATTTTGTGCTCATGTAGTAATACCCACCTATGATTTACACATTAATTAATACAAAAGACATAATAACTTGTATCACAAAGATACAAAGCAAAGGAGCCTTGCTGATAAGCAGAGGTTTAACAATGGCAATTGATAACCACAACATTTTAGCTAAGTTAGGCCTTGACGCAAATATTAAAGTCAGCAGTATAAAATATTTTTACTCTATATATTAGATGATTAGCAAGTAATAACAGTGAAATCTATTACACTTGTCAGCCAATAAAGTTTGTTAAACTATGTCTCTTACAATGAACTATAACGCCGACTGATACTCTTTTAACTAGTATATGGCATCGTTTAACATTCACCAGTTTTAGACCAGTAATAATATTAATGTAATTATAATAACCTTAATTGAAGATTAATACTTAATCCTTGTTCATAGTTAATACTGACAAGCTCACAAAAATCAAAAATAATCTTTATTTCAGTGTTAAGGGTAAAAAAAATGCTGCCTGTCACCAAGGACAAAGCAGCATTTCAAGTCAGACTTCTTGTTAATTAATCACTAAAAACCAAGGAATTAGATAAAATCCCAATAGTTATTTATTCATTAAATTAACAGCTAAACATTAGAAGCTGTATTTATAACCAAGCTCGATAGCGTTATCACGCTTACCGTACCAATCGTAACCACTGTTTTCTACCATATGGCTGTCTTTAAGCATCTCAGTTTTCAGCTTAAATTTACCGTATACTGTGTGCTTTTTCGCATGTGGGAAACGGTAGTTCGCGGTAAACTCGTGCTCAAATAAACTGCGATCACCATTACTGTATACATGCTGCTCTACACCACTGTCGTTCTTGTATGATGAGATTTTGCTATAGTGGATCAAGTTATAAACAAAGCGGAAGTTATCCCAACGGTACGTCAGCCACATGTCGTAACGCATTTCTTTGTTTTTGTCATCGCGGTAGTAGCTATCGGCCGGATCATCTTTTAGTGAGATACGGTCAAGGTGCTGACTATAACGTGCACGCACTTTTACCTGCCAATCGCTATTAATTTTATAACCATAGTAACCACCAAATCGGATACTGTTGGCAGTTTCTTTGGTTTGATAATCTAATACTGGGCCCGCCTGGTGCTCGTTATTATCGCCCCAACGCGTTTGATAATCTGTTTTGAATGTCAACTCGTACTGCTCAGGGGCAAAACCCACTTCTTTTTCAGACTTGCTGCGATCATATTGCCACGCTTGTTCAACACCAAACTTAAAGCCGTTGCGCATACGATGGCCAAACTCGACTTTAGGGCGGTCGGTACGACCATCAAGCAGTTTATGTTCCCATTTAATGGCAATGGTACTTTTACCAGGGCGTAGATTATCATCATCTTCTGCTGCAGCGTTAAAGCTTAAGGCACCTAAAACAGCAATTGCTAAATACTTTTTCATTCTGATATTCCTAATTATTTTTTTAATCAAATCCAGTTAATAACGCGAGCTTATTCAGCTGACTCTGGGCCAACCTCTGCTTCAGTAAGGATCACTAAGCCTGTTGCGCCTTTACCAGCAACATTACCTTCTGGAGTTGCAAGGAATAATTTTGAATCTTCAGCAGATTCTGTTAATTCAGCAGTGCCATTACCTAAGTTTTCACGCTCTCCTGTCACTTCTTCGTAGTTATCATTGCTTGATAACGTGGTTACCGCAAACATGTTGCCAGACCAAGTAGAACCTTCACCAAGTAAGCAGTCATCACGTACACCCTTGTCACTAGAATCAACACCGTCAACACCGTTTGCCACTAGGTTGTCGGTAAGATTAACCACTGAGTCATCGGTACATGCACCAGATTTACCAAAGATGAAACCTTGTTTGGCACTCACAATCGTGTTGTTAGCAACTGTTGATGGGGCTTTGAGCGTTACGCCAGCATCGATTTCTTCATCTAGTACTGAAATAGCGCCCACTTCATTACCGGTTTTAGAACGGCTATTGTTGTAGACATAGTTATTAGTCACTGTGTGGCCTTTAGAGATAATACGAATACCCGCTTCGTACTTACCATCATCTTCACCTGAGCCATCGTTGATCATAATATTGCTAGCTACAGTGTTGTTTTCACCACCTTCTAATGACACAAAGCCATTGCTGCTAATAAAAGTGTTATTTTCAATAGTGTTACTACTTAAACGCACATAGATCATCCGGCGTGATGCATTTACGTCAGTAAATAGATTGTCGCTGATGAGTGTATTGGTCACATAGTCTGTTTTAGATGAGCTTGAAGTGCCTAAACGAATCGCAAACACGTCATTGGTGCCGCTAAAAGGGTTATCAAGGGCTAAGTTGCTGAAATGGTTGTGACTAATAACCACATCTTTATGTGATGAACTCGTACCTTGAACAGTAATGAAAGAGCCTTCTTCTGTCGGTTTGTTAGTAAAGGCGTTATAGATGATTTGAGTGCCTTCACCGCGCACCATAATCCAATCTAATGGATCATCCTGGCCATTTGATGCAAGGTTTTCACCATCAATGGTCAGTTGTGATAACACCACGCCAGCAGGCTTACTCTCAACGGTTTCATAAGCCTCACCCATTGATGATGAAGTACCTACGTTGATTAGGGTGGTGGTTGAACTGTCTTTACAGATTGGAGTAACGTCTTTAAAAGTAATGTTACGTAACTGAATGTTATCAGCAGAGATAACCACACAACCTTCGCCACCTGTAATTTGTGCCGCCGCGCCATATTCAGAGCCTTCTAGGCCATCATAAGTCGGTTCACCACCTAATAATACTAATGGGGTTTCACTGTCTAAGACTAAATTGCTTAAACCGCTAAAGCTGGCAGTATTATCTAATAAGATAACGATTTGACCATCTTCATTAACGTCAGTCGCGCCGTCAATAGCCGCTTTAAGAGTGCTCAAATCAGCATCACTAAATACCAAATCAGGGACTAAATCGCCTACCGGTTCAATTGGGTCGGTTGGATCTGTTGGATCAGTAGGGTCTGTTGGATCTTCAGTTATCGGCTTATCATAAAAATCACAGGCAGATAGCGTTGTTACAGCGAAAACAGCACTAATAAATAACGATAATTTATTAAGTTTCATACAACTTCCTTTTTTCTAAGTTTATTATTTTAATCGAATTCTTTTTTGCATTACTTTTGGATTGTGTAACTGGCACCAACATCTGCCATGGTCAGTACTTTTAAGCCCTTCGCGCCCACATCTAAATCTGCCGCTTCAAGCAAACCATTCGGTGCAACAATAAGCTTTGGCTCAGCAGTGCTAATACCTTCTGCTGGTAGATTCACGGCTTGAATAGGACCAAAATAGACTTCGTTGTTATAGGTAGGGTTAACCAGCTTAGCTACTTCATCATTACCTTTTAGGGCTAAAGACTTTTTCACTGCGGCGTAAGATAAGTTGTTATTAAAGGTCATATCGACACCAGCAAATACCGTCGATACTTTTTGATTGTCATAGAGGCTTACGCGGTGTTTTTTGTCTGAATATAAGACGTTTTGACGCGAGTTAATAACAGTGTTGTTTTCGATTAACACCTTGTTTGGTGTCGCTTGTTTGTTTAAGCCTTTACCTTTGACGTCTTGGCTTAATCGCTCACCTTGTTGCACATCGGTAATGCCGGTATTAATGGCGATGCCACCACGGACATTGCCGGTACCCATGACTCGCTCAATGTAGTTGTTACGAATAATATGGCCTTCGTCATATAAGCGAATACCACCTGAGTAACGTTTGCCATTACCAAGGATGACATTGTCTTCAACCACATTATTGATACCGTGACGCAATGACACCATTGAAGCGCTGTTAATAATGGTGTTACCACGTAGCACGTTGCCAGCTGACTTAAATGACACTAACTCTGTTTCACCATCACACTCGTAAAATAGGTTACCTTCAATGGTGGTTTTTGATGGATAGATTGAGCTTTTTGAATCGCCGACACGAATGGCTTCCCAGCTATTTGAGTTGTAACGGATCGCATCGCTAATATCGAACTCTTCATACTGGTTATGCTTTTGGTCATAAAACAAATTACCTTTAATTACATGGTTATCTGCAGTTTCGTCACCTTTAGCTTTCTGAATACCTATCAAGGTGCCGCGTTTATGCTTACCTTCGAAGGTGTTGTTCAATAATTGATTGTTTTTGCCGTAAAGCGATAACCATAAATACTTTGGATATTCATCACGCTTAGAATCTGGCTGATAAGCGTATTTATCATTGAAGAAGTAAAACATCGAGTTTTGTAGAGTGTTGTTATTACCGCGGAAAGTGATGCCGCCCATACGCTCAGCAGGGCCACCTTCGGTAAAGACCACACCATCGAGGGTAATATTGTTACCCACAAGGTTTAGCTGCACTAAGCCGGTAAACCAAGTTTGCCCTGGTACTTTTGCTTTAATAACAACGTTACTCGCGGTGATATCGAGACGACCTAAATCAGCATATTTGCCCGGTTCAAGAATTAACTCTTCCCCATCAGCAAGTGAAGCCAGCTTGCTTTTTAACGCTGCGCTATCAATGGCCTTGATTGAGCCTGAAGTAATCACTGCTTTTTCGTGAGCAACAATATTGTCTATTGCGACCTTATTAGTCTGTGTACCCTCATCAACTTTTGAATAGTTTTCGGTGGCACATCCGCCCAGTAAACTTAACGTAACTAAACCTGCAATTAAGCTAATCTTCATTAAACCGTCCCCTTATTTGTATTATGTTATTGTTTTATTTTTGTCGTATCATATCTGTGATATTGCGCAAACTTTTTTAAACTTTTTTATTATCAAAAGTGCAACAATCAAAATTAAACAATATAAACCATAAAAAACAGCAACTTAAAAAATTTGACCGTTTAAGTCAAAAAACGTTAATCTTGTTTTTTGATGCGGGTCACATTTATGGTTCGGATAATAGCAATCAAAAAGTACTGGATCTATTGTATTATTTATTAATTAGAGGGGATTTGGATAAAAAATGACTAAAAAGACATCAGTGCCGCTTTTAACCAGTGTTATTTTTATGCTAATTGCTTGCGGAGGTGGCAGTTCAGAAACGGTTCCGCCTGAAGAAACGGTTCCGCCCGAAGAAACGGTTCCGCCCGAAGAATGTGAAAGTTGCAGCTGGAACATAGATCAATGGAAACTCACCCTACCTGTGAGTAAAGATGATTACTACGGCACGGGTGGCGACTCTGCCGCAGAGCTAATTCCAGCTGATTGTAGCGGTAAAACTCGACTATCAAACGACACCAACGAACCCTACTTCTGGGTTGATGACAGTGATGAGCGCATGTATTTTCAGGTCAACTTAGGTGATAGTGGCGCGACTACCATCAATTCATCTTATGTACGTTCAGAATTAAGAGAGCTATATCACTATCAAACCCAAGACCCTTGCAGTAGCAGCAATCAAAACTGGGCTATAAATCAACAACATCAACTATCAAGCAGCCTGCGCATAGAGCAATACCCACAGATAAATGGCCAAGATCCTAAAGTGATTGTCGGCCAAATCCACGCTTATCAAATAAAACAAGCACTGGTTAAACTGCAATGGGATGGACCAAACAAACCAATCCGCGCCATTTTGAACGATAGCTTTGCCCCTAATAACGACAGCTGTGATAGCTGCCAGTCGTTCAGTGTTGAACTAGGCACAGTGGATGCCGGTACTCAGTGGCACTATGACATTGTGGCCAACCAGCAAGGATTAACAATCACCACTGAGATCAATAATACCACCACAGCAAGAACCCTAGCTTGGGGCGAGCCTGTACTGGCAAAAGACGGTAAGTATTACAGCTTAACAGAAGCTTGGTTAGAGGAGACTTACTACTTCAAAGCTGGAATTTATCCGCAAATCCAACCTGACGAAGACTACCAAAATCAGATTTTTGAAGTGTCATTTGACAAGATCACAATCCAGCACCAGTAGCGTTAAACGTAAATGGCAGCCGTAATATAAGGCTGCCATTAACTTATAAGCGTTAATTCCATTCAGCCCAAACGCCGCATTAATGTATGATAAATTTACAATAAGGGTTAGCAGCACTATTTACTATAAACCTTATATAAGCAGTGGCTGACGCCATATAAGATTACACTCAAACCATTAATTAAAAACCAAATAAACCTAAGTTAGTAGCAAATGGCGCAATAGTTTGCCATTAACACAATACAATAAGATCTGGATCACAGCATCGAAACCGCTAGACAACTACCCTATTTGTATTATTTAATCTTTATAAAAAATTCTATGAAGGATGATATTGTGACCCAAATGACCCTACGCCCAATTGCACTACTTATAAGTGCATTAGCACTCAGTCACCAAGTACAAGCCGCCGATTTTGTGTTCTTAAATGAAGATGTTTTGCAGCAAAATCGCACCATCCTTCAAAGCAAAGATGCTAGCGCCTCAATGAAGCAAGCTTATGAACGCTTGCTTGAAGAAGCCGACATCGCCATGAAACAAGCGCCTTTTAGTGTGGCTGAAAAAGGCATGACTCCACCAAGTGGCGACAAACATGATTACATGAGTATCAGCCCTTATTGGTGGCCAGATGAAACCAAAGCTGATGGTTTGCCGTGGATCCGCCACGATGGCAAAACAAACCCAGCCTCAAAAACCACAGAAACTGACTCTAGACGCATTGGTAACTTTACCCGCTCAACCCGCGCGGTCGCCTTAGCGTATTACTTTAGCCAAGATGAAGCCTATGCCAAAAAAGGCATCGAATTTGTGCGTACATGGTTCTTGAATGAAGCCACTAAAATGAACCCTAACGTCAACTACGGTCAAGGGGTTCCCGGCAGAGCAGAAGGACGTCGAGGCGGTATTATTGATACCCGCACCCTTGCCGACAGAATGCTAGATGCCATTGCTATTTTGTCGCAATCAAAGCATTGGACTGAACAAGATGAGCAGCAAATTAAGCAGTGGTACAGCGAGTACTTAGATTGGCTAATTGTTGATGATCTGTCTGGCGGCCCTAAAGGTGAGGCGGCAGCGGCTAATAACCATGGCACTTGGTATGACTTCCAAGTGGCCAGCATCGCTTACTTTATTGGTAATGATCACCTGACTAAACAGATGGTGCAAAAAGGAAAAATGCGGGTTGATACCCAGTTTGAAGCTGACGGCTCACAACCCCATGAGATTGAGCGTACTCGTGCCTACCATTATCACTATTTCAGTATTGTGCCATTAGTGGGCATTGCTGAACTCGGTGAAAAAGTCGGGGTTGATTTGTGGAACTATGAAAACGACAAAGGCGGCTCGATGGCTCAAGGTATCCAGTTAATGGCCAACTACCATGATCCCGCAGTGAAATGGCCTTACTCACAAAAAGATGACCGTCGCCGCGTTGAGCGCATGACTAGCATCTACTTAAAAGCCGGTGAGTCACTGAATAAACCTGAGTGGATAAAGCTTGCCAAAGACACCGACTTTAGCCAGTTCAGCGTTAAAAAGAACTTAGCCGAAGTGTGGGAGCAGCGTGACATTGAGCTGCTTTATCACAAGCAATAATCATTAATAAAATCCTAACACCCAGTCGCAAACGCTACTGGGTGTGTTATTTATAGTGTCAAACAGGAGGCAAGATGCCACACCGTTTAATAAAAACTACCATTGCTACAGCGATGACAATAGGGCTTTGTTCAAGCGCCTATGCCGCCACAGACTTAGCCACTCAGCAGCAAGCCTACAAAGCCAAACTCAGCCAAGCATTAAGCCCGACGCTGGCACCTGCGCAAAATTTTGATTTATCGCAAATGAAAATCAATCTGCCTATTCCTGATCATCGCCCTGCGCGCCAAGGTCAAGTAATGGAAATTGAAGTGGATGAACTTAACGATAGCGTGCGCCCGTACACTAACCACTTTTGGTTTTACAGCCACCCTGAAACTGGCGCCATGGTAATGGCATCACCTAACACAGCACCCACTACTAAAAACAGCGCCAATGCCCGCTCTGAACTGCGGATCATGCTCAATGGTGAAGGGACCAAGGTCAACCCCAAGCACCCAAGCAATAACTTTGTCATTGATACTCACCCTAACAAGCAAGCTTATGGCGCTATCGGCGGCCAGTTAAGTGCCACCGTTGCGGTTGATTGGGTTAGTGTTAGTGGCGATGACAGTAAATTCCCATCCCACTCGGTGGTGGTTGGCCAAATTCATGGATCAAGTAAAGTTGAACCACTTAAAATTTACTACCGCAAAATGCCAAACCATGAATATGGTTCACTGTTTTGGAACTATGAAGTTTACCCAGCAGATATAGACCAACGCTACGATATCCCTATTCCAATTTGGGGCAGCGATACGTTAACCAAGCAAAGTGACGACCCTGTTGATGGCATCAAGCTAGGGGAGCTATTTAGCTATGACGTCAATGTTGTCGGCAGCTTGATGACGCTAACCTTTGTCAAAAATCCTGGTACCGATGCCGCCCAAACCAAGGTATTTAAAACCGATTTAAGTCAGCCTTACCCAGGTCACCCCATTGACCAAGGTTATGGCAGCGACAACATGTACTTTAAAGCCGGTGCTTATAACCAATGTAATCAAGGTACTGCGCACCCAGTTTGGGGCACGGGATGCACTAACAACGGCGTCGCCGCAGGAGATTACACCCAAGTGAGTTTTTATAAGCTGAACTTGAAACAGTAGTGTTGTGGGTCATTTAAGTCAGTAACTAAGCCAGCTACAAGCCAAAAAAAGCCAGCGACAAGCTGGCTTTTTTTGGCTAAAAATAACACTCATTAGCTAGCATTTATCGTTAATTTCGAGCTTGAGATCTTGATTTTTTAAACTGCAAACGAAGTTTGATAACTAAAAACCTATCGCCATAACCTTATTGTGCCCAGCAGGTAATAAGCACCGAAAATACAACAAATGACAGAACTGATAACCCCAAATGTTAGCGAGTTTTGGTGCACCAGGGGATCGGATGTGAAAAACGGTACAATTAACCCTGCAATACCGCGCACTAAATACACTGCGGAGATTAAGACTAAGCAGGTTTTTAATAGAGGAAGCTTGAAGATAACCCCTGCGCCAGATAGGGCGTAAAAGCCCCAGCCCGCTAGAATAGCAGCGATGATAAGCGTGACTATCGTTGGGTATGAGTCACCAGCTGCAGCCATCTGCGCCATCCCCTCTCCAGCACCGAAAAAACGGTACCAATCCGGCCCGCCGAAAATACAGCCGATGTGTAATAACGCAGCGAAAAAGCTTAAGTACGCAGCAACAATAAGTAAATTATTTCTTTGCATCTAAATCCCTTTAGAACATAACGTTTATAGCCAGCCAATGACTGTACATTCAGCAAAGCTATTGATTAATAAGTACTCTAGCAAATCAAAATCGAAATAACGAGTAGGCTTAATGGCCAACACTCACTTCTAATTACAACGTTAATCTTTTTAAATCAGCAAACCAAGTTTGAAATACTCAATTTCCCATTGGCAAATAGCCAAAAAAAAACCACCTAGATAACTAGGTGGTTTTCATGGTCAACATTTTGTAGGGAACTGAGTTAACGGTTCAATCTAACCATATTTAAAGCTTAGCTATTGCTTGCTTCTGCCTCAAGGGCTGCATCTTCAATCTTGTCGTCTACCGCTTTAATCAACACTAGACCCACGGTAAGTACAATGCCGCCACACAAGATAAAGATAAAGCGTCCGGTCATTTCGTTAGGAATGAAGAACATCGACATGATCCCAATACCTGCCACCGAAATCAGTGAACCGAGCATTTTACGTTGCTTGTTATCTAATTTCTGCTGCTCTTCACCTTCTGAAATCAACGGTGTATCAAGGTTCTCGAAGAATTTATCTACATCTTTTTGACGCTCTGCAGTTAATGGCTTGTAGAACAATGTTGATGCCACGAAGAAGCCAGCAGTAAACACTAAGTGACCCACTAAACCAATGGCAACCACAAGCTCTGACCACTCACGAGAGGTTAACTGATTGTCTAAGTTAAACGCAGTTTCTATCATTTCTGGGGTAATAATAAAGCCCACAAAGAATGAAACAAAACCACCGACAACTAAGGTACCCCAACCAGCCCAGTCCGGCGTTTTCTTAATAAAGAAGCCACAGAAAGCAGGGATAGTCATCGGGAAACCAATCAAGGCGCCCACGTACATCATGGTATCGAATAAGCTTAACCCTTTGAGCGAGTTGATAAACAATGCCACCAAGATAATCGCAACACCAAAGAAAGTAGAGGTTAGCTTAGAAACCACCACTAGCTCTTTCTCGTTCGCTGTTGGGCGAACAATCGGCTCATAGAAGTTTTTAACAAAAATACCTGAGTTCTTATTCAGACCAGAATCCATAGAAGACATGGTTGCTGCAAACATGGCCGCAATCAATAACCCAACCATACCTGCAGGCATGTAAGTTTCTACAAAGTAAAGGTAAGCAAAATCAGAGGCTTTGCCAGCTGCATCTGGGTAAGCCAGTGCCAAGTTAACCCCTTCACCAGCTATAAACCAGCTTGGCATGAACCAAATTAATGGGCCCATGGTCATTAAAATACACGCTAACAATGCTGCTTTACGGGCATTTTTAGAGTCTTTTGCAGCAAGGTAACGGTATGAGTTCAGCATGTTATTGGTAATACTGAACTGCTTTAAGAAGATAAACACACCCCACATAGCAAAGATGCTCAAGTAGTTCATGTCGTTACCAACAATGAATGACTCAGTTGGGAAGTTTTCAATGATGTTATTTACGCCACCACCTTGAATAATTGCCACTACCGCACAAGTAACGGTTACGGCCATAATCACCAGCATTTGCAAGAAGTCTGAGGCGATAACCGCCCAAGAACCACCAGTCACTGACATCACTAATACCACAAGACCCGTTAGGATAATGGTGGTGGTCATGTCAAAGCCAAAGATGCCAGAGGCAATAATAGCCAAACCATTTAACCAAATACCCGCGGTAATAACGCTGTTTGGCATGCCAGTCCAAGTAAACACTTGCTCGTTAACTTTACCGAAGCGCATTCTAATGGCTTCAATTACGGTAACAACGCGAAGTTGGCGGAATTTAGGAGCGAAGTAGAGGTAGTTCATCAGGTAGCCAAAGGCATTGGCTAAGAACAATATTGCGACGGCAAAACCGTCGGTGTACGCTTTACCTGCAGCACCGGTAAAGGTCCAAGCACTAAACTGCGTCATAAACGCCGATGCACCAACCATCCACCACAGCATGTTTCCGCCGCCACGGAAGTAATCACTTGTATTGTTAGTGAACGTTCTAAACATCCAACCAATACCAATCAGGAATAAGAAATATATTCCGACAACAATCGTGTTAAGTTCCATTGTTCAACCTTAATCTAATACGCTTGAGTTGACTATAATCTAAAAGCCCCATTTAATTGTACTACAATATAGCAAATGTGTGATCAAACACATAATAGTTATTCGGCTATTTTATTTGCAGTCGCATTTTATGATTTAGATTCATTTTCAATAAAAACCAAAAAGAAAATAAAACGATAAAAAACAGTAGCATATCAAGTTTAAGTGAGTGGGTTCACACATTTTATCTTAAAGAAAAAACACAAATAATTATTACATTATGACAGTTAAGAGTAGTTACCCTTTCACCACAACCACCCAATTGTAGTATTTATTAACTATTTAGAGAGAGATTTCACTCACGAAGATTAAACAAAGTCACTTTCAAACCACCTCAAAAAGCTGTTATGTGTGTAAAATACACTTAATTAATATTCAAAAAGTTTGACAGCACTGCACTCATAATAAGTGACAGCAACAAGCATTAAAATAGCACCTAAGTGCGTTGCACACTTTCTCAATTAGCAGCTTAAAAGATGTCGCTAACCTTACTGAATGAGACTTTAATGGCAAAACCCAACCCTAAAGGCCCTAGTCGCACTGTCGATATCTTCTGTGGCAAATGTAAAACCCAACTTTTTAAGTACCGCAAAGGGGGTAAAGGCGCATTAGTAAAATGCTTTAAAGAGCGCATTGTAAATGATTACACCACCAGCCCATGTATATGTCCGCAATGTGAAAGCACTTTTGCTAGAGACACCTTGGTTCGTGGTACCCCTGCCTTTAAGATGATTGGCGGCAAGGTAACCATGAAATAAAGTCTATTAAGTCGCTGCGTTATTCAAGTCATCGCTTAACAAGCTAATCGACCCGCTGCTGATAAAGCCCATAAAAAATGCCGCCCATTACCATAAGGTATTGGGTGGCATAACGGTTTCATACTAACAAGCAGTCTCACCTAGCGGTTACATCCAGGTAAGCACTTCTCATCATTAGTCTAAATGGCTTACCGCTTCTAATGTCAGCTTGATCATGTCATTCAAGGTCTGTTGACGCTCTTCAGCGCTCAAGTGTAAACCTTGTCTTAAATGATCGGTCACTGTCATCATTGCTAATGCATTAGCGCCGTATTCCGCAGCGACGCCGTAAAGCCCAGCGGCTTCCATTTCAACGCCTAAGATGCCGTACTTTTCCATTAGGTCGTAACGTTCTTCATCTGCACTATAAAATAAGTCAGAAGAATATAGGTTACCGACATGGTAACTTGCACCTTGTTTTTCAGCTGCATCAGCCGCTAAACGCAACATGTTAAAGTCAGCAATCATAGCAAAATCGGTATTAGCAAAGCGCGAACGGTTAACCGCTGAGTCTGTGCTTGCACCCATTGCCATAACCACATCCATCAATTTAATTTTATCGCTCACAGCGCCACAAGAACCGATACGGATAATGTTCTCAACGCCGTATTCGGTGATCAACTCTTTAGCATAGATAGAGATTGACGGAATGCCCATACCAGAACCCATCACTGAAATCGGCTTACCTTGAAACTCACCGGTATAACCCAGCATGTTACGAACATCAGTCACTAGCTTAGGGTTATCAAGGAAGTTTTCAGCAATATATTTAGCACGTAGAGGGTCGCCAGGCATTAAAACTGTCTTAGCAAAAGCACCTTCTGGGGCATTAATATGTGGGGTCATGTGTTACTCCAATAAAAAGCCTGCTACTGATAAGCAGGCGTAAAAAATTAAGGTTATTAGCCGGCTAAGCTAAATAATAAACCGGCAATAGTACCGCTCATTAAGTTTGCTAGTGCAGCGGCAATTAAGGCTTTCATGCCAATTTCACCTAGGTCATGACGACGCTCTGGGCACAATGCCGCTAAACCGCCAATCACCATGGCGAGTGAGCCAATGTTAGCGAAGCCACAAAGGGCAAAACTGATAATAATTTGGGTTTTTGGCGACAGCTCTGAAGCCACTTTTAAGAAGTCGAGATAGGCAACAAACTCATTAATCACCATTTTTTGGCCGATAAATGAAGCCGCTTGGGTCGCTTCAGACCAAGGCACACCCATTAACCATGCAAGTGGCGCTAATAAGTAACCTAAGATGGCTTGTAGCGTTAGATCTGCAATACCAAACCAACTACCTACGCCACCGATAAGACCGTTAACCATTGCAATCAATCCCACAAATGCAATCAGTAGCGCAGCAACCATCATCACCTGTTGCATGCCCATCGCTGCGCCATTGGCGGCAGCATCAAGTACATTGCTCGGTTTGTCTTCTTGCTCATCCATGACCTTACCAATGTCATTGCGAGGCGTTTCAGTTTCTGGCCACATAATTTTGGCAAACAACAGTCCTGCTGGTGCAGTCATAAAGGCAGCGGTCAGCACGTACTTAATATCAACACCCATTTGGATATAACCAATCATGGTGCCACCAGCAACAGAGGCTAAACCGCCAGTCATCACTGCAAATAGCTCTGAGCGGGTCATGTGTTTTACAAAAGGACGCACCATTGAAGGGGCTTCAATCGGTCCCACAAAAATATTGGCGGTTGCCGATAAGGACTCAGCGCGGCTAGTGCCAAGTATTTTTGATAATGCGCCGCCAATAATGCCAATAAACAGCTGCATGATGCCAAGGTAATACAGCACGGCGATGAGCGAGCTAATAAATACCACAATAAATAACACGTTAATTAAGAAGATGAATCCAACACTGAATTTGGCTAAGTCACCAAACACGAAGCTTAAGCCTTCATTGCCGTAGCTAATAACGTGCATCACGCCATTAGAAGCGCTATCCAATATGGTTTGACCCATTGGCACGTACATTACAAATGCACCAAAGGCGACTTGGAATGCTAACGCACCGATAACCGTTCTTAGGTTAATAGCCTTTCTTCGTTCTGACAGTAAAACAGCTAAACCAATCAAGGCACACATGCCTAGTAAACTGATGAAAACATCCATACATTTTTAACTCACTAAACTCTACGATACGAGCAGTTTAGCGAGCAATGGCACGGACTCAAGCAATAGATACCAGTCGGGATGATTATTTTTATTAGACGATTAAAAGCCTGACAACGCCTTATAAATAACAACACAAAGCCTAAATAGCGCTTTCATAAGGAGCAGACAGGCAGCAATCAAATTACAACTTAAAAGCATCACCAACATCAACCTCACAAGGGTGACCAACTGAATCAATAGCGGCGTGATTTCAAACAGAATAAAATGTCACTTTATCAGATCAAATTATTACAATTAAGTAATTTTACAACACTAAAAAACGTTAAAAATTAGCCCCAAAATGCTTCACTTTCGAAGTACTCAAACAAGAACAATGATTCAAATAAGATAGATGAAGATGAAAAAGCCCGTTAAACGGGCCTTTTATTTAGAATGACCATTAAATAGCACTGCGGTAACTGTAACGATAAATCAGTTCGTATTCAGTTTGGTCACAGGTAACTTGGTCGATAGCCCTGCTGCAATAGCAACAAAGGCCGCAGAGATCCACAAGCAGGCTTCTAGACCATAAAACTGAAACACTGCCCAGATAATACCGTTCCGATTAATCGCCCCATGGCGTTAGCCATATAGTAAAAGCCCACATCAAGGGACACTTCATCACTGTCGGCAATAATTGTGACTATTAATTAGTGCGTAAATTAGTGCGTGCTCAGTTTGGTCACAGGTAACTTGGTCGATAGCCCTGCTGCGATGGCAACAAAAGCCGCCGAGATCCACAAGCAGGCTTCTAGACCATAAAACTGAAACACTAGCCCAGATAATACCGTACCGATTAATCGCCCCATGGCGTTAGCCATATAGTAAAAGCCCACATCAAGGGACACTTCATCACTGTCTGCATAGCTCACGATTAAATAGCTATGCAGTGATGAGTTCACCGCAAACACAGCGCCAAATATCAGTAAGCCAATGATAATGCTGCTTTGCACATAAAAGTCCATCTGTAACGCCAGTGCGATAGCCGCAGGAATGGCGCATAAATAGCTGGCCCACAATACCGCTGCACGGCCGCTAGGCACTTGGCCATGCTTTTTACCAGTAATGTAAGGTGCGAAGGATTGCACAATGCCGTAACCAATAACCCAACTTGCCATAAAGCCGCCCACCCACCAGTGATCCCAATTAAAGGTCACCGCCAAAAACACTGGCAAGGCCACCACAAACCACACATCACGAGCGCCGAATAAAAACATTCGCGCTGCAGACAATATGTTGATTGAACGACTTTTTGAAAACACCTCTTTAAACTTAGGCTTACTCTTGGCTTTACCTAGATCCTGCTTAAGCGTAACTAAGCTAAATAGCCATACCAGCGCCAACAGTGACGCCATTAAGATAATCGCCCCTCTGAACTCAAGTAATGTCAGTAATAAGCCGCCTAAGAAGAAACCCACCCCTTTTAAGGAATTTTTAGAACCGGTAAGAATTGCGACCCACTGATATAACTTGCCCTCAGCCCCTACAGGCACCAAGAGTTTAATGGCGCTTTTAGCACTCATTTTATTTAAATCTTTAGCAATACCTGACAGTGCCTGCGCCAACATAACATAGCCAATACTAAGCATGTCAGCCGGCACCGCTAACATGGCTAAGGCGATAATTTGCAGCCCCAAACCAATATTCATGGTTTTATTCAGCCCCAAACGCGCCCCAAGCCAACCGCCCACTAAGTTAGTGACCACCCCAAAGATTTCATAAAACAAAAACAGCATGGCAATATTGAGCGGACTATAACCTAAGTGATGAAAGTACAGCACCACCAGCATCCGCAGTGCACCATCGGTTAAGGTAAACGCCCAATAATTACCGGTTATCACCAAGTACTGCTTAATCTGTGGTGATAAATTGCTTAATGATAAAAGCCCCATTAGCTCATAACCTTTATCTAGTACTTGTCAGCCAAACCAACCATACGGACTAACTCAGCGGTGCGATTTGCATAGCCCCACTCATTGTCATACCAAACATACAGTTTCACTTGAGTGTCATTAACCACCATGGTGGATAAGGCATCAATAATGCTTGAGCGTGGATCGGTTTTATAATCGATTGAGACTAGCGGACGCTCTTCATACCCTAAAATATCTTTAAGCTCATTGTCAGCTGCCTGCTTTAATACTTGGTTAACCTCTGCAATATCGGTTTTACGCTCAACTTCAAATACGCAATCGGTTAAAGAGGCATTGGTTAATGGCACTCGAATCGCGTGACCGTTAAGCTTGCCTTTTAGCTCAGGGAAAATATGGGTAATTGCCGTTGCTGAACCTGTGGTGGTAGGAATTAAGCTAGTGCCACACGCACGGGCGCGGCGTAAATCTTGATGCGGTGCATCAATAATGGTTTGGGTGTTAGTAATGTCATGAATGGTGGTCATCGAGCCATGCTTAATACCAATTTTTTCATGAATAACTTTAACCACAGGGGCTAAACAGTTAGTGGTACAAGAGGCTGCGGTCACAATAGGGTGAAGCGCTTTATCATATAAGCCTTCGTTAACACCCATCACGATATTCAGCACGCCATCTTCTTTAACCGGCGCAGTAACAACGACACGTTTTACGCCTTGATCTAAATAAGCTTGCAGCAATGCTTTGGTTTTAATTTTACCCGACGCCTCAACCACTACATCACACTGTGACCAGTCAGTATCTTGGGTTGCCACATTTTGAGTACATGGGATGGTTTTGCCATTAATGACCATGGCTTGAGTGCCATTCACTTCAGTATGGCTTGCTTCATGATGCCAACGGCCATGAACTGAATCAAAGGTCATCAGGTGCGCTAGTGTTGCGGCATCGCCCGCGGGATCATTGATATGCACGATTTCAATCTCATCCCAATCAAATGCGGCGCGCATTGTTAAACGTCCCATACGGCCAAAGCCATTAATTCCGATTTTAATAGTCATTAGTAAGTTCTCTGCTGTTTCTTAAGGTTAATTTTTAAATTTGTTCTGTAATTCTTTGCTTAGCGCTAGTTACAAAAGTTTGCCTTGCTAAAGTTTGCCTTGCTTGGCCGACCTTGCATTTGCGCTAGCCTTTGCAGCGGCGCGGCTATTAGGGAAATATTATTTTCAGTGGTTTGTGCTATCACAGATTTGGCCCACAAAGGCAGCTCGGCATTAATCCGATAAAACACCCACTGGCCATGTTTACGGTCGCTGATAATGTTGGCTTTTTTAAGCACCGCCAGATTACGCGATACCTTGGGCTGACTATCTTCTTCCAATGCCTGCATCAACTCACAGACACATAACTCACCATGATAGTGGGTCAACATTAAGGTTTTTAAGCGAATGTCATCAGTTAAGCATTTATAAAAAGCGCTAGGTTCGAGCTGCTTTACTGGCTCAGTGCTGGTGGCAGTTTCAGAACTAATAGATTTAGAGTTAATAGATGTAGAGCTAATAGGCTCTGCTTCCACTAAAAGAAACATCGACAAGCGATCATTGATTTCATTCAGGGTCGCGGAAAAAGGCTGACAACCTGAACGCGCTTTAGGATCGGGAAAATCCCAAGCCAGTTGTTTACCGGCAGCTTCATAACTGCGGCACTCCGCAGTAGCCCGATTACACAGGGTAATGACGTAATCAAACTGCTGCGCTTTAAAGTCATTGATAGAGTTTGCAACAAGCTGAGCTGTATCAGCGGCATCAATGCCAAAACGATTCAGGGCATCAACAGCGCGAGGGTCCACTGCTTCAGGCTGAGTACCAGCGCTATAAACCTCAAAGCGATCACCCGCGCGATGTTTTAACAACACTTCAGCCATTTGCGAGCGGGCTGAATTGCCCGTACACAGAAATAACACTCGTTGTTTGTTAATACTCATATTTATACCCATTCAAAACTTATATAAAAGATTGTATATACGAAATACCATATATTCTAGTTTTATTTTGAGCTTAGAATGATAAGTTTCAGCTAATATTCAAACTCCCATAAACAAAAAAGCCCCAACATCTGCATGTTGAGGCTTTTAAAATGCTAGTAATTAACTCTCGATTTATTCAACCGTTACCGATTTGGCTAGGTTACGTGGTTGATCCACGTCTGTACCTTTAATTAGTGCCACATGGTATGACAATAACTGTAGTGGAATGGTGTAGATAAGCGGTGCCATAAACTCATCACAATGTGGCACTGGGATCACCTTCATGGTGTCATCAGACTCAAACTCGGCATCTTTATCGGCAAACACATACATTAAGCCACCACGAGCACGCACTTCTTCGACGTTTGATTTAAGCTTTTCAAGCAGCTCGTTGTTAGGTGCGACAACAATAACCGGCATGTCAGCATCAATAAGTGCTAATGGGCCGTGCTTTAGTTCACCAGAGGCATAGGCTTCTGCATGAATGTATGAAATTTCTTTCAGCTTTAGTGCGCCTTCCATTGCGATTGGGTATTGATCACCTCGGCCTAAAAATAGTGCATGGTGCTTGTCGGCAAAGTCTTCGGCTAGCTCAGCAATGGCATCATCTAAACCAAGGGCTTGCTCAACTTTCGCAGGCATAGATTGTAGGCTTTGAGTGATAGCGGCTTGCATTTCTTCACTCATGCCATTGTGACGACCAATTGCTGTGGTTAGCATTAATAAACCAGCCAATTGCACGGTAAAGGCTTTAGTTGAAGCCACACCAATTTCAACGCCGGCTTTCATCATGTAAGCCATATCAGATTCACGCACTAATGATGAACCAGGTGCATTACAGATGGTTAAGGTGGCTTTATAGCCCATTTCTTTTGCTAGACGCATTGCCGCTAAAGTATCAGCTGTTTCACCTGATTGTGAAATCGTCACCAACAAGCTGTTAGGGAATAAGTGCGATTTGCGATAACGGAACTCAGAGGCGATTTCAACATTACAGGATACGCCTGCCCAGTCTTCTAACCAGTAACGCGCCGCCATACCCGCATGGTAACTGGTACCACAGGCAATGATTTGTACGTGTTTGATGCCTTTTAAGAACTCGGCTGCGTTGTCACCAAAAGCAGTATCTAATACTTTACCACCAGCAATACGGCCTTCTAAAGTATGGGCGATGGCAGTTGGCTGCTCGTAGATTTCTTTAAGCATGTAGTGACGGTATTCACCTTTATCACCGGCATCGTGGGTGACTTCTGACTCTTTCACTTCACGCTCTACTGCATTGCCATCAACATCAAAAATATTCACTTCACGGCGAGTCACTTCGGCTACATCACCTTCTTCTAAAAAGGCAAATGAACGGGTAACAGGTAATAAAGCCAGCTGATCTGATGCGATAAAGTTTTCACCTAAACCGTAACCCACGACTAACGGGCTACCACTACGGGCAACAACCATGCGAGAGTTATCACGGCGATCGACAACTACAGTTCCGTAAGCACCTTCTAGTTGTTTAACAGCAGTTTGCACAGCGGCAACTAGGGTGTCATGTGTTTTCAACTCGTGATGAACAAGGTGACAAATCACTTCGGTATCAGTATCTGATGCAAAGCTGTAACCCAAACCTTTTAGCATTTCGCGCAGTTTATTATGGTTTTCAATAATACCGTTATGCACTACGGCAATATCGCCTTCAGACACATGTGGATGAGCATTACGCTCGCTTGGCTCACCGTGGGTTGCCCAACGGGTGTGCGCAATACCTGTGCCGCCAGCCAGTGGTGCTGCGGCTAACGCATCTGATAACTCTTGTACTTTACCGACGCGGCGAGTACGGCCAAGTTGATCATTATTGATGATGGCAACACCTGCAGAGTCATAACCACGGTATTCAAGGCGCTTAAGGCCTTCTACTAAAATTTCAGCCACATCTCTTTGCGCTACTGCGCCTACGATTCCACACATAATTTATGTCCAATTATTTAATTTAGTAAAAATGAAAAACTATTCTTTGTGAGGAGCCAAAATGACTCTCACACCATATTCTGTAATTGTGGCCACAGTCTCTGCTGGTAGCTTGTCATCAGTGACTAATACACTGATATTGCTCCAAGGTAATTCGAGGTTGGGGATCCTGCGGCCAAACTTGTCCGATTCAAGCATCACGATAACGTCTCTTGAGACCTCTGCCATCACTTTGCTTAAGCCAGTTAATTCGTTAAAGGTGGTGGTGCCACGGGCTAAATCAATGCCATCTGCGCCAATAAATAGCTGGTCAAAGTTATATGAGCGTAGTACTTGTTCCGCTATTTGACCTTGAAACGACTCTGAATGCGGATCCCAAGTGCCGCCGGTCATCAATAATGTCGGCTCATTTTCTAACTCATGGATGGCGTTTGCCAGTTGCAATGAGTTCGTCATCACTAACAAACCGCGCTTATGATTGAGCTGTTGAATTAACCCTGAGGTGGTACTGCCGCTATCAATGATAATGCGGTTGTGATCGTTAATTAATTCAGCCGCAGCTTTGGCGATTGATAATTTATTAGGGGCTATTTTGCTGCTAAATGCCTGAGTGACTTCATCAGGTATAGCAACTGCGCCACCATAGCGGCGTAATAACAGTCCGGTTTTTTCTAAAGTGGCTAAGTCTTTACGAATGGTGACTTCAGAAGTTTCGAACCGTAAGGATAACTCATCAACACTGACTTCACCTTGGCTATTCAACAGGCTAATAATGCTATGGCGTCGCTGCTGTGTGTTTCTTTTATTCATGTTCAGTAGCTTAAGTTTCGGTTCGAAAGACATATTATAACTAAACGAAACTTTTTTACTAGCCTTTGAAAATTAGCTATTTCAAATTTAGCCCAACAAAAAGCCCCTATCATTGATATAGGGGCTTGATATTGATAATCAAAAGTTAAAGTAAGCTAGCAGTGTCACTGTAACAATTGTGGCAGTAATTTACTTAATGCCTTATTAATACTTAGAATTTTGCTTCAAATGCTAAGCTAAAGTTCCGTCCCTCTCCAACGGTGACATCAGTTTCTGAACCACCATCAAGATAGTCGGTATCAAATAGGTTTTTGATATTCATGCGTACGCTAATATCGCTTCCCATTACCGGCATTGAATAGGCAGCACCTAAGTCAAAACGAACATAGTCGTCTTTTACAATGGCATTACTGGTATTAGCAAAACGTTCGCCAACATATATTGCCCCGAAATTAAAGGCTAAGTCTTGGGTCATTTCGTAACGAGTCCAGATATTCGCCGATAATTCAGGCGCATCTACTGGGGTTTTGCCATTCAAGCTATCTTGATCTGGGCGGATATACTCTGCATCTAAATACATCATTGAACCGGTCATAAACCATTTATCGCTTAGTTGGCCTTGTGAACCTATTTCAAAACCTCGATGGCGCTGCTCACCTGATTGAGTGGTAATGGTTTGCTCAGAGTTTTCAATCTGCTCTTTTACTGTGACATTATTCACTGTGATATCAAATACAGCGCCAGTCAGCAATAAACTGCCGTCAAATAGCTCCCACTTGGCACCAAGTTCATACTGTTCGCCGTATTCAGGATCAAGGTTCATTTGGTCATTAAGATCATTAATATCGTTAACCATACCTTGTGGTGTGAAGCTTTTTGAATAATTAAGGTAAATGCTTGCGCTTTCTACTGGCGAGTAAATAAGCCCAAACTTAGGTGACACTGCATAGCTATTGTTACCAGCACCTTCTTTCTTTTGCTCGTCATAACGCATACCAGCCAGCGCTTTCCATGAGTCATTGATTGTTATTAAATCTTGAATATAAAAGCCGTAATGCTTGTATTCACTTTCAGATTTAGTGTCATCATTACGATAATCAAGTTGAGGGTTAGGCATGGGCAGCCCAGGCATCACAACTTGATATTTGTCGCCAGATTCTTTGAGCTGACCGTAATAATAATCAAGCATATTGGCGCCAATTAACAATTGATGACCTAAATTACCAGTTTGAAAATTACCCGTTAAATCAACAAAGCCAGTCTTATGCTGCCAATCATCATAACGATCAAATGGACTGATATAGTAGCCATCTGTTAGCGGATCATCACCACATGCAGTACATAGGCTTGGCGATGAATCTAAACGCTGACGGTTAAATTGTTGGTCGTTATAACCAGCTTTAATTTTCCAATCATCAGTTAAATGATAAGTTAATTCAGCACCTAAATTACTAATGGTGTTATCGGTAAATGCCCAAGGCATATCCCAAATTGTGTCACGTCCACCAATAAGTTCTCCATCAGCATCTAACCAACCACCACGATCGATTCCGGTTTTGTCTTGGGTATGGTCATATTTAACCGACAACAACAAATCATCAGTGACATCAAACTCTACATTTAAATAGCCTAACCAACGATCTCGTTCTTGATTAGAGTCATCGCGGTACTCTCGCCAATACTGGGTATCTTGTTTCACCAGCACGGTGCGATAGCGCAGCGTTTGCGCTTCATTCAAACTGCCACCCGCATCAAGTTGCAAACGAGTAGAACCATGCTCATCAATGTCAAAACCGATATCGATCATTGAATCATAAGTCGATTTTTTGGTAACCATATTAATCAGTCCACCGGGACCTGACTGACCGTACAACATGCTTGAAGGCCCTTTTAACACTTCAACTTGCTGTAATGTTTCGATTGGCTGTACATAGTGAGACCACTGCTGCTGACCATTAATCAAGAAACCTGAGCCTGAAGATAGCTCAAAACCGCGAAGGTTAAATACCTGACGATTCCACTTTTCACTGCCGCCAGTCACACTGGAGTCATTAACTAGCACTTCTGATAAATTCGTGGCTAATTGCTCGTCGGTAATAAAATCAGGAATGACGGTAACTGATTGAGGGGTATCTAAAATGCTAATATCACCGCGCATTGCGCCAGATGCCGTACCGACTTTATAGTCATTGAATTGTCTACCTGTGACTTCAATATGCTCGATACCTGGAGAGCTGGCTTGATTGGTATGGCTCTGCTCTTCTGCTATAACAGACATTGATAAAATTGCACTCGTTACCGCAAGTGACAAACAAGATAGCTTTGTTAACATCTTCACCCTCTAAAGTTTCGCAATTGTGTATTTATGTGGCGCAACTATAAATGAGAATGATTATTATTAAAGTTTATTTACATTGCCTTTACCTTTGTGTTTTTTATGTAAAAAAAAACGACAAGCAACTATGCTTGTCGTTTGATATTTAATCGTTTTTTAGTCTATTTGGCTTTTTTAACTGGTCTTGCCCAACCACTGATATGGCGCTGTTTAACACGAGTAATAACTAACTCGCCTTCAGCGACATCTTTAGCAATTGTTGAACCAGCACCCAAAGTGGCATTTTTACCTATGGTCACTGGGGCAATTAATTGAGTATCACTCCCCACAAATACGCCATCTTCTATGGTGGTTAAGAATTTATTCGCACCATCATAGTTACAGGTAATAGTACCTGCACCAATGTTAACCCCTGCACCAATATTGGCATCGCCTAAATAAGCCAAATGGCCAGCTTTAGAACCTTCACCTAACACTGCCTTTTTCATTTCAACAAAGTTGCCAATATGGGCATTATCTTTTAGCTCAGCGCCTGTACGTAAACGAGCAAATGGTCCAGCACTGGCTGCAACTCCAAGCTTTGCCCCTTCAACGATTGAGTAAGGCTTAATTTCAGCATTATCAGCGATAACGCAGTCAGTTAATATCGCGCCTGCGCCAATAGTGACATTGTTACCTAAAGTCACTTTGCCATTAAAGATGACATTAACATCAATCATCACGTCCATACCCACGGTCACATCACCGCGGATATCGATACGGCTAGGATCACGTAAATTTGCGCCAGCCAGCATTAACGCTTCAGCTTCACGGGCTTGATAAGCACGTTCTAATTGCGCTAACTGAACGCGGTTATTAGCGCCTTCAACTTCCACTACTGATTGTGGCTGCGCGGTATCAATTGCCACTCCATCTTCGTGGGCCATAGCAATAATATCGGTTAGGTAATACTCACCTTGGGCATTACTGTTTGAAAGACGCCCTAGCCACGCTTTTAATTGCTTACCAGGTACCGCCATAATGCCGGTATTCACTTCATTGATAAGTAGTTGCTCAGCATTAGCATCTTTTTGCTCGATAATACCAACAACCTTGCCACCTTCGCGCACTATACGGCCATAACCGCTTGGGTTAGCTAAATTAACCGTTAATATTGCTAAACCATTTTCAGGGCGAGCAGCAAGTAGGCTTTCTAAGGTAGATTGCTTAATTAACGGCACATCCCCATATAAAATCAGCACAGTGTCATCATCGTTAATGTTTGGATTGGCTTGCGCGACGGCGTGGCCTGTACCTAATTGCTCAGCTTGCAATACCCAATTAACCGCTTGCTCACCTAAAGAAGCTTGCAGCTTGCCTGCGCCATAGCCATAAACCAATTGAATAGCGTTTGAGCCTAATGAGTTTGCAGTATCAATAACATGTTGCACCATGCTTTTGTGGGCAATAGGGTGCAGTACCTTTGGCAAGTCTGAACGCATCCGTGTTCCTTTACCAGCAGCTAAAATTACAACATTTAATGACATCGGGATTCCTTTATACAAGTATTCAATTTTGGCTAATGCAGTTTATTGACGCTGATTTTAACCTAGATTATGGGGGACAGGAAATCAGCATGGAAATTATTACACTATTAGTCAAAAATTGGCGTATAAGCACGACTATTATGATGCAATTGATTCAAATTCTAGATACAAAAAAGGCGACCCTAGGGTCGCCTTTTCAAAACAATAACCTTTATCTGGCAATGTTCTTTTTGATGGTTTCAACAACACGAAGTTGAGCTAATGATTTAGCTAATTCAATTGTTGCAGCTTCATAATCAAAGTCAGCACCAGCATTAGCGATATTCGCTTCAGCCTTTTGCTTAGCTTCTAATGCAGCTTGCTCATCAATATCATCGGCACGCAAAGCGACGTCAGCAAGAACAGAGATTGAAGCAGGTTGTACTTCCAGGATTCCACCTGAAAGATACATCACTTCTTCACTACCATCTTGCTTGATCATGCGCGCCATGCCAGGTTTGATTCTAGTAAGTAATGGAGCATGGTTAGGCATAATGCCTAACTCACCCTCGGTGCCGCTCACTTCTAAGAAGCTTACTTCACCGCTGAACATGCTGTTTTCAGCACTTACTATATCAAGTTGGACTGTCATGGCTGCCATCAAGTTCTCCTAAAATACTAAGCTAATGCTCAGTTATTTTGCTTTGTTAGCTTTCTCGACAGCTTCGTCGATTGAACCAACCATGTAGAACGCTTGCTCAGGAATGTGATCGAACTCACCATTCAAGATACCCTTAAAGCCACGGATGGTGTCTTTAAGAGAAACGTATTTACCTGGAGAACCTGTAAATACTTCAGCAACGAAGAAAGGCTGTGAAAGATATTTTTCAATCTTACGAGCACGGAATACAGTTGTTTTATCTTCATCAGATAATTCATCCATACCTAGGATCGCAATAATATCTTTCAGCTCTTTGTAGCGCTGAAGTACAGTTTGAACGCCGTTCGCAACATCATAATGCTCTTGACCAACTACTAATGGATCTAATTGACGTGAAGTCGAATCCAATGGGTCAACCGCAGGGTAAATACCTAGCGATGCAATGTTACGAGACAGTACAACAGTCGCATCTAAGTGAGCGAAGGTTGTTGCTGGTGACGGATCGGTTAAGTCATCCGCAGGTACATATACCGCTTGTACAGAGGTAATAGAACCAGACTTAGTTGAAGTAATACGTTCTTGTAGAACACCCATTTCTTCAGCTAGTGTTGGTTGGTAACCTACTGCAGAAGGCATACGACCTAACAGTGCAGATACTTCAGTACCGGCTAAGGTATAACGGTAGATGTTATCAACAAATAACAGTACGTCACGACCTTCGTCACGGAATTTCTCAGCCATTGTCAAACCAGACAATGCAACACGTAAACGGTTACCTGGAGGCTCGTTCATTTGGCCATAAACCATGGCTACTTTGTCGAGTACGCCAGAATCTTTCATTTCGTAGTAGAAGTCGTTACCCTCACGAGTACGCTCACCAACACCAGCGAATACAGAAAGACCTGAGTGTGCTTTTGCGATGTTGTTGATTAATTCCATCATGTTGACGGTTTTACCAACACCAGCACCACCAAATAAACCAACTTTACCACCCTTAGCGAATGGACATACAAGGTCAATAACCTTGATACCAGTCTCTAAAAGTTCAGTTGAGCTTGATTGATCTTCATATGAAGGAGCTTCACGGTGAATTTCATAACGCTCTTCTTCACCAATTTCGCCACATTCATCAATAGGCTCGCCCAATACATTCATGATACGGCCAAGGGTTGCAACCCCTACCGGAACAGAAATTGGTGAACCTGAGTTTGCTACCTCTAGACCACGACGCAGACCATCAGAAGAACCCATAGCGATGGCACGAACAACACCACCACCTAGTTGTTGCTGAACTTCCAGCACCAAACCATTACAGTCGCCTTCACCTGTGATCTTCAGAGCGTCATATACCTGAGGTACAGCATCTTGTGGAAACTCTACGTCCACAACCGCGCCAATTACTTGGACAACAGTACCTGTGCTCATGATTAATCCTCTAAACTTGTTTTCGTTACCTAACCTAAACCGCTGCAGCACCTGCAACAATTTCCGACAATTCTTGCGTAATCGCAGCTTGTCGTGCCTTGTTGTAGACTAATTGCAGATCATTGATCAGTTCGCCAGCGTTGTCTGTTGCCGCCTTCATCGCTACCATTCTGGCAGCTTGCTCAGAGGCAATATTCTCAACAACACCTTGATAAACTTGAGACTCCACATAACGAGTCAGTAATACTTCCAAAATTTCTTTTGGATCTGGCTCGTAAATATAATCCCAAGGATACTTAGCTACTTCTTCTTCTGACTTAGGCAAAGGTAGCAGCTGCTCGATCACAGGAGTTTGAGTCATTGTGTTAACGAATTTGTTGAACACAATAAACAAACGATCCAATTTACCTTCGTTGTAAGCTTGTAGCATCACACGTACGGTACCGATTAAATCGGCTAATTTAGGCGCATCGCCTAAACCAGATGCATGGGCAGAGATTTCTCCACCAAAGCTTTTGAAGAACTGCACACTTCGTGCACCAATAGGACAAAATTCAACATCTGCCCCTTGGTCTTTCCAGCTCTTCACGTCTGACACAACCTTTTTGAAAAGGTTAACGTTCAAACCACCACAAAGGCCACGGTCGGTTGACACAACAATGTAACCAACCCGCTTGGCATCTCTCACTTCCAAATATGGATGTTTATATTCAAGAGTACCTTGCGCAACGTGACCGATCACCTGACGCATATGCTCTGCATATGGACGACTTGAAGCCATGCGTTCCTGCGCTTTACGCATTTTGCTGGCTGCAACCATTTCCATAGCAGAAGTGATCTTCTGAGTGTTTTTAACACTCGCGATCTTGGTTTTAATCTCTTTAGCGTTGGCCATCTTTACTCTCCAATTCTGGACCGGAGGTGTCTTACGACACCTCTATTCATTACCAGGTTTGGGTTTCAATGAACTTGTCCATGCCCGCTTTTAATTCACTTTCAATGTCTGCATTGTAGTTGCCAGTTGCATTGATAGTTTTAATAAGCTCAGCATGTTCGCTGTTCATATATGAAAGCAGAGCGGCTTCAAAGCTACCGATTTTACTTAATTCTACAGTCTTCAAGTAGCCTTTTTCAGCTGAGAAGATTGAGATAGCTTGATCAGCAACGCTCATTGGAGCATATTGCTTTTGCTTCATAAGTTCGGTAACACGCTCACCATGCTCAAGTTGAGCACGAGTTGCATCATCTAAGTCAGATGCAAATTGTGAGAACGCAGCAAGCTCTCGATACTGTGCTAACGCGGTACGAATACCACCAGACAGTTTCTTGATGATCTTAGTCTGAGCCGCACCACCAACACGAGAAACAGAAATACCTGGGTTAACAGCAGGACGTAGTCCTGAGTTAAACAAGTCAGTCTCAAGGAAGATCTGACCATCTGTAATAGAAATTACGTTGGTCGGTACGAATGCAGATACGTCACCAGCTTGGGTTTCAATAATAGGTAACGCAGTTAAAGAACCGGTTTGACCTTTTACTTCACCGTTAGTGAACTTTTCTACATAGTGCTCGTTTACACGTGAAGCACGCTCTAATAAACGAGAATGTAGATAGAATACATCACCTGGGTATGCTTCACGTCCTGGTGGACGCTTCAATAGTAGCGAGATCTGACGGTAAGCAACTGCTTGCTTAGATAGATCATCATATACGATTAAAGAATCTTCACCGCGGTCACGGAAGTATTCACCCATAGAACAACCTGAGTAAGGTGCTAAGTATTGTAATGCTGCAGCTTCAGAAGCTGTTGCAACTACAACGATAGTGTTAGCTAATGCACCGTGCTCTTCAAGCTTACGTACCACGTTAGCGATTGTAGAAGCTTTTTGCCCTACTGCTACGTATACACATTTAATGCCTGAATCTTTCTGGTTGATAATTGCATCAATAGCCATCGCTGTTTTACCAGTCTGACGGTCACCAATGATCAATTCACGTTGTCCACGACCGATTGGGATCATTGAATCAACGGCTTTATAACCAGTTTGGATAGGTTGATCTACTGACTGACGTTCAATAACACCAGGAGCAATTACTTCAACAGGAGAGAAACCATCGTTGTCGATAGGTCCTTTTCCGTCAATTGGCTCACCAAGAGTGTTAACAACGCGGCCTAATAAACCACGACCTACTGGTACTTCAAGAATACGACCAGTGGTCTTAACTTTTGCGCCTTCTGCTAAATTAGCATAAGGACCCATTACTACGGCACCGACAGAATCACGTTCTAAGTTCAACGCGATTGCAAAACGGCCACCAGGCAGTTCGATCATTTCACCTTGCATTACATCGGCTAGGCCATGAATGCGAATGATGCCGTCACTTACTGCAACGATTGTACCTTCGTTGCGAGCTTCACTAACGACGTCGAACTGCTCGATCCGCTGCTTAATCAGATCGCTGATTTCAGTGGAATTCAGTTGCATGCTCAAACTCCCAATTACGATTGTAGCTTATCAGACAAGCGCGATAAATTACCGCTAACAGAGCCGTCAATGACTAAGTCGCCTGATTTAATAATTACACCACCAATCAGTGATGCATCTACGCTACAATTCAGCTTTACTTTGCGTGCGAGACGTTTCTCAAGAGAAACACTAATTTGCGTTTGTTGCTCAGAGCTTAGCTCAGTCGCTGAAACAACATCGGCTTCAACTTCTTTTGCCCACTCATTGCGATATTCAGCAAAAAGTAGCGATACTGTAGGTAGTATCTCTAAACGACCGTTTTCGGCCATAACCTTCAAAAGGTTTTGACCTTGCGCGTTCACTTGATCACCACATATTTCTATGAATAATGATGCAAGCTTGGCACTCGCTAATGAGCCACCTAGCAACGGCTTAATTGATTCGTTTTCACTTACCAATGCCGCGAAGTTAAGCATTTCTGCCCAAGCTTCAATTGCTTTGTGCTCAACAGCGAAATCAAAAGCTGCCTTTGCATAAGGACGAGCAATGGTGCTTATTTCAGCCATAACTCCGCTTCCTTAATTAAATTTCAGCAACAAGTTTATTAACTATGTCACTGTGAGCTTCTGGGTCAATCGAACGTTGAAGAATTTTCTCTGCACCAGTGATGGCAAGAGTAGCAACTTGCTTACGCAAGTCATCTTTAACGCGATTACGTTCGTTTTCAATTTCAGCTTGACCTTGAGCAATGATTTTCGCACGCTCTGTATCAGCTTCCATTTTTGCTTCTTCAACTATTTGAGCTTTGCGCTTATTAGCTTGCTCAATAATTTCGTTAGCAGTCGCCTTCGCTTCTTTTAGTTGCTCATTTGCTTTCGCTTGAGCCAACTCTAGATCTTTTGCAGCACGTCCTGCATCAGCTAGTCCATCGGCAATTTTCTTCTGGCGTTCTTCGATAGCGTTCATCAATGGTGGCCATACAAACTTCATGCAAAACCACACGAAGAGAGCAAAAGAAATCGCTTGGCCTAGCAGGGTAGCGTTAATACTCATAACGACAACTCCTTACTAAGAGGGACGATTAACCAACAGCCTGTAACTGACCTACGAATGGGTTAGCGAATACGAAGAATAATGCAACACCAACTGCAATCATTGAGATCGCATCAAGTAGACCAGCTACGATGAACATTTTAGTTTGTAATGCTGGAGCTAGTTCTGGTTGACGAGCAGAAGCTTCTAAGAACTTGCCGCCTAAGATAGCAAAACCAATACCAGTACCTAGCGCTGCTAAGCCAATCATGATTGCAACAGCTATTGCTGTAAAGCTAATTACAGTTTCCATTTTATCTCCGATAAATAACTAATTTTATTAAATTAATGTTCTTCATGTGCCATGCTTAGATATACAATCGTAAGCATCATGAAGATAAACGCCTGCAGCACAATAACCAAAATATGGAAAATAGCCCAAGGCACTGATAGTGCAAACTGAGCCCACCAAGGCATCAGTGCTATCAGAATAAAGATCAACTCACCTGCATACAGGTTACCAAACAGACGAAGCGATAATGAAATCGGCTTCGCAACCAAGGTTACTGTTTCCAATACTAAGTTTACTGGAATTAGTGCCCAATGATTGAAAGGTTGTAAGGTCATTTCTTTTGTGAAACCACCAAATCCTTTAACTTTAATACTGTAAAAAACAATCAACGCAAACACGCTCAAAGCTAAGCCAAGAGTTACGTTTAAGTCAGTTGTTGGTACAATTTTAAGGTAAGGAACACCTAATAATCTGTTTGCGGCTTCAGGTACAAAGTCAACCGGAATTAAGTCCATTAAATTCATCAGGAAAACCCAGACAAAAATAGTCAGACCTAATGGTGCGATAACTGCGTTACGCCCATGGAATGAGTCTTTAACGATTTTATCAACACCTTCCACGCACATTTCAACGAAACATTGAAATTTGCCTGGAACGCCAGTTGTTGCTTTTCGTCCTACTTTGTAGAAAGCCCACAAAAATAGAACCCCAAGACCTACTGAAAACAAAAGTGAGTCAATGTGCCAAGTCCAAAACCCGGCATCTTGACATGCATAGTTAAAAGCGATTCCGCCATCGGCAGAACACATTTTCGCATTAGTCAGGTGATGCTGGATATACTCGGAAGCATTTAATGCTTCACCAGTTGTCGCCATGATTAATCTCACTTAATTTTGCTTGAAGTATAAAGGGGCCGTCCAAGGTATTAATAATGCCAACAGGTAGCTGATGAATAACGGCATAAATGACGTATTTAACAGGCCAAATGCACAGGCAAATAACACTATGGTTAGCAGCAACTTTACCGCTTCCCCCAAGAAAAACGACCAAACGACTTTTCTTGATGCTCTAGCTCCCGCATGAGAGAAAGCAAGGGTTGCGAATACAAAATTAGGGAGTACAGCAATGAGACCTCCTGCTAAAGCAGAAAATCCGTACTGAGCTCCCCACAGAGCGAAAAAGAAAATTGAAGTTCCCCCAGCTATCGCCGCCTGTAGCAACACTATCCGATAGGCTGACCATAGGCCACGACGCGCTAAAACCTTACTCAATTTTTTATCTCCGCATTAATACTTAATTTTCCCTTAATTTATTAATGTATTTATTAACAAATCTATTGGGAAAAAAAAGCATGCAAAGTATACCTTTTCACACCTTGTTTGCAACTTTGATATGAGGTTTATCAGTGATATAAGCTGATATTTAACGTTTAATATTCTAAAAGTTAAAAATACGCCTTGTTGCTAAGTTACCTTTGAAATGATTTTGTTGAGGAATTTAGTGAATTTTACTGAGAATACCATCTAATTCAGCAAGATCTTGGTAGTTTATTACAATCTTACCTTTGCCTTTACTGCCATGATTAATGGCAACTTTTGCGCCTAATCGTTCAATTAACTGTTGCTCTAAGCGGCTTACATCATGGTCTTGAGTTACTTTTTCAGGCTCTTTAGCCGGATTTAGCGCTTTATTGACTAATCGTTCAGTTTCACGAACTGTCATTTCTTTAGATGCGACCAATCTAGCTAAGCTAGTTTGCTCCTCACCTTCAATGGCAAGCAAGGCTCTGGCATGACCCATATCAATATCGCCATATTCCAGTAAACGTTTTACAGGCTCATTTAAACTGTTTAAGCGTAATAAATTAGACACACTTGCTCTCGACTTTCCGACGGCATCAGCCGTTTGTTGATGAGTCAGTTCAAACTCTTCGAGTAAACGTTGTAATGCAATGGCTTCTTCCATGGCATTTAAGTCTTCACGTTGAATGTTCTCAATCAAAGCGATGGCAACGGCAGCTTCATCAGCAACCTGTTTAACGATACAAGGTACTTTGTTTAATTGAGCAATTTGAGCGGCTCTCCAGCGGCGTTCACCGGCAATAATCTCATACTTGGTATCATCAACCTTACGCACAACAATCGGTTGAATAACCCCTTGTGAGCGAATCGACTCAGCCAGTTCATCAAGTGCTTCAGGTGACATATCTTTACGAGGTTGATATTTACCTGATTGCAGTAAGTCGAGATCAAGCATCAGTAAACCGTCTTCAGTAACCACTTGTGGCTCACTGATTTCAGCTTTAGGTTGTGTAAGTTCAGCTTTGCGACTCGCAGCACTACTGTTACTCAATAATGCATCTAAGCCTTTTCCTAAACCGCGTTTTTTTAACGTCATTTTATTCCCTTACACTTAATACTTACTTAGATTCTGTTTGTTGCTCAGCACGGCGAATGATTTCACCAGCCAGTGCTAAATAAGCTTTCGCCCCTGCACTGGATTTATCGTAATACATTGCTGGCGCCCCAAAACTTGGCGCTTCAGCTAAACGGATATTACGGGGGATCACGGTGCGATACACTTTTTCACCAAAATGTTGTTTTAATTGATCAGACACGTCATTGGATAAACGATTTCGCGGATCGTACATGGTGCGTAAAATCCCTTCGATGCTAAGGCTAGGATTAACCATAGCCCCCAGTTTAGTGATGGTATCAATTAAGGCGGTCAAGCCTTCCAATGCATAATACTCACATTGCATTGGTACCAGTACCGAGTCAGCAGCTGACATAGCATTGACGGTCAACATATTTAATGAAGGCGGGCAATCAATAAAAATGTAATCGTAATCATCTTTAACAGCTGCAATGGCATTTTTTAAACGAATTTCTCGGGCAAAAAACTCCATTAATTTAATTTCGGCAGCAGTAACATCACCATTGGCTGCGATCAGATCGTATTTACCTGAGGTATTTTTGATCACTATGTCATCGAAGGGCTTTTCTTCGACTAATAATTCATAAGCGGTGTTTTCAACGTCGTATTTATCGACGCCACTGCCCATAGTGGCATTACCTTGTGGATCAAGATCAATTAACAACACTTTGCGCTTTGTGGCTGCAAGTGATGCTGCTAAATTTACACAAGTTGTTGTTTTTCCTACGCCACCTTTTTGATTGGCAACGGCAATTACTTTACCCACAAGTTCACCCTAATGACTGATTTACGATGTCCGATAATATAAATTATTAGCTATGGTTATTTTTTATTAACCAGCTTTAATAGATGTCTTTGTTCATCTAACTTTGGCACATTAAGCACTATCGTTTCTGCTATTTCAAAACCCTGAGGAATTGTCGCTAACTCCGTATCACTAAGCTGACCTTTTAGGGCGTAAAAAATACCATCTGCAGCAGGAAGGTGATGGCACCAGCTGAGCATATCTTCGATTGATGCAAAAGCGCGACTGATGACGCCATCAAATTTTTGCTCAGGCTCATACGCTTCTACACGACTTTCAATTGAAGTGATGTTATTTATTTTTAATTCAAATTGAACCTGTTTTTGAAAACGGATCCGTTTGCCTAAACTATCGAGTAATACAAACTCTTTATCCGGATTTAAAATGGCTAATGGGATCCCTGGTAAACCAGGTCCAGTTCCGACATCAATAAAGCGTTGCCCCTTAAGATAAGGAGAAACCACCAAACTGTCCATCACATGTCGGATTAACATCTGTTCAGGATCTCTAACCGAGGTCAAGTTATAGGCTTTATTCCACTTATTCAGCATGGCAACAAAATCAACCAGTTGTTTTTGCTGTGTATCTGTGGCTGAAATATTTGTTTCAGCTAAATAGGTTTTAAGTTGAGTTGCTAGCACGCTGGGTGACCTCGAAAAGCAATGGGAATAATAAAATCATCGGGTATTATGAATGGCGAAAATGACTAAGGGAAGCCTCAAAGCTTCCCTTATTGGTCAAAAGACAACTTTTTGCTGGGATTTATGCGCTTTTACGCAATAAACCACGCTTTTTAAGATGAACCAGCAAGATTGAGATCGCTGCCGGCGTCATTCCTGAAATTCTTGATGCTTGACCAATGGTTTCAGGTTTATGCTCATTCATCTTAGCGATCACTTCATTTGAAAGGCCTGGAACTTCTTGATAATCAAGATCAAGCGGCAAGATTGTGGTTTCATTACGAATCGCTTTATCAATTTCACCTTGCTGTCTTTGAATATAACCAGAATACTTCACTTGAATTTGAACTTGCTCTGCAGCACGTGGATCTTCAATCCCCGGTCCAAAACCTTCTAAACTCATTAATTTCTTATAATCCATTTCTGGACGACGAAGTAGATCTTCAAATGATGCTTCACGAGAAATTGGGGTATTAAGCTCTGGGTTTAATACATCAAGCAAAGGTGAATTATTATGAACCCAATTACTGCGTAAACGTTGCAACTCAGTTTCAATCGATTCCATTTTTTCACTGAATAATGCCCAGCGATGATCATCAACTAAACCTAATTCACGACCTTTTTCTGTCAAGCGCAAATCAGCATTGTCTTCACGTAGTAGCAAACGATATTCAGCACGACTGGTGAACATACGGTATGGCTCTTTGGTACCTAAGGTTGATAAGTCATCAACTAACACCCCTAGGTAAGCTTGATCACGGCGTGGGCACCAAGCCTCTTTGCCTTGAACTTGCAATGACGCATTCATACCAGCTAGCAATCCTTGAGCACCGGCTTCTTCATAACCGGTAGTACCGTTAATTTGTCCAGCAAAGAACAAACCATTGATATTTTTAGTTTCAAGTGAATTTTTTAAATCTCTTGGATCAAAATAATCATATTCAATAGCGTAACCAGGACGAATGATTTCAGCATTTTCCATGCCTTGAATCGATCGCACCAAATTCAATTGCACATCAAATGGCAAACTGGTTGAGATCCCATTTGGATAGATCTCATTGGTGGTTAAGCCTTCAGGCTCAATAAAGATCTGATGCGATGATTTATCTGCAAAGCGATTTATTTTATCTTCGATCGATGGACAATAACGTGGTCCAATACCTTCGATCACCCCTGAATACATTGGGCTACGATCCATACCTCCACGAATAATATCGTGAGTTTTTTCATTGGTATGAGTGATATAACAAGATACTTGCTCAGGGTGTTGACTAACATCACCAATAAACGACATAACTGGCAAAGGTGAATCACCTTTTTGCTCAGCCATCTTGGAAAAATCAATGCTATTAGCGTCAATTCGTGGTGGAGTACCGGTTTTTAAGCGGCCAACACGAATTGGCAATTCTTTTAGTCGATTTGCTAAGGCAATCGCTGGCGGATCACCTGCTCGGCCACCACTGTAATTTTCTAAACCAATATGGATTTTACCACTAAGGAATGTGCCTGTAGTTAACACTACGCTTGGCGCTTCAAAAGCGAGTCCCATCTGAGTGACTACACCAATTACTGTATTATTTTCAACAACTAAGTCATCTACCGCTTGTTGGAAAATGCGTAAATTAGGCTGGTGTTGTAAAATCTGTTGGATTTTTTGACGGTAAAGCGCTCTGTCAGCTTGAGCTCGAGTCGCTCTGACTGCTGGGCCCTTACTGGAATTTAATGTTCGAAATTGGATACCTGCAAAATCTGTTGCAGTAGCCATTGCACCACCAAGAGCATCAATTTCTTTAACTAAATGACCTTTTCCAATACCACCGATGGCAGGGTTACAAGACATTTGACCTAAAGTATCAATGTTATGTGTTAACAATAATGTTTTTGACCCCATTCTTGCGGCTGCTAGGGCAGCTTCAGTTCCGGCATGACCACCACCAACAACAATTACATCAAACCGTTCATGAAAATGCATTTTGTGACCTTGGATAAAAGTAAATTCGATATTGCAAAATTTAACTAGATTTCAAATCTAGGGCTTGCTTGAGCCGAGTATTTTAGCACTTGGTTTGCTTTTCGGGAATGATCAATTTTCTAGTTTCGATCTAACGGGCTTCGCTTAATAGATCTTAAGATCTTTAAATAGATCTTTTTATTACTATTACTATTAGGATCGCACTTTTCTGTGGGTAACTCATTTATTTGTTTATTTTCATAGGTTAACGACAAAACGATCCTGTGATCAATGAAGGATCAAACTCAATATAACTTGGGGATAGATCGGCTAGTTATCCACAGGGGTGTTCTTCGAGTAGATCACCTTAAGATCTGTACAGCGTTATGATCGGTAAAAATAATAGCTTATCCACAAAGTTATGATCGTATTTTGCTTTTTGTGGATAAGATAGGTTGTTATTGTGGGTATAAATAAAGATGTTAACCAAGCTCTCTGGCTTTTTGGGGATCTAAATGGAGGATTGCCACTCTGAAAGCCAAGCTAGTGCCGGATCTTCTGGGACAGGATCCTTTTGAACATCAATTTGGATCTTATTCACAAACGGTTTTGCACCGAGCTGATCGAGTCTTGAAATTATTTTTTCAGGCCCAAGACAAAAAGTGTCGTAACTTGAGTCGCCAATTGCGCACAAAGCAAATTTTAACTCGCTTAGATCGCTATTTGAGGTCAATAATTGCTGATAAAAGGGGGCTAAATTGTCTGGAAGATCGCCTGCGCCATGAGTTGAACTGACAATGATCCACAGTGATTTAGGGTCAAGATCATCCAAGTTTGCGGCTAAATGAATGCAGGTTTGGTGGCCTATTTCGTTAAGCTGAGCCGCCATATCGTCGGCCACATATTCGGTTCCGCCTTGAGTTGAGCCCACTAAAATATCTATTTTTGCCATGTTTTATCCTAGATGATTACTGTTAAACACTACTTATAGGGTTAGTTTACGCCTATTTAGCATTGCACAAAGTGGTTTTTATCCGTATTTTCAATAATTACAATTTACAAAAAATTAACTTTTATTATGTCTCTGGTTTCAATTACGGCTCAAATGGCTGATTTAGCATGGGGGCCTCACATGCTGGTTTTACTGGTAGGTGGTGGGCTTTTCTTCCTGATTTATTCACGTTTTATTCCTTTTCGCTACATTGGCCACGCTATAAATATTGTCCGTGGTAAATATCCTGATAAAGGCGCTGTGGGGCATATTAGCCACGCAGGGGCGTTATCCAGTGCCATGGCCGGCACCGTTGGTATGGGTAATATTGGTAGTGTTGCAGTGGCTATTATGGTGGGTGGACCGGGGGCCATCTTTTGGATGTGGATTAGCGCTATTGTGGGAATGGCGACTAAATTTTTCACCTGTACCTTAGCTATTATGTATCGCGGCAAGGATGAAAATGGTGATGTGCAGGGGGGGCCCATGTACATAATCACTCAAGGTTTAAGCAAAAAATGGCACTTTTTAGCGGTATTTTTTTGTGTTGTTGGCCTTGTTGGTAATTTTCCGTTGTTTAATGCCAATCAATTAGTACAGATTATTCGTGAGTGGTTAATTGTTAAACCTGGCTATTTTCCCAGTGATCAATCCACCTTTTGGGTGGATTTAAGCTTAGGGATTGTGGTTATGCTGATCGTTGCCAGCGTGATATTAGGCGGGATTAAACGCATTGCTTCGGTGGCCACTAAAGTCGTGCCGTTAATGATCGTCATTTATATGGGCTGCGCTTTTTATGTTATTGCTGCCAATATTGCTGATATACCGAGTTATTTTAAGCTTATTATCACTGAAGCATTTTCACTTAATTCGGTTGGTGGTGGCATATTGGGCACCATGTTGATCGGTATCCGCCGAGCGGCTTTTTCAAATGAAGCGGGTATTGGCACTGAAGTAATGGCGCATGGTAGTGCCAAAACCAACGAACCAGTAAAAGAAGGCTTAGTGGCCATGCTGGGTCCTGCTATTGATACCTTATTAGTGTGCACTGCCACGGCAATGATCATTTTGATTTCGGGGGTGTGGCAAGGAACTGAAGCTGAGGGGGTTAATTTATCGGCTCAAGCCTTTGAAGTTACTATGCCGGGCGTGGGTCCGTATTTGCTGATCCTTTGCGTGGTATTTTTCAGTATCAGCACCATTTTTACTCAAGCATTTTATGGTGGTCAGTGCTTTGCATTTTTATTTGGTCGCAAAAGATTACGCCTATATCAATTATTTTTCTTGCTGGCGATACTGTTTGCTGCAACAGCAACCATTCAAGAAATCGTTAATATTATTGATGCTGCTTATGCTTTAATGGCGATTCCAACCATGACCTCAGCTATTTTATTAGCCCCTAAAGTTCGAGATGCTTCTAAGAAGTACTTCGCTAAATTGGCGGCTTAAAATTAACTAACAAGTTGAATTAAAAAAATAGATAACAAAAATGGAGTGACTACTGAGAATATAGTCACTCCATTTTTATGTTCGGTCATAATACAAGGTGGCTTATGACCGAATTCAGGTTTTATTACTTTATTAAGTGCTTTGCGTGAAAACGTAAATGATCTTCAATAAAGCTACTGATAAAGAAATAACTGTGATCATAGCCTTCCTGCATGCGTAAGGTCAGCGGGTATTGCTGAGCTTTAGCGGCTTCAATTAAGCTTTCAGGTTTTAGTTGTTCAACTAGAAAGTTATCTTCAGTGCCTTGATCCACCAGCATAGGTACCTTAACCATCGAGTTTTTCATTAACTCGCTGCTGTCGTATTCAGCCCAGCTTGTTTGATCTGATCCTAAATAACCGTTAAAAGCCTTTTGCCCCCAAGGGCAATTTATCGGATTACAGATCGGACTAAATGCCGAAATAGATTGATATTGCTGCGGATTTTTAAGCCCGATGGTAATGGCGCCATGACCGCCCATAGAGTGGCCACTGATACTGCGCATGCTTGTCACTGGAAAATGCTGCTCAATAAAGGCTGGCAATTCTTTTACCACATAGTCATACATTTGATAGTGGGTATTAAAGGGCGCTTGGGTGGCATTAAGATAAAATCCGGCGCCTAAACCAAAATCATAAGCGCCATTGGCATCATCTGCGACATTATCTCCGCGCGGGCTGGTATCTGGAGCCACAATAGCAATGCCAAGCTCTGCTGCGACTCGTTGAACGCCTGATTTTTGCATCACGTTTTCGTCGGTGCAGGTGAGGCCTGACAACCAATATAGCACCGGCACTTTTTGTGATGCTGCTTGTGGCGGCAGATAAATGGCAAAGCGCATTTGGCAGTTTAACGTATCAGAGTGATGGCTATATTGTTTTAACCAGCCGCCGAACATTTTATTACTACTGATGTTTTCTAAAGTCATTTGATTGGTCACTTTTTATAAAAATGCCCTTAGCGTAAGGTTAAGGGCATGATATTTATCGAATACGGCAATAAGATTTACTTATCGAAGTGAATGACACTGCGGATACTTTCACCGCTGTGCATCAGATCAAAAGCATCATTAATCCCTTCAAGCCCCATAGTGTGAGTAATGAAATGGTCTAGTTTGAATTCGCCGTTGAGATATTGCTCAACAATACCGGGTAATTGACTGCGCCCTTTAACGCCACCAAATGCACTTCCTTTCCATACTCGACCAGTCACTAGTTGAAATGGTCGAGTAGATATTTCTTGGCCTGCGCCAGCAACACCAATAATCACCGATTCGCCCCAACCTTTATGACAACACTCTAACGCGCTGCGCATAACGTTGACGTTACCGATACATTCAAATGAGAAATCTACGCCGCCATCGGTCATTTCCACAATGACATCCTGAATCGGTTTGTCATAATTTTTTGGATTAATGCAATCAGTCGCACCCAGTTTGGTGGCGAGTTCAAATTTAGATTCATTTAAATCAATGCCGATAATGCGTGATGCTCCGGCCATGGTTGCGCCAATAATGGCTGATAAACCAATGCCGCCTAGACCGAAAATGGCCACAGTATCGCCTTTTTGGACTTTAGCTGTGTTCAATACCGCGCCCATACCGGTTGTTACACCACAACCGAGTAAACACACTTCTTCAAGTGGTGCGTCTTTATTGACTTTCGCTAATGAAATTTCTGGTAATACAGTATATTCAGAGAAGGTTGAACACCCCATGTAATGGAAAATAGGCTGGCCATCTTTATAAAAACGGGTAGTGCCATCAGGCATTAAGCCTTTGCCTTGGGTTTCACGAACTGCACTACAAAGGTTGGTTTTACCTGAAGTGCAGAATTTACATGTACCGCATTCTGCGGTGTATAACGGAATAACATGGTCGCCGACTTTGACACTGGTAACACCTTCACCAACCATCTCTACAATTCCGCCACCTTCATGACCTAAAATAGCCGGGAAAACACCTTCTGGATCATCGCCAGATAAGGTAAATGCATCGGTGTGGCAAACACCAGAAGCGATGATTTTCACCATGACTTCACCCGCTTTTGGATACATCACGTCGACTTCTTCAACCGATAATGGCTGTCCTGGTCCCCATGCAATAGCGGCCTTAGATTTCATAAATTGTGCTGACATTGTGTTTGTCCTTTTAACGTTAACCATAAAAGTGGATCTACTTAGTGTAGATGAGGCTCAGTAGATGATGGATCTATTGTATTTATTTTCTGTCAGTTGATAATGGGCTATAAATACAATTTACTTTTACGAGGTGGTAATAATGTTGCCATGGGAAGGGGTTTACGAATTTGTCGCGGTGGCTGAAACGGATAGCTTTACGGCAGCAGGTAAACGTTTAGCTATTTCGACCGCGCAAGTGAGCCGCCAAATTAGCCAAATTGAAAATAGGTTAAGCACAAAATTGTTTTATCGCACCACCCGTAAAGTGTCGTTAACTGAAGAAGGCCATATATTTTATCGCCATTGCCGCCAAGTTATCGATGGACTTGAAGAAGCTGAGCGGGCTATAAGTAGTTTGCAAAATAAACCCCAAGGGTTAATTAAGCTTACCGCACCAGTGACCTATGGTGAGTCATTTGTGATGCCGATTGTCACTGACTATATGCAGCAGCACCCTGATGTTGAAGTGATTTGTGAGTTAACTAACAGGCAGTTAGATTTAGTGGAAGGCGGCTATGATTTAGCGATTAGGTTAGGGCGTTTACCTGATTCGAGCATGATGGCAAAGCGCTTAACCAGCCGTGAGCAGTTTGTTTGCGCCGCCCCTGATTATATTAATCGTTTCGGCGCGCCTTATTCATTATCAGAATTAAGTCTGCATAATTGTTTAGTGGGCTCACAACCCCACTGGCATTTTAATGAAGGTGGCCAAGCAAGAAGTATTAAAGTGCAAGGGAATTTACAGTGCAGTAGTGGTATTAGCTTACTTAACGCCGCCATTAAAGGTTTGGGGATTGTGCAGCTACCGGGTTATTACGTGGCAGAGGCGATAGCTGCGGGCAAGCTTTCGGTTATTTTAGAATCTTATAAGCAGCAGCAAGAGGGGATTTGGGCTTTGTATCCTCACAATCGGCATTTGTCACCCAAAGTGAGGTTACTGGTGGATAAGCTCGCCGCTGAATTACCTTAACGAGCCGTATCATGGGTTATTTTAGTTGCTATAAGTTAGCCGTTATAAAGATTGTAAGTAACCATTAACTTGGGCTTTAGGGCGCTTTGAAATCTGGTTAATCAGCTCAAAAGTAATCGCTTTATGGGGCAGTTGCTGTTGCAGCAGCTGCAGTTGATGATTCCATAAATGTGCTGTCATGGTGGCATCGGCTAATGCGCGGTGAAACACGCCATCATTAGGCAGCTGATGATATTCAACTAAGGTGCCTAATTTATGGTTTGGCGCATCTTGGCTAATGCGGCGCGACAGTAATAATGAACAGGCAAATTGGCCAGAATATTGTTGCTGACAATGCTCAAACTCGGCATCTAAAAACTTCTTATCAAAGCTGGCGTTGTGGGCCACTAAGTTAAAGTCTTCAATAAAATCGGCAAAGCGAGTCATGACTGCTTCACAAGAATCTGCCTCTTTAAGCATGGCATTGGTGATGCCGGTGTAATTTTCAATAAAACTGTTTACCGATCTACCCGGATTCATTAATTCTTGAAAGCTATCGACGATCACGCCATCAATGAGTTTTACCGCACCAATTTCGATGGCGCGATCTGCATTATTAGGTGATAAGCCTGTGGTTTCGAAATCGAGCACGATAACCTTATTTGCCAATATCATGAGCGATCCTATTTACCAATACAGAATGAGCTAAAGATTTTACCCAGCAGATCATCTGAGGTGAACTTACCGGTAATTTCAGATAGCGCCATTTGGCACATACGTAATTCTTCTGCTAATAACTCGCCGGCTAAATACACTTCTAACTGCTCTTTACCCAGTTGTAAGTGACTGGCAGCTAAATCTAGGGCTTCTAAATGACGACGACGGGCAATAAAACCGCCTTCAAGGTTACTTTGATAACCCATTAATGATTTAAGGTGCTGTTTAAGCTCTTCAACCCCTAAGCCGGTTTTCGCTGAAATGCGATAAACGCTATAGCCGTGCTCATCAGTGGTCATTACTGGCTCACCGGTTAAGTCCGCTTTGTTACGAATAACTGTGACGCCGAGTTTTTTCGGTAAACGGTCAATAAAGTCAGGCCAAATATCGTGAGGATTTACATCGGTGGTAGTGGTGCCATCAACCATAAATAGTACTCTGTCTGCTGAGGCTATTTCATCCCAGGCACGCTCAATACCAATTTTTTCAACGGTATCAGCGGTGTCACGTAAACCGGCGGTATCTATAATATGCAGTGGCATGCCATCAAGGTGAATATGCTCGCGCAGTACATCACGGGTAGTCCCTGCAATTTCAGTGACAATGGCAGACTCTTTACCTGCGAGGGCATTTAATAGGCTTGATTTACCGGCATTAGGACGACCAGCAATTACCACTTTCATGCCTTCACGAATAATTGAGCCTTGCTTGGCACTGGCTTGGACTAAGTCTAATTTGGCGATGATGTTATACAGTGAGTTAGCGATTTTACCGTCAGATAAAAAGTCGACTTCTTCATCAGGGAAATCAATGGCTGCTTCGACGTATAAGCGCAAATTAGTCACTTGCTCGACTAACTGATGTACTTCATCAGAAAACTCGCCCTGAAGTGAGTTTAACGCGCTCTTAGCCGCTTGTTCACTGGTGGCATCAATTAAATCGGCAATGGCTTCTGCTTGGGTTAAATCCAGCTTGTCGTTCATAAAGGCTTGCTCGCTAAATTCACCGGGCTTAGCGATACGAATGCCATCTACTTCCATCACGCGTTTGATCAGCATATCAAGCACAATTTGGCCGCCATGGCCTTGAAGCTCTAATACATCTTCACCGGTAAAGGAGTTTGGTCCTTTAAAAAACAGTGCGATTCCCTGATCAATGACCTCGCCTGACGCGTTTTTAAAATCACAGTAATCGGCATAACGGGTTTTAGGTAAATGGCCTAATACGCTATGTGCGACTTCCGTGGCTTTATCGCCTGAAATACGAATGATACCTACGCCGCCACGACCTGGTGCGGTTGCTTGTGCCACGATAGTGTCTGTCATTGAGGAAAACCTTGTTGAAATAGTAAAGGAAAAGGCGGCTTAATAGCCGCCTTTGTTGATTATATCAGTTTGAGCTATGACTTATTTTAAGCCTTTTTTCTCTAAACCTGCATAAATAATCTTTTGCTGGGTAATAGCGACTAAGTTACCTACTAACCAGTATAGAACTAGACCGGCTGGGAACCATAGGAAGAACACAGTAAAGATAACTGGCATCCACTGCATCATTTTCACTTGCATAGGATCCATAGTCGGTGCCATTGGTTGCATTTTTTGCATTAACCACATAGACACACCCATTAATAATGGTAATACATAGTAAGGATCTTGAACCGACAAATCGGTAATCCAAAGCATGAATGGCGCATGGCGTAATTCATAGCTTTCTAGTAATACCCAATACAAGGCGATGAAAATTGGCATTTGCAGCAAGATAGGAAGACAGCCACCCATAGGGTTAACTTTCTCTTTCTTATACAGCTCCATCATGGCTTGACCCATTTTCTGGCGGTCATCACCTAAGCGTTCTTTCATTTCTGTCAGTTTAGGCTGCAAGTTACGCATTTTAGCCATTGACGAGTATTGTGCTTTGGTTAGCGGGTATAAAAGACCACGCACGGTTAGGGTAATTAAAATAATCGCCACACCCCAGTTACCTACAAAGGATTGATAGAACATCAATAACCAGTGAATTGGGATAGCTAACCACCAAAGGAAACCATAATCTACAACAAGGTTTAATGTTTCAGAAATTTTAGATAAAGCTTCTTGGTTTTTAGGGCCAACATAGAATTGGGCACTAATGGTTTGCTGTGCACCTGGTGCAATATCATGTACCGCGCCGCGGAAACCAACATTGGCTTGGCCGCCAGCACTCATGCTGGTAAAAATAGTATTTGAATCAGCTGCAGGCGGCACCCAAGCTGATACAAAGTAGTGTTGTAGCATTGCTGCCCAACCACCTAGTGTCTGTTGGTTTAGGTTACTTTTTGCAATGTCATCAAAGTCATACTTTTCGTAACGAACATCGCTAGTCGAGTATGCTGCACCACGGTAAGTTGGCATCATCATGCTGCTTTCAGATGCTTGTACAGTTTGTTTTATTTGACCATACATTTGCATTTGCAGCGGTGCTGAAGTGGTGTTGTTTACATTGTAATCAACAGTCACATCAAATTGACCACGGGTGAAGGTAAATACTTTGGTATATGCTGCGCCATTAGCATCAACATAATTAAGCGGTACTGATAAAGAGTCTTGGCCATCGGCTAACACATAATTTTCAGATTCTGCTGAAAATTGAGCGCGACCATGGCGGCTGCTATCAATACCATCGCGGCCAATAAGACCACTTTGTGAGATGTAATTAAATGAACCATTTTGTTCAAGTATTACGAATGGGTCATCACTGTCTATTTCAACTTTATGATCAACTAATGCAGCATAAACAATATCACCGCCTACTGGGCTGATTTTAATGTCTAGTTGATCTGTTTTCACAGTAATTAAATTTTGTGTAGCAGGTAATTGAACAGGCATGCCTGCATCAGCCTCTGGTACATCGCTAACGTTTTGTGACGCAACATTAGTAGTCTGTGACGTTGTTTGGGCCGCTACTGGTTGCGGGGCTTTATCGTCTTGCCATGCTTGCCACATTAAAAAGCTGACAAAAAGCAGAGCGATAAGCATTAAATTACGTTGAGATTCCATAGCCTATTTGTTACACCTGTCGTTTTTAGGGGGGACGGGATCACTTCCGCCGGGATGTAAAGGATGACATTTTAGTATGCGTTTCGCCGCAAGCCAACAACCTTTCGCAGTTCCATGCGTTTTTATTGCATCAATTGCATAATAAGAGCATGTTGGATTGAATCTACAGCGGGGTCCCAGCATAGGGCTGATAAAGAGTTGGTAGCCACGAATAGCCTTTGTGGCTAACCATTGTAACGGCGACTGAGTTTGCGCCATAACTTCTCTATTAATTTATGTAGGTCTGCATTTTCCATATCAACCACGCCATTTCTTACCAAGACAACTATATCAAGGTCTGGAATATCATGCTGGTGTAAACGGAAATTAGTTCTTATCACTCGTTTAATGCGATTTCGGTCACTGGCATTTTTAACAAAACGTTTTGCGACAGTTAATCCAATACGAGGATGTTGCTCTGAATTTGGAATAGCAAGCAGAGTTATTTCAGCAGAAGATGCTTTGATGGGATTTGAAAATACAGATTTAAATTGCGCGGGAGTTAGCAAACGCAACTCCCGCGTAAAAGCATAGCTAGTCACTATGAATATCTACTGATTAAGCAGATAAACGAGCGCGACCTTTTGCACGACGACGTGCAATCACTTTACGGCCGCCTACAGTGGCCATACGTGCGCGGAAGCCGTGAGAACGCTTACGCTTCAGGTTGCTTGGTTGAAAAGTACGTTTACTCATTTTGGCAATCCGTATATTTAGTAGTTAATAAACCTTACATTCTTGAAATAAGACGCAAGGGCAAAAAAGAGGCCGAATTGTAATCACTTTAATCACTACCGTCAACTAGGAAAATGACTATATGAACAATTTTTACCAATTTAACTTTGATAAGTACCCTAAAAATCTACCACAGGATGTGGATAACTCTGTGTACCAACACAATATGTAGTGGATCTAAGATAGTTTTACTAGATCAAAGCCGCGCTATTATAGATCAATGTTGATCGGTTAATAAAGCAGGATCTATGAACAATTCATAATAAATAGATCGATTTTGATCTTCAAAGATCACAGATATCCACATACAATGATCAGCTTGGGGATAAAATTTTTTTTATCGATAGCGATCATTGAGATCTAACGATAGAATACCCCTCCTTCAACAAACGGTATTTAAGGATTTTTAGTGGCGGTTTCACTGTGGCAACAATGTATCGGCAGACTGCAAGACGAATTGTCTGCGCAGCAATTCAGTATGTGGATCCGTCCGCTGCAAGCTGAAATGGATGGTGATACCTTGGTACTTTATGCGCCGAATCGTTTTGTGCTCGATTGGGTTCGTGATAAGTATATCAATATCATTAATCAATTTTTCACTGAACAGTTAGGTGGCAATGCGCCTAAGCTGCGTTTTGATATTGGTAGTCGTCCGTCTGCAGCTAAACCTGCAGCACCAGTGATTGCTGAAATAAAGAAACCTCAAAATACCCATACTAAAGCGCGCGTTAGTACTTCGTTTAATACTCAAGCTGAACCGGTTGAGCATGCTAACCACCGCAGTAACATTAATCCGACTTACCAGTTTGATAATTTTGTTGAAGGTAAATCAAACCAACTGGGTAAAGCGGCTGCACTTCAAGTGGCTGAAAATCCAGGTGGCGCCTATAACCCACTATTTTTATATGGTGGTACTGGTTTAGGTAAAACCCATTTATTACACGCTGTTGGCAATGGGATCATCAAAAATAATCCCAATGCCAAAGTGGTTTACATGCATTCTGAGCGCTTTGTTCAGGACATGGTTAAAGCACTGCAAAATAACGCCATCGAAGATTTCAAACGTTACTACCGCAGTGTTGATGCATTATTTATTGATGACATTCAATTTTTTGCCAATAAAGATCGTTCTCAAGAAGAATTCTTCCATACCTTTAACGCATTACTTGAAGGTAACCATCAAGTCATTTTAACTTCGGATAAATATCCCAAGGAAATCGATGGTGTTGAAGATCGCTTAAAATCTCGCTTTGGTTGGGGCCTAACCGTTGCCATTGAACCGCCAGAACTTGAAACCCGTGTGGCGATCTTAATGCGTAAAGCACAAGAGAGCGGCATTAATCTGCCTGATGAAGTGGCATTTTTTATTGCTAAGCGTTTGCGCTCAAATGTGCGTGAATTAGAAGGCGCATTAAATCGCGTTATTGCTAATGCTAATTTTACCGGACGTCCAATTACCATTGATTTTGTCCGTGAAGCATTACGTGATTTACTGGCGTTACAAGAAAAGTTAGTCACCATTGATAATATTCAGAAAACCGTTGCTGAATATTACAAAATTAAAATGGCTGACATGTTATCTAAGCGCCGTTCGCGCAGTGTTGCCAGACCACGTCAAGTGGCAATGGCATTATCAAAAGAGTTAACTAACCAAAGCTTGCCTGAAATTGGTGACGCATTTGGTGGTCGTGATCATACTACTGTATTACATGCATGCAGAAAAATTGCTCAGTTACGTGAAGAAAGTCATGACATTAAAGAAGATTATGCTAACTTGATACGTACCTTATCTTCTTAATATCGGGAAATTGAGACGAATGAAATTTTCAATTGATAGGGATGCCCTATTAAAACCACTTCAGTTGGTTTGTGGCGCAGTAGAAAGACGCCATAACTTGCCAATTTTATCTAATCTACTTGTTGAAGTTAGTGAGGGCTCACTTAAGCTTACTGGTACGGACTTAGAGGTTGAGCTTGTCGGTCAAGCTCCCATCCAAGGTGAAGTTGAAGTGGGACGCACCACAGTTCCGGCTAAAAAATTATTAGATATTGTTAAATCTCTTCCTGAGCAAGTTGAAATTAAAATTGAGCAGCAAGAGAACAAATGGTTATTACGCTCAGGCCGTAGTCGTTTTTCACTGGCGACCTTGCCAGCATCAGATTATCCCAATGTTGAAGCGTTTGAAGCTGAAATTGAATTTAGCTTAAAGCAGGGCACTTTGAAGTCGATTATTGACTCGACACAATTTTCAATGGCAAACCAAGATGTGCGTTATTATCTAAATGGCTTGTTATTTGAAACCGCAGGTAACACCTTAAAGGCCATTGCCACAGACGGTCATCGCTTAGCATTAAGTCATCGTCAAATAGAAACCAGCTTACCTGAGAAGCAAGTGATTGTGCCGCGTAAAGGCGTGGTTGAAATGGCGCGTTTACTTGAAAGTGAAGACAGTGATATTACCATTGCGATTGGTGATAGTGCGATTCGTGCGATTACTGCCAATGCGGTATTCACCAGTAAATTAGTCGATGGTCGTTTCCCTGATTATCGCCGCGTATTACCTAAAGGCGGCACCAAAATTGTGGTGGCTAGCCGTAATCAATTAAAACAAGCGTTAACCCGTGCTTCTATTTTGTCGAATGAGAAGTTCAGAGGTGTGCGTATTCAGCTTGAGCCGGGATTATTGCGCATTACCGCCAATAACCCGGAGCAAGAAGAAGCAGAAGAGATTATCGATGTTGAATACAACTCAGATAACCTAGAAATTGGCTTTAACGTCAGCTATCTATTGGACGTATTAAATAATTTAGCCAGTGATGATGTTAGAATAACCTTAATAGACGGTAACTCAAGCGCACTAATTGAAAACCACGCAGAAGAAGACTCTATGTACGTGGTTATGCCAATGCGCTTATAAGTAAATAGTCGCTTAAACTTGATTAAGCGCCGTTTAACTATAACGTTTTACCCCAAGAAGGTGCTACATTAAGGCACCTTCTTTCGTTTCACTCTTTTTAAATTAGGGTCTGTTTATTTTCCATGAGTTTAACCCGCCTCAATATCGAACATTTCCGAAATATTTTGTCAGCGACATTAGCGCCAAGTGATGGGCTTAATTTAATTTATGGTGAAAATGGCAGTGGTAAAACCAGCATTTTAGAAGCCATTTATTTTCTCGGTATGGGGCGTTCGTTTCGTAGCCATCTGTCCCAGCGGGTTATCAATATTGAGCAAGATCAACTGACCTTGTTTGCCAAGCTCGAAATGCCTAATGGCGAAGCTAAATTAGGCCTTAGACGGTTCCGCAATGGCGACATTGATGTTAAATTTAATGGCGATAACGTGAAGCGATTATCGGTATTAGCTGAGACGTTACCTATTCAAGTTATCACCCCTGAAAGTTTTTCTTTACTATTTGAAGGCCCAAAAGCACGCCGGCAGTTTATCGACTGGGGAGCTTTTCATGCTGACAGTCATTTTTATACGGCATGGGTGAATACCAGAAGAATTTTAAAGCAAAGAAATCAGCTTCTTAGAGATGGAGCCTCTTACACCAATATACAATTTTGGGATAAGGAATTGGTGCGTTATGCTGAGCAGGTTACTTCGATACGAAATCAATATGTGGACTCGTTAAATGAGCTACTTAAGGGTATAATCGAAGAGTTTTTACCACGGGTTGATATTAAGGTTTCCTTTACCCGTGGCTGGGATAGCAAAACGGAATTTGCCGAGTTACTTAAAACTCAATATCACCGAGATTTAGCATCGGGAAATACCGGCAGTGGACCACATAAAGCGGATTTACGATTACGCGTTGGCAGCTTACCGGTACAGGATGCGTTATCCCGAGGACAGTTAAAATTATTAGTCTGTGCACTGCGCCTTGCACAGGGTAAATTGCTTCAAAAACAGCAAAACAAGCATAGTATTTACCTAGTGGATGATCTTCCATCTGAGTTAGATGCTCAGCATAGGCAACTATTACTAAAACAGTTAACCGAAACCGGTGCACAAATTTTTGTCACAGCGATTGATCCTGTTGCAATAGTCGATTCGCTGGCTAGCCCACCAAGTAAGATGTTTCATGTGGAACATGGGCAAGTCACGGTAGTTGAATAAAAACGAGAGAGAAATATGTCAGAGAATAGTTATGATTCTTCGAGTATTAAGGTTTTAAAAGGCCTTGATGCTGTTCGTAAGAGACCAGGGATGTACATCGGCGATACTGACGATGGTACAGGTCTTCATCACATGGTATTCGAAGTGGTCGATAACTCTATCGATGAAGCCTTAGCAGGCCACTGTAGTGACATTACTATCACCATTCATTCAGATGGCTCGGTATCAGTACAAGATGATGGCCGTGGTATTCCTGTAGAGGTTCATGAAGAAGAGGGTGTGTCCGCTGCCGAAGTTATTATGACGGTACTTCATGCCGGTGGTAAGTTTGATGATAACTCTTATAAAGTATCAGGTGGCTTACACGGTGTTGGTGTTTCGGTTGTAAACGCATTATCTGAAAAACTGCAAATGACCATTCGTCGTAACGGTAAAGTTTACGAGCAGTTTTATTCAATGGGTGTACCTGATACGCCAATCACCCCAGTGGGTGAATCAGAAAAAACCGGTACTTCAATCCGTTTCTGGCCAAGCAGTGAAACATTCTCAGATGTGCTATTCCACTTTGACATCTTGGCTAAACGTGTTCGTGAATTATCATTCTTGAACTCAGGTGTGGGTATCCGTTTAGTTGATGAACGTGATGGCCGTGATGAATTCTTTAAATACGAAGGCGGCATCAGTGCTTTCGTTGATTACCTTAACCTCAATAAAACGCCGGTGAATAAAGAGGTTTTCCACTTTACTCAAGAGCGTGAAGACGGCATTACCGTTGAAGTGGCAATGCAGTGGAATGACGGTTATCAAGAAAAGATTTTCTGTTTTACCAATAACATCCCACAACGTGATGGCGGTACTCACTTAGCGGGTTTCCGGGGTGCATTAACCCGTAACTTAAATAACTATATGGAGCGTGAAGGTTTCAATAAAAAAGGTAAAACCAATGCAACGGGTGATGATGCTCGTGAAGGGTTAACCGCGGTTATTTCAGTAAAAGTGCCAGATCCTAAATTCAGTTCACAAACTAAAGACAAGTTAGTGTCGAGTGAAGTGAAAGGTGCGGTTGAACAAACAATGGGTGAGCAATTAAATGATTACCTATTAGAAAACCCAACGTATGCAAAATTAATTGTTGGTAAAATCGTTGATGCGGCACGTGCTCGTGAAGCGGCGCGTAAAGCCCGTGAAATGACCCGTCGTAAAGGCGCATTAGATTTAGGTGGTTTGCCAGGTAAGCTTGCTGATTGCCAAGAGAAAGACCCTGGGCTATCTGAAATATACATAGTGGAAGGGGACTCTGCTGGCGGATCAGCCAAGCAGGGACGTAACCGTAAAAACCAAGCTATTCTTCCGCTAAAAGGTAAAATTCTTAACGTTGAAAAAGCACGTTTCGATAAAATGTTATCTTCTCAAGAGGTCGCGACGCTGATCACTGCATTAGGTTGTGGTATTGGCCGTGATGATTATGATCCTGAGAAAACCCGTTATCACAACATCATCATCATGACCGATGCTGACGTCGATGGCTCGCACATTCGTACGCTGCTGTTGACTTTCTTCTTCCGTCAAATGCCAGAGTTGATTGAACGTGGTTACATCTATATTGCTCAACCACCTTTATTTAAAGTTAAAAAAGGTAAGCAAGAGCAGTACCTAAAAGATGAGCCAGCACTAACGGAATACTTAACCACTCAAGCGTTAGATGGTACTCATATTTACCCTTCTGCGGGTGCACCAGGTATGACAGGTGAGCCACTAGAGCGTTTAGTGAGCCAGTATCGTGAGGTTGAAGCGGTTATTGAGCGTTTAACTAAGCGTTACCCAACGGTTATTTGTAACCGTATGCTTTACCACCCAGCACTGAACAATGAAATGCTGGCTGACGAAGCACAAATGAAGCAGTGGTGTGATGCCTTTGTCGCTGACCTTATTGAGATTGAAACTGACGGCGTTATTTATAACATTGAACCACAATTAGATCCTGAGCGTCAGGTATACCTACCAAGCCTAACAATCCGTAAGCATGGTATTGATACTAACTACGTATTTAGTTACGACTTCTTCCAATCAAATGATTACCAACGTATTGCTAAGTTAGGCTCAGCATTAGACGGTATGATTGAAGAAGGCGGCTATGTTAAACGTGGCGAGCGTATGAAAGAAGTTGATAGCTTCTTAGAGGCGCTTGATTGGACTATGTCTGAAGCTAAACGTGGTTTGTACATCCAACGTTATAAAGGATTGGGTGAAATGAACCCTGAGCAATTGTGGGAAACTACAATGGATCCTGAAACTCGTCGTATGCTACAAGTCACCATTGAAGATGCCGTAGGCGCTGATCAATTGTTTACTTGTTTGATGGGCGATCAAGTTGAACCGCGTCGTGACTTCATTGAAACTAACGCGCTAAACGTTGCTAACTTAGACGTGTAGTCGAGTTTAAAATACATTAAATGGGTGCCTTAAGGCGCCCATTTTTTTATCGGTAATCTCTACAAACTCATCTTGTCACTGTTGTATATTTACCTGAAGTGTAGGTAATTTATTGTGTTTAAAAAGCTATTCAATAAGATTTTTAATTTAAGACCGGCCGTTGAGGTCAAACAAGCCAAAGCATTAAATGAGCAGCATTCATTGCTATCGGCTAACACCCAAGAGTCAAGCGCTACAGACTCGAAACTGTGCTCTAGTAACTCATATGTAAGGCAAACTAAATCATACTTAAGCAACTCAAGTGAAACACCAGAAGAGGCGCAACAAATAGATTTGTCGGCGCTGTTTTATAGTCTACTTTTTCCTATGAGTAGCCATAAAACTGGTGGCATGGCTAATAATCTTGAACGTAGCATATTAGCCGAAATCGACATCGCTTTTAGTGCACCTCAAGATATTGCTGCCAAGGTGTTAAAACTGCCAAGGCGCATAACCGAGCTTGACCATAAACTATCCCAAGATGAGATTGAAACCAAACAAGTACTGCAGTTAATTGAGCAAGATCCGGTACTGAGCGTCGAAGTATTAAAGTTATGCAACTCAAGTGCTTTTAAGCGTTCAGGCAAAGATATTACTAATCTACACCAAGCTATTGTGCAGTTAGGGCGAGCGCAATTACGTCAGTTTGTTCGCAGTTGTTTAGTGAAAGAAATGATTGATATTAAGCCGATTTACTTTAGGCGTTTTGGCGCTGAAATTTGGCGTCATTCAATGCAAGTGGCTTTTATTGCCAGTGACTTAGCTGAAGAAGATGCTGATACGGTGTTTTTACTGGGATTACTTCATGATGTTGGCAAAATCGCCATTTTCAAAATGCTGCTGGATGCCTTTGAAAAAGCCGAGCCGGGTGAACAGCCAAGTTCGGCATTGTTTAAGCAAGTGATGACCACTAAGTCGTTAGGGCTAAGTGCGTTACTGGCGAAGCATTGGCAGCTGCCAGCACAGTTTGAGTTTCAGCTAGCACAATTAGCTAATTCTGATTATCGTCCAACAGACATGATGGCATTGGCTGTATGGCGGGCAAATATCATCAGTGAGTGTTCTATGTTGCGGCAAAAAGATAAACTTGAACAAGATGATTTACAGCAGCTATTGCAGCAAGTCGGTTTGAATCAATCTGAGTTTGATGTTTTCCATCAAAAACTGATTAGCTTTTAATATTTGATTCGAAGTCTTCATTTAAAATTAATCATGAGGCTTTAAAAATCAGCCAATAAAAAACGCGCTTAACTGATGTTAAAGCGCGTTTTTTTTACAACTTAATAGGGTTAACTATTATTGTAGTAGTGAGATATCTGCAGCATGTAAGAATTGCTCACGCAGGCTATTTAGTAATGCTAAGCGGTTATTCTTAAGGGCTTCATCATCAGCCATTACCATGACACCTTCAAAGAAGGCATCAACGCTTTCACGCAGGTTCGCCAGTAATGCTAACGCTTCTTGGTAGTTTGCCGCAGCAAATAATGGCGCAAGCTGTGGTTGCAGTTCAGCTAACTTTTCAGCTAATGCTTTCTCAGCAGGTTCAACCAATAAACTGGCATCAATGCTAGTGGCAGTCTCGCCTTCAACTTTGGCTAGAATGTTAGAAACACGCTTGTTAGCTGCAGCTAAAGCAGAGGCTTGCTCTAACGTTCTGAAGTGCGCCACAGCTTTAATACGGCTTTCAAAGTCAGCCGGTGCAGTAGGCTTACGTGCCAGCACTGCAAGAATAACGTCAACGCTGACGCCTTGATCTTGATACCAAGAGCGGAAACGACCCATGAAGAATTCAAGCACTTGCTCAGACACATTGTCGTTAGTGAGGTTTTCACCGTGTAATTGTTTTGCTTTATCAATTAAATCAACTAAGTCTAATGGCAAGTTGTTTTCTAAACAAATACGTAAAATACCAATCGCTGCACGACGCAGTGCGAATGGATCTGCAGCACCCTTAGGGGCTTGGCCAATACCAAAAATACCCACTAAGGTATCAAGCTTTTCTGCTAACGCTACACAGATTGAAATCGGTGCAGTCGGTACAGTATCGCCAGAGAATTTAGGTTTGTATTGCTCAGCTAAGGCAACAGCAACCACTTCAGTTTCACCATTTAAGCGTGCATAGTGCATACCCATAGTGCCTTGAAGATCAGTAAACTCCATCACCATATTAGTCATTAAGTCAGACTTAGACAGTAAACCTGCACGGCTCGCTTCTTCACTGTTTGCATCAATGCTGGTGGCAATAAAACCGGCTATTGCAGAGATACGTTCAACACGTTGTTTAATCGTGCCTAATTGCTTTTGGAATACAACCGTTTCTAAGCTAGCAAGGCGCGCTTCTAATGACTCTTTCTTATCTGTTTCAAAGAAGAACTCAGCATCAGCTAAACGAGGACGAACTACTTTTTCGTTACCTGAAATAATCTGCTGTGGATCTTTAGATTCGATATTAGTCACGAAGATAAAGTTTGGTAGCAACTGGCCGGCTTTATCAAATACAGGGAAGTATTTCTGATCGCCTTTCATGGTGTAAACCAAGGCTTCAGCCGGTACGTCTAAAAACTTTTCTTCAAAGCTAGCAGTTAAGACGACAGGCCATTCAACTAAAGAGGTGACTTCTTCAAGTAAGTCATCTTCAAGTTCTGCTACACCGCCAATGTCTTTGGCTGCAGCTTCAGCGTTAGTCTTGATAATATCTTTACGACGTTGGTAATCAGCTAAAACCTTACCTTGCTGCTCAAGAGCGGCTAAGTAGTTGTCAGCATGATCTAACTCGAAGGTATCAACGCCCATAAAGCGGTGACCACGAATAGTACGTGCTGATTTGATACCTAACAATTCACCATCAACTAACTCATCACCTAATAGCATAGTAACGGTATGAACCGGACGGATAAATTGTGTGGTGTTACTTCCCCAGCGCATTGGCTTAGGAATTGGTAACTTATCTAATGCTTTTTGCGCCATGGCTGCGATCAGTGATTTAGTTTCTACGCCAACCACTTTAGCTTGGTGTAATAACCATTCGCCTTTATCTGTTTTCAAGCGCTCAGCTTGTTCCACAGTGATGCCGTTACCACGAGCCCAGCCCATAGCTGCTTTCGTTGGGTTGCCATCAGCATCAAATGCTTGGGCAACAGCAGGGCCACGTTTTTCAACGACCTTGTCAGCTTGAGCTACAGCAAGTTGTTCAATGCTAATAGCTAAACGGCGCGGCGCAGCGTACCAAGTGGCTTTTTCAAAGGCCAACTCAGCTTTGGTTAGCTCTTCGCTGAAGTTAGCTAAAAATGATTCAGCTAATTTACGTAATGCTTTTGGCGGTAATTCTTCAGTACCCACTTCAATGAGTAAGTTTTCAACATTCATTCTATTTACCTCTACTTACACATTGGGAAACCAAGCGCTTCACGGGCTTGGTAGTAAGACTCTGCAACACCTTTGGCCATAGTACGTACACGTAAAATATAACGTTGACGTTCAGTAACCGAAATCGCGTGGCGAGCATCAAGTAAGTTAAAGGCATGAGATGCTTTCATTACTTGTTCGTATGCAGGAAGAGGCAATGGCTTTTCAAGGTCAAGTAAATGCTGACAAGCGACTTCACAATCATCAAACTGCTTGAATAGTACTTCTACATTGGCGTGTTCAAAGTTATAGGTTGATTGCTCAACTTCGTTCTGATGGAAAATATCACCATACATCACTTTACCCATTGGACCGTCTGTCCATACTAGGTCATATACGCTATCAACTTCTTGGATATACATCGCAAGACGTTCAAGGCCGTAAGTGATTTCACCAGTTACAGGCTTACACTCTAAACCGCCCACTTGTTGGAAGTAGGTAAATTGCGATACTTCCATACCGTTTAACCAAACTTCCCAACCTAGACCCCAAGCACCTAATGTAGGTGATTCCCAGTTGTCTTCTACGAAGCGAACATCATGGACACCCATATCTACGCCTAGTGCTTCTAAAGAGCCAAGGTATAGTTCTTGAATATTGCTAGGAGAAGGCTTAAGCACTACTTGAAATTGATAGTAGTGTTGTAGACGGTTAGGGTTTTCACCGTAACGGCCATCGGTAGGGCGACGACATGGCTGAACATAAGCACTACTCATAGGCTCTGGGCCTAATGAGCGCAAGAATGTCATTGGGTGGAATGTACCAGCGCCCACTTCCATGTCTAATGGTTGAACTATTGCGCAACCTTGCTGCGCCCAGAATTCCTGCAGGGTCATAATAAAGCCCTGGAATGTTTTTACGTCGTGTTTCGTCGTCATGTCCGCTTATCTACTGGTTAGGCTATAAATAGAAAATGGTTTTGATTATACCTTGTAGATAAAGGCTTATGTAGGTTATTTTTTAACGTAGAGATTAAAAATAGTAAAGGACTCAATAAATGGTTCAACAACGTTGTGGTTGGGTCAGTGATGACCCTATTTATCAAGACTATCATGATAATGTTTGGGGGCGGCCTGTTTATGATCCCATCGAGTTATTTGAAAAGCTTTGCTTGGATGGTCAGCAAGCAGGATTATCTTGGATCACCATTTTAAAGAAGCAACACAATTACCAAGCTTTGTTTGCCAATTTTGATCCCAAAGTGATTGCCACATTCGATGATGCCAAAGTCGAAGAATTACTATTAAACCCTGGAATTATCAGGAACCGTCTAAAGGTTAATTCTATTATTCGAAATGCCAAAGCCTATTTAGCCTTTGTTGAGCAGGGTAATGATTTTTCTGAATTTCTTTGGCAGTTTGTTGGCGGTAAGCCTGTCGTAAATCATTATTTAACTTCGGCGGATTTACCTGCTCAAACAGCAGAATCTGAGGCCATGTCTAAAGCACTTAAAAAGCTTGGGTTTAACTTTGTAGGGCCAACTATTTGTTATGCTTTTATGCAAGCGGTAGGTATGGTTAATGACCATACAACAGATTGTTTTTGTTATGGAAGCGATTTTGTTTAACGCAGTTTTTTAGCAAATAAAAAAAGGATGTTCCACGTGGAACATCCTTTTCTTTTTTTGCTAAATCATTTTCGATTAGCCTAAGCTTGTTGCCTCAGTATTAATCTTTTTTCTCAAAGAAAAATGGCTTACGGCTAACTTCTTCGCCATTCAATTGATTCATGGTTTCTGAATCAAATAACTTACCATTGACCATGGTGTAAGACACTTTATCAGTCACACGAATATCAGTTAATGGGTCGCCGTCAATCACAATAATATCAGCTAGTTTACCGGCTTTAATTGAGCCTATTTGATGATCCATACCGAAGGTGGTTGCAGGGTTTATGGTTGCTGTTTTCAGCACATCCATATTGCTCATACCACCTTGAGCAAACATCCACATTTCCCAGTGCGCCGCTAAACCTTCACGTTGACCATGAGCACCAATATTGGGTTTGATGCCAATATCATTTAGCTCATTGGCAACCCGTGCCACATTGAAGTGATTGTAATGTTCATCCGGTGCAGTTGTTCTTCTCATTGAGCGGGCATTAAGAATATCAGACGGAACATACATGCTTAAGCGAGGGTGTGCCCAAACATCAGTTTTATCGTACCAGTAATGCTCGCCAGAAATACCGCCATATGCGACAACCAGTGTTGGGGTATAACCGACTTTGGTTTGACTCCAGAACTGTTTAATATCGCTATAGATAGAACCAACGGGTAATGAGTGTTCGACAGTGGTATGGCCATCAGCAATCATCGACAAGTTATGCTGCAGCAAACTACCACCTTCAGGAACCACCATCATTTCTAATTCACGGGCAGCCTGAATCACTTGTTGGCGTTGGTTACGACGTGGTTGGTTGTAACTTTTCACGCTGAAAGCGCCTACCTTTTTAAGACGCTCTAAATGGAATTTTGCATCATCCAGTGAATCTACATGGGATGTGTAACCTGGTGCATTAGCGCCGTATAAAATAGTTCCGGTTGAGAATATGCGCGGACCCACAATATTACCGGCTTTTTGTTGCTCTGATGCTGCAAAAATCTCAGTGGTGTCATTTGACGGATCATGTATTGCAGTCACGCCCAATGACAGTGCTGAGTATAATTGCCAGTTTTGCTGTGGCGTGATTTCATCATCTGCTTGGCTACCATGAGCATGGGCATCAAATAAACCTGGCATTAAAGTTTTACCTTTAATGTCGATGACTTGTGCATCAGTTGGAATGGTTAAGTTAGCATCGCCAACATTGACAATTTTATTATCTTTAACGATGACAACACCATTATCAATAACTTGGTCATTTTCCATGGTAATGATTTTGCCACCAACAAATGCGATTGTTCCACGTGGAACATCTGCTTTTTTAGTGAAACCAATAGCAGTAACTTCAGGCTTAGCTTCCTCATCGCTGTTGTAGTCAGTATCCACTTTGGCTTGATAAAGGTCTGGGCCTAAAGTCCAATAAATTTCTTCATTGTTACTGTTCCAGCTAATGCTTTCACCTGCGCGGGCACTTAATTGCATTACTGGTAAGTTTTTCGCTTTCGGGCTGATTTTGATGGTTTCGCCATGCTTGGCAAAAGGGGTGACATAAACTCTAAAGCGTTCAGCAAAGGCAAGGTGCTCACCATTTGGTGATACTCTAAATTCGGTAGCATGTTCGCTAGTGTAGTGAGTGCGTTTTTCAAAGCCGTCTAAACTGATTGATGCCAGTTCTGGGGTTTTACCGTGATCCATAAAAAAGACACGATTATTATCAGCGCCAAATTGTGGCTGATAACCGCTAGCTGAAACTTTGATATTTTGCTTATTCTTTAGATCAACTTTATATAAACCCGGTTCTTGGGACCAAGTTCTAGGAGTGACATATCCGCCTTTCGCTTTACGGTAGACAACGGTTTTACCATCTGGTGAAAAGGTTGGTTCGACATATTTACCTGGCAGTGATGTCAGTTGTTTACTGCGACCACCTTTGCTACTCACAATACTGACGGTGCCTTGGTCTTGATCATTCCAAGTGGTAAAGACGATATTCTTGCCGTCCCGTGACCATTGCGGGAATAGTTCATTAACGTCATCATCAAGTCGAGTTAAACGCTTTTGTTTACCATCTTCAATATCACGGATCCAAAGTTTGCCTAATGCTTCAAAAACCACTTTTTCACCGTTAGGTGAGACTTGTGCCATACGCAGCATTTTTACGTCGAAATTATCCTTATCTAGATTTTGAGTGAAGCGTACTGATGGTTGCACCTCTAATTCAGTTTTAACGCTGAAAGGAATATTCTCGACTGACTTGTCTTCAAGGGTTAATTTATTAATTTTCCCCTTGGCCCAAAAAACAATTTGTTCATTGTCTTGGGTCCAAGACATGGTCGGATACACACCATGAATTGCCCATGTTTCTTGCATATCACGATCTAAATCACCATAAAGCTTAGTTTGCGCCCCTGATTTTAAATCGAGTAAATACAGCGAAGATTGGAAGCCATCACGTTTGATATAAGCTAACTTGGTGCCATCAGGGCTAGGTGTTGGGCGAATGGCGCCGCCAGTGCCTTCAAGTAATACTTCTATATCACCAGACTGAGTATCGTAGCGCTTAATTTTATAAATACCTTTTACTGAATCTTTTGAGTAGTGAAAGGTTTTGCCTGGGGTAGCATCTTGGCTGAAATAAATATATCTGCCATCAGGTGAATAGGCAGGCTCGCCTAAATCTTTTTGTTCGTTCGGACGCTCAGTTAATTTTACCCCTTCGCCGCCAGCGACGTGATACATCCACACTTCACCAGCACCTAAACTGCGACTACCGGTAAAATGTTTGCGGGCCACTAAGTATTGTGAGTCAGGGCTCCAAGCTGGGCTATTGAGCAAGCGGAAGGTTTCACTGGTTACAGGATGTGGGTTCGAACCGTCAGCATTCATTACCCAAATATTATCACCGCCATCTTCATCTGAGGTGAAGGCAATATATTTGCCATCTGGGCTATATACCGGCTGCATTTGCCAAGCGATGCCAGAAGCGAGTTTTTTTGCCTCGCCACCTTTTATTGGCATTTGATAAATATCACCGAGTAAGTCAAACACTATGGTCTTACCGTCAGGGGAAATGCTGACATTCATCCATGTGCCTTCGGTGACATCAATAGAGAGTTTTTCTAGCGGCGCGTTCGCAGGCGCATTAACTTGCCATTTTTCTGTTTCTTTAGAAGCATCATCAGAGGCATTAGCAGCAAGAGAAACACTTGCTAAGCTTAACGCTATCGCAGTGTAGAGAGGTTTTATTTTTGAAGTTAGCATGCACAGTCCATTTGTTGTCATTATTGTTATAGGTCACGTTAACACTTTTATGTTTCTTAGTGTTATTGGCGAGTTACAAATCTGATGACATTTATCGCATATATTAGCCAATAACTAAATAGATATTCTGTTTCAAATAATGACAGCTATCGGGTGACTGCTAGGCTGTAGAATAATTATTTGCAGCTCAGCGATATGAAGCTGGGTGTTTAGCTATTTCAATCTGATAAATTGCTGTATGTTGGTTAAATTGTGGGGGGCTTTGAGCTGAGTTTTAATTAAGTCGTATAAAAATACGTGAGTATGTATCTAATTTTGCAAGTTTGTTTAGTGTAATAAAGCACTGAATAGTTATTCATTTTTGCTCAGTGCAACTGTCATTAAAGATAAAACTCAATAGGCACACTTATATGGTTATTATTGAAACCTGATCATCAATTTGGATCAGGCCTTCAGTTATCACTTTACAGGTTACGCCACCACGCCAATCTGGGGTGAGGGCTTTTTCAAGACCTTGCTGTGACTGCTCCATTTTTTTACATGGGTCGGTTTCACCGGTAATCAGTAAGCTAACATCATTACCAAGTTTAATGACTTTACCAACATCTGCGGCGCTAAACTTATAGCCATCAATTAATATATTGGCTCTTCGGGTTAACCAGTCTAAATCGGCATTAATTTCATTACAGGCTAATTGCCACTGTTGCTGCGACATGACGGTCACTTGCCGTTTTCCGGGTTTTCCAAAAATATCGTTTTCAACGCCTTTTAATAAACTTACCTTGGCACAAAATACTGGCTTCATCGGCCCTTTTTTAGCAGTTTTGTAAGCAATAGCGTGTAACGAAATCATGATTAGAGGCCTTTTTTAATCAGGTATTTATATGGTGTTTGGTTAGTATCACTTGCTAGAAGAGTATGATCCATAAACTCACAAAAGCTTGGAATATCACGGGTGGTAGCTGGATCATCAGCAGTAATTAATAGGCTTTCACCTTCTGCCATTTTACGCACAGTTTTACGGATCATCATTACAGGTTCTGGGCAACGTAAACCAAGCGCATCTAAGTGGTGGTCTGCGGCAGTAAAATCTTTAGTCATATCAATTCTTCTTACTCAACAATTGCGCTAATTTTACTCTGGTTAAAGTTTGATGCAACACTGATGCTAGCTTTATTAGTAAAGCGTGATGTTATGCTCACCGAAATATGATGTTCCACGTGAAACATTGCTTTAAAAGCAGGGATAAAAAAACCGAGCTAGATAGCTCGGTTTTTAATTTTGATGCTACTAATGTAGCTGTAATAGTAAATTAGATTTAGCTATCAACGCGCTCAAAGATAGTTGCAATGCCTTGGCCTAAACCAATACACATAGTGGCTAAACCATATTTAGCATCTTTTGCTTCCATCAAGTTAATCAGTGTTGTTGAGATACGCGTACCTGAACAACCTAATGGATGACCTAATGCAATCGCGCCACCATTTAAGTTAACTTTTTCGTCAACAACATCAGTTAAACCAAGATCTTTAACACATGGTAATGATTGCGCAGCGAATGCTTCATTCAATTCAATCACGTCCATATCATCTATGTTTAATCCAGCGCGAGCTAAGGCTTTGTTAGTTGCAGGAACTGGGCCGTAACCCATAATTGCTGCATCACAACCAGCAACCGCCATAGAGCGGATACGAGCACGAATCGGTAAACCTAATTCGCGAGCCTTTTCTTCTTCCATCACTAACATAGCTGAAGCGCCGTCAGAAAGTGCAGAAGAGGTACCCGCTGTTACTGTGCCGTTAGCTGGGTCAAACGCTGGGCGTAGACCTGATAAAGACTCTAATGACGTCTCTGGACGAATAACTTCATCGTGAGTCACTTTAATTAACGCGCCGTTTGCATCGTGTCCTTCGATAGGAACGATTTCATTATCAAAACGACCTTCAACAGTAGCAGCATGAGCGCGTTGATGAGAACGTACAGCAAAAGCGTCTTGTTGTTCACGAGTAATACCGTGCATTTTGCCTAGCATTTCAGCGGTTAAGCCCATCATGCCAGATGCTTTTGCCACGTTAGCAGCAAGACCTGGGTGGAAGTCTACACCATGGTTCATTGGTACATGACCCATGTGCTCAACACCACCAACGATAAAGGTATCGCCTTGGCCAGTCATAATTGCGCGGGCTGCTTGATGCAAGGCATCCATTGATGAACCACATAAGCGGTTAACCGTTACGGCGCCAGCTGATTTTGGAATGCCAGCTAAAAGCGCCGCGTTACGAGCAATGTTGAAACCTTGCTCAAGAGTTTGTTGCACACAACCCCAGATAACATCTTCGATATCTGTTGGATTAAGTTTTGGATTACGTGCTAATAATGATTTCATTAGCTCTGCAGATAAAGTTTCTGCACGTACATTTCTAAATACTCCAGCCTTAGAGCGGCCCATCGGAGTACGAATGCAGTCGACGATTACAGCGTTTTTCATGATGTTATTCCTTTACTGCTAATTAGGCTGGGTAGTAAGTACCGTTATTGGCTGCAAGCTCACGCATTGCATCAGTCACTTGATATAAACCACCTAAGTGAGCAAACTTGTCAGCAAGTGCAACAAAGTTAGCAACACCCATGGTATCTAGGTAACGGAATACACCGCCTCTAAATGGTGGAAAACCAATACCGTAAACCAGACCCATATCGCCTTCAGCAGGAGAAGCAATAATGCCTTCTTCTAAACAACGAACCGTTTCGATAATCATTGGGATCATACAACGAGCGATAACTTCATCTGCTTCGAATTCTTTTAGCTCACCAAATTCTTTACCTAACAATTCATAGCTTGTTGGATCTAAATCTTTCTTTGGCTTACCGCGACGGTCAACAGAGTAAGAGTAGAACCCTTTAGTATTCTTCTGACCAAAGCGCTCACTTTCAAACATGATGTCGATAGCATCTTTGCCATTTTTACCCATGCGGTCAGGGAAACCTTCAGCCATAACTGCTTGTGCATGATGACCTGTATCTAGACCAACAACGTCAAGTAAGTATGCTGGGCCCATTGGCCAACCGAATTGCTTTTCCATTACTTTATCGATTTTGGCAAAATCAGCACCGTCAGCCAGTAAACCACTGAAGCCGGCAAAGTAAGGGAACAATACGCGGTTAACAAAGAAACCTGGGCAATCGTTAACAACGATAGGAGTTTTACCCATTTTGCTGGCGTATGCCACAACAGAAGCAATCGTTTCTTCTGAGCTGTTTTCGCCACGAATGACTTCAACTAATGGCATTTTATGTACTGGGTTAAAGAAGTGCATGCCGCAGAAGCGCTCTGGCTTCTTCATGCTCTTCGCTAATAAGTTGATTGAGATAGTAGAGGTGTTTGATGCAATGATGGCATCATCTGCAACATAACCTTCAACTTCAGCTAATACAGACGCTTTAACTTTAGGATGCTCAACTACAGCTTCAACGATAACGTCAGCATCTTTAATGGGGGCATAATCTAACGCTGGAGTGATGTTGTTTAAAACTGCTGCCATTTTAGCTGGGGTAGAACGGCCACGCTTAACTTGCGCTGTCAGTAATTTAGCCGCTTCGCCTAAACCTAAATCTAATGCAGGTTGGGCGATGTCTTTCATGACAATCGGTGTACCTTTACTTGCACTTTGGTAAGCGATACCGCCACCCATGATGCCAGCGCCTAATACTGCAGCGCTGTTTACTTTCTTAGCCAGTTTACCGGCTTTCTTAGCTTTACCTTTAACGAACTGGTCGTTTAAGAAAATGCCAATTAATGCCGTGGCAACTTCAGTTTTCGCTAATTTGATGAAAGCTTTATTTTCTACTTTTAGCGCTTCTGCGCGATCAAGTGTTGCAGCTTGTTCAATAACGTTAACTGCCATCATAGGCGCAGGGTAATGTTTACCTGCAACTTTAAAGACCATGCCTTTAGCCGTTGCAAACGACATCATGGCTTCAAGCTTTGGCAATGTAAGTGGTTTAAGTTTACGTGCGCGGCGAGACTGCCAATCTAACTTTTCGTTGATGGCATCTTTTAGCATTTGTAGAGCAGCAGCTTCTAAATTTTCAGGTGCAACAACCGCATCAATAGCGCCAACTTTTAAAGCAGCCTCTGGGCGTTGATCTTTACCTGTGGTGATCCATTCTAGTGCGTTGTCAGCACCAATCACACGAGGTAAGCGCACAGTACCACCAAAACCTGGGATTAAACCAAGCTTGGTTTCTGGCAAGCCTATACGGGCGTTGGTGTCAGCGATGCGTAAGTCAGTCGCAAGGATAGCTTCACAACCGCCACCTAATGCAAAACCATTTACAGCAGAAGCTGTTGGGAATGGTAAGTCTTCAAGTTTATCAAATACTGCGCTGGCTTGTTCGACCCAAGATAATAAGGTGGCATCATCTTGCTCAAATAAACCTAAAAATTCTGTGATATCAGCGCCAACGATAAAGGTACTTTTACCAGAGGTAACCAGTAGGCCTTGTATGTTGGTGTTTTGCTTGATGCTTTCTAATGCAGCATCTAATGAAGAAAGAGTTTCTTTATCGAATTTATTTACCGAACCTGGTGCGTTAAAGCACAGCTTGGCAATATTATCCTCTAATAACTCAACTTGAATCGTAGGACTTTGGTAGATCATTGCTTGCTTCCTTTTTGCTAAAAGCGACTTCTACATCACAATCACTGTGTTGTTATCTAGCTTTGTTTTCACAGCAGCGACGGCCATCATTTGACCAGTTGCCAAACAGTGTGCGACGAAATGAAATAAAATACAACACCCAATTTAAACGTCCGTTTAAATAATTGGCAGCTAGAGTCAATTTTGCCCTTTGTGATACACTTCACAAGTTCTTTCATAACAAAAAATCATTACAGGGACTGAAATAATGGATCAGCTTGCTCATTTTTATCATGCACACATTGCAGAACTAAATCGCCGTGTTGCCGAAATAACACAAAGTGAACAGCTTGATGGGTTAGTTATTCATTCAGGCCAGGCTCATCGCCAGTTTCTTGATGATTTAAGTTACCCATTTAAAGTTAATCCACAGTTTAAAGCCTGGTTACCTGTGCTTGATAACCCCAATTGTTGGGTTGTCGCTAACGGAGTTGATAAACCGCAGCTGATATTTTATCGCCCGGTGGATTTTTGGCATAAAGTCAGTGATGAGCCCAATGATTTTTGGGCTGAACATTTTGAGATTAAATTGCTGACTAAAGCAGACCAAGTGGCGCAATTATTACCGGCTGATTTATCGCACTGGGCATATATTGGTGAGCATATTGATGTGGCTGAAGTGCTCGGCATCAGTTGCTGTAATCCTGATGCGGTAATGAATTACCTGCATTATCACCGCGCCGATAAAACCCAGTACGAACTGGAATGTTTGCGCCGCGCTAACCAAACTGCAATAAAAGGCCACTTAGCGGCTAAGAATGCTTTTTATAATGGTGGCAGCGAGTTTGAAATTCAGCAGCAGTATTTATCCGCCATTGGCCAAACTGAAAACGAAGTACCCTATGGCAATATTGTTGCCCTTAACCAAAATGCGGCGATATTGCATTACACCGTATTAGAGCATCAAATCCCGTCACCACGGTTATCATTCTTAATCGATGCGGGCGCTAACTATAATGGTTATGCATCTGACATTACCCGTACTTACTCTTTTGAGAAAAATAGTTTCTACGAGTTGATTGTGGAGATGAACAAGTTGCAGTTGTCACTAGTCGATATGATGAAGCCTGGGGTTAAATACCCTGATTTACACTTACGTTTTCATGCAAAACTGGCTAATTTGATGTTGGACTTTAATTTGGCAACAGGTGATGCTCAAGGCTTGGTCGAGCAGGGGATTACCAGTGTTTTCTGCCCCCATGGTTTAGGCCACATGCTGGGGTTACAAGTACACGATATGGGCGGCTTTTTAGGTGATGAAGCAGGCACCCATATTCCGACACCAGCTGGGCATCCATTTTTACGTTGCACCCGTGAAATCGCCGCTAACCAAGTTTTTACTATTGAACCGGGGATATATATTATCGACTCATTACTGGCAGGACTAAAAGCCGATCGGCGACAATCGCAAATAAATTGGGATAAAGTCGACGAATTAAGACCTTTTGGCGGCATTCGAATTGAAGATAATGTTATTGTGCACCAAGATAGAAACGAAAACATGACCCGAGAGCTAGGTCTCATTGACTGAACAATACCAAATACCCAATCAAACACTCACCATCGAAGAAGATATCAAGCACAGTCGATTTATCACTGTGCTGTTTCACTGTAGTAGTGAATTAGAGTTGAAGTGTGCGCTTACTGACATGAGGCTGGAATACCCGGGCGCTAACCATTATTGCTATGCTTTTGTGGCGTCCGATCCGCAAAATAGTATTGCCATTGGCAGCAGCGACGATGGCGAGCCTGCAGGCAGTGCTGGTCGGCCGATGTTAGCAACGTTACAAGGTTCAAATATTGGTGAGATTGGCGCTATTGTAGTGCGCTACTTTGGCGGCACTAAGTTAGGCGTGGGTGGCTTAGTGCGGGCTTACTCATCGGGGATCAAGTCTGGTTTAACCGAACTTGAGACCAAAACTAAATATATTCGCTATAGTACTAAGCTGAGTTGCAGTTACCCGCAACTTAATCAAATTGAATATTTGGTTAATCAATTTGATGGTGTTATCAGCAATAAAGTCTTTACTGATGTTATCGAAATTGAATTTGAAATTGCCAAAGCATTTCATGATGACTTTAATCGTGAGCTGGCCACCCAAACCCAAGGTCAGCTTAAGGCAAAGTTTAACGTTTGATGAGTGTAAAAAGTATGCCAAAATACAAAGTCATAACGATAATAAGCTCAATTGTTAATCGCTGATCTTTAAAGATGTGATTAGCTGAGGTGTTATGGCTTATTAGCGCGCCCGAGTCTTGGGCGGCATTAACAACGATGCTCTCAAATTAGTGCAAAATAAAACCTATGCGATATAAACACAGTGCAATATAAAACAATTATTAGAATCACTGGCCTGCTGATGGGATTATTTTCTATCACTATGCTGCCACCTGCATTAGTCGCCATTTTTTATAAAGATGGCGGCGGTACTGCATTTATACAGGCGTTTTGCGTCAGTTTATTTTTAGGTTTTTTACTTTGGTATCCAAACCGGGCTCAAAAAGGCGATTTGCGCACCCGCGAAGGCTTTTTGATTGTGGTGATGTTTTGGACGGTACTGGGCTCCATCGGGGCACTACCATTTATCTTTTCTACCGAGCCCGACTTAAGTTGGACAGACAGCTTCTTTGAATCCTTTTCAGCGTTGACTACCACAGGGGCCACCGTGATTGTCGGCCTCGATGATTTACCCAAAGCGATATTGTTTTATCGACATCTGCTGCAGTGGATGGGTGGCATGGGGATCATTGTGCTCGCGGTAGCCATTTTGCCGCTGTTAGGTATTGGTGGTATGCAGCTCTATAAAGCTGAAATACCCGGGCCGGTAAAAGACAGTAAGATGAAACCGCGAATTGCCGAGACCGCCAAGGCGCTTTGGTATATCTACTTATTATTAACTGTGGCTTGTGCGACAGCATTTTATTTTGCTGGCATGAGCGCCTTTGATGCTATTTGTCATTCATTCTCGACCATTGCTATTGGTGGTTTCTCAACTCATGATGCCAGTATTGGCTATTTTAATAGCCCGCTGATCAATGTTATTTGTGCGGTGTTTTTACTGATTGCGGCTGTTAACTTTAGCCTGCATTTCGCCGCGTTCAGTTGGCGGGGGATTAATTTTAAAGTCTATTTTCGTGATGCTGAATTTAAAGCCTTAATTGGTATTCAATTGGTATTAACCGCTATTTGTTTCGCGACTTTATATAATGCTGGCATATATGATTCGCCAGAGCAGACCTTAGATTATGCTTTTTTCCAGGTGGTGTCGATATCCACTACGGCTGGTTTTGGCACCGAAAGTTTTAACTCTTGGCCATTGTTTTTGCCTATATTATTAATCTTTTCTAGTTTTATTGGTGGTTGTGCTGGCTCTACCGGGGGCGGCATGAAAGTGATCCGCTTTGTGCTCTTGTTACTACAAGGCTCTCGTGAAATGAAGCGTTTAATACACCCTAAGGCCATGTATTCGATTCGAATTGGTAAGTCTGCTTTGCCTGATCGTGTCATTGATGCGGTATGGGGATTTTTCTCTGCGTATGCCTTAGTGTTTGTCATTTGTATGGTGCTATTAATGGCAATGGAAATGGACGCCATTACCGCATTTAGTGCAACAGCTGCCAGTATTAATAATCTAGGCCCAGGCTTAGGAGAGGTGGCCAGTAACTATGCCAGCGTGACTGATGGGGCTAAATGGGTGTTGGTACTGGCCATGCTATTTGGCCGTTTAGAGGTGTTTACCTTGTTAGTGTTATTTACGCCGACTTTTTGGAAAAACTAATGAGCTAGCTATTTTCAATGGGTATTTAGCGCTTATTACTGTTGAGGAAATCGTCGATTAAAAGGAAGAGATATGCTTAAAAGCATCATGATATATTCGACAGTCGATGGACAAACTTTGTCTATTTGTAACAAGCTTAAGTTGATGCTAGAAGAGGCTGGCGAACAGGTGACTTTGGTTTCTCTTGTTGAAGCAAAGTCGTTACCACTCACGGACTTTGACAAGGTACTCATAGGCGCCAGCATTCGTTATGGCAAACATCGACCTGAGCTTTATGAGTTCATACAGGCAAACCTGAGCAGCTTGTCCTCAATGAAAAGCGCATTTTTTACGGTAAATGTTGTTGCTCGAAAGCCCCTTAAAAATACCCCTGAAACCAATCCGTATATGCAAAAGTTTCTGCAATTATCTCAATGGCAGCCTAACTTATTAGGCGTGTTTGCAGGGAAGATAGATTACCCGAAGTATCGCACCATGGATAGAGTGATGATCCGCTTTATCATGTGGATGACCAAAGGGCCAACAGATATCACAGGTACTTTTGAGTTTACCGATTGGAATAAAGTCGATGAGTTTGCCAATGACTTTATTCAGCTTAATAGTCGTTAAGGCTTATTAAGCTGCGCAATATAAACGATGCAAAATTGAGATAACTTCAGTCACTTCAGCATTTTTTAGGGTGTAATACACGTTCTGTGAGCTTTTACGAGTATTGACTAAATCTTGGGCTCGAATGACTGCAAGGTGTTGAGATAATGCTGATTGGCTTAATGGCACCGTTTCATTTAATTCAGTGACACTGCGTTCTTTTTCCAGCAGTAAACACAAAATCATCAATCGATAAGGATTAGCAATCGCTTTTAGCCATTTGGCTGCCATCTCGGCATTACCTAGCATCGACTCTACATCAATATTTTTAGACATTTATTTACCTATTACTGATTTAATACTCAGATTCATCATACTGCTGGCGAACTTAGATCTCAATTTTATCATCTAATTATATGAGACGTTTCTAATTTGTGATCAAAGAGCGCGATTATAATAGCCTTTTTTGTAACAATGGCTGCTTATTCAAGCAACAATCGGTGTTGAAATGGCAAAAACTTTAGTTATTTATTATTCAAGAGGTGGGCATACTGCACAAATTAGTCGTGCAATTGCAGAGCAGATTGTCCATAACGGTCATCAGTGTGATGTGGTCAATATTCTTGATAATAACCATGCTGACATTGATTGGGCAAGCTATGATGTTATTGCGTTAGGGGCTTGTGTTTTATATGGTTCTTATCATAAGTCGGTATTTGAATTTGTTAATCGTTACCAACAACAGCTGAGCAGCAAGCCCAATAGCTTTTTCTGTGTCAACGTTGTGGCACGTAAGCCTGAAAAACGCATTCCAGAAAATAATAAATACCTACAAAAGTTTATTGAGCTTTCACCTTGGCAGCCACAAGATGTCAAAATCATTGCAGGTAAAGTGAATTACCCATCGTGGACTTGGTATGACAGCTTGGCGATTCGCTTAATTATGAAAATGACTGACGGCCCGACTGATCCTAAGAGCGTGATTGATTACACTGATTGGGAAGATGTGAAAGTGTATGCCGATCATGTAGTCAGCCTTGGGGTTACAGCGGTCGCGAGCTAGCTCTTTGAGTTAGCTTGTTACGTTAGTACTTCAAGCTAGTGCGTCTAATTAGTACTTCCAAAATTTGGGGGCGAACAGTACCGCCACGGTAATGATTTCTAATCGCCCCAATAACATTCCAAAAGCCAGCGCCCATTTAGCGGTATCCGGTAAGCTGGCAAAATTACCCGCTGGGCCAATAACAGGCCCAAGACCTGGGCCTACATTAGTTACCGCAGTAATGGCGCCTGAAATACTGGTCACAGGATCTAACCCTGTAAGTACCAAGGTCACCGCAAGCACTATAACCACGATCAAAAACAGCATGATAAAGGCCATGATTGAGCGAATAATATCATTATCAATAATGCGATTATTATAGCGCTTACTGACTACAGCTTGAGGATGGACTTGTTGAGTTAATTGCTGGAGCATGACTTTAAGTGAAATCTGAAAGCGAAATATTTTAATCCCACCAGAGGTCGAGCCGGAGCAGCTACCAGCAAACATCAGAAATAAAAAACTGATACTGGCAAAAGCGCCCCATGCCTGATAATCGGTTAAGCCATAGCCAGTCGTTGTAACCACTGAGATGACGTTAAACCCAGATAGTCGCATGGCGTCGAGCAGTGCCATATCTGATTTGAACCAAAGCCAAAAGCCAAGGGTTACCGACACCAAGATGATAAATTTTATAAAGCCTTTAACTTGTTCGTCATTCCATATCTTTAAGGTTTTTTGCTGAATGCTTTGTACAAACATCAGCAGCGGCAAGCCTCCTGCAGCCATAAACAAAATTGCGACCCAATGGGCTGCTGGAGTAAAAGCTGACATTGAGCTATCAGACGTTGAATAGCCGCCAGTAGACAGTGTGGTCATGGCATGATTAATGGCTTCAAACCAATGCATCCCCGACAAGTGGTAGGCCAAGGCACATAACACGGTAAGCACAACATAGACCTCAAAAAGGTATTTGGCCATGTGTTGGGTCCGTGGAGTGGTTTTGTCGCTCCAGTCTGACGACTCGGTGCGAAACAGGCGCATACCACCGACATTGAGAAAAGGCAGAATGGCTACCGCCATGACAATAAAACCGATCCCACCAAGCCATTGTAATAGGGATCGCCAAATTAAAATGCTGTGGTCCATGTCGTCTAAGCCTGACAGCACAGTTGAGCCTGTGGTGGTGATGCCGGACATGGTTTCGAAAAAGGCGTCGGTATAGTTAATACCGTGGTAAAGGGTGAAAGGTAAGGCGGCAAATAAACTGACTACCAGCCAAGTCATGCTGGTGAGAAAAAACATATCGCGGATATTAAGGTTAACGTCGCTGCTGCGGCCAGCTTGAATACATAAAATCGCAACGAGGCCGCTAAACAACCCGGACATCATAAATGCGCCGATAGTTTCTTCATGATAAAACAGCGCAAAAGCCATTGGCACCAGCATGAAGCCAGTGAGAATAGATAAAAAAGCGCCAATGACAAACAGTAGCGGTTTTAAATTCAGCATAGTGCCATTATTGGTGACGCTAGAAGAAAAACGCGCTCGGTTGGAACAGCTTTTCTACATCGCCAATGAACTTTTTATTTACTAAAAATAGAATCACATGATCTCCTTCTTCAATGACGGTTTTATCATGACCCATAATCACTTCATCATTTCTAACGATAGCGCCAATGGTCGTTCCTGGGGGTAATTTTATGTCGCTGATTTGCTTGCCGACCACTTTTGAGGTGGAAGAACTGCCATGGGCAATGGCTTCGATAGCTTCAGCTGCGCCGCGACGTAATGAGTAAACATTACAAATATCGCCTTGGCGGATATGGGTCAGTAAGGCTGAAATGGTGGTTTGCTGCGGTGAAATTGCAATATCGATATTGGCTTCTTGGACAATATCCACATAGGCTTCACGTTGAATAAGCACCATGACTTTTTTGGCGCCCATTCGCTTAGCTAATAGCGCCGACATAATGTTAGCTTCGTCATCATTGGTGACAGCTATAAACACATCTGTTTGGTCAATGTGCTCTTCTTGCAGTAACTCTTGATCCGATGCATCACCGTTAAATACTGTGCAGTTTTCTAACCTTTCTGACAGGCTTTCTGCGCGCTCTAAACTGTGTTCAATGAGTTTGACTGAGTGCTTTTTTTGTAATCTTTTTGCAAGGCCATAACCAATATTACCACCACCGGCGATCATGATATTACGGTAAGAATTATCCAGCTTTTGCATTTCACTCATCACCGCTCGCACATGGCGGGTGTCGGCAACGAAAAACACTTCATCATCGGCTTCGATAATGGTGGTACCGCGGGGCATAATCGCTTTGCCTTTACGGAAAATAGCCGCGACCCGGGTATCAATATTCGGCATATGTTCACGCAGCGTTGCCAGCGCGTTACCCACTAATGGCCCACCATAATAAGCCTTAATGGCCACTAGGCTTAATTTGCCTTTAGCAAACTCGAGTACTTGCAGTGCGCCAGGGTATTGCACTAAACGTTCAATATAGGCGGTAACAAGTTGCTCTGGGGCAATCAATTCATCAATAACAAAGCCACCACGTAATTTGGTGTCACTGTTTTTAACTTCGGTATTGATGAACAATTTGTCGCGCTGCTCAAGGTAAGCTTCTGAGCGGATCCGGGCTATTTTGGTTGGGGTGCCAAATAAGCTGTATGCAATATGGCATGCAGCCATATTGCATTCATCACTATTGGTGACTGCAATTAGCATATCGGCATCTTCTGCGCCGGCCCTTTTTAAGGTGCTCGGGTGAGCACCATGGCCGATGACGGTTTGCAAATCGAATTTATCTTGTAAGTATTTAACTCTGGCGCGGTTATTATCCACTAAGGTGATGTCGTTATTTTCACCGACGAGGTTTTCAGCCAGTGTGCCGCCAACTTGGCCTGCGCCCAAAATAATAATTTTCATTGCTGTGCGGGTATCCCTACTAAACGAGCTTAAAGCGCTTTAACTAAACGTGCGTAGTAAAAGCCATCACAATTGTTTTGGCCTGGTAGCAATTGCCAACCAATATCATCAGCAGATGATTGTTGGGCGATTGGTACTAATGTCGCATCGCTTGTTCTTTGTAAAAATTGCTCTATTTGCTGGCTGTTTTCTTCTGGCAAAATTGAGCAAGTGGCATAAAGGATGGTGCCGCCGGGTTTCAGCCATTTCCAGCAATGATCAATGATTTGTTGTTGCAGTAAAGCCAGTTCATCAATATCACTGTTTTTACGTAGCCACTTAATGTCAGGGTGGCGACGAATGACACCGGTTGCAGAGCAAGGGGCATCTAATAAGATCCGGTCAAACTTTTCACCTTGCCACCAAGTATCAATATTGGCTGCATCACCATGAATAACTTGCGCTTTTAATTGTAATCTGTCCAGATTTTGTTGCACACGCTCTAAGCGTTTGTCATCAAAATCTACCGCGACTAGACTAATGTTTGGCGCAGTTTCTATTAGATGGCAGGTTTTTCCGCCGGGTGCAGCACAGGCATCAAGAACCAGTTCATTAGTTTCTGGTGCTAATAGCGTTGCTGCCCACTGCGCGGCCCCATCTTGTACTGAGGCTGAGCCTTCAGCAAAACCGGGTAATCGCATTACATCTGTTGGACTAGCAAGTAAAATCGCATCATCACTCGCACCGGCACTGGCTTCTACTTCTTGTTCAGCAAGTAGCGCTAAGTATTGCTCACGGGTTTGTGATAGCTGATTGTTGCGTAGCCACATTGGTGGGCGTTGATGGCTTTGCTCAATAACTTGTTGCCATTGATCTGGGTAGGCCGATTTTAGGCGTTTAATAAACCAAGCAGGAGTATTGTATTTCAGGGTGTCGTTGTCAGTATTTAGTGGTGCTTCTTTACGTTGAATATTACGAAGAACACCATTAACCACTTTAACTAAACCATCAAATTTCATTTGGCGGCAGGCTTCAGCGGTTTCTGAAATGGCCGCATGAGCAGGAATTCGAGTGAAGTAAAGCTGATAACAACCCACCAATAATAATTGGTGCAATATACGCTGCTTACCTTTAAAGGGTTTGCTTAAGCAGTCACTGACACATTTATCCAGTTGTGGCAGTTGACGCATTACGCCATAACAAAGTTCTGCTAATAGGGCTTTGTCTTTACCATTTTCGAGATGTTGTTGTTGATCTGGCAAGGCCACCGATAGTGAAATGCCTTTCTCAAGTACATTGAAAATGGCTTTGGCTGCGAGCGCTCTAACATTCATTATGGCTGTGCCTCATTGTCTTCTTTCGCGACTGGGTTAAAGTTTACCCCTGGGGCAAACCAGTCTGCGCGTGAGTTAAGAATATCTGCGACAGGCATTTGCTTTTTACCCGGTAATTGCATGACTTGTAGCTGCAAAGAGCCTTCGCCTGTAGCGACGGTGACACCTTGCTTATTGCTGTCTAGTACGGTACCAGGTGTGGCATTAGTGCCATTACTATCAACAGCATTATTGTAACTCGCTTGCCATACCTTGATGGTATTGCCTTGGTGGCTAAAATGACTAGCTGGCCAAGGGTTAAAGGCGCGAATTTCTTGCCATAATTGTTTCGCAGGCTTAGTCCAATCTATTTGAGCTTCTTCTTTAGATAACTTTTCAGCATAGTTAGCTAAAGATTCATCTTGTTGTTCAGCAACGAGGGTGCCTTTGCTTAAACCTTCAAGCGCTTCTATTAACGCTGGCGGTCCTTGTTCGGCTAATTTGCTATACAAGGTTGCAGAAGTGTCGGTGTCTTCAATTTTAAGCGACGTTTTAAGTAACATGTCACCAGTATCTAAACCGATATCCATTTGCATAATCGTGACGCCAGTTTCGCTGTCACCAGCCCAAAGCGCGCGCTGGATTGGCGCGGCGCCACGCCAGCGAGGCAATATAGAACCGTGTACATTAATACAACCCAGTTTTGGCGTATCTAATACTATCTTTGGCAGGATTAATCCGTATGCAACGACGACCATAATGTCAGCGTTTAAGGCAGCAAGCTCTGCTTGGGCATCCTCTTTGCGTAATGATGGCGGCTGATATACAGGGATATCGTTGGCAACAGCAAGCTGCTTTACCGGGCTTGCTTGCAGTTTTTTGCCACGGCCCGCAGGTCTATCTGGCTGCGAATACACCGCAATCACATTGTGGTCGGAATTAATAAGTGCCTGCAAATGTAAAGCGGCAAAGTCTGGCGTGCCAGCAAAGATAATATTTAACGGTTTCAAATGGAGTCCTATGCTTCTTTTGCTTCTAAACGGGCTTCTTTCTCAAGTTTAGTCTTGATACGGTCACGTTTCATTTTTGACAAGTAATCGACGAACAACTTGCCTTTTAAATGATCCATTTCGTGCTGTAGACAGATGGCAAATAGCTCATCCGCTTCAACCGTAAACTCTTTACCGTGACGATCTTGGGCTTTTAAGGTAACAAATTCAGCACGATCAACTTTAGCGTAAATGCCCGGAACCGAAAGACAGCCTTCTTCATTAGTGAACTCGCCGCTTTTGCTGACAATCTCAGGATTAATGAAAATGGTCGGACGCTCAACTTCATCCTGCAGGTCCATCACAATTAATTGTTGATGGAAATCTACCTGAGTAGCCGCAAGTCCAATGCCTTTTTCCTCGTACATTGTTTCAAGCATGTTATCTATTTGGGTTTGCAAAACCTCACCAAAATCGGTGACAGGCTTAGCAACTGTGCGTAATCTTTCATCTGGAAAACGTAAAACTTTTAATAATGGCATATATAAACTCTTAACAAGTCTGTCAAATTTCAGCCAGTTAGCTATACTGGCTTGGTTAATGGGTTAATTTTAATCCTTACTGACTATCAATAACAGCAAAAGCTCTAATAAAGAGCTAAACACATGGAATGAACCATGAAACGGATATTTTTACTCGCGTTTTTGACACTAAGTACCATAGCCTCAACCTTGGTTTTGGCTGATAAATTAACATTAAAGTCTGGTCACCCCGATTCATATATCGTTAAAAAAGGCGATACGCTGTGGGATATATCAGCCTTTTTCTTAGACGATCCTTGGCGTTGGCCTAAATTATGGGGCGCAAATCCACAGATTGCGAACCCGCATTTAATTTATCCTGGCGATCGACTCACCTTAGTGTTTATCGATGGACAACCACGGTTAGTATTAAAGCAGCATATCAAAAAAGGCCCTGAAGGGCGCATTAGCGACAAAGGTGGTCCAATCCCTGCTATTGATTTATCACTGATCCAGCCTTATTTGGTGCAAAACCGAATCGTAGACCCAGAATGGCTTGATGGCTTGCCAATGATCCTTGCTGGTGAAAGTCCATCTCGTCATCATACAGTAGGAGATGTGGTTTATATTAATGCCAATTTACCTGTTGGTGAAAAGCTGGCGGTATACCAAGAAGGTAGAGAGTTTTTTGATAAAGAAAATAGCGAGTTACTAGGGCAAGAAATTATTTTGACTGCCAGTGGTCGAGTGATTGAATCTGGCGACATTTCAAAAGTGCAATTACTGAGTAACTTACGCGAATCGAAAGCCGGTTTTAAAGTTGCACCGGTAGAAGATGAAGCGCTGATGTCAGCTTACTTTATTCCTAAAGCGGCGCCAGAGTCTGTGCCTGCTAACGTGTTAGCCATTGAGAAAGATATTCGTGAAGTTGGCAAGCTAGATATCGTTTATCTTGATAAAGGGGCTGTTGATGGTATCGACACCGGTCATGTGTTTGGTATTTATCGCAATGGTGAAACCATTGTCATCAATAGTGACGGCATGCCGGTATCAACCATTGATCGTAGTGCTTACGACAACTTAAAAGCCAAAATATCTGACGATAATGCGATTACCATGCCTGATATTTTCCATGGCAAGTTAATGGTGTTTAAAGTTTTCGAAAAGACCAGTATGGCGATTATTATTGCCAATGAACGTCCTGTGCGAGTTGACGATAAGTTAGTCACCCCTAAGACGACTGAGTTAAAAGGCGAGTAATCGATAATAAACTGGTCGACTGGCTAGTTGTTTGTGCAGTATCCGGGCTAGGACCCGCCCGGATTCAACAATTATTAACTCAAATGGATGTTGAGGAATTACGGCAACGTTTAGAGTTTGAAAAGCTGTCTTTGCCATTATCGGCAAAGCTGCTGTCTCAATGCCAAATTGATTTTGATAAAGTTGATTTGGCCATTGAGTGGCTTAATCTATCCCCGCAACATCACATTGTTACTTTGTCAGACCCTGACTATCCCGCATTACTGCAACAAATATCAGATCCTCCCGGAGTGTTATTTATTAAAGGCCAACTCGAAGCCTTGCTACGACCTTCAATTGGCATGGTGGGGAGTCGCAATGCATCCGTTGGTGGTTTGAATATGGCAAAGGCGTTAGCCACAGAGATGGTTCAGATGGGCTTTTCAATAACCAGCGGTATGGCGGCTGGGATTGATGGTGCAGCCCATAAAGGAGCAGTAGACAGTAATGGCGTAACCCTTGCGGTATTAGGTACTGGTGTTGAATGTATTTACCCTAAACGCCATAGCAATTTGTATCACCAAATCCAGCATCAAGGTTGTGTACTGAGTGAGTTTTGGCCGCAGGTTGGCCCCTATGCAGGTAATTTTCCTCGGCGAAATCGCATTATTAGTGGTTTATCACTGGGCACGATTGTTGTGGAGGCAACGCGCAAAAGTGGCTCGTTGATCAGTGCGCGCTTGGCGATGGAGCAAAATCGAGAAGTGTTTGCAGTGCCCGGCTCGGTGCTCGGTGGCTATAACCAAGGTTGCCATGACTTGTTAAAAAATGGCGCTAAATTGGTAGAATGTGCAACAGATGTTGTTGAAGAATTGTCCGCATTGACGCAGTTTCACCTTGAAAATGTCGCTAATCGTCACCATATAGCAGATAATACAACAAATTTGCCATTTTCTGCGCTGTTAGCTAGTGTAGGTTATGAGGCTACTAGTTTAGATGCAGTAGTCGAGCATAGTGGAAAGTCGATAGATCTGGTGTTAGTTGAAATGCTTGAACTTGAATTACAGGGCCAGGTGGCACAAGTGCCTGGTGGTTACGTCAGATTAGAGAGGAGATAACCATGTTTGATATCCTCATGTACCTTTTTGAAAACTATGTTCATAGCGAAGTAGAGCTATTAGTTGACGAAGATGAGCTTACCAAAGAGTTAACCCGAGCAGGTTTTCATCAAGCAGATATTTTGAAAGCCCTGTCTTGGCTAGAAAGATTGGCTGATTTACAAGAAGGTGATAAACCTTACTTGTGCAATCATGCCCAGCAGTCATTCCGTATTTATACCAAAGATGAAATGGATAAATTGGATGTTGAGTGCCGTGGGTTTTTATTGTTTCTTGAACAAATCCAAGTGCTCAGTGTTGAAACCCGTGAAATGGTCATCGAACGGGTGATGGCGCTAGATGAAACCACCCTAATCTTGGAAGATTTAAAGTGGGTGGTGTTGATGGTGTTATTTAATGTACCAGGCAACGAGTCTGCTTATGAGCAAATGGAAGATCTTATTTTTGAACAGCCTGATGGGCGGTTACATTCTTAAGTCTTTAAACCTATTGTCATGAGTTAACTAAATAAGGAGGCTAGGCCTCCTTTTTTGATCGTCAGCTTGGCTATTTTGTCATCCCTGTGTAACCTGAATAGGGTGACACCTTTATGTAATATTGAGAGTAAAATGTCTAAAATCGATCAGCAATTGTTTACTGTGCACGAGCATGCTTTGGAGAAAGAGTTTGAACTCTGCCCAAAGTGTGGCAGTGAGTTGTCAGTTAAAAATAGTAAACATGGTGGATTCATAGGCTGTAATAATTATCCTACTTGTGACTTTACGCGGCCTCTAGTTCAACATGAGTCCATTGATACTCAAGTGATAGAAGGCTCTGAATGCCCAGAGTGTGGCAATGAGCTGGCAGTTAAGTCTGGCCGTTTTGGTATTTTTATTGGCTGTACTCACTATCCTGAATGTACTCACATTGAAAAACACGATCACGATGAAAATGCAGAGGTTATCAACTGCCCCCATTGTAAAAAAGGCCATTTAGAATCTCGTACCAGTCGCTTTGGTAAAACCTTTTTTGCCTGTAATACTTACCCTAAATGTAAGTACTTAGTGAATTTTCCGCCCCATAATGAATCTTGCCCTGAATGTAATTTTGGTATTTTAGTTGAGCGTAAGGGCGCAGCTGGAAGCCGTTTAGAATGCCCGCAGAAATCATGTAAATATAAGCGTCCAATATAACTTTTTTGACTCTATTCGCCTTATATCAGTATTTGTTCATATCCTTATTGTCTGTATAATTTATCGATAATTTATAAGATTAAAGGGTATTTCATGCAATTGTTGCATCCAACAGATGTTACTGAAGTGTTTGAGCAAGGAGAGGTGTTTGCTTATCCCACTGAAGCCGTTTATGGCCTTGGCTGCGATCCTGATAACCTATCAGCTATTCAAAAGTTACTTGAAATCAAACAACGTCCTTGGCAAAAGGGCGTTATCCTAGTTGCCAGCGACTATAAACAACTGCAGCCCTATATTGATGAATCACAACTCACAGAGGCACAACTTGCCTTTGCCTTTAGTAAGTGGCCAGGGCCTTTTACCTTTGTGATGCCAATTAAGTCAGAGGTTAGCCAATTATTATGTGGCGAGTTTGATTCCATTGCGGTGCGAGTTTCGGCTCATCCAGTGGTAAAAGCATTATGTGACGCCACTAATAAAGCCATTGTTTCAACTAGTGCTAATTTAGCCGGTCATGCGCCCGCACTGACCATAGCAGAAATTCAAGATACTTTTTCCACTACTGTTGCGGCTGTGATAACTGGTGATCTTGGTGCTCAGCGCCAGCCTTCAACCATTATCGATGCTCGTAGCGGCAAAATATTACGTAACGGACAGTAATTTAATAAAAATAATCGAATAAACAATAAGGAATTTGATATGGCAATGCCTGATGCCGCAGTCGTAAAGCAGTACCTGTTATCCCTACAAGCCAATATCTGTGCTGGTTTAGAAGCGTTAGATGGAAAGGCCAGCTTTCAAGCGGAATCGTGGGAGCGCGCCGAAGGTGGTGGTGGCACCAGTAAGGTGATGACCGCAGGCCATGTATTTGAACAAGCTGGTGTTAACTTCTCCCATGTGATGGGCGCAGCAATGCCGGCATCAGCCACCGCGCATCGTCCAGAGCTAGCTGGACGTAGCTTTGAAGCTATGGGCGTGTCATTGGTTATCCATCCTAAAAATCCTTTTATTCCTACAACTCATGCGAATGTGCGCTTTTTTATTGCCCATAAAGATGGCGCTGATCCCGTATGGTGGTTTGGTGGCGGGTTTGATTTAACTCCTTACTATCCATTTGAAGAAGATGTGGTTTCATGGCATCAAACCTCGGCCGATATTTGCGCCCCATTTGGTGATGAGGTTTATCCCAAATATAAAAAGTGGTGTGATGAATACTTCTTTTTGCCTCATCGTAATGAAACCCGTGGGGTCGGTGGATTATTCTTTGATGATCTCAATGAGCCTGGTTTTGATAAGAGTTTTGAGTTTATGCAAGCCGTGGGTAATGGTTTCTTAACGGCTTATTCGCCGATTGTTGAGCGTAATAAAGATCTTGAATATAACGATGATGAGCGCCAGTTCCAACTGTACCGTCGAGGCCGTTATGTTGAGTTTAATTTGGTTTATGACCGTGGCACTTTATTTGGCTTACAAACCGGTGGTCGCACTGAGTCTATTTTGATGTCTATGCCGCCCTTGGTTCGCTGGGAGTATGGCTTTACCCCAGAAGAAGGCTCCCAAGAGGCGGAGCTATACGAGCGCTACCTTAAACCACAAGATTGGTTGAAGCTGGAAAGCTAGCTTTAAATGAGTCGGTATAATTTAGTCGACAGATTGGTGGGGCGGAATCGATTCTAATGTCTATGCTTCATCATTAGCTCGCTGGGAATATGGCTTTACCCCAGAAGAAGGCTCTCAAGAGGCGGAGCTATA
>NZ_MCVI01000027.1 GCF_002873135.1 Shewanella sp. 10N.286.48.A6
GATGTGGATGGCACCGTCAGCCTAGACTCAGTGTCATACTCTGGTACCGACGGCATATTAACGAATAATCTTGATGGCTCGGTCACTTTCTTCCCTAATGAGAACTTCAACGGCGAAATCAGTCTTGATGTGGTGGTTATCGATGATGACGGCGCGACCGCTGAAACCACCGCAGGCATCACCACACTCGCGGTCAATGATGTGCCATTGGTTGATGGTAACCTGGCTTACAATGTCGATGAAGATGGCACCATTACTCTCAGCCAAGAACAATTACTTGCCAATGCATCTGATGTAGACGGTGATGATTTAACCGCTGAAGGGCTTAGCGTTGCTGGTAACGCAACAGTTGTGGCGAATGACGATGGCAGCTTTACGATTACCCCAGATGCGGACTTTAATGGCGACTTAGACTTACGCTTTGATGTCTCAGATGGCACCACCACAGTGGCAACAGGTGTTGACCTCACAGTTAATCCTGTCAATGATGCACCGATTGCGGGTGCCGATATTTATATTCAAGCAGAAGAAGATCAAACCGTTGGCGTTAGTCTTCGTGAAGAGCCTGCTATTCGCCTCGATGCACAACCTGAGTTTGGTATTGTGCAAGCCAATATCAATGATGAATGGGTGACGTTAGAGGTAGGACAAGAATTCGCGCCTGATACTGAAGTACGCTTTGTTGCTGATGAAACCGCAGTTACTGATTCTACTCATACCAGTCAAATCGGTACCTTCGATGATAATGCGACAGTTGATGATTGGGGCACAGAAATAGATTCACATACCCGTGAATTTACTGATGGCGACTTAGTGGTTACCACCCAGAGTACAGATGGGCCGTTAGGCGCTTGGAATGGTAATACTCATATTGGCCATGGTATTGGCGATACCGATAGACAAGGTTTAAGTGGTGATGAGCAGCTAGTTATTAATGTTGAAGGTCAAGATATTAATGAAATCAGCTTCGAACTAGATGGCTTAGGTGGTTGGTTTGTTGAAGGATCTAAAAACTTCACTGAAGTAGAAATTAGGGCTTTTGATGCCGATGGTAACCTCATCGACTCACAAACTTATCATAAAGATGATAATAGTAGTTTCGAGCATACGTATACCCTTACCACGGATGAACCCGTAGCACGATTTGAGTTAGGCACAATTGAAGGTAACGGCACTTATGTGGTGCAGAATATGTCTGTATCGCAGACGTTACCTGATGATGTGGTCTTTACATCGATTGCCGTAGATGGCACTGAAGTAACAGAAACAATTGAGCTGAACCTTCACGCTGGTGATCAAGATATCGATTTATCTGCAGAGCTTCCTGTTGTGACAAGTTCAGAAGGGGCAGATGGTTTTGCTTCTATTGTGATAACCGAGGAGCAGTTGCTTGCACAAGCTTCTGATATTGATAGTGAAAATCTCGATATCATTAATCTTGAGTTAAACGATGAGAATGCAACGCTAACCGACAATGGTGATGGCACTTGGACCCTTACCCCAGATGAGAATTTCTCGGGGGATATTGACCTAACTTATCAAGTGACTGATGGTGAGTTAGTTGATGACAATACTATCCATATCAACTTTGCTGAGGTCAATGATGCACCAATTGCATCTGGACCAATAGTCCTTAGCACTGAAGAAGACAACTCTATTAGCTTCACTGATGCTGATTTACTTGCGAATGCATCTGACATTGAAGGTGATGATTTATCTATTCAAGATGTGAGTTACAGCGGTAATGCCGGTGAGTTAATTACCAATGACGATGGTAGTTACACCTTTGTTCCCAACGAAAATTTCAATGGTGACGTCGACTTAAGTTATGGCATTAGTGATGGTCAAGATGTTACAACCAATACTATTGATTTAACTGTTATCCCTGTTAATGATGTCCCTGTTGCAGGGGCGCCATTAGATTTACAAATGCTCAATGATGGCACCATGACCATTAATGCATCTAGCTTATTGTCAGGTGCAAGTGATGTTGATGGCGATATTCTTCATATTGAAGATTTAGTGCTGACCAATCAGCTGGATGGTACTTTGGTCGACAACGGTGACAATACCTTTAGCTTCACGCCAGCAGAAGGATTTACCGGCAATGTGTCTTTGTCATTCGAGGTTAGTGATGGCCAAGCATCTGCTCCTAGTTCATTAAATATTACCGTTGAAGAATACAACGAAGGCCCTGAAGTCTCAGGCCCAGTTGCGGTAACTGTGGATGAAGACGGCAGTATTACCCTATCTCAAGAAGAATTACTCGCCAATGCCAGTGATGTCGATGGTGATTCTCTGGCCGCAACCAATCTTGTTACCAACGATGAAAATGCGACTGTCGTACAAAATGACAATGGCAGCTTTACGATCACCCCAAGTGAAGATTTCAATGGTGACATCCAATTTACATACGATGTGACTGATGGTATTGAAACGGTTGCCACTGAATTAGATCTAACGGTTACGCCAGTTAATGATGCTCCAGATGTTCCTGATCTTTCATTTAATACCATGGAAGATGAAGCTATAACGGTTACTACCGAGCAGTTACTGGCTCAAGCAACGGATATAGAAGGCGATGAGTTATCTGTTGTTAATGTCACATCGCAAGATCCAAACGTTGAAGTCATTGATAATGGCGATGGGACTTATACGCTAACCCCACAAGCGGAATACAGCGGTACCGCCAGCTTGAGCTTTGATGTCAGTGACGGCACTGATGTGGTTTCGGCCGATATTAGTCTTAATGTTGAGTTTGTAAATGATGTCCCTGAAGCTGGGCCTATTGTTGCTTCTGTAGACGAAGATGGCACAATTTTAGTTACTCAAGAAATGCTACTTGAAAATGCATCAGATCAAGATGGTGATTTCTTAAGAGCCGATGGTTTACAAACTAACGATCCAAATGCGACCGTTGTCGATAATGGCGACGGTACCTTTAGCGTTACGCCTTCTGCTGATTTTAATGGCGATATTGTCTTTAGTTATGATGTTTCGGACGGTGAAACTGACACACCTACAGAGCTGACTCTGACAGTTAATCCAATTAATGACGCGCCTGAAGTGCAGCCGCTTAATTTTGCAATTCAAGAAGATGGAACATTAATCTTCACAGAAGAGCAATTATTGGCACAAGCGACAGATATCGAAGGTGATGAGCTTAGTATTACTGATGTATCTTACAGCGCAGATGAAGGTACATTGACGAATAATGGCGACGGTACTTACAGCTTCACTCCGAATGAACATTTTAGTGGCAATATTGAGGTCGATTTTAGTGTGTCAGATGGCACAGATGAGGTATCACAAAGTATTGGTGTTGCCATCGAAGCCGTTGCTGATGCTCCTGACTTAACAGTAACAACGGGTGATGGCGATGTCGTCACTGATGAAGTGATTGTGGTAGAGCCCGGTTCAACCACGCAACTTAATATTGATGCAAGTCTAGTGGATCAAGACCTTTCTGAAACCCTTACGGTTGAAGTAAATGGTTTACCAGAAGGTTCAGTACTGACCTATGACGGCGAAGCGCTGTTTGACGAACAAAGCAGCGGTATTACCAGTTACGACAATACCGATATTACCGTGACGTTCCAGGGCGAAACTGCCGGATATCAAAATACGGCGGGTTACTATACCGTTGATGAAGAAGGTAATATTACAGGGGTACAAATTGGTTTTGAAAATGCTTCTGAAGTGGGCTCTGGCGGTGAATTAATCCCAGGTGAATCATCCTTCACGTTTGATGTCGAGGCGGGTGAAAGCTTCAATCTATTTGTGATCCCAAATGGTTTCAATCGTAATGACTTTGAGAATATGCAGGACGGTACATTTGAGTTCCGCGATGCCGATGGTAACCCTGCGACTATCGACTCAGTCGACCCGCAATTGGTTCACATTAGTGAAGATGGCGTCGAAACGCCGATTTTAAGTCAATTTGGTGATGCGATTTTCCATGGTGGCAGCAATAGCAATCTTAACGAAGATGGCATAGAGCATACGAGAACCACACTGAATGAAGATGGCGATATTGTTTACGGTGTTGAAGATCTCTTTGGCGGCGGAGATCAAGATTTTGATGACTTCACATTTACCATTGATGTTGGTGAAACAAATAGCCAAATTTTCCAAGGTGAAATTGTTGTTGGTGAAGATGGTAGCGTTGTTATCCCAACCACTGTGTTGGATCAAAACCTTGCAGTTACCTTCCCTGAGGATTACACCGGTTCAGCATCGTTAGAGATCATCGCAACAGCCACTGAACTGTCAAATGACGATCAATCTAGTACTGTTCAAACGATAAACTTTGAAGTTGACCATGCGCCTGATTCTGATGCAGTTACCGCACAGGTTGATGAAGATGGCTCAATCACTATTACTCAAGCTGATTTATTAGCGAATGCGACCGATCTTGATGGTGATGATTTAGTTGCCGTTAATGTCAGCTCTGATGATGACAATGTCACATTGGTCGACAATGGTGATGGAACATACACAGTTACCCCTGATGCGGACTTCAACGGTGAAGTATCGTTTAGCTTTGATGTCAGTGATGGCGATCAAATAGTCTCCACTGAATTAAATCTAAGTGTTAACCCTGTTAATGATGCTGCTCTAGCGCAAGATCAAAGCTTTAGCATGAACGAAGACGGCGTGATCATCATTACCGATGAGCAACTGCTTGTTGGTGCCACCGACATTGAAGGTGATAATTTAACTATCGCCGATGTGAGTTACACAGGTACCGATGGTGTGCTCACCGACAACGGTGATGGTACCCATAGCTTCGCGCCAAATGAAAACTTTAATGGTGATGTGCAACTTGAATATGGGGTAAGCGATGGAACTGAAGTGACCCCAGCTAACATTGATATCGCTGTTGCCGATGTTAACGATGCACCGGTAGCGGGTTCAACTTCATACACAGTCAACGAAGATGGCCAAATCACCATTAGCCCTGAGCAGTTACTGGCAAACTCTAGTGATGTTGATGGTAGCGTTAGTTTAGATAGCGTGAGCTACTCAGGCACCGACGGTATTCTGGTTCAAAACTCGGACGGCTCAGTGACCTTCTCGCCAAACGAGAACTTCAATGGTGATATTAGCCTCGATATCTCAGTCATCGATGATGATGGGGCAGTGGCGCAAACCACAGCAGGCATTGAAGTCATTGCGGTGAATGATGCACCCGTTTCGGGTGATCTGGCTTACAGTGTTGATGAAGACGGCAGTATTACCCTGTCTCAAGAGCAATTGTTAGCCAATGCCAGTGATGTAGACGGTGATGACTTAACTGCTGGAAATCTAACTGGCGGTAACAACGTTACTATCACAGAAAACGACGATGGCTCATTTACCCTGACTCCTGATGCAAACTTCCATGGTGAAATGGATATAAGCTTTGATGTCTATGACGGTGGAACCACAGTTCAAGCCAACATTGATCTGACTATTAACCCTATAAATGACACAACAGTAGGAGTGGAAGATCAAGCTTACACTGTCGAAGAAGATGGAACCTTAATCTTCACTGATGAGCAATTGCTTACGGGCGCAACAGACATCGATGGAGACGACTTATCCGTTAGTGGTGTTGAATACAGTGGTACCGAAGGTGTATTCACTGATAATGGCGATGGAACATATAGTTTTGCGCCAAATGAGAACTTTAATGGTCAAGTTGAACTTAGCTTCTCGGTCACTGATGGAAAAGAAACCGTTGGCGCTAATATCGATATTACAGTAACTGATATTAATGATGCACCGGTAGCGGGTTCAACCTCATACACAGTCAACGAAGACGGCCAAATCACCATTAGCGCTGAGCAGTTATTAGCGAACTCAAGTGATGTGGATGGCACCGTCAG
>NZ_MCVI01000028.1:0-117402 GCF_002873135.1 Shewanella sp. 10N.286.48.A6
CTGAAGTGGGTTGTACCAACCCACCTGGTGCAACGGGTGAAGGGATGTGGTCCTTACGATGACTTTGCTCAAGTGAGACTGGAAGTGACGCAACTGCATACGGTTGAGGGGTTTGAAGGATCGTTTATAAGGGAAGTTGAGAAATAAAAAAAAGCCTCGCAATGAATGCGAGGCTTGGGGGATTATATTCGATACTCTAGGCGTTAATCTTCAATAATGGGCAGATTAGTTTTTAGCAGATCAAGCATGGCTTGTTTTTCGTAAGAGTAAAGCCCGTACTCTAGAGCACTTCCTGAATTCCACTTGATACCAATATAAAACTCATCGAACTCACGTTGAATATAACGGTAGCGAGTTTTTTGGTCTTCTTCATCTTCAACGACTTTTACAATATCTTTGCCATCGTTATCTTGGGTGATTTCCCAAATCCCGGGAGTTTCAAAACCTGTTGGCAGGATAGATGAGTATTCAAAATAACCATCAGTATACGTATATTCGCCCGCAGCATAGAAGAGTTCAGTGTCATCACCAGCCCCTTCGCCTTCAACCGTCATATCGTATTCGACTTTATCAGCTGATACTTTGTCTTGTGCTGATAACGTTTGTGCGAATTCTGTATCGGTTGAATCTAGCCAGAATAGCTCGTCACCACCGATTTTTACAAGCAGTTGGTATTGATTGTCGTCAGTGATGTGTTGGTAAAGCATCTCATACTCCACAGTCTCATCATCTACACTGAAAGAAAGCTTGCCATTTTCTTCAAGAGTAACCTCCCAACAATCTTTTTTGGTGTAATTGACATAGTCTGTGAGCTTGTCAAGCTCGGCTAATTTAGAGATAACATTCTCGGCATTTGTATAGCTAATGTTGGTTTTGTATTCCACTTGAGCATCATCATTCGAGCCCCAGCAGTGTTTTAGCGTATTACCGTCTTTCATTAGGCTGGAATGGCCAATCTCGCCATCACCATCGGCAAAGCTACCCATTTTCCAGTTCTGGTTGTTAAAATGAGCTTCAGTGAAGCCTAACTCTGGTCCTTCAACTGGTGGCAAAATTCCTGTTGCTTTTTCAATCGCAGGAAGTTTGATTATCGCTTCGGCTTTAGCATTAATACCATCATCGGCAGTAATGGTTAGCGTTTCTGCGTCTTTGTCTGCTGAACGAGGCAGTTGTCCGCTAAAGCTAACAATGCCATCAGTAACAATAGCGTTAAATCCAGTAATGCGTGCTTGGCTTAAAGTGGTGCTTACGGCGTAAGTGAGCTCATCACCATCTGCATCGTCGAACAGGTCATTGATATCCAGAGTATTAGTTACCGCTTGACCTTCTTCTAGTGACCAAGCATAAACGTCAGATTGAAGTGATTGGAGTTCACCTTCGATAACTACAGGAGCACTGTTTGGCGTTTCGATTGAAACGGTTAAATCTAGAGGGTAAGAGCGAGCGCCATAAATATCAGTAGCGAAGATTTGGTAGTCAAATTTACCCGCTTTTTCTGGTGTGCCCAAAATGACGCCGGTAGTGCCATCAATGGTTAGTCCGTTAGGTGTGCCTGATTTTTCGAACATCGAGAAAGTGAGTTCATCACCATCCTTGTCTTCGAAAAATGATGCCGTTTCTAGAGAAAGGGAATCACCGAAGTCTAGAGTCTTATCTTCTATCGAGCCTTTTACACTTGGACGGTGGTTTGGTGTGACAATAATAGGATTATTGCCTTCTGGAACTTCGATTACAGGCGCAAAGTTTTCAGGGAGCTTACCATCATTTTTTTGAATGGCTTCGATAGTTTTTTCAGCCACTTTTTTAGTTATCTCAAGCTGCTTTTCAATGTTGTGCTTGTTGTTATCAACTAGGCTTTCACCGATTAGGTTCAAGGCTTGTGCTTGGGTTTCAGCTACAACATCGCTAGCGTGGTAATCACCAAACACAAGAGTGGCATCGAGTTCAAATTCACCATCAGTTAAAGAATCAATAACTTTCTGTTTCGCTTCTTCTTCAGTAAGAAGTTCATCACTGTCCATTTGTGTCACAACCATATTGGTCATAGGGTTAATAACCGCTGAACCAGCAGGTGTCGCAAGGTCAAAGTTTTCAGCAACAACGCCACGAGACGAATCGATAGTTTTATCTTTAATTGCTTTAATACAAATAGGGAAAGCTTTGAGTGCATCTGGCAGGCTTGCCTGACCTTTTTCATCAGTCAGAACATCAGTATTGGTCTCACAACCCGCTTCTGAGTTTTTATTAACCCATACTTGTGCATTTTGCAAATAACCATCAATCGCAGTGATGGTGAAATTTTCTGGAGTTGGCGGAGTTGTACCACTGTCACTTCCACAACCAGTTAGAGCAATAGCCACTGACAAAGCTAATAGATGTGTTTTGTTCACTAAATATCCTTAATTATTAATTATTTATGGTCCAGTTTTTATCGTACCGAATATTATTAAGTTTATTAGAGGCTATGCAATGATTTTTTACTTCAAGTTAATGATTTGTCACAGTTTTAAATGAAATAAAATGAAATGAATCACATTGAATTGTATTTGTGGGTTTTTTGTGGTCATTTGATTGGTGCGACAGGGAATTATCAAAAATTACTATTGCAGTGATGAGGTTTTAGAATAAAAAAGGATGGCCTAGGCCATCCTTAATAAGTATTGAGCGAATAAAGCCGCTGGCTACCTCATAGTAACAAATTCTTCAGCACCCGTTGGGTGTATTGCCACTACTGAATCAAAGTCAGCTTTGGTGGCGCCCATCTTCATTGCCACGCCGAAGCCTTGTAGGATTTCATCCATACCGAAACCGATACCGTGAATCCCCACAACCACTTCCGTGTCGCCAGCGCAAATCAGCTTCATTTTACAAGCTTGACGATGGGCGGTAACCGCTGTGTACATAGAGGTAAAGCCTGAGCTGTATACCTTAACGTTGGCTTCACCATATTGCTCAATAGCTTCTGGTTCAGTTAAGCCCATAGTGCCAATTGGCGGGTGGCTGAATACCACGGTAGGAATAACCGAGTAATCCATTTTGGCATCTGTCATGCCGTTAAATAGACGCTCTGATAATAAGCGCCCAGCTTTAACTGCAACTGGCGTCAGTTCAACACCGCCTTCCATGATGTCACCAACACAATAAATACCTTTTGCGGTGGTATTCTGCTGTGCATCGGTAACCACGTAACCTTTAGGATTTAGGGTGACATCAGTATTTTCTAGACCAATGTTGCCAGTTGATGGGCTGCGACCAATGGCCCAAATTAAGCAATCAATCGTGAGTGACTCACCGTTTTCAAGCTCTAACGTTAAGCTGCCATCAGTATTTTTAGTCACTGATTTTGGAATACTATGAGTGTGAAGTTTAGGGCCATCAGTTGCCATTGCTTCAACTAAGGTTTCAATTAAAATAGGGTCAAAAGTACGTAGTGGTGCGTGTTTGCGCACTAATAAATGGGTTTCGCTGCCAAGGGCGTGTAATACACCGGCAACTTCTACCGCAATGTAACCAGCACCAACAACAGCAACGCGTTTAGGTTGTTCACGTAAAGCAAAGAAACCGTCAGAGTCAATACCGTATTCAGCACCAGGAATGTTAGGAATAGTCGGCGCGCCGCCAGTGGCAATCGTAATATGGTCAGCAGTATATTGCTCGCCGTTCACTTCGATGGTGTTACTGTTAATGAAGCGACCATAGCCGTTGACTAAGGTAACGTTATTACTAGCAAAACCACGTCCGTAAGCATCGTGAATACGGCTAATATAGGCTTCGCGATTATCAACTAGCTTGCTCCAGTCAAACTTATTTACCGTAACATCAAAACCATAATCTTTTGCATATAGGTTCATTGCTTCGGCGACATGTGCGCCATACCACATGACTTTTTTAGGTACACAACCCACATTTACACAGGTACCGCCAACATGCTTGGCTTCAATAATTAATACTTTAGCACCGCGCTGTGCGGCACGGTTTGCTGAAGCGATACCGCCACTACCTGCGCCTAGGCAGATATAGTCAAAATGTTGAGCCATGTTAACCCTCTCTAATTGTATTTTTACAGCTTGTTATTTGGAGGTTTTTACCTCGAACAAGTGGTTTCTTAGGATACGAATATTTCGTTTGCAGCCATTGTAGGGGGGAATTAAGCCACAAGCTAGTCTCCTTGACCGCTTAAGTCGGGAATTAATTTTACGGTGGCTAAAAAGTTTTTATGGTTTGTTTAGCGCCGATACTGACATTGGGAGTATTGCTCTTGGCTTGGGCCTGAGGTTGAGCATTGCAAGCAATCCCACTCATTTTGTCGATGAGATAGCTCAGTTTCAACATGATCTGAGTAGTGCCTTTTTAATTGCACCCTCAGTTGTTTAATCCGATTACCTAGCCAGCGACAACTGGGATCGTTAGCGGTCTTTTTTGCTAGTCTGAGCGGTTTATTTTTGCTGGTGGCTTTTTTATTGTTTGCGGTGCTTGTATCACGCTTTACTGCTTGCTGAGTAGACGACGGTTCTAGCAGCATCTCATCAGCAGAATAGTCCAGCGCTGATTGTGTAGCGGGTAGCTCGATTGCTTGACCTTGATGATCAAGTACCACATTCATCGGCAATGACTTCATTGATAGTGATGCTTGGTTGGGTTGCTTGTTCTCGCTGGCCGGTTTACTGACTAATTGCTCAAATTCGTTGGCCTGAGGTGAGTCAATGGTCATAAATAATGGCGCTATTTGGCTAATTATAAACACAAAAATAAGCGGGAAAATCCCTTTCAATATGGTCATAAGCATTCCTTTGCTTCAAGTGAGTCATGGTTCACCCGCTTAGCTTAGAATATGCGGTAGACTTTCGCCATAAATCTATGGCGTTTTTTACGCTATTTTTATAAAGGTTTAGAAACTAAAGGTTTAGAAACTAAAGCTTAAATTAACCCCTGCATAAGTTTGATCTAAACTGCCCGTGACGCCTTCATTGCGGGCTTGCTGCTTAATATCTTCCATTGCAATCGAGTGACCAACATGGGCGCTAATAGCAATTTCTGAGCTGATTTCATAACCCGCTTCAACTCCGAACTGAAAATGATTGGCACCATCGTAGTCTTGGCTGGCATAGCGAAAATCAAATCCTTGAGTCACATAGGGCGTAACAGAGAAACGTTCACTGATTTGCCAGGGGCTATGTAAACTCAGTTCAACAAAATAACCACTAGCTTCGGTGGCAAAGGTATAAGCCAGCGAAGGAATTAACCAAGGCACACCGACGTAGGCAATTTCAGCAAATAATTCATTATCGTTAGCGCGCTCATCACCATAAAATTCAAGTCGTTGGTAGCCGATTAAGGTTTCTAAATCGTCATGGAGCTGCAAACTATATTCAACACCAAAATTCCATTCAGTGTAATGGGTGCTGTCTCCACGGCCAACAACTGCATAAGTGGTTAGATTGCCCGTTTCTATGGCTGCGCCAGCCCAATAGATGCCGCCATCTTCAAGGTTATTACGCCCTTCTGAGATGTATTTTGAGTCCCAACCTAAATCAACTGCGACAGCAACATCACTGGCATTCGCTGCTGACATAAAAGGGGAAATACTCAATAGGGATACAGCTAACAATGACAATGTTGGTTTCATATTTAGTATCAGACTCAAAAGGAATTAATTTTTAATGAGAATACATTAACTTTCTCAAATAAAAATGATAACGAGTACGATTTGTGATCAACTTGTCGAATATTTGTTTATAAAAAGTGGCTGACTGAGGTTGAGATCTTATTCACAGTTATTGTGTTGGCTTTCAGTTAGTGAGTGATAATTGCGCTGCTGGCATTTAGTTAATGCACTTAGGGGTTAACAATGGTTGGTCACTATGATGCTTTTATCCTGCTTATGATGATTGCTTACCCTTGAAATTCGCCACTTTAACCCCTATTAACAATGAAGGTGATATTGAATCGACTTCCCGAGGAATCAAAGATGAGCAACCCATTGCTAAGTGACACTGAACTGCCGCAGTTTTCGAAAATCAAAGCGGAGCATATCCAGCCAGCAGTTGAGCAGGCTATTGCAACTTGTCGAAGTAAAATTGAACAAGTGCTAAGCAATAACTCTGTTTACACTTGGGAAAACTTAATTGCCCCCCTTGAAGAAGTGGACGATCAATTAAGCAAAATTTGGTCGCCAGTATCACACATGAACTCAGTGGTTAGCACTGATGAATGGCGCGAAGCGCACGATGCATGCTTACCGTTATTATCTGAATATGGCACTTTTGTGGGTCAGCACCAAGGGTTATACCAAGCTTATAAATCATTGCAACAATCTGACGGTTTTGCAAAGCTTACTACCCCGCAGCAAACCTTACTGACCCATAGTTTACGTGACTTTGAGTTATCGGGTATTGGCTTAAATGATGAGCAAAAACTGCGCTATGGCGAAATAGTAAAACGCCTATCAGAGCTTACCAGTAATTTTTCAAATCAACTGCTTGATGCAACCCAAGCATGGACTAAGCTGATTACCGATGACACTGAATTAGCGGGTTTACCTGATTCAGCTATTGCGGCAGCTAAAGCAATGGCAGAGGCCAAAGAGCTACAAGGCTGGTTATTTACGCTAGACTTCCCTTCATATTTACCGGTAATGACCTACAGCGAAAATCGTCAATTACGTGAAGAATGCTATCGCGCATTTGTGACTCGAGCATCGGATCAAGGGCCCAATGCAGGCGAATTTGATAACAGTGCCAATATGGACGAAATCTTGGCGTTGCGTCATGAGTTAGCCCAGCTACTAGGTTTTGACAGCTATGCTGATAAATCTTTAGCAACTAAAATGGCCAATGATCCTAGTCAAGTATTGTCATTTTTAAATGAATTAGCCCTACGCTCAAAAGATCAAGCCAAAGCTGAACTTGCTGAGTTAAAAGCTTTCGCTAAAGAGCATTATGATGTGACTGAAATGGCATCGTGGGATTTAAGTTTCTACGCAGAAAAATTACAGCACCACAAGTACGAAGTTTCTCAAGAACTACTACGTCCATATTTTCCTGAAAACACAGTGCTATCAGGCTTGTTCTACACAGTGTCACGCCTGTTTGGCTTAACCATTGAAGAGCAACATGAGTTTGATAAGTGGCATGATGATGTGCGTTTCTTCCACATTTATGATGCTGATAAAGTCCATCGTGGTAGTTTCTACCTAGATTTATACGCTCGCAGCGGCAAACGCGGCGGCGCTTGGATGGATGACTGTCGTGGTCGCCGCGTTACATCCACAGGTTTGCAAAAGCCTGTGGCCTATTTAACCTGTAACTTTAATGGCCCAGTGGACGGTAAACCTGCTTTATTCACCCATGATGAAGTGACCACCTTATTCCATGAATTTGGTCATGGTATTCACCATATGCTGACTCAAATTGAAGTGGGCGGCGTATCGGGTATCGATGGTGTGCCTTGGGATGCGGTAGAGCTGCCAAGTCAGTTTATGGAAAACTGGTGCTGGCAAGAAGAGGCATTAGCGAAAATTTCAGGTCATTTTGAAACCGGCGAGCCATTACCAAAAGCTTTATTGGATAAAATGCTGGCGGCAAAGAACTTTCAATCTGGGATGATGATGTTACGCCAACTTGAGTTCTCATTGTTTGATTTTAGAATGCACCATGAGTTTGATGCAGCTAAAGGCGCTGACATTCAGGGGATTTTAGATGAAGTTCGTAGCCAAGTTGCAGTGAATGTTCCACCTGCATTTAATCGTTTTCAACATGGTTTTGCGCACATTTTTGCTGGTGGTTATGCCGCGGGTTACTACAGCTATAAATGGGCTGAAGTATTATCGGCAGATGCGTTTTCTCGTTTTGAAGACGAAGGTATTTTTAACCCTGAAACCGGTAAAAGCTTCTTAAATAACATCTTAGAAATGGGTGGCAGTGAAGAGCCAATGACCTTATTTGTACGCTTTATGGGTCGTGAACCTAATACCGATGCACTATTGCGTCACTCAGGTATTAACGCCTAGTGAGTTAAGCTTTCGAGAGTTATGACTATTTCAAGGGTGCCTTAGGGCACCTTTTTATTATTTAAAGATCACACAGTTTCATTTTAAGTCACTAAATATGCTTAATTTATTGTTGTGAATGCACTAGAATGTTGCTGATAAAAATTAGAATGGAATCGTATTTTGACCGCACAAGTTGAACAAATATTTTTTAGTTTAATGCCAGGTAATTTGGTTGATCTACAAATAAACTCCCCGGTTAAATTTAGAACTAAAGCCACGTTAGTGGGCTACGAGATTGGTAAGTATATTATTCTCAAACATCCCGCGCCGCAGCAAATGAATAATTACCATGATGTCTTTTCCGAAGGCAACGGAGTGGTGGTGCGTTATTTGTTGGAAGGCCAGCAAGGTGAGTGTTTTGCATTTAAAACCACCATTAGAAACATCACTAAATTTCCTGAAAAATTCATATTTCTCACCTATCCCAAAGAAATTGAGAATCGTCAATTACGCACCCATCAACGCTTTGTGACCCATTTACCGTCTTCAATACAGGCAAGAGAAGACAGTGAAGGTAAGCTCGGCTCTGAACTCAAAGGGATTATTGCTGATATTTCTGCCAAGGGATGTGGCTTCTTGTTTAAGACCGACAATGAAAACCTAAAAGTTAACGAGAAAGACATTTTCGTTAATATTCGCAACGCCAACGATAGTATCATCACCATTCCAGCTAGAGTGTGTAATAGCCGTTTTGAAAATGGCAAAGTCAATGTAGGTATTAAGTTTGAAGACGACCCACAAATTAAAGCATTGCTTAATCAGCTGTTTATTGATCTGTAAGTGGCAGTAAAGCTTTTGATTGGCTATAAAAAAGGCGCATAGAGCGCCTCTTATATAAAATTAAACAAGCCTTAGGCTAATTTCAAGTCATGCTGCAAGCGATACATCACCATATCTTCAATGGTGAGTACTGGCATATTGTGCTTTAAACCAAAGGCGACAATTTCAGGCGCTTTGGCCATAGTGCCGTCTTCGTTCGTTACTTCACACAAAACACCTGCAGGAGATAAACCGGCCATTTGCATTAAATCAACCGTGCCTTCAGTGTGACCACGGCGAGCCATAACGCCACCGGCACGCGCGCGCAGTGGAAATACATGTCCCGGACGAGCGAGGTCGCTGGCTTTCGCATTTACTGCTGTAGCCGTTTTTACTGTCGTTACTCGATCTTGAGCTGAAACGCCTGTAGTCACTCCTTCTTTAGCTTCAATTGAAACCGTAAAAGCAGTTTGGTTAGCACTGTTATTGTCTTGCACCATTGGCGGCAGTTCAAGTTTGTTGGCTTGCTCGTCCGTTAAACATAAACACACAATGCCGCTGCATTCGCGGATCATTAATGCCATTTGTTTTGCGGTTAAGTGCTCGGCTGAATAAATGATGTCACCTTCGTTTTCACGATCTTCATCATCGAGTAATAACACACCGTTACCTAATCGTAAGGCGGCTAAGGCTTTTTCAACACGTTCGATTGGATCACCAAATGGCGAAAGTAGTGTTAGCTGATTCATGGTTTACTCCTAAAAAAATACCAGAATCAGGGCTTTGAAGAGTGGCTTTACGCCAAACGAAATGCACCAGCATACCTAAGTAGTGGTGTTTTCTATTCTCTTTCATCCGGACTATAACCGTCGGCTCTGGACTGTTAGGCGTACTTCATGTGAAAACATGGCCTAAGTCACCAGATCTGCTGACCTCGAAAAATATCGAGCGCTCGCGGGCTCATCTTGGCGCATTTAGTCGCCTCGATTTACCGCCGGTGGGGAATTGCGCCCCGCCCTGAGAATTTAAATTGTGATGCTTAATAAAGTTAAGCGCGGCCATTTTATGGCAAAAATGACTATAAAAAAAGGGCTTATGCTCACAGTCTTAGATATAAAATGTCATCAAGAGTGGGGCGTTTTAGGGGGTGACTGGATAATTTTGTGAACAAACTTGCTCGCTGGTATGACCTCTGATAGCCTTTGCCGCTGACAAAGGAGTTGTAGCCCCATGAATTTATATTTTCGTCTGTTTTGGTTGTTTGTCTGGCGTATTCGTCACTGTAATCACATCGATTTTTTAGGTACCAGTCGTATTTCATATCGCGCATTACCGCTCGATTGCGATATCAATATGCATCTTACTAATTCTCGCTATCCTGCCTTTTTAGATTTAGCTCGTACTTATATGATTGCTGAAATGGGTTTAATGAAGCGATTTTTAAAACTTAAATGGCTGCCCATTGTAAACGCATCTGAGTTTACCTTTATTAAAGATATTAAGCCGCTGGAGAAATTTGACATTGAAACCAAGATAGTTGGTTGGGATGAGAAATATTTCTATATTGAGCAGCGCTTTGTATCTAATCGTGGGGTTCATTGTATTGCCCATGTGCGTGGTGTGTTTGTTTGCAAAGGTAAGCAAGTGCCTATCAGTAAGTTAATTGCCGAAGCGGGCTACGACGGCGCTATGCCAGTAATGACTGCTGAAGTGGTTAAGTGGAAACAATTTCTGCAAGTAAAAAAAGATCAGAATATTGCCCCTAAGCTGAGTCAGGTAGCATAATAAGCGCTAGTCATTTATTTAACGGGGTTAGCTTGTGGCCAAATTAGAAAAATTCAGCGATATTTTTGACCGCGCCAGTGAGCGAAAAGGTGGCAGTAAGGCGTTAGCTCATTTATTGCCTCTGACCCTTGAAGCGGATGAGATTGGTCAATTTTCTGATGCACAACTTTTGTCTGCCATGAGCAAGCAAGTGTTTCAAAGTGGCTTTGTGTGGCGGGTGGTTGAGAATAAATGGCCTGCGTATGAAAAAGCCTTCTTTGATTTTGAACCGTTTAAAGTATTAATGCTGTCACCGGATCAAATTCAGCAGCGCGCCACTGACGCAACGCTTATTCGCCATCAAAAGAAAACCCAATCTATTGTTGATAATGCCTATATGGTGCAGCAAATTGCGGCTGAGCATGGCAGCTTTGCTGAGTTTATTGCTAATTGGCCATCGGAAGATATCACAGGACTTTGGCAAGTATTAAAAAAGAAAGGCAGTCGTTTAGGTGGCAATACTGGGCCGTATTTTTTACGTAATGTGGGTAAGGATACGTTTTTATTAACCACTGATGTGCAGTCATATCTCAAAGCCACTAAGGTGGTTGATGCCGGATTTACCTCGCAAACGGCATTGCGCCAATCCCAAGCGGCTTTTAACCACTGGCAGCAAGAGTCAGGACTCACGTTGGCTGAAATAAGCCGCATTATTTCACTTAGTGTGGGTGAAAATAGGCTTTAAACCTCATATCGGGCTAAAAACATTTTTGCGCTTTCATCGGCTAAATGCTGCCGTTGTTGATCATTTAACAGTGGGTTACAGGTTAAAATTTGCGGCCAAAAACATTGGCCTTTGATTAAATGCAGCAGTTGTTCATTGGCAAACATCGCATCTTCTATTTGAATCCTTCCATCTAAAGCTGCGGCTTTAATCCAGCGTAATATCGCCGTTTCATGCTGTTTCATTTTTTCAATTTCACGAACCATTTCTTCACTATTGTAAAATAAGTGCCCAATAGCGACGCGTGCCATATCAATATGCTCTCGAGAGTTCATAAATTGAATCTCGGTCAAAATGATGGCTGATAACTGCGAAAACAGCGCTTGTTGCGGCTGATATTGCCCTTGATTGCTGGCCATGGCTTCAAACCATAACTCACTTACAAGGTGCATGACTAAGGCTTCTTTAGTGGCGAAGTGATTGTAAACAGTGCGCTTAGACACTTGTGCCTCTTCTGCCAGTTTATCCATGCTGGTCGCCGCTACACCTAGTTTTTTGAACATCCGCTTGGCTGCGTCAACTATGGCCTCATGCTTTTGCTGGCTGAGGGTTTTCTTGGTTATTGTCATATCTGTTTACAAATCTTCGCTGGGAGTCGTGCAAGTATATTACACTGAGTAGTTTACTTTTCAACAATAAATCAATAAACTGCACCGTGTAGTTTACATTTGCTGTATGAATGTTGAACTGCTACATGCTATTAGTTCAGCCATTTATGGCAATGAGCATTATGATCATTTTAATAAAGCCGTCGTATTGGTTTCAAAGATTGGCAAAATATTTTAATGCCTCAATCAATAAGTAGACTATCTTTTTATTGATTGAAGCATTCCTGACCGTTTTAGTGTCGCAACAAGGTGGTAAAAAGCAGGTGAGCTCAGGTTCGTCGTAACCTCAGCTGAGTGCATTACCTCACCTTGGTATATTTGAGCGCTATATCAATTTATAGGCAAGTTGGGATAACTAAGGCTAAAAAATAAACTATTCTTTAATGGCGATGGTGCTTACCAATCTGCGCTTAAGATATTTGTTAGCTTTGACGGGATATGTTTATTTTATCAGAAGGCTAGTGATCGTTGTCTAGTCAGCGTATGACAACTTACGCTGCTGTGGTTAAGCAGTATAAAGCATCCTGACAAGGCTCATGATGGTGGCGGGATATGCTGATTAACTCTGTATTCGTGCTACAAGTGCCACAATTAATATTGTAGGTAGGTATTTTTTCAGGATTTAATACTAGGCGCACACCTTTTTTGATTAGAATGTTGTATATTTACGCACTTTTAAAAGTGAGCGGGTTAACTTTTTAGTAACACTTTCGTGTGTATTTTTTGTTGTTGCTACAGCTTAGTCAACAAAGCGTATACAAAGTATCTAAGTTTATTATTTGTTTACAATTTATAATTTTTTAATTGGTTGTAATGGTTGTTGAGCTCGCAAGTGTATGGGATAACAACGTCCATTAAAATTTCAAGCTTAAAACGTTGAAAAACGTTGAAATATATATCCAGCAAATATTTACCCTTCAAACAAGGTGAAATTTACTGATGATGTCATTAGGAGTAGGAGCAGTCATGCGCAAAGCACTGAAAATAGCCTCAGTTATCACTGCGGCTTTATGGATTACCGCTTGTGGTCAAGCCGAACAAGGCCAAGGCCAACAAAAAGCACCACCCGCACCAGTAGGGGTGATGAGTGTGACTGAGCAATCTCAAGCCATTTATGTTGAATTACCAGGTCGTAGTCGTGCTTTTTTAGAAGCGGAAGTACGCCCACAGGTATCAGGCATCATCACCAACCGTGGTTTTGTTGAAGGTAAAGATGTCGAAGCGGGTCAGTCACTGTATCAAATTGACTCTGCAACTTACAAAGCTGCTTTAGTTAGCGCAGAAGCAGATTTAGCCAGCGCGAATGCAGCCTTGGCTTCTGCGAAAGCTACAGCAGACCGTTATGCAGCCTTGGTTAAAACTAATGCTATTAGTGCCCAAGACTTTGATGAAGCTGATGCAGCCTACAAAGAAGCAATCGCTAAGGTGACTGTTGCTGAGGCAGCAATTAATACTGCTAAAATCAACCTTGAATACACAGAAGTACGTGCACCAATCTCTGGTCGTATTGGCACATCAAGTGTCACTCCTGGTGCACTAGTTACTGCTAATCAATCAAATACACTGGCGAAAATTCAGCAACTTGATCCAATCAATATCGATATTGCTCAATCAAGTGCGCAACTATTACGTCTTAAGTCAAAACTTAGACAAGGCAAGTTACAGCAAAGCGAAAATGCTGAAGTGACCCTTATTCTTGAAGACGGTAGCACTTACGAGAACGTAGGTACATTGCAGTTCTCTGAAGTGAGCGTCAATGAAGCAACAGGTTCGGTGATTATCCGTGCTGAATTCCCTAACCCTGATGGGGTGTTGTTGCCTGGTATGTATGTGCGCGCGATTTTAAATGCCGGACAAGATCCATCAGCCATTTTAGTGCCGCAAAAAGCCATTACCCGTAACACAAAAGGTGAAGCGGTAGCTATGATTGTTAATGCTGATAATCAAGCTGAAGCGCGCGTGGTGAAAACAGCAGAGGTGATTAATCACCAATGGCGTATTACTGAAGGCTTAAAGGCTGGCGACAAATTGATTGTCGAAGGTCTGCAAAAAGTTCGTCCTGGCGCTGAAGTTGCTCCACAAGTTTTAACCGAAAATACTCCAACTAAATAGGGTAACGTTATGGCTCGTTTCTTTATCGATCGCCCTATTTTTGCATGGGTGATCTCAATTCTAATCATGTTGGCAGGGGTCTTAGCAATTAAAGATCTTCCTGTGGCGCAGTACCCGAGTATTGCACCGCCAACAGTTGAAATAACCGCGTTTTATCCTGGCGCGTCTGCAAAGACCATGGAAGATACAGTAACTCAGGTTATTGAACAACGTATGACGGGTATTGACCATCTGCGTTATATTGCCTCAAGCAGTGATAGTTTTGGTAATGCAAAAATCACCTTAACCTTTAATGCTGAAGCCGATCCGGATATTGCTCAAGTACAAGTGCAAAATAAGCTGCAAGCTGCGATGACCTTGTTACCGCAAGAGGTGCAATCTCAGGGTGTTAACGTGGTTAAATCAAGTGCTGGTTTCTTGATGGTTGCAGCGTTTGTATCTGAAGATGGTTCGCTGGATAAAACCGATATTGCCGATTATGTTGCTGCCAATATTCAAGATCCGTTAAGCCGTGTTGCTGGTGTAGGTGAATTGCAATTATTCGGAGCCCAATATGCAATGCGTATTTGGCTTGATCCGTTAAAGCTGACGCAATACAACTTAACTAGTATTGATGTTATGGCCGCGATTCGTGAGCAAAATGCGCAGATTTCAGCGGGTCAATTAGGTGGTGCGCCATCAATTGCTGGCCAAGAATTAAATGCGACCATTACTGCCCAAAGCCGTTTGCAAACTCCTGAGCAATTTAAAGGGATTATTCTCAAATCTGACACCTCTGGTGCTAACGTTTACCTGAGCGACGTAGCTCGCGTTGCACTGGGTTCTGAAAGCTACTCAGTGGAATCATTCTTTAACGGTAAACCCGCTGCTGGTATTGGTGTGCAGTTAGCCACAGGTGCTAACGCGCTTGATACCGCAAAAAATGTTCGTGAAATGCTTGCTGACTTGCAAACTTATTTCCCTGACAGCTTAGAGATTTATTACCCATATGACACTACGCCATTTGTTGAGAAATCAATTGAAGGTGTTGTGCATACCCTTATCGAAGCAGTGATTTTAGTGTTCCTGATCATGTATCTGTTCTTGCAGAACTTCAGAGCAACACTAATTCCAACGATTGCGGTACCCGTGGTATTACTTGGTACATTCGCCATTTTATCAGCGACTGGTTTCTCTATTAACACCTTAACCATGTTCGCTATGGTACTGGCTATTGGTCTGTTAGTAGATGATGCGATTGTTGTGGTGGAAAACGTCGAGCGTGTTATGTCTGAAGAGGGCTTAAGCCCACTTGAAGCCACCCGCAAATCGATGGATCAAATTACTGGCGCACTTGTGGGTATTGGTTTAACCCTGTCAGCAGTATTCGTACCTATGGCATTTATGTCAGGTTCAACTGGTGTTATTTATCGTCAGTTCTCGATTACGATTGTGTCTGCAATGGCGCTGTCTGTTTTAATCGCGATGATTTTAACCCCGGCATTATGTGCCACCATGCTTAAACCAATTCCAAAAGGCCATACCCATATTAATACTGGGTTCTTTGGCTGGTTTAACCGTAACTTTGATAAGTTAACCTCGCGCTATGAAGCGGGTGTAGCAAAAATCCTTAAGCGTACTGTGCGCATGATGGGTGTCTATCTTGTACTGGTTATCGCGACTGGTTGGATTTTCATGCGCATGCCAACAGCATTCTTGCCAGATGAAGACCAAGGCATCTTGTTTACCCAAGCAATTTTGCCAACTAACTCGACTCAAGAAAGCACCATGAAAGTGCTTGAGGATGTGAGTGACTATTACTTGGAAGAAGAAGGCGATATCGTTAAATCTGTATTTAGTGTTGCAGGTTTCAGTTTCGCTGGCTCTGGTCAAAACATGGGTATTGCTTTCGTCGGTCTTGAAGACTGGGCTGAACGTGGTGGTGAAGGGCAAGATGTTCAATCCTTGTCTAACCGTGCAATGGGTCGTTTCATGCAGATGAAAGATGCCTTAGTGTTTGCCTTTGTACCGCCAGCGGTAATTGAATTAGGCACGGCCAATGGTTTTGATATGTACCTGCAAGATCGTAGTGGTCAAGGTCATGAGGCGTTAATTGCAGCCCGTAATCAGTTATTAGGTATGGCAGCGCAGAATCCGAACCTTGTGGGCGTACGTCCTAATGGGCAAGAAGATGCACCTATGTACCAAATCCATGTTGATCAAGCTAAAATTCGCGCCTTAGGTGTGGATATCGATGATGTAAACAGTGTACTAGCAACCGCTTATGGTGGTTCGTATGTGAATGACTTTATCGACCGTGGTCGCGTTAAGAAAGTATACGTACAAGGTGATGCTGAATACCGTATGCAACCAAGTGATTTAGAAACCTGGTTTGTGCGTAACTCAAAAGGTGAAATGGTACCTTTCTCGGCCTTTACTACTGGTTCATGGGAATTTGGTTCGCCACAATTACAACGCTTTAACGGTTTACCAGCGGTCAATATTCAAGGTGCAACTATGCCCGGATATAGCTCTGGTGATGCAATGCTTGATTTCGAGAGAATGGTGCAAGATTTACCACCAGGGTTTGGTATCGAGTGGAATGGCTTATCTTATGAAGAGAGATTATCAGGTAACCAGGCACCAGCGTTATACGCACTATCTATTTTAGTGGTATTCCTTGTACTAGCAGCACTTTATGAAAGTTGGACGGTACCATTTGCGGTAATCCTAGTTGTGCCATTAGGGGTTATCGGGGCACTGCTGGCGATGAATGGTCGTGGTTTACCTAACGATGTATTTTTCCAAGTAGGTCTACTGACGACGGTAGGGCTGGCAACCAAGAATGCCATCTTGATTGTAGAATTCGCCAAAGACTTCTACGACAAGGGGGCTGGGTTGGTTGAAGCGACTTTGCACGCGGTGCGAGTACGTTTACGTCCAATCTTGATGACATCTCTAGCCTTTGGTTTAGGTGTTGTACCGCTAGCGATTAGTACTGGTGTTGGTTCTGGTAGTAAGAATGCACTAGGTACAGGCGTACTTGGTGGCATGATGAGTTCTACCTTTATTGGTATCTTCTTAATCCCACTGTTCTTCGTGGTGGTTGAGAAAATCTTCAATAAGAAAGAGCGTAAAGGTTACGTACCGCCTGAAACGAAAAGTGATTCAGCTGAATAAGCGCTAATCACTGTAGTTAATCTTAAAAAGCCCAGCAGATGCTGGGCTTTTTGTTACTCGTTATTTAAGGCTTATTGCAATTAATAAGCTAGCGATGGGTTAAGTTGATGAGCTTACTCAGGGGAATTGTGCCGTTACTGCGACCTAGCATAGTGAGATATGCTTAATGGCATGGGCGCAGGTTAACGGCGCTATGACAAGAACGACCGGATCAGTGGGAGCACCTTGTATTGCAATAACTCGAGTCAGTTAAGTTGAGTTCGATGCTTTGGTTGCAGAACCTCGGTTATAGCTAGCAAATGCAACTAACCCAATTCCTGTTATTAATGAAATAGTGCCATCAATGAAATACTCCTATCAATAAATACCTATCAATGAATACCTATCAATGAATACCTATCAATGAATACCCCTCCATGAAAGAGTCACTGTCAAAAACGCAATAAAAAGCCCTGTAAATACAGGGCTAATAAGCTAATCAGTTTCAGTCATTATGGTATGACAACGGCATTCGTTATGGCGTGTAATAAGTTGCTGCGCCAGGACCTACAGGGAAGCCTAAAACAAATACCCATAGGAAGAAGAACAGCGTCCAACCGATAAAGAACACGATTGAGTAAGGCAGCATGGTGGCAATTAAGGTACCGATACCTAAGTTCTTCTTATAACGGCTTGCAACCGCCAGAATTAGTCCGAAATAGCTCATCATTGGCGTTATCAAGTTAGTGACCGAATCACCTATTCGATACGCTGCCTGAATGGTTTCAGGGGCATAGCCTACTAGCATTAACATAGGTACAAATATCGGCGCAGTAACTGCCCATTGCGCCGAAGCACTACCGAGCATTAAGTTGATAAAACCACACAACATAATAAACAGTACAAATACTAATGGCCCAGTTAAACCAATACTGCTCAAGGCATCCGCGCCAGTTACCGCTAATACCGCGCCTAAATTGGTCCATTTAAAGAAGGCCACAAACTGCGAGGCAAAAAATACCAACACAATATACATACCCATGGTACTCATACTGTGAGACATGGCATTAATGATGTCGGTGTCTTTTTTCATGCTGCCGACCACTTTACCGTACACCAAGCCCGGGATAGCAAAGCCGATAAAGATAAACGCCACAATGCCTTTTAAAAATGGTGAGCCTGAAACTAAGCCGGTTTCAGGATTTCGTAGTGGGGCGCCTTCAGGAATAATGGTCAATGCCAATAAGCTTGATAAGACCAATACAGAGAAACCCGCCACCTTTAAGGCATGTTTTTCTTCTGTAGTGACAATATCCATTTTCTGTTCAGATAAGTCATCAGCCGCTTCAGATACATCGTATTTTCCTAGTTTGGGTTCAACGATTTTTTCGGTAACCAGTGCGCCTAATATAGTGATTAAAAAGGTCGACACAAACATGAAGTACCAGTTGACCTCTGGGCCAACAATATAATCTGGGTCAATCATTTGCGCCGCAGCTTCAGTGATACCTGATAGTAAAGGGTCGACCGTGCCTAATAGTAAGTTAGCGCTGTAGCCACCGGATACCCCAGCAAAAGCGGCTGCTAATCCGGCTAAAGGATGACGCCCAAGGGAGTGAAATATCATTGCCGCCATTGGGATCAGCACCACATAACCTAGCTCTGATGCGGTATTGGACACAATACCCGCAAACACAATCGTTAGTGTAACAAGGCGCTTTGAAGTGCCCATGACCAATAAACGCATAGCGGCAGATAATAACCCTGAGCGCTCAGCAATACCGACACCCAGTAAGGCCACTAATACAGTGCCCAATGGGGTGAAGCCGGTAAAGTTAGTCACTAAGTTGGATACGATCATCCGCAAACCTTCAGCATTCATCAAGCTGACCACATGGATTAAGCCATCCTCACTGCGACCTGAGCTGCCCATAGGGCGAGGGTCTGCAACTGTCATTTCGAAATAACCCGCAATACCACTAATGGCAATGACAGCTAAGCAGAACATGGCAAATAAGGTAATTGGGTGAGGTAATAAATTGCCTAATCTTTCGACAATGTTAAGAAAACGGACAAAGGTGCCACTTGAGGCGAGGTCCTGAGGCGTACCCTTATTAGGCACAGCTTTAGATGGGTCAAGGTTCATGAATATCCCTTAAATAGGCTTAATTATTAGAGTTTGAGATTTTGCCAATCTACAGACTATATGACCTATTTTAAAATAAGCTTAAATCTAGGCGGAAAAAGCTGATAAATATCAGTTAACATCAAATTTTCATTGAGTCTAACTCAATAACAACTAATTATCGAAAAATAGCGCTATTTAGTTGTGCTGACATTGTAAGTTGGTATAAAAAATACTCATTCTTGTTTTTGCTTAAAATGCTGTTTTGAATGAATTAAAAAATATTTTTAATCATTTTGTTCTATATTTTTTACCTTTTTGAGTGGTAGCGTCAAAGCTTGCTGTTAAGTTAAGCTTTTTAATGGTTTTAACCATGGTATTTGTCGGGTTTCTATATGAGTTGTAAAAAATCGTGCAAAAAACAACATCTGCATTGAGTGTATGTTTAGTGAACAGGGTGTTGATTCTTCGCTATGATGAGGCAAGCTAGTCAGTGCTCAATATAAACGTGATAATAATAATGATAAAAATACCTTTACATATTTTAGCTTCAAACTTGGCTTTTACGGTCAACACATACATAAAGCGATTACTCAGGCAGAGTTGCGCAAACGCCTTAATAAGCGGTTGCGGTGTAAGTTTACTGATCTTATTCAGCGCTTCCGTAACTGTTACCCAAGCCAATACCGGAGCTGGGTTTGAAATACAGGCACAGCAGAAAGCTAAAATTCAACTGACAATGACTGCGCCAGTTAAACCGCAAATAATTGCCAAAGCACAAACGCAGATTGAGCAAAGCAAACCGAATCAGAAACTTACTCCCACAGCAGCGTCGTTAGGATTAACTGAAAAATCGCCGCAAGCGGATAAAATTACTGCGTCGCAAAGTGAGCGCATAAAACCTCAAAAGCAGCTTGCAACCAGCACTAACGTGCAGCCTAAAGTGATTAAAGTGGCGACTATGCCGACGCCCCTAGCCCAAGCGCCCAAGCGTCAACAAGTCTTGCATGCGCCTATTGTGGTATTACCTTTAGCAAGTGACACGGGTGATGCTGAGTCTGGCTCTCAAGTTAAACCCCGCTCTCAAGTTAAACCAAAGAAACAACAGGTATTACACCCTCCGGTCGTGGCGCTTAAGCAGCCAGCAAAACCTGCTATGGTGTTAAAGCCCAAAGTGATTGTTGAACAAACTGCGATAAAATCTGCGGCTGTTGTAGAGCGTTATCAGCCTCCTGCAAAGAAGAAGTATTTTTCGCGCCAGCCGTCAGCGGATAATGCAGCACCAACAATGGTTTCAAGCGCATTAACCGCAAAAAGTACCTTGACCGCAGGTAGTCAGACTAAAAAACCAAAACGTAAAATCTATCAGTATCAACAAAATGGCGTGACCACTTTTTCAAATGTCGTGCCCACCACTGAGGACTTTGACGTTTTATTGTATGACTGCTTTGCCTGCCAAGTAGACTCGCAGCTTGATTGGCAGCGTATTCCCATATTTGTCTCTAAGCATAAACAGTTAGTCGAGGATGCTGCCAAACAATTTCAGTTAGATCCTGCGTTAATTCGGGCGGTGATCCATGCGGAATCAGCATTTAATGCCAAAGCGCACTCAAAGGTGGGGGCAATTGGATTAATGCAATTAATGCCTGCCACAGCCAAAGAGTTGGGCGTGACCGATGCTTATAATGTGCGGCAGAATATTCTGGGTGGTAGCCAATATTTAGCGTACTTACTTGAACGATTTGATAATGATATTGAGCTTGCCTGCGCCGCCTATAATGCTGGCCCAACAACCGTGACTAAGTACCAAGGAATCCCGCCATACCCAGAGACTCAAGCCTATGTTGAGCGGGTAAAAATCTTGCTAAAACGCTATCAAGCAGCATTAGCGAGCTAATAATCTAAAGATTTAAGAGGATGATATGAACAGGGATACACACACAATAACCATAAAAAAGTGCTATCAAGTTATTGGCGTACTATCGCTATTAAGCGTTAATATTGTTGGGTTTAATGCGATTGCTGCCCAGCAAAGTCATCTCGCGCCATCAGAAGAAGATCTGCGTTTATATGATATTGCCACAGCACCGCAGGCTAAGCGTTTACGCACAGATGTAGAAACGCTGGTGAGCTTTGGCACTCGTCATACCTTATCTGAAACACAATCTGATACCCAAGGTATTGGCGCAGCAAGGCGCTGGATTAAAGCTGAATTTGAACGGATATCTGCTGATTGTGGTGGCTGTTTAGAAGTTGTCATGGTGGGCGAAACGGTTAGTGGTAAACGCATTCCTGAACCCACTGAAGTGGTAAATGTATTTGCGATTCAGCGAGGCACAACAGATCCTAACCGCGTGGTAATGATGAGTGGTGATATTGACTCTCGGGTAACCGACCCGATGGATTTTACCTCGGTATCTCCGGGGGCCAATGATAATGCCTCTGGGGTTGCTGGCGCTTTAGAGGCCGCGCGAGTGCTGTCGAAATATCAATTCAATGGCACAATTGTTTATGCGGCGCTTTCAGGTGAAGAGCAAGGTTTATATGGCGGTGATGTGCTGATTAATTATGCTAAAAAGCATGACTGGCAAATCCAAGCGGTGTTGAACAATGACATGATTGGCAATATTGCTGGCATTAACGGGGTTATTAACAATTCTACTGTAAGAGTATTTTCTGAAGGGGTCAGAATTGCAGAAACTCCTGAGGAAGCCAAACAGCGTTATTTCAGCGGTGGCGAAAATGATTCCGCTTCACGTAATCTGGCACGAAAAATTAAATCCTTAGTTGATCAATACATGACTAACCTTGATGTGATGTTGGTATATCGTCTCGATCGCTTTGGCCGTGGCGGCCATCATTTACCGTTTAATAAAGCGGGTTACCCAGCTGTCAGAGTGATGGAAGCTAATGAGCATTATGATCGCCAGCATCAAGATATTCGCACTGAAAATGCTATTGAATATGGTGATGTGCTTGCTGGGGTGGATTTTGACTTTAATGCCAAGCTCACCGCACTTAATGCCATTAGTTTGGCTTCAATGGCGTGGGCACCAGAGCCGCCAAAAGGGGTGAACATCGAAGGTATTATGCAACCCGATACCAAACTGCAATGGCAGCCACAACCGAATAAGAATATATTAGGTTATCGGGTCTATTGGCGCTCAACCACAGAATCTGAATGGAGTCATAGTCGTTATGTTGGTAACGTGAATGAATTTATTATGAAAAATATGGTCATAGATAATTATGTCTACGGTGTTGCCAGTGTCGGCGACAACGGTAATACCAGTCCAGTGGTATTCCCTGGAGCGGCGGGCGCGTTCAATTAATAGATTTTTTTGATGTAAAAAAGGATTAGGGTGAAGAAAAGGATTTTACTGGCAAGTTTATTGCTGCCAATGATGTTGAACACGGCGTGCTCATCATCAAGTGCCACCAATGCAGGCTGTGATTTTGTTCGCGGCACGGCAGAAAGTAATTCAGATAGACGTGAACGTGACTCGAGCCCGGGAGCAACTAGCAGTGATTCACATGATGGTGATATTTTAGTGGGTATTTTTACCGCCCTAATTGGGCTGGTTGTAAGACCTTTCAGCGACGATGGCGATGAGTGCATATAGTTTATATTGCATCAGTATTGGTATTACAAAAAAGCCCATGTAATTTTCATTACATGGGCTTTTTAGTGGCATTTCTTTACTAAAATTATCGCTAAAGATACCTGCTAAAAGCACCGAGAGAAATAAATTATTCAGCCACTTCTAACTTAACCACGGTTTTACCACCGCTTTGGCCAAGACAGCGCTCTAGGTAATCTAATGTCTCTTTCGCGGTAGTATCTAGCTTCCATGGTGGGTTTATCACCCATAAGCCTGCTGCAGTCATACCAAATACATTGTTGTCAGGGGTAATTGATTGTTCAATCCGCAGCTGATTTTTTATACCACTATCAGCCAGTATTTTTAACATGGACTCAGTTTGAGCTCTATCAACCACCGGATACCACAGCATATAAACACCAGTAGCAAAGCGTTTGTGCGCTTTGATAATGGCATGGGCAACATCTTGATAATCGGTTTTCATTTCGTAACTTGGATCGATTAGCGCAACACCACGGCGCTCAAGGGGAGGCACTGCAGCTATCAAACCTTTTAAGCCGTCACCTTTAACGACACGAACATGTCTGTCATCAGCAAACTGTTCATCAAGTGAAGCAAAATCAGTACCGTGTAACTCATGTAAAACCATGCGATCTTTTTCACGCATGTTCATATCAACAAAAGCAGGTGAACCCGGGTAAAAAGACAGTTCTTCCTCACCTTGGTTGAAGTGTTTTACATCGTCAATATACAGCTGCAAAGGCTCAGGTAAATCATCTTTACCCCAAAGCTTAGCTACGCCATCTAAATATTCGCCAGTTTTCTTTGAAAACTCATCAGTTAGTGAGTAACCGCCTGCACCCGCATGGCTATCGATATAGGCCATAGGCTTATCTTTTTTGTGCATCAATTTAAGTACTTGCAGCAACATAGTGTGCTTAAGTACATCGGCATAATTGCCAGCATGAAAACCGTGGCGGTAACTTAACATGAGAGTGTCCGAAAATTAATAAGCAGTCTAAGCTGCAAGATAGCTACATTATAGGGGCTAAGTCTAAGCAGGTATAGGTATTCACTCTGGCGGGCTTTTGGCATAATAGCCTTGAGTCTACTAAATATCTGGAAATACTTTTGCAAATACCGATTTTTTTTAATCAGCAATATCCGTCACTGGTTGATATCAGTGAGCGTTGGGGTTATGAGTGGAGCAAAGAGGCGCAGTTTGAATTGCGTTTTGAGCACAACACCTTAAGCCTGCACAAACGTGATGAACCTAAATTAGATGGTATAAGTGTCGATTTTGTTTCAGGTGCTGTTGCTCACCGTCGTAAATTTGGTGGCGGCCGCGGCCAATCAATCGCCAAAGCGGTAGGCCTTAAACAAGGAGTAACCCCAACAGTGGTTGATGGCACCGCAGGTTTAGGCCGCGATGCTTTTGTGTTGGCTAGCCTAGGTTGCAAAGTGATTATGGTTGAGCGCCATCCTGTAGTAGCAGCGTTACTTGAAGATGGACTGCGCCGTGCTTATGAAGACGCTGAAATTGGTGAGTGGATGCGTGAGCGCATGAGTTTATTTCATGGCTCGAGCATTAATGCCTTAGCTGATGCTGCTAAAACGACCGCGACAGAAATTGATGTGGTTTATTTAGACCCCATGTATCCCCACCGCGAAAAGTCAGCCTTGGTTAAAAAAGAAATGCGCGTATTCCAAACATTAGTGGGCGCAGACCTTGATGCCGATGGCCTATTGGCGCCAGCAATGGCATTAGCCACTAAGCGAGTGGCAGTAAAACGCCCTGATTACGCTGAAGATCTTGATGGAGTAAAACCGAGTATGGTTATTGCGACTAAGAAAAACCGCTTTGATGTCTATGTGAAAGCGGCAATGAAATAAAAAGGTGGCAGGCTAATGCCACCTTTTGACACAAACTGTTATTTCTCTATATTGATAGACTTTGAAGGAAATAACACCGTATGGTTTGTTTTTGTTGCTTTAGCTACTGGTTGGTAAATTGAATCAACAGCTAATTGGCCAATATCGACCATCTCAACAGTCGCGGCAGTTTTATTGAAATATTCAATTTCAATGAGTTCATACATGTTCCAGCGAGGATAGATTTGTGGTTGCCACTCACCAGTTGACTGATTATCTTCGCGTCTCATGTCGACTTCTTGAACATAGATTCGTTGACCTATTTTTCCGTCGACAATGCTAAGTAAGTTCCATTCTCGGTAGCGACAATTTTGACTGTAATCATCATAGCAACCCAAACCAGTATGATTGAATCGCAGATTACCATTTTCGGTAATTTCCCAATTTAGGGGTTCTTTATAATAATCGGTTAAATTTGGAGGGAATTGGTCAACTGGTGAAGCGTATCTTGTTCCTATATTATCACTCTGTGTTTGAAAGCCAAACATGATGCCGCCATATGCATAACATTGCGCTTCAGTTGAGTAGCTATCACAATATTTTAATGTATCGTTATCCCATGATGCAGCTGTCCATTGGTTTACCATGGTTTGAAAATAATGCTTTTCCCCTGTAAGGGCACTGTTTTCGGTAAATGTCACTTCATCTTCAATTTGAAAGCCCAAACCAAACTCAACAGCAATCTGATCGCCACTTTTGACATCTACAACTTCATTAAGTACTGCATACTGCCCATCGAGGTAATCAATCAAATTGATATTGTGCTGAAATTCGCTAAAATTTAACGATAAACCCTCATCTGTGACAGTCCAAGAGAAGCTATCTTCCGAATCTAAGCTGACTCCCGTGCCATTTACGTTGAAATCAAGAATTTCAAATTCACTCGGGCTATATGGATCATTATTGCGAAATACTTCGAAGCCCCATAGGCCAACCATGCTCTCTGCGTCAAAAGCTTTATCACTGGTGACACTTTTACGCATTAAAATGTTTCTATCTTCCATTTCAAAGTCATAAGATTTGGCTTCGAATTGAAAATCAGCATCGTTGATAGCTAGAACAGTTTCTCTTTGCAAGGAAGATTCACGGAATGTGTCAATGACAGATCCAGATAAAATGCGGGTCAGGCTTGAGCTAACATTTTTATATTCAACAGGGACAAGTTCATAACCATGAGAGCGTAGAAGTGCCTTTTCTTCATTGGTTAAAGATTCGATAGAATCAACATATTGACTGATTATCAAACCATGTGCGTTTCTTGAAAAGTCTATTTCGATGGTGTTGTTATTCACAGACCAATCAAATTCTGATAAACCGTTAAAATTGGTAACGCTACCGATTCCAGTTTGGTTAAATTCATAGCGTTCACCGCTGCGTGCTACGAAGCTTTGCGCTGCCGCATCAGTTTGATAATAAATCGGGGCAACTTTTTCTGGTGTTAATAGATCCGTTAATTCAGGATTTTCAGTTATCTCTTCAATGTTTTTCTCTATAGCGCCTGGAAGCGATGTTTCGATGTTATCGAGTAATGTGTTGTAATTTTCGGGATTAGTAATACTACTAATAAGGCCGATACCTTCTTCTAAAATATCGTCTTCACTTTCAACCATAATATTAATTACTGCGGCGGCTTCAAGCACCAAGTCAGGGTTTAACTGGCTTTCAAGTCGCTGAACTTCTTCTTTGTAAGTTGGAATTTCACCATTATTGTTGGCTATTAATAAACTATATTGCGCTGTTGAAATTGCAGATATTGATAACTTGGTTGAATCTATGTTTGTTTGAGTATGGACGTTTTGATTGAGCGTCGACATAGCTGAAGAATCAGATTGTTCTGCTATGGTCATTGACTCTATGGAAGGGTATAAAATGGCTAATTGTTTTTCATTGGTTTCACCTACCATAATGGTGACTGATTTATTTATGTCCTCATCATCATCAATTGCCAGAGTGAAGCTAAACTCTCCAGCATCATTAGTTTGTGTGGTTTCTGATTCCGCGGCGACACTTGCAGTAATACTTGAATTGTTAAAACCATTTGCAGCTACTTTACCTGTTAATTGGTAAACGGTTTCAATGCGATTTATTACAAGGTTATAATCTATGGCTGTTTCAGCGCCATCATTGTCTACAACAGTGATGTTAAAACTGATAGCGGTGTCTACGTCAATTGCAGGTGTTACAAAAGTAATTGTATCGGTATTTTCGCCTGAGATATCTAAACTCGGCCCTGCAGTTTGAACCCATTTATAGCTAACAATAGTGCCATCTTCATCCGTTGCTATGACAGAAAGTGTTGAATTGGCTTTTTCAGTTAATGTCACATCATTAACTTGAATTGTAGGGGCCTTGTTTTCTGCTTTATCATCTGAAGAGCTTCCACATCCTCCCAAAATTGCACAAGAGACTAAGACGGAAAGTAGCTTTTTGTTATACATTATTTTTCCTTTAAGTTAATAATCACGAAATTTTTCAATGTTAATATATGATCAATTCGTTCGTAAAAGATGATAAATAATGTGACAATTTGTTTGCGCACTCCGCACTGTTACGTTTGTTATGTTATTGTTTTAAGGTTGTATTGTTGCAAATGGTTGATTGTTTGCTTACTGAAGTACTGGTGTTGAGTTTGCGAGGGTAACGGATAATGCTACTCAAATATTTTTCGTATTGGTTATGAAAATATCTCAATATAGGCAGTTAAAAACGCTATAATGTGCACAGCAGTTCAAAACCCGCTTCATTCCCTTTAAATACTATCCTTTATTAGAGTCTCACATGATTGAAAAGCAACAGAATAACCCACTTCACGGCCTGAGTTTAGACATCATGATGACTGAGCTGGTTGATTTTTATGATTGGAAAGTACTTTATGCGGCACTGAGGTTGGAGTGCTTTAACCTTAATCCAAGTATGGAAGCGAGTATCAAGTTTCTTAAAAAAACCGAATGGGCTAGAGAGCGAGTTGAGTCTTTCTATCTTTATCGTTTTAAGCAAATGCCAAAAGGTACTGCTGAACAGTTTGAACTAAAGCCAAGAGCTCGCGGGTTTGCTGATGGTATCGTGCCACGTAAGCCACAAGAGTTAACGGTTGAGTTGTTAGATGAACAGCGCGCTAAAGCGACTGAGAATTACGAAGCGATGAAGGCTAAAAATCAGCGTCCTCGTTATGGTAGCGATAAGCCAAGACAACAAGATGCTTATGCGCAAAATCGTAGCTCAGATAAGTCGGGCGCCAAAAGACCTGCGCCATCACAAGACCCAACTAACCCTTGGGGTAAGTAACTCTCTGAGTTAATGGGTTTGAGATAAAACCCATTATTGATAATAAATGCCGCTATTATTGCAACGATAGCGGCATTTTTTATTGCTCAAACTCTGTTAAAATGCACTCGGCAAGTCAATTGGCTGCATACAAGGTGTTTATTAACTCCCCATTCCCATCATTAATTAGAGTTGTTATGAAACGGATTTTATTCCTAGTATTTATGGCGTTTTCTAACGCAAGCGTCGCAGTAGAACCTTTATTTGAAACGCCAGAAGATATGCAGCCGACATGGGTTGATGATATTTTGTCAGTCTTTGGCGCCGATGGTGAGTTTGATGACACTAAAGCTATCGATATGAGCTATTTACCCACCGCTTATTACACCCCCGAGAAAAAGTTTGGCCTAGGTTTGTTAATGGTGGGGTTATATAAAACTGATGGCGCAGCGGCAGAGGAGCAGCCGTCATCGTTAGTACTGAACTCATTTGTATCGATGAATAATTCTTACGGCGTTGAAGTGGAAAACATGACGTTTTTCAATCAAGGAAAGCAACGTTTATTGCTGCAATTAGAATTGCATAACGAAGCGGCGGTTTATTATGGCCAAGGTATCGAGCAAGGTAATATCGATGCAAATCACCATGAGTTTGAAGAGCAGCTTTATAGTTTTAAGCCACGGTGGATGACCGAAGTTGCCAGCAACTATTTTATTGGTGTTGGCGCAGATTTTATCTATGCCAGTGCTGAAAACTTAGCCTTAGTTGAGCCTGAAATGGCCGTAGATGCGACTGAAACATTGCCGAATAATTTTAGTTCAGGCGTGGTCGTCACCAGTATTTACGACTCGCGGGATTACCGTTTAAATGCCACTAAAGGTTGGTTGTTTCAAGTGGATGCCGGCCTGTATCAAAACGATCAATCATCGTCATTTTCAACTTACAATGTCGAGTTAGCCAATTACATTGATTTAAGCTCTATGTCTGCGCCAGGATTAATCGCTTGGCAACTGCAAGGGCACTTTACTGATGGCGATGTACCTTGGAATTTACTGCCAGATCTAGGTGGCTCTAACGCCATGCGCGGTTATATCAAAGGGCGTTACCGTGACGAGCAAATGATGATGGGCCAAGTTGAGTATCGATTACCGATTTTTCAGCGTTATGGCATGGTTTTTTGGGGCGCGGTGGGCAGCGTTGCGCCTAAAGTGAGCCAATTATCTGATGAGTTAATGACATCCTATGGCACCGGTTTTCGCTTCAATATAAAAGACAATATTAATCTGCGTTTTGATGTCGGTGTGGGTGAAAATGAAACTAACTTCTATCTTAATGTGAATGAAGTTTTTTAATTTACTGTTTGACGTATCAATAACAGGCGAGCATGAATAACACAATTTCTGAATTGCATATAAGCACCACAAGATGGCGAACTTTGGCTAACTCATTGGCCATGTCATTGGCGCTGTCATCTAAGTCAGTGGCTATGTCATTGGTGATGCTCGCCATACTGTATGCGGCAGCTGCTAGTGATGCATTGGCCAATGAAGCCATCGTCAAAGATGCCCTTGCTAGTGAATCTCTTGCTAATGAAACAGACCAGCAATGCAGCCGTAATGCTCATTACAGCATTTATCTTAATGGGATACACACTGGCGAAATGACCAGAACTGAGCATTGGCAAGGCAAATCAGCGGTAGTAACGTCAAACAGTGAAGCCAGTATTTTAGGCATTGGCACCCAATATCAGCAGCGGGCAGAACTGTCTTGGTCTGATGCAACTAATGAATGGTTAACGGATGAGTTTCATCAACAAGTGTCAGGATTTCGCTCACGGGATATGCAAGTCACTTTTGATGACGCAGGGCGACAGTCGCGGGTCGATATTGATGGCGATGTGGATACCTATGTGTCAAAAGAACTCCCTTTGCGTGATGTGGATACTTTGGCCATTCAAATTCGTGAGCATTTAATACAGGGCCGACAGCAATTTGCCTTAGCCAGGCAAGCATCAGATGGCATCGAGCCCTACCAGTTTTATGTGCAGCAAAAGCAAACGGTTACACTTGCACCTTGGGGGGAGTTAACCTTGATCCCCGTGGAGCAAACTGGCGATGAAGATGTCACCTACTATTTTGCTGCAGATATGGATTATCAACTGATTAAAGCGCGCTATCACGGCATTATCCTCAAAGGGTTAATTGAACTCGACAGCTACTCTTCATCGTGCGAACCAAGCTCTGTTAAATAACGCCAATTCACAGCATTAAAATCGTTATTTTTGACTATTTTTATGGCAAAAAATAATTTGTGATGGCTGTTATCGGCCTCACAAAACGATTCTCGCAAACTCAGATAATTCATCTCAAGCATTAGCCAATGCTAAGTAAACCCAGACTCTATTCGTCGTTAACGCTGGGTAATCCCTAGCCGACGTAGTGATAGTTCGTTAATAGCAACAATCACTATTACTCTATTTAGGGATATTGAATGCTGTTTTTGTGGTTGCCGGAGGACAATTGTTACGGGCTGACCTGGTCAAATCTGGCTATGTATCAGCCGCTTATTTGTATCAATTTGTTGATAAGTGTGCGTTTAATCACAAAATCGTTCCATGTTATGGCTAAATAGATATACTACAAAAGGGCTATTTAACGAACGTTTAATATGGATTGTTTGCAAATGAGAAGATTTATCCCATGGCTGTGCAGTATGCTTTTTTTAGCAAGCTTGAGTGCTGTTGCCAATGATGCTTTCCTCAAATTAGAACAATCAATTAAAGGGCTTTCTGCTGCAGAATCGATTGCGTTATTAGACCAATTTGATCTTACAGGCAGCAACTTTGATGCTGAATCTCAAGCAAAGTATTATTTTGTTTATGGCCAGCAGTACGAAAAAACTCGCCAGTTGGAATTAGCTATAGCCAGTTATGATAAAGGTATCGCGCTGGTTAGCTCTTTGGCGGTGACTGATATCTTAATTGATAGCTACTTAGAGCGCTCCTTTGCTAAATATCTCCAAACTAACGATCCTGCGGTTTACTGTGAAGATAGAACACTTGCCCTCCATTATGCTCGTCAGCATAACAACTCAGAATTACTCGCTAAGACATTAACTCAAAATGCTTTTTGTTATACAGAGCCTACTACGGTTCAACAGGGCATTGATTTATTAAGCGAAGCGCTGACAGTCGTTGATAAAAGTAGCGCGCTAAACTTGAACCGTAAAGCTTTGATTTATAATGCGACAGGTAATCTTTATCGGCGTGTGGGATTACATCAACAAGGGTATGAAAACTTTGAAAAAGCCTACCTGACTTGGCAGCGTATTAATGACAAAGAAGACATGTTCAATATGCAACACAATATGCTTAGCGAGGCATTAAAGCTAGGGGATTGGGATAAAGCTCAGAAAAGCCTGACGGTGCAGTTCACTTTGGCCAATGAAGCTAAAGATTACAAAGATTTATTATTTTTCGCGCATCTAAATACCGGCCGCGTGGCGCTAAGAATGAATGATTTTCCCCTTGCTATTGAGCATTTAGAAAAAGCGGTTGCATTACACCACACTTCCAAAGAAAGTTATTTTAAAACCAGCAATTACTTATATCTGGCGTTAGCTTATTTAAGAATTGGTGATGCAGTAAAAGCGGCTGAAATGGCGCGCGCATTTAAACAAGATAAAAGTTTTAGCCAGAACCAGCAAAGCATGATTTTACAGGCGGATGCCATCATTGCGATGGATGAGGGCAATGCCATAGCAGCTGTGAATACCTTGTTGAATGTCATTGATTTAGAAAGGGAGGCGCATCAAAGCGTCATTAACAACCAAGTGATCGGTGCTGCACTGGATCATAATGCCAGCTTGGCAAATTTTGAAAATCAGTTACTGGCGAATAGGCTTGCTATCCATGAACTCAACTTGGCGGCGGTTGAAGATAAAGAGCGAATTAATAAGCTTAATTTAATGTTATTTCTTGTATCTGCAGTGGTGTTATTGGCATTGATTATTTTCCTATTACTCTCTCGGCGTTCATTAAAGGTTCGTGCAGAAATCGACTTCCTTACTGGGCTTTGTAATCGTGGCCAAACCTTTACCCAAGGCCAGATCCTAGTAGAAAAAGCGGCTAAAAAACAACAGTCTTTGGCAGTGATCCTGTTTGATATTGATAACTTCAAAACCATTAATGACACTTATGGACATCATGTAGGCGATCTCGCCCTAAAATCGCTGTCAAAAAGAGCAAAAGCGTTACTCAAAAACAGTGACTTGATAGGTAGGATCGGCGGTGAAGAGTTTTTGATAGTGTTACCCAATACTAATATGGATCAAGCCTTTGCGATATCAGAGCGTTTGCGTCACGGCATAGCATCTCGAGCGTTTCACTTTGACAATATTAGTCTTGATTTAACGGTGAGCATGGGAGTGGTAAATAATATTGATAGCACTAAGTCATTATTTGATTTAGCAAAAATAGCAGATGAAGCACTGTACCGAGCTAAATATGCAGGTAAAAATAAAGTGCACCTTGCTGCTGAGTGCGCATAACCCTTACCAAAAACAGCTTGGCTAATGCAGTCCTATTAGCAAGTGTAATTAGCTAACCTTTAACGCTCTCTTTGCACCGTAATGGTGCAAAGTTTGTTTCAAAATCCTGCATTTATGATCCATTTCTGTGTTTTTTTTAATGTGTTCTTTCCCTTCGGATAAATTATTTAATCAATAAATTCAGTGTCTAATGTTTAGTTTCTAACCATTTTAGTGCAAAGCGCCAAAAGCTGGCATGTAACCTGAAACATTTTTAGGCAGTAGAATAATTGTTTAGGTAATGGAAGGGAATAAATATGACCACAAGACCGCTAATATTTACAGACATGGACGGTACTTTACTTGATCACTTTGATTACAGTTTCTCCAGCGCAATAGCGGTAATTGAAGGATTAAATGAAAAGCAAATTCCTATTATCCCTAATACCAGTAAAACGTTTGCCGAAATGGAAAAGTTTCAGCAAACCATTGGTTTTAACTCACCGTTTATTTCAGAAAATGGCGCAGTGATCTACATTCCCATTGGTTACTTTGACACTCAGCCTCAAGACACCTTTACCCAAGGGTATTATTGGGTAAAAGAATTTTGTGAGCCAAGAAGCCATTGGTTAACCTTACTGGAAACCGAGGCCAAAGCATTTACAGAAGATTACCTTGGTTTTTCATCTCTGACAGCCGAAGAGCTTTGTGAGCTAACGGATTTAACCCCAGAAAAAGCCACTCTGGCCTTGGTAAGGCATTACTCTGAGCCGTTATTGTGGACCGGTGATGACACTCGAAAGCAAGCCTTTATGGCCCATATGAATAGCCTAGGCGCGAATATGCTCCAAGGCGGGCGTTTCTTACATGTTGGCGGCCATACAGATAAAGGCCGCGCCATGGACTGGTTAGCCCAGCAATATGCCAATGCTTATCAAACCAGCGTGCAAACCATTGCCCTCGGTGACAGTGGTAACGACAGCGCCATGCTAGAGGCGGCTGATATTGCCATTCAAATTAAATCTCCCACTCATACTTTTCCAAAAATCGATACCACATCAACACCGATTCAAAGTAGCCAATACGGCCCTAAAGGCTGGGCAGAATGCCTAGAAGCTTTGTTTTTAAACCCAAATTCTTCAACATCATTGAAGCTTGAGGAGGCATAACATGGCTGATTTTTACCAAAATGGCATAGTGACTACCCTACATAATCTGACCCAGCGTACCCATGAAGAGATGGAGCAGGACTTACTTAAATTTGCTAAAACGCGGCCGTTAGGGCTGATTTTACCTTCGCTGTATTCAGAGCTAGAGGGTGAAGCCTTACCTGCAATTATTAGTAAATTAAAAGACGTGCCTTACTTAAATGAAATTGTGATTGGGCTTGATAGGGCCGATAAAGAGCAATATAAACAGGCGCTGGGTTTTTTTAATCAGCTGCCACAACACCATAGAGTACTTTGGAATGACGGCCCCAGACTGCAAGCCCTTGATGCTAAATTAAGTGAGTTGGGCCTTGCGCCGAAAGAGCTCGGTAAAGGCCGTAACGTTTGGTACTGCATGGGTTATATTTTGGCGTCCGGCAAAACGGAATCAGTGGCACTGCATGATTGCGATATTGTCACCTATGAAAAATCCCTGCTGGCAAGATTGTTATATCCGGTGGCCAATCCACAGTTTAATTACGAGTTCAGTAAAGGTTTTTATGCCCGCATGTCCAACGGCAAAATTAATGGCCGCGTGTCTCGACTATTGGTCACGCCATTGATTAAAGCCTTACAAAGAGTGGTGGGTCATAATGATTATTTAGAATATATGGACAGCTTTCGTTATCCATTAGCCGGTGAGTTTTCATTTAGACGTGATGTGTTAAACGATTTACGTATTCCCAGTGATTGGGGCTTAGAGATTGGGGTGCTGAGTGAGATGCATCGTAACTATGCTCATAACCGTATTTGTCAGGTGGACATTGCGGATAATTACGATCACAAACATCAGGATTTATCCCTAGATAATGCGGAAGCGGGCTTATCAAAAATGTCGATTGATATCACCAAGGCGTTTTATCGTAAATTGGCTACCCAAGGGGAAACCTTTAGTACCGAAGCCTTTAGAACCCTAAAAGCGACCTATTATCGTATCGCCCTCGATTATGTGGAAACTTACCATAATGATGCGCTTATGAATGGGCTCACCACCGATATCCATACTGAAGAAAAAGCCGTAGAAATGTTTGCCCAAAATATTGTGACCGCTGGGCAGCGTTTTCTTGATAACCCAATGGAAACCCCTTTTATGCCAACATGGAGCCGGGTGATCAGCGCTATGCCTGATGTGCTTGAGCAGCTCAAAGAAGCGGTAGAGGCTGATAATGCAGAGTTTATGTAATTATGAGTGAGATTTTAGGATACCCGCGAGCAGGGCAAGCTCGCAGGTTTGAAGAGGTCAAAATGGCAGACATTAATGCACTTAAGCAAAAGCTAATTCAGCAGTTAGGTTGTATTTATCAAGATATCACCCTAGATGTGTCAGTGGATGATCTTGCTGAGCAATTGATTAACACCATGAATATTAATGTCGATTGTGATGAGCCACATCCCTATGCCAATCATTGGTCAGAACAAGATGTCATCATGATCACCTATGGCGACAGCATTATTCAAGAAGGGCAAAAACCGTTATCCATTCTCGCTGAGTTTATGGATAACTACCTTGAGTGCATCAATGGGGTGCATATCTTGCCATTTTTCCCCTACAGCTCGGATGATGGCTTTGCTGTAATTGATTACTCAAGTGTCAATGATGCCTTAGGTGATTGGTCGGATATTGAGTTAATTGCCAACAAACGCAGATTAATGTCTGATTTAGTGATTAATCACTGCTCTAGCCGTAGCGCGTGGTTTCAAAACTTTATTAAAGGTGAGGGCCTAGGTCATGATTACTTTTTTACCGCTAAGCCTGAGGATGATTTATCTGCGGTAGTGCGGCCACGGACATCTGATTTACTAAGGCCCACAGATACCGCTAAAGGTCTGCAGCATGTGTGGTGCACCTTTAGTCATGACCAAGTGGATTTTGACTTTAGAAACCCGCAAGTGCTGCTGGAGTTTGTGAAGATCATCAGACAATACCTTGATGCAGGTGTGAATATTTTCCGCTTAGATGCAGTGGCGTTTTTATGGAAAATCGTCGGCACTAAATCGATTAATCTAGTGCAAACTCATGAAGTGATTAGATTACTACGCACCCTTATTGAGCATGCGCAACATAATGCGGTGGTGATCACCGAAACCAACATACCCAATACCCAAAACCTAACCTATTTTGGTAATGCTAACGAAGCCCATTGTATTTATAACTTTTCATTGCCGCCGTTATTGATTAATACCTTGATCACTGGCAGTTGTTTATACCTTAAACGTTGGCAGATGAGTATGCCGCCCGCGCAGGACGGCACCACTTACTTTAACTTTATTGCCTCCCACGATGGTGTAGGGCTAAGACCTGCTGAAGGCTTATTAGATGAGGATGAAATTAACACCCTAGTGGAAACCATGGTGTCATTTGGCGGCAAAATATCTAGCCGCACCTCTGAAGAGGGGGAGCAAAAGCCCTATGAAATGAACATTGCTTTAATTGACGCCTTACAAGGCACAGTGAAAGGTAAAGATGAGTTTGGTTTAGCTCGCTTTAGCTGCGCCCACGCGATTATGCTGGGGCTTGAGGGCATACCAGGTATTTATATTCATAGCTTGTTAGGCACTGGCAATGATTATGAAAAGCTAGCCAATACCTCCCATAACCGGGCTATTAACCGTCATCGCTGGGACTATGAAGAGCTAAGTCGATTATTGGCCGATGATAATAATCAGCACAGTAAAGTGCTGGCATCATTAACTAAGCTAATTAGTATTCGTACACGGCAGCGAGCATTTAACCCTAATGCGACCCAGTTTACGTTGCATTTAGGTTTACAGTTATTTGGTTTCTGGCGTCAAAGCCGTGATAGACGACAAAGTATTTTTTGTATCAGTAATATTACCGATCAAGTGATGGAGCTGCCGTTGGCTGAACTGAATTTAATTGGCACTGAAACCTGGTTTGATCTCATTGATGGTGAGGTGATTGCAGACATTAACGCAGTGATGTTACTTGAGCCCTATCAAACGGTGTGGATCAGTAACGTGGCTTAGTGTAAAAACCGCTTAAAAGATAAATTGCTTAAAATCAGCAACCTAAAGCAAAGGGCTAACCTTGCTTTAGGGTCACTTTTTATATCGTTATTTTTTAGCTAAAGTGCTGTTATTTCGCTCAAGTGCTGTTATTTCGCTAAAGTATACTGCTTTAAAATACCTTCCAAGCTATTCGAAGAGTCATTTAAATTGGTGGCGAGACTGACCGAGCGCTGGGCACTATCCTTGATGGTTTCTGCTTGGCCTCGAATATCCCTTAGCTGGCCAGCAATATCTCGCGCTGCCGCACTTTGCTCCTCTGATGAGGTTGCTATTTGGCTACTCATATCAAACACATGGCTAATAGAGCCAACCATTTGATCCACATCGTTACCGACAGACTCAATGGCATTACGGCCTTTATCTGCCTGCGCCACAATATCGGTGGTGATGTGCGAAAGAGTATTAGTGTCTTGCTGCAGTCCCTCAATCATGGTTTGAATTTCAACCGTGGCTTGCTGGGTGCGACTGGCTAAGGTGCGCACTTCATCAGCAACCACGGCAAAGCCTCGACCTTGCTCACCGGCGCGAGCCGCTTCAATAGCAGCATTTAGGGCTAACAGGTTGGTTTGTTCTGAAATGCTGTTAATGGTGGTGACCACAGCGCCGATATTAGCGGCGGCGGTAGATAACTCAGCCACTGAGCTTGAGGCTTCTGAAATTCTGCCTGTTAAGGTGCTAATACGGGTAACGGCTTCAGTAATTTGCACCTGGCTGTTATTAGCTTGGGCTGAGTTGAGCTGAGTCTGCTCAGAGGTATTCGAGGCATTGTGGGATACTTCCTCAATGGCTGCGGTCATTTGCGCCATAGCAACTGATACCGTATCTAAAAAATCATGTTGGTACTGGGTTAACTGCTCACTTTGTTGCGCCTGTTGATTAAACTCAACCGCAGCACCAGCTAGTGTTTCAGCATTAACTGCAATGGCTGACACCATTTCACTCATATTATCGGCGCTGCGATCAATTTCACGGGCGATTAAACTAAAGTCATCACTGCCAAAAAAGTTAAGTCGCTGGCTTAAATCGCCATCTGCAAGGCGCTTAATGGCAATATACATATCCCATAAGCCGCCACCAAGGGAGGTCGAAATCCAATAGCAAATAAGATACAAGGGCAATAAGCTCAACAAGGCCATCATTAACATAGTGCTGGCATCTGACTTGGCTGTGCTTTCGAATTGGGCGACATTAAGGGTGGTTATTAGGGTTTGATTACCTACAGCTGCGCTAACAGTAATGTTATCGCCGCTGCGTTTGGTGGCGCTCATATAACCGACAGAGGCATTTATTTGTCGGGCAAAATCAGCCAGTGCATCGCCTGATAAGTTTTGGGCATTGGCACTGTGGGCATAGGCATCAATAGTTGTTTGGGCAAATTGTTGCGATGCCTGATTTATGTGGGCCTTATTATTAAAGTAATTTGTCAGTGCAATGGCGGTGGTAAGTAAGGTGACGAGCGAACATACCAGCCAAAATTTACCATTTAGGCTGAGTTTAATTAGTACTGCATCGACTTTGCGAAAGCTAATTTGTTTCATGTTACATCCTCGGCGCAAGCCATATTCTGGATTTCTTACAAATAAAAAAGAATCGCAACGTTATTTGAAGGTGAATAAATTGCGTTTGATCCCAGCATTAAACCATTAGGTTTATGACTTCATTCTCAAAAGAAAGCGCCATACAAATATATCGGCAATTGGCGGCAAAAGTTTAATCAAAATGTTGTTTATAGCTGATTGAAAACAGAGGGGGGAAATGGTCGATAAGCTGTAGTGAAGGGGGAATTAAGATCTTATATTTATTATGGTTATTTTATCATGGGGTTTTAAAGTCGCTAGTTTGACTTATTGCCAGCGGCGCTGCTTATATTTTAAACTTAATTTTACTGGTTTACTTTGTCGCTAGCGGTAATTAGGCCACAAACACAAATACAAATAAAAGTACAAATAGTGAAGGATAACTATTCTAAGCCAGGTATGGATATCGATGACATCCTGTCAGACCTTCATTGCTGTTTTCATGCACTTTTTTTAATTTTTTAAATACCATTAAACTCATACACCAATCATGTAGCCAGCTTCACAGTGCTCATTGAATGTGTATAAAGGAATTATCCATGAGCCAAGACACGGAATTAGTCATCAATGAAATTACCCAAGATGCGAAAAATATGGCGCGACTATGTTGGGTTGGCACCTTGTTTTTCGGCTTCATTCCGGCGCTGGTATTGTTGTTTGTGAAACAAGATGATGACTATATCCAAGCACAATCAAAAGAGGCGTTGAATTGGTTTCTCACTGGTGTCATTGGTTATAGCATTGGGTTTATGCTTTTCTTTAGCTTAATGGGAGTCATGCTTACTTTAGTATTGGCTATCAGTCATTTGGTCTTTTGTACCATAGGCGCTTTAGCCACTTCCAAAGGCGACAGTTTCCGCGTGCCCTTAGCCTGCGATTAATTAAGTAAACTGAAGTCAAATCCCATGGTGACAGTTTTAGGGGCTGAAAAATGTATATAGCAGCCACTAGGGCCTTTATCGCGTGTCAGTAATGGGCTTTTTCAGTAATTTACGTTGCAGCGTTCTTCTGTGCATCCCCAATAGCCTTGCCGTGGCAGAAATGTTGCCATTATTGGCGGTCAGAACCTGTTGAATATGCTCCCACTCTAGTAGCTTGGGCGAAATCGGCTGCTCAGACAATAACGGCTCATTTTGCTCATTGGGGCTAACATTGAGGGCGTTTAATAAGGTTTGGGTATCAACGGGTTTGGCTAAGTAATTGTCGGCACCTAATCTGATGGCTTCAACTGCAGTGGCAATACTGGCGTAGCCTGTTAGTAATACGATTAATGCGTTAGGCAGGTATTGGCGCAGCGGGGTGATTAACGCTAAACCATTCTTATCGGCCAATTTCATGTCTAATAAAATATGACTCGGTGCATGCTGGCGGGCTTTTAATAAGCTTTGCTCCGCACTGTTACATTGCACGCAGTTAAATCCATGACGGCTTAAGCGGCTGGCGAGCACGGCGGCTAAGGCGCTATCATCTTCAATAATGAGTAAGTTATTCATACCTAATAAGCCTATTTTTCTATGGGTAAGGTTACAGTGGCAATCATGCCTTGCTCTGGGTTGGGTTGTAGGGTTAGTTTTCCGCCTAAGCGCTCAAAACTGGCATGGCTTAATAACACTGCAATCCCTAAGCCTTTGGGGCTTTCAATCATTTTATGGCCAAGTTTTTCCAGCAAACTTTCAGACATACCTTCACCAAAATCGTAAATGCCAATGCTTAGCCCAACTTGTTTATCTAAGGTGATTTTTATCGCTACTTTTTGGGTTTGAATATTTTCCTGACTGGCTCTGGCGGCATTTTCAATTAATGCCAATAATGCCGGTAATAGACTCATATCGGTGAGAATTTCTACTCGGTCAGCGTTGTCAGCCAGGGTTAAAGACAGCTGAATTTCAGGCATGAGTAAATTAACTTGCTCTTGCAGGCTACTGGTTAAATTATTCACGGTTTGCGAGTGCATTTTTTCCGATCGAATAGACTCGGTGGCCTGCCTTAAATCTGTTAGGCTTTTCTCGCAGCGATTCAGCGCCTTATTCATTTCAAGCTGTAAGTGACCCGCTTGATTATCTTCGCCAAGCTCTTCTAATAATAGCCTTAAAGTGGCCAGTGGCGTAGCCAATTGGTGAGCCATTTGTGCTGATACTGTGCCCAGCGCCAATAGCTTTTCTTGGCGCATTTGCGCTTCGCGCAAGTAATGTAATTGGGCGTTTTTTTGGCGAATTTTTTTTGCAATAAACGCCACCGTGGTGGTGAGTACTAATGCTGAAATAACAAAGTTAAACCACATGCCTAAGTAGTGGGAACTCATGTCCATACCATGGTGCATGCTGTGATCGGGTTGAGTAAAAATCATCGCACTGTAGGCGGCGGTAGAAATAAGCGCCAAACACCAAGGGGCCCATTGTGGCAACATGACAGCAGCGATGGCGATAGGCAATAAAAGCAATGAAATAAAGGCATTAGCTGAGCCACCAGTACAATACAGCCATATAATCCAAAATAGGGTATCTAGCAATAAGGTGGCAAACAATAATTGGTTTTGGTTAATGGCGTAACGAACGCGAAAGCCAATAGCGACATAGACAGCTTCAACAGCAAGAATAAAGTTGAGTTCCATTGGTGGGGCGGTTAAGCCAAATAACTGAGTCGCAAATAAGATCAAGCCTATTTTTAATAGCCAATAAATGAGCCGTAATGCGGATAGTTGTGCTGTTGGCGTGCCCATTAAAGCCGCTGATTTTGCGACGTTATTATTGTGGATTTTATTATTATTGATTTGATTATTGGTCACGTTGTTATTGTTTACCTTTTTTATTTTTAGTGGGGTAAATAACTTGGTATAAGTGATGATACATTAATTGAATTATGCAGACTTTAACATCACATCTTGTTTATTTTGTGCGGAGGAGCAAAGCAAGCGTTTTAGGCGGTATTCCCTTTTGCATCAATGAAATATATTTATCTTTTTCGCCAGCTTTTTATAGTAAAAAGCCAAACTATGATGCTGTTATCCAATGCCCAGTAGTATTAAATGCCCAGTATCAATTACCCAGTATCGATGACCTAGGCTGAAATTATTAACTCATAAAGCGATAATATGGTTTATATCGTTCTGTTTTAAAAGGTTAATTTGACTTGCTAATATCAATCGTGGTTATATTTTAAACCTTGAGTGCCACTGTGATGCTTTAATCAAGCTGTTATTGGGCATTAAGTATCAATATAGGTAGTAAAGGACAACTATTTTAAGCCCTGATATGGATATCAATCATATCCTTTCAGATCTGCTGGATAGTGTTTATTACTTTTTCTATTTGCTACGAACTAAATACTAAATACCGCTAAAGTCTTGCACCCAGTTTTAGTGGGTTCATTGGGTGTCTATAAAGGAATGAATAATGAGCGAAAATACCGACGTAGTGATAAATGAAATTTCACAAGATAGTAAAAATATGGCGCTGTTGTGCTGGATTGGTACCATCTTTTTTGGGTTTATCCCCTCGTTGGTGTTGTATCTAGTCAAAGAAGATGATGCATACCTTAGAGAGCAGTCTAAAGAGGCGCTGAACTGGTCAATTACTGCCACCATTGGTTATTTCATTTCGTTCATTCTTACTTTCATTTTAATTGGGGTGTTATTTACCTTGGTATTGGGCGTTTGTCATTTGGTCTTTTGCATTATGGGCGCGATTGCCACATCAAAAGGTGATAACTTTCGCGTGCCATATACTTTGCGATTAATTAAGTAAATCTGCTGTCAGTTATTGAGCCATTAATGGCTCAATAACGTCTATTAACAACGAAAGGATATTGTTGTGGAAAGTAATGTTTTTGACCGTCGCAATACAGACGACACCCTGATCAGTCCCACTTTTTATAATCTTGTTATTGGCTTAACACTCTGCTGGGGCTTTGGCGTTAATTGGTGGATGGTGACAAATATTTCACCGCAAGCAATTGTAGATATTAATTCGTGGGTGTTTTTTATCGGGTATTTTGCGTCATGCTTTTTGGGTGTTTATCTATTTTCCTCATCTGATAAACCCATTGTTAGTTTTGCTGGCTACAACTTTGTGGTGGTGCCATTTGGCTTCATTATTAATTTAGTGGTGAGCCAATATGATGCCGCATTAGTATCAGAAGCCATTCGGATTACAGGGCTAGTGACTATCGGCATGATGTGTCTAGGAACGTTATTTCCGGCGTTTTTTAGCAAAATCGCTGGTGCGCTAACTATTGCTTTATTGTTAGTGATTGTCGTTGAGCTGATTGAAATATACGTGTTTGGTATTCATCACGGCATATTAGATTGGATTGTGGTGCTGATTTTTTGTGGCTACATAGGCTATGACTGGGGCCGTGCCAATCAAATTCCGAAAACAGTAGATAATGCTATTGATAGTGCTGCAGCCCTGTATATGGATATCATTAACTTGTTCCTTAGAATTTTGCGTATTCTGGGTCGTAAGTAGAATCGAGTAAGGCTCTGTTGGTGTTAGTCAGATCATTCAAGGAGAAGACCGTTGCAACTCGTAAAGCCAAGTGCCTACTACCAGCAGAGCTATATTGATTATATTACCGAGCTAGGGGATGAAGAGCGCTACCCGTTTCCGCTTGATTTTGACCACAGTGATTTTGGCGCAATGCTCGAAAAAATCAGTGACTTTGCCCGAGGGCAGAATTTACCTGCAGGTTATGTGGCCAGTGAAACATACTGGTTAGTGGAAGGTGATGAGCTCTTAGGTGTCGCCAATTTACGTTTAACTCTCAATGATAATATTCGTTATTGTGGCGGCCATATTGGACTCGGTATTCGACCGCGTTTTCGAGGTAAAGGCTTAGGGGTTGAATTGCTGGCGCAAACTATCGCATTGGCAAAGGGTAAAGGCATCAATGAGCTGCATATTCATTGTTATAAGCACAATCTTGCCTCGGCAAAAATGATCATCGCCAATGGTGGGGTGCTTGATTCTGAAATTGAATTAGATACTCAAAGCAATGAGAAAAATCAGCAAGATAACGCTGCGGCAATAATACAGCGCTATCGAGTATCTTGAATTAGAGTTAACTCGCGAGCTGGCTGACGGCTTGAGTGAGTTTTTCGGCAAGTTCTGGGTTCGTTAATGTACCTGTTTCTACATCAAAATTTTGATAAAAGCTGGGTACCGACAAAGTGCCTTTTACATCAGCGGCAAAGTAGGGCGCTGATGTGGTTGCGGCGGTTAATACCGTGTTAGCACCGCCAGGGCCTGGTGAGGTGGCTAATAATAGCGTTGGTTTATTTTGAAACAGTTTTTGATCAATACGTGATGTCCAGTCAAACAGGTTTTTGTAGGCTGCAGTGTAAGAGCCATTATGCTCTGCAAATGAAATCACTAAAGCATCTGCCTGGGTGATTTTATCAAAAAAGGCTTGTGCCAATGCAGGCTTGCCTAACTCTTTTTCTCTATCTTCGCTAAATAATGCTATTTCATAATCGTTAATATCTAACAATTCTACTTCCGCGCCATCGACTAAGTTAGCGGCTAAGTTAGCGGCATAATTTGCCAAGGTTTTGTTGATTGAATGACGACTACTGCTTGCTGCAAATGCTAATATTTTCATGTTATTGCCTTATTTAAATCGCTGACATTTTAAACACCTAAAACCAAAGCGATGGATGACTAAAGTGTGTTTGCTATTAACTTATGCAGCTACTGTACGGCTTTTTTGCGGATTGATTAAGTTAGTTGTTGGATATTTATTGTTTCCAAATGACTCGTAATAGTGGTTTTTTAAGCTATTTTAATCTTTATTGGAATGAATTACGCCGTTATAGTGGCTCAAATGCAGTAACAATGGCCGAGCGTGATGGATCAAGGTACAAAGCTATTTGATGGTGTGGTGATTTTTACCCAAGTGATCGAGCTTGGGAGCTTTTCGTTAGCGGCAGAAAAAACCGGCCATTCCACTTCTTATGTCAGTAAAACTGTCACAAAATTAGAGCAGCGGCTTAATACTCGATTATTGCATCGCAGCACGCGTTCGCTGAGTTTAACCGCCGAGGGCAAGCTGTTTTATCAGCAATGTCAGCAAATGGTCGCCGATGCCCAAGCGGCAATCAATATGATCGATAGCAGCTTAATGACCCCCAACGGCACTCTAAAGATTAGCTGCCCAGTGACCTTTGGCTTGCAATATTTACAACCCATTTTGTCTTTGTATATGCGCATGTATCCCGAGGTAAAGCTAGACATTGATTTTAGCGATCGCCATGTGGACTTAGTGCAAGAGGGCTATGATTTAGCGATTCGAGCCACCGGACAATTAACTGATTCGAGTTTAATCTGTAAACGTATTGGTCAATTTCATGCGCATGTTGTGGCAACGCCGCAATACCTTGCCACACACGGAACCCCGCAAGTACCCAGCGAGTTAACTGAGCACCAATGTATTTGCTATAGCAATTTAAAGCAGCCAGGTCGCTGGCTGTTTGAACATGCTGATGGTCGCTCAGAAACGGTAACTGTGGCGCAAGTGGTTGGTTGTAATAATGCAGATATGGAACTGGCGATGGTGCTCGATCATCACGGTATTTGCCGCTTACCCTCATTTTACTTAACTGCAGCGCTTGAAAAACAGCAGCTCAGCATACTGTTCGAAGATTACATTCAACCTCAAATCGACATATATGCGGTTTATCCAAGCCGTAAGCATTTATCCCCAAAAGTTCGCCGCTTTATCGACTTGCTGGTGGAGCATATGCCTAGTCAGTAACACTTATCAATGCCTCCAATATTGGCGCCGACCAATACCTATAACCAAGCATTATAGGTATTGGTGTTAATCCTCAAATGGCTTGTTACAGGATGAATGTTGCCACCAAATTATTTAACGACTTTGCTTGCAGCTTCAAATCTTGCGCTTGCTGTAAGCTTTCTGCAGCAGCAAGGCTAATTTCATCGGTGACGTCTTTAATCGCTACCGTATTTTGGGTGATTTCATTGGTGACTTGGGTTTGCTCTTCAGCAGCAGTGGCAATCTGACTGGCCATGTCTGAAATTAACGCTACTGCTTGGGTGATCTCACCAATCGCATTAGTGGCCTCATTAACATCGGTAACACTGTTAGCGGCTAAGGATTGACTGGTTTGCATCAAGCTTACTGCTCTTGAAGTGGTTTTTTGCAAGGTTTCAATAGTTTGATGTATCTCTTGGGTTGAATCTTGGGTGCGTCGAGATAGTACTCTGACCTCATCAGCCACCACTGCAAAGCCTCGGCCTTGTTCGCCTGCACGGGCAGCTTCAATGGCGGCATTTAATGCCAGTAAGTTTGTTTGTTCAGCAATGCCTTGAATCGTCGACAAAATACTTGAAATTGAATGAGCATGACGGCTTAAATCGCCAATTACATCAGTGGCTTGAGTGACTTCATCTGCCAGCAAATTGATTGACTGGCGAGTGTTATCAACCAAACTTTGCCCTTGTAAACTACTTGTGCTTGATTGCTGCGCTGCAGCTGCAGTATTTTCCGCATTTGAAGCAATTTCGTTGGTGGCACTGGCCATTTGGGTTACGGCAGTGGCAACCATAGTGACTTCTTGTTGCTGCACTTGTAGCTCTTTTGCTGCTTCATGTGAATTGCCCAAGCTTTGATCCGCTTTTTGGTCAAGTTCATGAGCTACCTGACGGATTTGAGTAATCAGCTGATGCTGACTATGTACAAATAAGTTGAAATTTTCAGCCAGTGTTCCTACTTCATCTTTACTCTCAATTTCAATACGCTGGGTTAAGTCGCCATTGCCTTGAGCTATGTGGGCTAATGCTTGTGACACTTTTGATAAAGGCGCAAGTAAGCGACTCATCATCAAAGAAATAGACACCATGCTTACCAGTAAAATAATGGCAGCAATACCGAGCTGGGTCAGGAGTAATGATTTAAGTGGCGCTTCTAAGGTTGCTTGGTCAAGTACGAGGATAAGTTCCCAGTCAGTATTAGGGATTGCTTCTAGCCAGATAAGTTTATCTTTGTCTTCAGGAGAGAAGTGAATCGACATGAGTTCATTTGCGCGACGATTTTGCTGCAAAAGGCTGTAATCAAGGTCGTTATCAATGGCGCGGATATGGCCCATGGTTTTACTTGAGTCTTTATAGGCGATAACCGTACCGTCTCGGTGGATCATGATGGCAAAACCGTTCGAAGGTAGTTTCATTTGCTTGACATCATTAACCAAGTCATTAATGGATAGATCCCCAGCTACCACACCATTGATCGTTGGTGTGGCAAGGGTTACAACCAAAGTATTATAAAAAGCATCAAGGTAAGGCGTGGTTATTATTAATTGTTGTTCTGAGTTAGCTTGCTGATACCAAGGGCGTTGACGTGGGTCGTAATCGCTGAAATCAATACTTTGATCTGAATCTATCATTTCGCCTGAAGCTTTACCGAAGTAGGTTGATTCAAAACGACCAGATTGCTTCGCCTGAAGCAAAGCATCAAGTGTGTTGCTGTTGGCTTTGTCGCCCATCGCATTGACGATATCTTTTCTGCTGTCTAGCCACTCACTGATCCTTTGGGCTTGCTGAGCACTTAAGCGCTGAACTTGCTCAAGATTAGTCTGCATAAGCATGGTTTTTTGATTGGAGTAACTAAGCCAAGATAGCAGCGTTATCACCATCGATAATGCGATTAGTACAGGTATAAGTATTTTGTGCTTTAATGAATAAGATTTCATAGGGGTCGTTGTTATTAAAGTAAAAGTGGGCAGGCATTAGTATTATTAAACTAAATTAAGGTGTTAATTAGCCAATGGGGCTGCTAAAGGTGTGATATTGCTACAAGGTTACGCAATTGCTTGACTATAAAAACATCGACACAATCTAATGGTTAACATTGCTGTCACTAGGGGTGCTCATTTGTACTGCATAATGTCAACCATGGGTAAAGCCATAGAGCATTGCTTAAAGCACGAGTAAGCTTACTTAAAGTAAAGCTACCAAAATGCTGTTTTCTGTAATCGATTTTCATCGTCACAGTCAGGCTTGTTGTTAAGCTAAGCTTTAGCGGTGAGCTAAAAATCAAAAAAGGAGGCATATAATGCCTCCTTTGTCTTTTACCTAGATTTAGCCTTTACCGAGCTTTGGCTTTTAGCTCGATTTAGCTATAAGCACCGCTAGAATATTGTAGTTCATAGCTGTGGCTATAAATTTCGATGATATTTCCGAATGGATCTTCCATGTAAATCATGCGGTATGGTTTTTCACCCGGGAAGTAATAACGTGGTGCTTTCATACGTTTTTTACCGCCAGCAGCAACAATTTTTTCCGCTAATTCTTCAACGTTTGGATCTTGAACTGAAAAGTGGAAAATACCAGTTTTCCAATATTCAAAATTATCTTCAGGGTTTTGCTGATTTTTAAATTCAAACAGTTCAAGGCCAATGCGATCGCCCGTAGACATGTGAGCGATTCTGAAGCGTTCCCAGCCTGCGCCAAATACGTCGGTACACATAAGCCCGATTGCACTGTCATCTTCTTTTACTTCGGTAGGTTCCATGATCACGTACCAGCCGAGGACTTCACTATAAAACTTAACCGCTTCCTCTAGATTAGGTACTGACACCCCGATATGAGAAAAAGTACGTGGGTAGGGATTATTGGTATTGAATTTATCATTACCCATAGCGCCAGCAAGCTTGGTTGGCTCAGTGCCTGTGGCTGCCATAACTGATGCGGCAGTAGTGGCGGCAACAGCGGCTGCAACGCCCACGCCCATTGTTTTTAGCATGTTTCTGCGGCCTAGGTTTAAGTCGTTATTTTTAGCATTGCTGCTGTCATCGTGGTTGCTCATGGTGTATTCCTCATTAACTGGTGTAAATTTGATGAGCGAATTGTATACAGACAAGGTTTTAATGAAAAATTATCAATAATTATAGAAACAATAAAATTATGTAATGTTGGTTTGCTTTGAGTGACGTATTAACCCTATGGGTTAAATAAAGCTCATGAGCAGGTGCCTTCATGGGTAAGCTTGCGGCTGTTAACTGCTTTTAATGATAAAGCGCTTTCTATTTGTGGCTAATCTGGTAGATATAGTTTTTAGCTTACTGTTTGCTACATAGAAGCGCGAACGGCTTACTGTAGTGTTTTAGCCGTCATACTCATTTAAAGGCCGTGATCTATTATGAAATCTGTATTCGATTATTTACGCTTAATACTATTTGTCTCAGGGGTATTACTTGGCGTGCAAGTGCCTGCTTTTGTTGATCAGTATGGTCAGCGATTGCAAGCTCATACCCAAGAAGCAAAATTGAGTTTAGCCGAGTTTGAGCAAGATGCAGATCGATTTTTTGCTGGTGATATTCAACAGCTCATAACCCATTATCAGCATAACCCTGACCAAGTTTTTAGTGCAGGTGGCGACAGTATTCAAGCCATTTATCAACGTTATCAGTTGCTAAATGGGGCACTTATGCAGTTCAATCAAACGGCTTTTAGTGGTTTTGAACAGGTGGCATTTGAGCCAATGAAAGATATACGCCAAGAGGTATGGCACAACTTTAGCCATACCATCATGCTCGATACACGGGCGATAACCATAGGTTTAGTGCTCGGTTTTTTATTATCACTGATATGTGAACTTTGTTTGCTGGGTTGTGGCAAAGGCTGTCGACATGCATATCGAGCACTAAAACCGATATCGGTTAAAGTGAGCTCACAATAAGCTCAAGGCGAACAACAGCTAAAGCCCATACAGTTACTCAGTGTTTGTAACGCCGCTTTAGCGCTATGCTGTTGAGCACATTATTCAATAAATAAGGATTTACCATGATTGAACAAGGACACACGTTACCGGCAGGCACCTTAGGCGAATTAACCGCAACAGGCATGGTAAGTCATGATGTTAGTACGTTATTTTCTGGTAAAAAGGTGGTGTTATTTGCTGTACCGGGTGCTTTTACACCCACTTGCTCAGAAGCGCATTTACCGGGTTTTGTGGTGCTTGCTGATCAACTTAAAGCTAAAGGGGTTGATGCCATTGCTTGTGTATCTGTCAATGATGCCTTTGTAATGAAAGCCTGGGGGGATGCGCAAAATGCCAGTGAACTCATGATGCTAGCAGATGGCGATGCAAGTTTTACCAAAGCATTAGGTTTAGATATGGATACCGCAGGCTTTGGCGGTATTCGCTCCCAGCGTTATGCGATGATTGTCGATAATGGTGTGGTAACCAGCTTAAATGTGGAAGCGCCAAAGTCTTTTGAAGTCAGTACTGCAGAAGCGATATTGAGCGCTCTGTAAAACTGCATGTAAGAATGCTTCTATCAGCTTGGCTGATTTGTATGCCTGAGTTGTAGCTATGAGTCGTCAATTAATGAAGCCAGCGCTGATGTCGCTGGTTTTTTTATTTGGCTTATACTGAATTGCTATTTTTCTAATCACTCAAGGATAAAAGAGTCGAAAAACATTGATCTAAATCAAATACATGTTTAATATCTATCAAAACATGCATTATGAATACATATTAGAGGTTGTTTATGTTAGATCAACATACGATTGACGTTGTTAAAAGCACCATTCCCTTATTAGAGTCAGCTGGTCCTGCGCTGACGACGCATTTTTATCAACGTATGTTTGAACATAATCCCGAGTTAAAAGATGTATTTAACTTGACCCATCAGCATTCTGGCGGACAACCGCTTGCCTTATTCAGTGCGGTTGCCGCATACGCAAAAAATATCGATAATCTTGCCGTGCTAGGCTCAGCTGTTGAGCGCATTGCTCATAAGCATACGGTTTTTTTAATTAAACCTGAGCAATATGCCATTGTTGGTGGCCACTTATTAGCAACCCTAGAAGAGTTAGGTGGCGATGCCGTTACTGAAGAAGTCTTAACAGCTTGGGGTAAGGCTTATGGTTTCCTTGCTGAAATCTTCATCAACCGTGAAGCTCAGCTTTACCTGCAAACAGCACAGGCTCAAGGTGGCTGGGAAGGGACTCGCCGTTTTGTCATAAAGTCGAAAACCCCAGAGTCAACGCTGATCACTTCGTTTTTGTTAGTGCCTGAAGATGGTAAAGAAGTGATCGACTTTATTGCTGGTCAATACTTGAGTGTATCGCTTGAGCATGATGAACTTGAATTTAAAGAAATTCGTCAGTACTCGTTATCAGATGCGCCTAATCGCAATACTTATCGCATCAGTGTGAAGCGAGAAGCGGGCGGTAAAGTATCTAATCTGCTCCATGATCATTATCAGCAAGGTGATGTCATTGAGGTGGTTGCGCCAGCGGGCGATTTTTCGCTGATAGCAGAAGAAAGCCCTGTGATACTGATTTCAGCAGGTGTGGGTCAAACGCCGATGATGAGCATGTTAAACCAGCTTATTGCTCAAAAATACGCAAATAACATCACTTGGATACATGCTTGTGATAATGGCGCAGTACATGGCTTTAAAGAGGTAATTAAGGCAAAGACAATCGCTAATGAGCAGCTGCAAAGCTATGTTTGGTATCGTGAGCCAGCAGCACAGGATTTACCAGCAGAAGATTTTGATTTTGAAGGTACTGTAGAACTCGAAAAAATCGCTGAGCATATGTTACCCAATGGGCAATATTACTTCTGTGGTCCTATTGGTTTTATGAAAGCCGTTAAGCAGCAATTATTAGCGCTTAATGTGCCAGAACCACAACTGCATTATGAAGTATTTGGCCCTCATGCTGATTTATAATGGCTGAGGCTTAACTAAAAAAGCGACTCTATGAGTCGCTTTTTTTTATGCTTATTTTTGGGTATTAATGACGGCTAATAGGCAGCCACACTTGGGCATGCAGCCCGCCTTCTGGGCGGTTTTTAAGGAGGATTTTACCGTGATGCCTATCGATAATACGTTTAACTATCGCTAACCCTAACCCTGAACCCACAGAGCCTCTAGCGCTATCGCCTTGGGTAAATGGCTGGAATAGTTCATCAATTTTAGTTTCATTAATACCAGGGCCATTATCTTCAACAATAAAGCTGACGTATTTGGCTTTATGGATTGAGCTAATTTTTATCCAGCCGCCACCGTAGCGAAAGCCGTTTTCAACAAGATTACTTAATACCCGTTTAATGGCCACACTTTGAAAGGACACCATAGGGCCTTCTTGCAATTGCAGCTCGATATCACCTTGTCGATGCATTTCTTGTTGGGCGATTTCGCGAATAAGGCGGTTGATATCATTGGGTTCCCGGGCGCTTTCTTGGTCATGGCGCACATAGGCAATAAACTGATTAATGATGTCGTCCATGTCTTCAATATCGGTGATGATGCCATCTTTTAGATATTGATCTTCTTCCACCATCATTTCAGATGCTAGGCGAATACGAGTCAGTGGTGTGCGTAAATCGTGGGAAATCCCCGCCATCAATAGCGCGCGATCTTGCTCCAACTGCTTCATGCTGTGAGACATTTGATTAAAGGCGTGAGTCACTTCAACGATTTCAGAAGAGCCGCTTAAGGGCAATGGCGCAGGAAATTCCCCTTTTGATACTGTAAAGGCCGCTCGCTGTAGGCGTTTAAGTGGTTTATTAAGACGCCGAGCAAATAACCAGCCTCCAGCGACACTTAAGGCGCCAATAACCAATAAATATAAGGTCAGTGGCGATAAATCATTTTCGTTTAGGCCAGTCAGCGGTACTTTAATCCACACCGAGGTGGCTTGAGGTGGACGGATCCACACTTCTAACTGAGTCCCTTGGGAAAAGCGCACTTCTGCTTCTCCGCCTAAATACTCAGACATTTGTGCAGATAAAAATCCATAGTAGGTCGCACTGTCTACCCCAGCTTCAATGGCGCCTTGTTGGTTATAGACTTTCATCTCATCGTCACGCACTTTGGCGTTTAGGGCATCGACAATGGTGAGGTGTTCACGGCTGATCTCTACGCCATCAATAAATAATAAGTTGATTTGCCGTGCGATCAGTTGATTGATTTGTTCGTAACTGGGTTTAATGAAATAAACCGTCACCGATAAGTAAGACACCAGCTGATTAATCAGTAGCAAGCTACCAATTAATAATACGGTTTGACTGAATGAATTACGTGGCAGGAAACGCTGCCACCATTTCAGTTTTATGGCTTGAGCTTGGCTAATAAGGCTTAACCTCGAGCTGTGCCGTCAGGCACGAACACATAACCTAAACCCCAAACCGTTTGGATATAGCGGGGATTAGCAGCATCGACTTCAATTAAGCGGCGCAGACGGGATACTTGTACGTCAATTGAGCGCTCAAGTGCAGAGTAGTCACGGCCACGGGCAAGGTTCATTAGTTTGTCCCGCGATAGTGGCTCCCTAGGGTGTGAAACCAACACTTTTAATACCGCAAACTCGCCACTGGTTAAGGCAATGCTTTTATCATCATGAAACATCTCACGAGTGGCGAGGTTAAGGGAAAACTCACCAAAGCTAATGACTTCTTCTTGTTGCGCTGGCGCACCTGGTACTTCAGCCGTTTGACGGCGCATAACGGCTTTAATACGTGCGAGCAATTCCCGCGGATTAAACGGCTTAGGTAAGTAATCATCAGCGCCAAGCTCTAGACCAATAATACGGTCAACTTCGTCGCCTTTGGCGGTCAGCATAATAATAGGAATGGGATTTTCTTGTTGGCGTAAGCGGCGACAAATCGATAATCCATCTTCACCGGGAAGCATTAAATCTAACACTAACAGGTGGAAGTTTTCTCGCTCTAATAAGCGGTCCATTTGCTCGGCATTTGCTGCACTGCGAACTTGGTAACCTTGCTCCAGCAGATAACGTTCCAATAATGATCTGAGTCGCATGTCATCATCGACAACGAGAATTTTAGATGTTTCTTGGCCCATGACATATCCTTTGGCTAAATTTCGGCACTAAATACAGTTATTAAGCTAAATATAGCGACTTTATAAGAGTGCAAACAAGCGCTGGATGAATTGTTTGCTAATTGTGAGGGGTAATATGATCAATAACAAGGATTAAGTCTATGAAAAAAAGTGATTTTAATGGCATTAAATTGATTAAGGGAAATTGTAACTAAATCAGTTTTTACGCAATAAGGTTGAACAGGAGTCAATCACGCCATCATCATTACTGTCCAATAAAAAAATAAGCTGGTTATCGTGCAGCTTAATATTAAACGCGGCAGCGGCGATATCATTTAAGCGGTTAAAGCCGATTTGTTGGTTATCATCGTATTCAGCTTGAAAGTAGACTTCGCCTGAGTCCATTTGGTGTTGATATTGACCCCACTCCATGCCGGTATTTTCATCATCATGATCCAAGTTGATTTGTAATTGCACATACAAGCCATTATTGAGCATCAATACCGCAAATAAATCATCGAACTCCTGATTGTACCAATAACCTTCAATACTTTGAGCCTGCAGCTGATGATATTCAATAATGACATCAATTGAGCTGTCGCTTTGGGAGTCCATATTGAGCTGTAAACGCTCGGCACTGGCACTGGCATTGATATAGACATGGCTTTTACTACGGTCAGTGAGCAATGTTATCAAGCCTTCTGCAGGATTATTACTGAAGGTAGGGTTAAAACTAATGATCAGCGGTAAGTCAGCAAAGTTGCTGCTTTCAGATAAGGTATAAGTGCCCCATTCGGCAAAGCTATTTTCAGGCTGGAGTAGGTCAAGCCCCAGTTGCAGGTAAGAGCCGTCTTCATTGATTTGTAATAGCTCAATGTAATCTGTTTGCTGATTGAGCCAGTTACCGACAATATTTTGCGGTACATAGCTCAGCGCCATTAGCTTAAAGCTAACAACAAGCAGTCCAACAGCCCAAAAGATTTTACTGTACATAAAAAATCCTTTTATTCATCTTATTCAAAGCTCGCTTCCATGCAGGTATTAGGGGGTGAATGGACTTTTGCTTGAAAGCTCAGCGATTTGGCTATAGACAGTACTATTATCAGCGCTTGAACCAAGATTAAAAACTAAGCGCTAAAGCACTATATATCGTTAAGGCCAGCTAAATAAATACAACTTTAAGTCTAGTTAAATATATCTATAGGGCAAATTTGAGTCGCTAAAACAGCCTTAAACTGCATGCTTTGCAGTGCAAAATTCTACTTTTGTTTGAGGCTTTGAGGTTTTCTATTAGCTAAACGGTGTAGGATATTTTATTGATATACCAATCTTGGGGGCCATTGGGGGTGGGAACAATAGCATCATCATCGACTTCTTTTTTCAATAATGCTCGTGCCATGGGTGAATCAATGGAGATATAGCCTTTGGCATCGCCGTAAATTTCATCGGGGCCGACAATACGAAATGCCAAGGTGTCGCCAGCATCATTTTCAATTTCGACCCAAGCGCCAAAGAACACTTTACCTTCTTGCTCAGGAGCATACTCAACCACTTTTAAGTTTTCGATACGCTTACGTAAAAACCGCACTCGGCCATCAATTTGTCGTAATAAACGTTTATTCTCTTTGTAGTCAGCGTTTTCGGAGCGGTCACCAAGGCTCGCCGCCCAAGCCACTTTTTTGGTGATCTCAGGACGATATTCACGCCATAAATAATTGAGCTCATTTTTGAGTTTGGTCATCCCTTCAGGGGTGATGAGATTGGTTTTCACGTAGTTAGCCTTAATAACGAATTCAGTGATTATCGCGTTAATAACAGCGCGTCGATAGCGGCGTATTGAGAACATGGCCGACATCATAAACTCAATATACTGTGATTTGATGCTATCGCCAATCACATAAAGCCGTGCGAATAGAATGGACTTAATTGGTGATGATTTTTAGCGCACATTTTAACGTTAGCATTATCAACTCATATGAGTTACTTAAGGTCATTTATAACGTTAGTCATATGGCCAATAAAGAAAACTAATATCGCTTACCCATGTTGCCCTTGGGTTTATTAGTCGAGGAGGTTATTGGCTGTCCACCTAAAAGCATATTGGGGGAGGTAATGTGTGCTGAAGGCAATGAAGAGATATTTACTTCAGTGCCGTATTTGCTTCTTAACTCATGGATCAAGCCGAAGTCTAATGCGCCTTTTGGACAGGCATCGACGCACAAAGGTAGGCTCTGTTGCTCGATTAGCTCGAAGCAACCGTCGCACTTCACCATCACTTTACGTGTTGGGTCGAGTTGGGGCGCTTCATAAGGGCAAGCACGGGCGCAAGAACCGCATCCAACACATGTCTCTTGAGCAACATGAACTAAGCCATCTTTGGCACGTTTATGCATCGCCCCTGTTGGGCAGGCCAATACGCATACTGGTTCGCTACAATGGTTGCAGGATACTGATAAATAATAGGTCGAGATATTGGGTTGTTTTGATAATGCCGTAGGAATGCGTTCATCGCCATATTTATAGACCCGTCGAGTGCTGACGGATTTTTCCACATCAAATTTTTTATTACACACGCGATGACATTTTCTACAGCCAACACATTTACGTGTATCAAAATAGAATCCATATTGGGTAATTTCTGCAGTCATAGGCTTGTTGATAATACCAGTTATAGCGCGGATAAAGAGTAATTAACGTGATGCTGTATTAGCTATGCTACATGGAAATGTGGTGATTTTTTGGGTTTTATTCTATGACCCTACTTAGGTCACATTAAATACGATTATTTATGCTAAAAAAGCTAGCCAAGTATCAATATGCTTGGCTAGCTAATTGGCTTTATGACGTCTTAAACTTCAGAGAAGTTGACGATTTCACCATCACGACCGCCATTCACATTCGCTTTAATAATCAAGTTCGGCGATGTAATGCTTTCTGGTGGTAAAGGTGCAATGTGGCCATCACCATTACCATATTTAGCGCGGAGGTTGTCCATGGTGTCAAAGTCCATTGCACGTAACGGGCAAGAGTCAATACACATTGGATTTTTACCTTCAGCTAGACGCTCATAACAGCCATCACACTTGGTCATCACTTTGCGCTCAAGATCTAGTTGCGGAGCATCATAAGGACATGATCTTGCGCAGCTATTACAACCAATGCATAAATCGGTAGCAACATGCACTAAGCCATCTTCACGGCGTTTATGCATTGCACCGGTTGGACAAGCTTTAACACAAACAGGCTCAGAGCAGTGATTACAGCCAATTGAGGTGTAATAAGTAAATACGTTTTGCTCTAGGCTACCGTTTTGGTTTTCAACCCATTGTCCGCCGCCATATTCATATACACGGCGCCAGTTGATACCGACTGGTAAGTCTTTTCTATCTTTACAAGATACTTGGCACGCTTTGCAACCAGTACACTTAGCAGTGTCGAGATAAAAACCATATTGGATATTAGTGGTCATTGTTATTTACTCCATTAAGCTGTTGCAATTTGTACACGGTTGGTATGTTGTGGGTTACCTTTAGTCACCGGAGTTGGGTGATACTTAGTTAACGTATTAATGCAGCCCCCAATATCGATGATGTGACCTGAGTTACCAATACGGCCTGCTGGATCTGGTGTATACCAAGCGCCTTGACCAACCATTGCCACACCTGGTGCCACACGTGGTGTGACACGAACAGGTAATTCAATTGTGCCGCGATCATTCCATACTTGTGCTTTTGCCCCTTGGGTAATACCTCTGGCATTGGCATCTTTTGGGTTCATCCATACTGCATCTTCAACCGCTTCACGTAACCAAGGTACGTTGTGGTAGCTTGAGTGAGTACGGCCTTTAGTATGGAAACCACATAGCTGTAATGGGTAATCTTTCGCTGCTTCTTCATCTTCGAAGCCATCCCATGTCACTACATATTTTGGTAGCGGAGTAATTTCATCGCCATCAAGTAAGGTCCAAGTAGCGGCTTTTTTAGCTAAAGACACTGAGTAGATTTCAATTTTGCCACTGATGGTAGGTCTTGGTGCTGCTGCAGGATTAGCTACATAGTCTTTTAAGGCAACAACAGTGTTAGCCATATACTTTCTGAATAAGCCCACTTCTTGCGCTTCGCCATAGGTAGCTGGCATATCAACATCAGTATTTGCAGCGCGGGTACCAGCGTAAATCTCTTCACACCAATCACGGCCTGTTTTACCTTCAGTATATTCGCCGCCTTTACCCATTTTGTCTGCAATACCAGCACAGATGTCATACATTGATTTTGCATCACCTAGCGGGTTAAGCGATGAACTCATCATGGTTGCATAAGCCATTTGACCTGATGCATAGCTGTCATCGGCAAGATCTTCTGACTCAAGCCAAGTGGTATCAGGCAGAATAATATCGGCGTATCGAGCTGAAGGCGTCATCCAGCAATCACAAACAACAATCAGCTCACATTTACTCTCATCAGCGAGGATTTCAGCGGTGCCGTTACTATCAGAGTGTTGGTTGATCAAGATGTTACTTGAAGTATTAATGATCACTTTGATGTTGCTGTTTAACTTGGCACTGTTGTTGTCTTCGATTTCATTTAAGGCGTTGCTAGCGTAACGAACGCCGTCAGTGGTGCCAGTAAATTCTTCACCACGGACAATGGCATCAGACCAAGAGAAACAAGGAATGGTAATATCAACTGGGTTGTTACCAGCTGGCAAACCACCACCAAGTGGGAACTGGTTGCTTGATGGCATGGCACCGGTGCTAACACCCGCTTGGCCGAGTTTACCTGTCATAATGGCAAGCATATAAACTGCGCGAGTATTTTGGTCACCGTTAGCATGACGGCTGACACCTGCGCCGGCAGAGATGTATGGAGCTTTAGCATTCATTAACTTGGTTGCAAGTTCACGAATGTTGTCAGCGGTAACACCACAAATCTTTTCAGCCCACTCAGGGGTGCGAGCACCTTGCTCAAGATATTTACCCATGCCCATGATGTAGTCATGGTAGTTGTCTTCAGGCTCAATATATTGCGCGTGTTCATCTTGTTTAGCAGTCAGTTCAGCTTTTAATTGTACCAGTGACGCCTCGCTATAACCGACACAATGGCTTTCTAGGAAAGCGGCAGAGTTATCGTTAACCCAGCCAGTATCAATCATGTGGTGAATAACGGCTTCTGCCAGCGCAGCATCAGTACCAGGACGCACAGCTAACCACTTGTGTTCATTACCACGCATTGAGTCGGTATAGCGCGGCTCAACCATATACACTTCGATATTATGGTTGTTATTTTCAAGCGCTTTAATGAAGTCATAACCTTCACCAGAACCTGATTGACGAATTTCGTTTGGATTAAAACCAAAACCAATGAATAAATCACTGTTTTCGATTTCAGCCAAACTTGAACCACCAATCGAGTCCCATTTGTCGCCATAAGTGGCCATTGCCGCCATGTAAACTTGCGACCATGAATAATCCCAATGATGGTTTAAGAATCCACCATTTAGGTTAAGTAATCGACCCCAAGTGGCAGCATTGTTTGCAAAACCGTAGTAGGCGCCAGTTCCATAGTTAAAGTAGATTGACTCGTTGCCATGTGTACTTGCTGTTTCTTGTAGTTTCGCTGCAATTTCTGCGTAAGCATCGTCCCATGAGATAGGTACAAACTTACCTTCACCACGTTTGCCAATACGCTTCATTGGGGTTTTTAAACGATCCGGCGCATAGGTGCGTTGCTTTAAAGAGCGGCCACGGGCGCAGGCACGGATTTGGTGGTTAACCCCGTATTCGTCAGTGGTTTCGTGATCAGCTTCAATGCGGGTAATGACTCCATCACGGCTAAATACTTTAATTGGGCAGTTTGAGCCACAGTTAACCAAGCAGGCAGACCAATTCATTTGCTCATCAGCCACAGGTGGCGGAGTTGGGGTGACATTGGCATCATCTGAACTGGTTTTACAACCGGTTACCGTTGCTGCACAGCCAAGTGCTGCACTCGCTTTTAAAAAACTTCTACGTTCCATTGATATATCCTCTCGTAGCATTAACGATGCGTCTTAGCGCAATTGGTAGGTAAACGACAACATCACTTGGTGCGCGTTGTAGTTATGGTTGATATCGCCCAGAGTAATCATCCCCGGAATATCATTGACCCCTACGTTGGCTGCATCGGTATCGAAATAGCGTTCATAGCGGTAAGTTAATTTAAGTGCCATTTGCTCGCTCAAGGCGTAATCGGCGTACATACTGGCACTGTGGTTGTATGAGTAATAATCCCCATACGGATTCATGGTTTCGGCGGTGACATCAGTGTTACTGACAGAGTTACTAAATAAGTAATCCACCCCTAAGGTGAGCTTGTCTTGCATTAAACCGCTATAGCTTGCGCCTGCGCCTAAGTTGATAAACTCATCTTCAACGTCAGCCATCCAATCTGCTGGGCCAAAGCTTTGGCTGCCTGCTTGATTGGAGTTAATCCATTGCTGTCCAGCAAACACGTAACCATCAACATGCTGATTAAAGGCGATGTTAAGGTTAGCGTCATAACCGTAATCTTCTGATTCAGTCAGGCCGATTTGGGTATCGTCATACTCGTCTTGGGCATAACGGCTGCTGATATCCAGACCCATCCAGTTGATAGGGCTGTAGTTCACCTTTAATTCAACGGCGTTGCGGGTGCGGTCAGCTAAGTAGTACTTGCGCAGTAGGGCGTTATTTTCAGATGAGGTCAGCTCATTGGCTTCATAGTCAGAGCCACTGCGATTAGCGTGCTCGGCCTTAAGGTTAAAATTAACCTTGTCTAAGGCGCGGACATTGAATTTTAGCCAAAGGTTATCGTCATTGGTTTGCTCGCGGTCACTGAAGGTACGCTCCACTTCTTTGCGGTCGTAACCTGCTTGTAAGCGGTAGCCACTGGCGATGCGGTAACTGGCATTGACTTTATAGGTGTTACGTTCAATATCTTGCGGGGTATTTTGTCTAAAGGCCCCGGTTAAGCTATTGAAGTTGTATTGGGCAAATTCAGCGGTTGAGCTTTTATTATCACGCTTACTGTAATCAACGCTGCCGCCTAAACGTAAACGGTTAGTGAGCATCGAGGTCAGCGCAAAACGACCATCAAGGGTGTCAATTTGACCATCCCAGTTTTGTAGCGGGTTACCCGTTACTTGAATGAGGTTGTCATCTTGTATCATACGGCCTGTCACGATGCGGCCGTTCATCACGGTGCGATTGAGCTGGTACTGACCTGATAATGCCACCTGATGGGCTTGGTTATCTGGGGCTGCTGAGTACACATCATTGGCATAAGGCAGGCTTAAGTGGTCGATATTATTTTCATAATAACTGCCAAAGTAGCTCAACTCAGTGAGCCAGTTTTCACCAGATAAGTTCACCCCAGCATCTAACTGCTTAGTGCGAGAATCGGTGGGTAAGCCGAAGTTAATCGGGCTTGGTGATACCAGGCTGGCTGATTTATGGCCGGTTTTATCTTCTTGGCTGTATTTCACAAAGGCGCCATAGAAGTCTTGACCGTACTCCATGCCGAGGGCCACTTTTTCGCGGCGCTGAGCTAAGTCAAAGCTGTTGATGGCATCAGATGGGGTTAACATGCCATCGTTGTGCCACAGACTGCTTTCTACATCACCGGCTTTATAGGTTTTAATCGCATCATAATCGAGGCTAAATTCATACAAGCCTGCTTTACCGCCAGACAAGTGAGCAAAGCCATTATCCATGCCTAACTGATGGGCTTGAATTCGGGCTTGATAACCAGACTCACTGTTAAAGCGCACATCACCACTGACGGCAGCAATGCCGCCATCTTTGGCAGTGCCTAAGGCATTACCAGAGTGAATATCACTGACGTCGTTATACCCAGCAGCAACACTCACTTCACCGCGATAACCGACGACGTTAGTGCAGCGTTTGCATTCATATTTATGGGTATTAACCGCGGCGGTATTGGCGTTGCCAACCCCGAAGTTAGCTGCCATGCCAGAGGTCGATACCGCCAGCAGTGACAGGGTAATAAGATTCAATTTAAATGACATAATCTTGCTCTCCATTAGCGTTGCAGCAGACTGCCAGCTGGGTGATTAGAACCATGAATTTGGTTGTGACAGTTAAGGCAGCTTTTTCCACCACCAAAGGCATCCATCCCCGGCTCAGGTACAACGCGAGAGGCGTGACCATCGGGTGCATGACATTGCTGACATAACTGCGGTGCGCGGCTATCAAGCATATTGTCGTTGACGCTGCCGTGGGGGTTATGACATGACACGCAGCTTTCAGTCACCGGGGCGTGTTCCCATAGGAAGGGACCACGTTTTTCAGCGTGACAGCTATAACAGGTGTCATTAACGGTTGGTTTAACTAAGGCGTTTTCACTCATTGAACCGTGGGGAGCATGACAATCAATACAGGTCATTTGGTCCCATTTCATTGGGTGTGATGAGCGCTTGTTCATGTCGGCTTTTTCTTGGGTGTGGCATGAAGTACAAGTGTCATTAACCGACAGTTTATCTAATGCAGGATCTGTGGCTGCGTGAATGGTGTGACAATCGCTACAGGCAATTTCTTCAAGATTATGGGTGCTGGTATGCCATGCCATTTGCTCTGGGTCGTTATGACAGCCTTGGCACACGGTGTTTTGGGTTGGAGCAGAGAGTTTACTGTCGCTGCCAAACGCAATCATCGGCTCTTTACCGCCACGGTTATGGTTACCTTGAGGGCCATGACAAGCTTCGCACTGTAGGCCTGCCATAGGTGAGTCGCTGCTGGCAATGTTACCGTGCACGCCATCAAATATGTCCATGACGGTTTCATTTTTACGGTGACAGGTTAGGCAGTTGTCGGCGCCTTTAGGGGAGTAGTTGCCTTCAGCGAACTTCTCAACTAACTGTTGTTCTAATTGTGTTGAACTGAGGTCATCCCATGGGGTGGCATTAGCTGTTAAAACGCTGCCACCAAATAACAACAAGGTCAATAATCTGGAATAACATTTACTATGTTTCATCGTGGCACCTTAATAATTTTAACCAATCTACACATACCAGTAACTAAATATATTTTACTTTTTACCTGTGTATATTTCGCCTTTTATCGTTTTCTAAAAAAAACATTGTTTGAACTCGGTCACAAACAATTTAAATGTAAAGGCAAAAAATAATGGTTGTTTTATAGTATTCACAGGAGGTGTCTATGATTAAATTTTTAGTAAGACCAGCTTTAACAGCTAAAGCAATCTTAAATTATTGCCAAGATAATAATGTTATATTGCCAGAAGAGTTTGATGTAATAAGAAGTTTGTCTGATGATGATTTAATCAGTAGCAGTGCTCCCATTAAAATGTTGGAATGTATTGAGCAACAAACAAATAACGCAGAGTTTTTTAGCGAACTAATGAAAGTATGCACAGACACTTGGCTGCAAGCATTTTATCGAATGGTACCCCCGAGAAATGATGCCGATATGGCTTCTCAGCTGGTTGATTTTTATGAAAATATTCATGGGATGAGAATTAATCACAATTGGAGTTTAGTGGAAACGAATGAGACAGTTAGTTTAGTCTCTAAGTCTGCTTTACATGGGAAATTTAATGACTTATTACTTTATAGTTTTTTAATTAAAATGATGAGTCAGCCAAATATTTCTGCCACAGGAACGATAGCAGCAGAGTTCAGTTTAAAGAGTGAAGAGTATTTAAAGTATTTAGATTTTCCTGTTGATACAAAATTCGGCACGAATGATACAAATGTGGGTAAGTTTGTGTTTTCTGTTTCTAAGTTGTGTGACAGTAAAGTTTATAATCCGATGTTTCTAAGTAAAAGAATTACTGATTATGATTTGCTTATAGCGGCAAGTAATATGATCCCAATTAATAAGCTTAATATTTCTTCTTTGGCATTTATATTAGGTATTTCACCACGTTCATTAACAAAAGTGGTTGAAGAAATGGGAATATCACTTAAGACATTAATTAATAATGTTAAATATAAAAAAGCGCGCAGATTATTAGAAATGAATAATGGCAATATTAAGCTGACCGCGTGTGATTGTGGTTTTACCGATCAGGGCAGATTAACTAAAATCTTTAATCAAACTATGGGCATTTCCCCAAGTGAATTCTTGCTTACTAAATAATACCTTAGCTGCCGATGAGTGACTGGTGAATCCGTTAGTTATTCACCAGTGGAGCCGCATTTGCTACAGTCCTAATCACTTCAACTAGTATCACTTCAACTACTATCGTTTCAACTACTATCGCAGTTAACATTTACCCATATTATATTGCTGTTTACGCTGTTGCTTGCGCTCAGATTCTAAACGCGCCATGGCGGTTAACACTCGTTGGCTGTTGTCTTGTAGGTTTGAGTTGGCGTATTGCGCATCATCTCTAATGGTTTGTGCATAATGCACCGCCAACGACATAATTAACTGCTCAGGTTGTGTCAGCAGTTTATGTTCCAGCTCCTTAATAAACATCAATAAAAAGCACTGAAACAAGGTATCAAAAACCTGCTCCATATCCATGCTGTAATGTTCATTTTTAGGCTTGGGCGGTAATTCGATCATCGCGGCGATGAGGCTGCACACTGTCGAGCAAGGCGTTGCGCCGACAAATAACTCACCAATGGCCTTATCTTGGGCAAAGTACAATTGTAATTGCTGGGCAAAGTCTGCTTTGTTCCACTGCTGGGCGACGGATCGAATGACACTCATAAGCTTTTCCTACTAGCGAAATAAACGCATTGGCATTGGGATGATATTTAATGTCTTAGCTAATACGTTTTCAAAATCGCTTGCTAGTAGGGCGATACCCTTATAGAAATCGGTTTCAGCATGTTTTATAGCGAGTTCGTGACAGCGACCTGACCATGGCAACATGTGTTGTTGCAATAACACCATAAGCGCTTCTTTAGCTGGCTTATTGTCTGGCTCATCAATTAATTGCTGCAGTAATTGATCGATAACCGCATAGAACAAAGCGATATGGTCTACGGGTTGGTTAAATTTCAACTCGAAGCTAATGCCTAATTGCTTGTAAAAGTTCATTAGGCTAATGGTCGAGTCGTCATTGAGGATTTGTTGCTCGCCTAGGTAAGTTGAGCCCCAAGGCATAGCATTAGGCTCACCGGGACCAAAATAGAGCTGGCCGTAATCAAGCTTAATGTCGTTGATTTGTTCTGGGTGCCATTGTGAGAAGAATTGGCCTAATAATGACTTACCTTGCTTATTGGCCTCAGAGTCTTGTAGTGCAGGCCAAGTCAGGTTTAATTGATTGCTGACAAAATACTGGATTGAATCCTCGGTTGGATAGTCCAATAAAACGTTATGCAGTAAACGTGCAATAGCTTGTAGCTCTAAGTAAGCATCATGAGTAGTCGCGTCTGTCATTATTTCATTCCTGTTAAAAGGCGCCCCGAAGGGCGCCATTATTTAGTTATACTTCTGCAAAATTGAGAATGTCACCTTGTTGGCCGCCATTTCTATTCGCTTTTATTATTAAATTAGGTGAAGTAATACCTTCTGGTGGTAGGGGTGCGATATGGGCATCACCATTACCATATTTAGCTTTAATGTTTTCAACGGTATCAAAGTCCATTGCGCGCATTGGACAAGAGTCAACACACATAGGCTTACGGCCTTCTGCTAGTCGGTCGTAACAGCCATCACACTTGGTCATCACTTTACGTTCTTGGTCTAATTGCGGTGCATCATATGGACAAGCTTTGGCGCAGCTACTGCAGCCAATGCATAAGTCAGTTGCCACATGGACTAAGCCGTCTTCACGACGTTTATGCATCGCACCCGTAGGACACGCCTTAACACAAACAGGCTCACTACAATGGTTACAGCCAATTGACACATAGTAGCTAAACACATTTTGCTCAAAAGAGCCTGTGCTTGGGTCTACATTCCAGCTGCCACCGCCGTATTCATAAACACGACGCCAATTAACGCCATTTAATGCAGGTACACCGCCTTCTGTTGGCTTATCGCCTTCGCGAATAATGCCACTTTGACGGTCTTTACAAGAAATATGGCAGGCTTTACAACCTGTACATTTAGTCGTATCAAGGTAGAAACTGTATTGAGTTGATTCGGTCATGGTAGCCTCCATTAAATAGCTTTACGAATTTGAACACGGTTTGTGTGCTGTGGGTTGCCTTTTGCAACTGGGCTTGGTGCATATTTAGTCAGCGAGTTAATCGCGCCGCCAATATCAATCACTTTACCAGTTGAACCTGTACGACCATTTGGATCGGGAGAGAACCAAGCGCCTTGACCTAAAGCCACAATGCCAGGAGCAACACGTGGAGTGATACGTACTACCACTTCAATTGAGCCGCGTTCGTTATACATTTCGATTTTGTCACCAGAAGCCACACCGTATTCTTGGGCATCAATGGCATTAATCCATACCGCATCTTCTACCGCTTCACGTAACCAAGGTACGTTGTGATAGCTTGAGTGAGTACGACCTTTAGTGTGATAACCCGCTAATTGCAGTGGGTAATCTTCTTTAGTGTCTTCATCTTCGTAACCGTCCCAAGTCACTGTGTACTGTGGTAGTGGTGTGATGATGTCGCCTTTGTACTTGTCTTGTTCCCAGTTCGCTGCGCGCCAAGCAAGTTCAGCTGAATAGATTTCAATTTTGCCTGATGGCGTTGATAGTGCTTCGCCGCCATTGACGAAGCTTTCTAGTGCCACGTGACGATTATGAGTGTTGTTACGGAATAAACCGATGTCCTGTGCTTCTTTGTACGTTGCTGGGAAGGCTGGTTTGATATCTGCGTTACCGGCATTTGCTTTCGTTTGCTGATAAAGCTCTTCTAACCAATCATCTTCAGTTTTGCCTTCGGTAAATTCGGCGCCAACACCCATAGCATCAGCAATCATTGCTGATACTTGGTACATTGACTTACAGTCCCAAATTGGCTCTACAGCTGCTTTCATTGCAGTAATATAGTCAAGCGAACCAGATGCATATGAGTCATTAACTAAGTCATTTGATTCTAACCAAGAGGTATCAGGAATGATGATGTCGGCAAATTTAGCACCAGGCGTCATCCAACAGTCACAAGAGACAATTAATTCAACGCCGCTTTCATCTTTTAAGATTTCAGCCGTACCATTAATGTCTGCGTGTTGGTTCAGTAGTGAACTGTCAGATGCAGAGATGATCACTTTGATGTTGTTTCCAAGTGGGGTATCTAAACCGTCAGTACCGGTAACACCATGAGTACGAGCCGTCATGGTTTCACCATTGTGAATCGCTTCAGACCAGCAGAAGAATGAAATCTGTTCTTTAACTGGGTTAGCGCCAGTTGGGATCCCTGCACGGTATGCGCTTGTCATGTTTGGTAGCTCACCGTTTGATGAGCCCTCAACACCTAACTTACCAGCTAATACGCTAAGCATATAAATGGCGCGGACTGATTGCTCACCATTTGCCTGACGGTTAACGCCAGCGCCTGCAACTATGTAGGGTTTTTGGGCTGCCATTAAATCGTCAGCAAGCTGTTTTATTTTAGCTGCTGGAATACCAGTAATAGATTGGGCCCATTCTGGAGTGCGCGGGGCGCGATCGCTGTAGATACCCTGCGCCATGATGTAATCATAGTAGTTATCTTCAGAGTTCATATGCTGGGCATATTCAATTTTAGTGGCATCGCCGCTGGTTTCAAACGCTAGCTTTTGAGCAAGAATCGACGCTGCATCATAACCAACAGTATGGTTATTAATGAAGTCGATACTATTGCGCTCAACCCAACCTGAGCTGATCATGATGTATGCCATTGCTTCAGCAAGCGCAGCATCTGTTCCTGGACGGATCGGCAACCAAGTGCTTTCTTTACCTAACATTGAGTCGGTATAACGCGGGTCAATTAAGGTTACTTTTAGGCCGTTGTTACGTTGCAGTGCGTTAAGGTAATCATAACCTTCACCAGAACCTGATTGACGAATTTCACTTGGGTTATAAGCAAAACCTAATAAGAAGTCACTTTGATCTAAGGTTACTGTAGAAGAACCAGCAGTGCTGCTAGTACCAAAGGTATGCTTAGCCGCTTCAATTTGCTGCGCCCAAGAGTAGTTACCGTAGTAGCTTAAGCAGCCGCCAACTAAGTTGAATAGACGGTTAAAGCAGGCGTTTGATGCAAAACCGTAATAAGCACCTGAACCGTAACTTCTAAAGATAGACTTGTTACCATGCTCAGCAATGGTTTTGTTTAGCTGGGTAGCAATAGTTGATGCTGCTTCTTCCCAAGTAATAGGTATAAATTTGCCTTCACCACGCTCGCCAATACGCTTCATTGGGGTTTTTAAGCGGTCAGTTGCATAGGTACGTTGACGTAATGAACGACCACGGGCACAGGCGCGGATTTGATGTAGGCCGTATTCATCTTCTACTTCATGATCCGCTTCAACGCGAGTAATGATGCCGTCTTGACTAAATACTTTTACTGGGCAGTTTGAACCACAGTTTACTAAGCATGCTGACCAAGTTAAGGTCTCATCAACAGGTACTTCTGGTGGTAGTGGCTCGGCATCTTTTGAGCTGGTGTTACAGCCGGTTACTGTTGCAGCGCAACCTAAAGCCGCACTCATTTTCAAGAAACTTCTGCGTTCCATTATTAAATCCTCTTACTAAAATTTTTTCAGCGCGTTGGTAACGACTACAGCAGATAGCTGAAATTCAGCATGATCTGATGGGCGTTATAATTGTGATTAAGCTCGCCTAGCGTCACCATTCCAGGGACTTCATTTGGCGATATTTGAGCATCATCGGTGTCGTAATAGCGTTCGTAGCGGTACGTCAGCTTTAAGGCCATGTCGTCACTTAAGGCGTAGTTGGCATATAAGCTGGCGCTATGGTTATAAGAATAATAATCACCGTATGGCGTGGTGCCATCACTGGTAACGTAGGTATCACTGCTTGAGTTACTGAATAGGTAATCAGCCCCTAAAGTCAGTTGATCCTGCATTAATCCGCCGTAGCTCACGCCGGCGCCCATATTGATAAATTTGTCTTCAATATCGGCGTACCAATCAGGGTCGCTATAATTTTGGCTGCCAGCTTGAGCTGAATTAATCCACTGTTGTCCGGCAAAACCATAAGCTGATAATTGCTTGCTAAGTTGTAGGTTTACATTGATGTCGTAACCGTAATCTTCTGATTCCGTTAAGCCGATAACAGTATCGTCATAGTCATCTATGGCGTAGCGTCCAGTGAAGTCGATGCTTAACCAATCAAGTGGGCTGTGATTAACGCGCAACTCGATGTCGTTACGGGTTCTATCTGCAAGATAGTACTTACGCATTAGGCTGTTATCTTCAGATGACGTTAGCTCATTGGTTAAATACTCAGAACCGCCGCGATTGCTGTGGCTGGCTTTAACATTAATATTGACGTTATCAATGGCGCGAATACTGAACTTGGCCCATAGGTTGTCTTCGTTAGTTTGTTCGCGGTCGCTGTAAGTACGTTCAACATCTTTGCGATCGTAACCTGCTTGAAGGCGATAACCACTGCTGATGCGATAACTGGCATTCACTTTATAGCTTGAGCGTTCGACATCAGTGGCGACGTTTTCTTTGAAGCTGCCACTTAAGCTATTAAAGTCGTATTGCTGGAATTCAAATACCGAGCTGTTGTTTTCACGGTTGCTGTAGTCATAACTGGCACCCAGACGTAAACGGTTGCTCAACATTGAGGTGATATTGAAGCTCGCATCAGTGGTGTCGATTTCGCCATCCCAGTTTTGGATTGGGTTTCCCGCCACTTGAATCAAGTCATCATCTTGGATCATGCGGCCAACAATAAAGCGCCCTGACATCACAGTGCGATTTAATTGATATTGGCCCGACAGTGATACTTGATGGGCTTCATTGTCTGGGGTTGCAGCATACAAGTCGTATGAATACGGTAAGCTCAGATCGTTAACATTATTTTTGTACTGGCTACCAAAGTAGCTCAGCTCAGTTAACCAGTTGTCGCCAGTAAGGGCGGCGCCTGCGGTAAATGAATCAGTGGTTGAGTCGACAACTAAACCAATATTTACTGGGCTTGGGGTAACAATGCTACTGCTCTTGTAACCGCTTTTATCTTCGGTTTCATAACGCAGGTAGCCTTGATAAAAATCTTGCTTAACTTTGGCACCAAAGCCCATTTTTTCACGTTGCTGTGATAGCTCAAAGGTGTATGGCTCGTCACTTGGCACCATCATGCCATCGTCATAGTAAAGCTGACTTTGAGCATCACCTGATTGATAGGTGGTCAGTAATTGGTAATCGGCATCAACTGAAAACAGTCCCGCTTTACCGACGCTGACATTCGCTGAGCTGTTTTCAAACCCCAGTTGGTTAGCTTGAATGCTCGCCTGATAGCCGCTATCGCCTTGGTAGTTCACATCACCGCTAACGGCAGTAACAAAGCCGTCTTGGTCAGTGCCAAAGGCATTAGCTGCATGAACGTCATCACTGCTAATGTAGCCTGCAGCAACACTGACACTGCCGTTATAGCCGGTATTGGCTTCACAGCGCTGACATTGATATTTTTGTTGATCAACATTAGTGGTATTGGCTTTACCTACCGCAAAGTCAGCCGCCATAGCGGGGGCTGAGGCAATCACTAATGAGGCGGTAATAAAATTAAGTTTAAAATTCATTGTTGTTGTCCTCATTTAGCGTTGCAGCAAGCTGCCAGCAGGGTGGTTAGAACCATGAATTTGGCTGTGGCAATTTAAACAACTTTTGCCGCCGCCAAAGGCATCCATTCCTGGTTGTGGTACTACGCGGCTGGCATGGCCATCATCGGCATGGCATTGCTGACAAAGCTGCGGAGCACGGTTGTTGAGCATAGATTCGTTAACGCTGCCGTGTGGGTTATGACAAGTGACGCAGTTTTCAGTCACTGGAGCATGTTCCCATAACACTGGGCCGCGCATTTCTGCATGACAGCTATAACAAGTGTCATTAATAGAAGGTTTATTTAACGCGCTTTCAGTCATAGAACCATGGGGAGAATGACAGTCAACACAGGTCATTTGATCCCATTTTAGTGGATGAGATGAGCGCTTATTCATGTCAGCTTTTTCTTGGCTGTGACAACTAGTGCAGGTATCGTTAACGGTTAGTTTGTCTAGGGCAGGATCTTTAGCTGCGTGGATGTTATGGCAATCAGCACAGGCAACTTCTTCAAGATTATGGGTGCTGTTATGCCATGCCATTTGTTTTGGATCGTTATGACAGCCCTGACAAACGGTATTTTGTGCTTGGGTTGATAACTTGCTGTCTTGGCCAAATTGGATCATTGGCTCTTTGCCGCCACGGTTATGGTTACCTTGAGGGCCATGACAAGCTTCGCACTGCAGCCCCGCCATTGGCGAGTCACTATTAGTTAAGTTGCCATGGGCGCCTTTGAAGATATCCATGACTTTGTCATTTTTGCGGTGACACATTAAGCAGTTGTCTGCCCCTTTAGGGGAATACTTACCAGCAGCGAACTTTTCAACTAATTGTTGCTCTAATTGGTCTGCTGGCATGTCATCCCATGGCGCAGAGATAGCACTAAATGAGCATAAACAGAGCGTTATGCTGATATAGGTTATGAATTTACGATACCAGTTCATCAAGTTACCTGACCTTATTAAATCAAACGTTAAAAAGTGTACTAATTAAGAGGGGGTATTCTAGGGATGTGTAGAAATCTAATCGATACAATTGAATTATCAAAAAACGACATATGTGATCCGTGTCAGCATCTTGAGTAGCAAAAACAAATAAAATAACCGTCCAATAAATGTGGATATTATTTAGATGTTTTCAGATGATAAAATATAAGTGCCGGCCAGCTGTTCACACCAAGATTGTGTGTGAATATTGCGAGTTAATTAATTTTCCATTACCTGATGAATATAACCACTTTAAATATCTTGCAGATACAGATTTGATTGGTTTTAATACCATTACTAACTTATTACGTTATATAGAAAATAATTGTGACAATAAGTATTTCTTTATTGATTTAATGCAATATTTTATTCAGCGGATCATCAAGTTTACAGATATCGACTTGTCAGCAGAGGTAAGTGATGCACAAAAGCTGCTGGCATTTACCCAATTTTATAATCAAGTATCAGATCTTAATTGGCGCAATATTGAAACGCAGCACAGTTTAGCTTTAGTGGCTAAACGCGCTCCTCAGGCCATTGCATCTAAGTATGACGACTTGTTTATTTATAGCTGTATTACACATATTTTACGTCATTCATTCAAAGATAAGTTAAATTTAATCATAGAGTTACCTTTTGATCGAGCATTCTATGGTGTTGATGTAGACTTGTTTGATAATGTGACCTTTAACTGTCAGTCGATGTCAGTGATAGTGGCAAAAGATGAACGAGATGTTGGCCCGATATTGACAGACAATAAGCTAATACTGCCCAGTAGCGAACGGGTAAAAGCTGCCGCTAATAGCATGCCACCGTCAGCATTAAGTTTACCTAATCTTGCCAATTCAATTGGGGTTTCAGAAAGGGGTTTACAGCGTGAACTTAGAACTGAAAACTGCTGTGTAAAAGACATGATTCAAAATACCAGAATGAATTCTATTATAACTATTTTGAAAAATAATAAAGGTAATATAAAAAAGTCAGCATATGAAAGTGGCTTTAAAGATCTACCAAGTTTTAGCCGATATTTTTCTAAATCAACAGGCTGCACGCCAACTCAATATGTGCGCAATAATATTTGCAACAATCTGTAACCAACATTTAATATAATAAGTTTAATGAGAATGGTTATTAATTAAATTAATCATAAGTAATATTATTAATTAAATTTCGCAGTTTTAGCGGCTGATTTAGCGGTTATTTAACTGTGTGTGGCTTTGCTAACGGCTAAAGTTAGCTTAGATAAATAGCACAAAATCATCGATTGTTCATAAACGTTTGTGGTTGATTATGCTATCTTTGACCTCATTTGTTATTCAAAGCCAAATAGACCTTTTATGCCAAGTATTGCTCAAATAATCGCTCAAGAACTGAATGTTCGTGAGCAACAAGTCTCAGCGACGATTAACTTACTCGATGATGGTTCTACCGTTCCTTTTGTTGCCCGCTACCGTAAAGAAGCCACTGGTGGTTTAGATGATGCGCAACTGCGAACCCTAAATAGTCGCTTAAGCTATTTACGTGAATTAGCCGAGCGCAGACAAGTTATTCTTTCTAGCATTGATACCCAAGGCAAATTAACCCCAGCATTGCAGCAAGCCATAAATGCCGCTGACAGCAAAACCCGCTTAGAAGATTTATACCTTCCTTTTAAACCGAAACGCCGCACTAAAGGTCAAATTGCTATTGAAGCTGGTTTGTTGCCTTTAGCTGACTTTTTACTGGCTAATCGTAGTATTAATCTTGAAGCAAAAGCGGCTGAATTTATCAATGCCGACGCCGGCTTTAGCGATGCGAAAGCGGTTTTAGACGGCGCGCGTTTTATCTTAATGGAACGTTTTGCTGAAGATGCAGATTTACTGCAAAAAGTGCGTAAGCATTTAAGCCAACAGGCAGTGCTTGAAAGCCGCCTAGTTAAAGGTAAAGAAAAAGAAGGCGCAAAATTTCGCGATTACTTTGAGCATACTGAAGCCATTACTAAAGTGCCTTCCCATCGGGCCCTGGCCATGCTGCGCGGCCGCAATGAAGGTGCGCTCAGTTTATCGATGAATGCAGACCCTAAAGCTGAAGTGGCGCAAAGCAGTTATTGCGTGGTGATTATTGCCGATCATTTCAAACTAAAGTTTTCAGACTCGAGTGTCGATCAGTGGCTTAAAACTGTGGTTACCGCCACTTGGCGCATCAAGATTGCGCTGCAAATGGAAACCGAGTTTATTAGCCAAATGCGTGAGCGCGCTGAAGCTGAAGCCATTAATGTGTTTGCCCGTAATTTAGGTGATTTATTAATGGCAGCGCCTGCTGGCGCCAAAGCAACCATGGGCTTAGATCCTGGGCTGCGCACCGGCGTTAAAGTGGCGATTGTCGATAACACCGGTAAGTTTGTGGCCCATACCACTATCTTCCCTCATGCGCCGCAAAACGTGTGGGACAAGTCAATCCGCACTTTAGCGAACCTGATAAAAATGCATAAAGTGGAGATCATCGCCATTGGCAATGGTACCGCCTCACGTGAAACGGATAAATTAGCCGCTGAAGTGATGAGCTTTATGAAAGAGACGCATCCAAGCTTGACCAAGGTGATGGTCAGTGAAGCGGGCGCATCAGTGTACTCAGCATCAGAGCTGGCTTCTGAGGAGTTCCCTAACTTAGATGTATCGATCCGCGGCGCAGTATCGATTGCCCGTCGACTACAAGATCCATTAGCTGAACTCGTTAAAATTGAGCCAAAATCCATTGGCGTAGGCCAATATCAACATGATGTGAGCCAAAGCCAACTATCAAGCTCGCTTGAAGCGGTCGTAGAAGATTGTGTAAATGGCGTGGGCGTTGATTTAAATATGGCATCAGCACCATTATTGGCGCAGGTGGCCGGTTTAAATAAAACCTTAGCTAAAAACGTGGTTAACTACCGCGATGAAAACGGTAAATTTGAAAGCCGTAAACAATTGCTTAAAGTGGCGCGTTTAGGGCCAAAGGCCTTTGAGCAAGCAGCCGGTTTCTTACGTATTAGCGATGCTAAAAATCCATTAGATGGTTCATCTGTTCACCCTGAAGCCTACAAATTGGTTGAAGCAATTGCCAGTGCCAAGCAGCAAACTGTGGCCAGCTTAATGGGTAATAGTGAATTGTTATCCCAGCTAAATGCTGCCGAGTTTGTTACTGATGAATTTGGTTTACCCACCATCAGCGATATCTTGAAAGAGCTAGACAAGCCTGGGCGTGACCCTCGTGGTGAGTTCAAAACCGCCAGCTTTAAAGAAGGTGTTGAAGAGCTTAAAGACCTGAAGCTAGAGATGATCCTAGAAGGCGTGGTCACCAATGTGACTAACTTTGGCGCTTTTGTCGATGTAGGCGTACATCAAGATGGTTTAGTGCATATTTCGTCACTCACTGACAAGTTTGTTAGCGATCCTCACACCATAGTTAAAGCGGGTGATGTGGTTAAAGTTAAAGTGATGGAAGTGGATGTAGAGCGTCGCCGTATCGCATTAAGTATGCGCCTTGATGAAGCACTACCCACAGCGAAAACCGCTAATCAATCTAAATCAGCCAACAGCAAGCCTACACATAAAGCTAGCGGGAATAAATCAGGGCAAAAGTCAGCCCATAAACCGCAAAAGGCCCCAGCTAATGCCGCTATGGGTAATGCCTTTGCTGACGCCTTTGCTAAGCTGAAAAAGTAACACCGCTAATGTGTTTGGCTTAGGGTTAAACCAAAAAAGGCCTTAACATCGTGAGAATACTCGTGACTGTTAAGGCCTTTTTATTTTGTAAAATTTATAGTGCGACCAATTAAGCGATATGAGTCATTTCGTTTAAAATGAACTGCTCAACAGCACCTTCGGTTGCCACCATATACTCGGCTAAATGTGCGTTACCCATGTGTGCTTGCCATAATTCACGGCTTTCCCAGTTTTCATAAAACATGAAATGTGCAGGGTTTTCGTTGTCTTGATGTAAGTCGTAATTGATGCAACCGGCTTCAGCGCGAGTTATATCCATAAGTTTTAGTAGTTCCGCTTTAACCAGCTCTACTTTGTCAGTTTTGGTAATGATGTTTGCTACGATAGTTAAGCTAGCCATGATGATAGTTCCTATAATGTATCAAGTTGAATTTGGTTCAGCCCTGTTGCTGATGAAGCTATATTAGCCATTACTTACTGGTGAATAAATAGGCTGTCATTTGAGTTATTATCAAAAATTAATAGATAATCTTTTGAAGTGAATGTGTGATTGATGCTTATGGCCTAAATAACGACTATTACCTAATACAATGATTAGCGGGTAATAATGATTAGTTAGTAATCGTTCGGCCATAATAAGTGAAGACATCAAGCCCGTTAATTAAAGTGAGAGCAGGGTTAGACTAATATCAGCAGATGAGCGAGTGGCGAAGGGGTGGTGCATTGCTGGTAACATGTGGCTATGTGCTGGCCAAATTGTTTATAAAACTCATCAGAATGCTGCTTTATCTGTTGTTTAACTTCGGTTTTTTTATTGTTATCGCTGTTAATTGCAGTCGACTTAGTGGGCGTTTGGGGCTGAATGTCACGACGGCTAACAGTGGGATTATTTCTGGCTGCTACTCGCAGCAGTTGTGGCAATAAGCCGGTTAACGGTGCGCTTTGAGGTGCTTGCTGTTGTAAAGCTGATTGTTGGGATAGATGCTGCTGATTCTGTTGATCTGAGGGTTGTCGCTGCTGGCGATGCTTTTCCTCTATGGTATTTAAACGGAATAATGATTCGTTTTTTTGATTTAGCGCCCGTTCATGGTGGGGCTTAGTTAACGCTTGTGGCGGTAATATTGGCTTTGCCTGCTGATTATCCGCCCGAGCAAGATCCGTTGCAACATTCGTTGTTGCAAGCGGAACTTGGGGATAATTAGTGACAATTAGCATAACACTCACTTAAAAAACAAACAGTTAATGTTTAAATTATAACCAAATGCTAGCAGGTTTTATAGCCTATATTTGATGTTTTTTTATCCATGGCAATAAGCCATCTATAAAGGCCTGTGGGTGTGAAATAAACGGCGCATGGGAGGCTTTATTGTAGACAATGTCAGTAATATTAATGGCTTGGGGTAACTGGCGGATGATGGTTCTGGGTACTAAGGCATCGCATTTGCCCCAAATACGTAACCATGGCTGGCTGATATCGTTAAGCTGGGGCCGCAAATCAACCTCTTTGAGCATATCTAAGCCTTGATCGAGTACTGCTTGGGTCGGTAAAGGTTTAGCCAACACTAATTTTTTTATCGCTACAATATCTTGTTTGGCCGAGTCACTGCCCATGGCTTGAATCGCTAAAAATCGCTCGACCGTTTTGGCTAGATTGACATTTAATTGCTGGTGAAATTGCGTGAGCACTTCAGGGGCGATCCCCGGCCACTGATTTTGCTCTTGGGCCATAAAGCAAGGCGAAGAGGCTACAGTGATCAGCGCTTTTACCGACTGAGGATGATTTAGGGCAATTTGAGTGGCAACTAAGCCCCCCAATGACCAACCAAGCCAGATGGCATTTTCTGGTAGAGCTTTAGCTAACGCCGCTGCCCATGCTTCAATATTATCGCTATTTGCTTGGCTATCACCAAAGCCCGGCAAGTCGACATAATGCACTCTATACTCTGATAATGCGGTTTGTAGCGGCTGAAAAACCGCAGAGTTCACCCCCCAGCCATGTAGCAATACGATATCAATAACGTCGGTGCTATTTTCATGAGTCATATCTGTATGAGAAATAGCTTTAGGCGTAATAGTAGTAATGTGCAGCGCTGGTGGATTCAAAGGCTAACCTCAAAAAGTGGCGATTAATAAATGATCGCTGGTTAAAACAACTGTCATACAGGATAAGGATATTCTATGGCTTGGCAACTCTCAAAACTCCTCAAGCTCAATTTGCACAATCATACAGCGCGGTTAGTTTCATTGATGGCTGCAGTGGCAGCTAACCTGCCTAACCGCTGCTTGTTATGTCAACAAGATATCATTCAGTACTCTGCAGCTAAACCGCATACGGGGGTGTGTCAGACCTGCCTTGTGGCGGGGCTTTATCAGCAGGAAGTCTGTTTAGGTTGTGGTAAATCGATGCCGTTATTGCAAGTGTATTGCGGCCACTGCCAGCATATTGAACCCATGTTAGTTATTGCCCCTTGCAGTTATCATCAAGGCTTAGGGGAGTTAATAGCTGGGATTAAATATCAGCAGCAATGCGCGCCATTAGCGGCCTTGGTGCAAGTATTAGCCGTAAGGGTGATGGATTTGGCGGCCAGAGGTTTAATTCAACTTCCCCAAGTGCTCATTCCGGTGCCGCTACATCGCAATCGCTTAAAGCAGCGCGGTTTTAATCAAGCTTGGCTGATTGCTAAAGAGCTCAGTGCGCAAATTGGTATTCCGATGGACGATAGTTTATTGGTGCGCTGCGTTGATACTAAGGCCCAAGCGGGACTTAATGGTAAGCAGCGACGCTTAAATTGCGCCGATGCATTTACGTTGCAGCGAGATAACCCCTACCAGCGGGTGGCGCTTATCGATGATGTGGTGACCACAGGCACCACGGTGAATGAAATTAGCCGCTTATTTGCGGCGCACTATACCCATGTGCAAACTTGGTGCTTAGCAAGGGCTGAAGCACCGGGATTATTATGAAAGGCAGACTGTAAATTAGTCAGTTATTTTTGGATAAAATACAGCGCATTGGAGTAGACTTTTTCAGAGCCTAACCATATATTTCTAAACAAAAAATTATCTGTTAATGCCACAACATGCCCTTTGCCTTTGGGCTCAACAATCATTGCTGGGGTGTTGGCAAAAGCGCGCTGATATTCCTTAGCAAGGTAACCGCTCATCAGTGGCTCATTGGTATAGTCCGCCGCCACAATAAATGGCGTGGAAGTGAGGTTAAAGCTTATCTCACGGTTTTTCATCACTTGCAGCGGGTTAGGTAAACCAAAGTTGATTGGATGGGTTTCATCCAGTGTTAACGCCACAATGGCGCCGCCGATGGATTGTCTGGCATTTAATTTAGACTTATCCGCATAACTCATCCCTGAAGTGCTAAATAATTTATTCAGCTCTAGTCTGGTTTTAGGCTGAGACTTAAGAATATTGCGCTTATTGAGCCATACCAGCGCCCGCTTTTGCGCCACGATAGTGCCGCCATCCATTACAAATTTGCCCAGCTTTCTTGCGCTGGCATCACTGATTAAATGATAAGGCCCATCAGCCATAAAAATGTGGCTATAGCCTGATAAATCAATGCCTGCTAGTCGATTGCTGTCCACCATAGTGACAGGCGCGGCAAGCGTTTGATCAAGGTAATACCACATTTGCCCGGTTTCTGAGGCGTTAGTATCTATGCCTGTGAGCAGTAACGGCTTAATGGGGTTGATCACGCTAAATTCATCACTGCCAAGATCCATTCCCGCTAAGGTATGTGAGCTGCTTGCTGCAGTGACATCTACTTGGTATTGCGTGGCAAGCTGGCTAACAAGTAAGGCGATATTGCCTTTGTAGTTGGGCTGGCGTAAGGGAATTTGCAGGCTACCCGCTGTGAAGTCTATTGCTGCTGACTTTTTGGCGTTAGAGCTGCGATCAGGCAGGCTAAAGGGCTTTTTAGCGTATTTAACCTGTACCCCTTGGCTAAGTAATTGCTGCAACATGGGCGCCGCGGCCGCTTGTTGCCAGTCAATAATAAAGGCCACATTGCTGGCGTTATCTAGCTGCTCAGTCGCCGCGACATATGGCGTGTTATTGGTGAGATATTTGGGGTTGGGTTTAGCATTTTCACTGATACTTAAGCCCAGAGCTGATTCAAAATTCCAAGTGGAAATATCATAAAAGGTTTCATCTTTAAACTCAGTGCGCTTATCAAACAATGCTTGCAATAAGTCATGCTGTGGCTGACTTTGAGGAATGAACAGGCTGTTTGACGGCTTAAAGAGTATGTCATCGTCTTCCAGCTCACGGTTTAGATATTTGAAGCTGATTTGGTGTTGCTGCAATATCGTTGCAAGCTCAGTGATATGGGCATTACCGCCATGGGCTTTGATAAGGCGGCCAGTTTGTTTACCGTCACGGGTGCGCTTACTGTTGCGAGCAAAAAAATCACTTTGGTATGTCATCAATTTTTTACGTAGCGCATGGGCGCCTTGCAGGCTTGATAGTGAAGTAGAAAATTGATTATCAATACTATTTTGCAAGGTGACCACACCATTGGGGGACTCTTGGGCTTGACCACGGGAGCTAGCTTGCTCAAACAAAATACCCACAGCGCCATTGATATCTGGGTAGGTTGAGCCTTTACCATAGAAAAAGTCATCAAACATCTGCCCGCTAAAATATGGCTGCTTAACCTCATCCAGCGCTTTACGATGATAGGCCGCTAGCTCATTGGATAACATTTGATTGGCAGGATTGGTCAGCGGATTGACTCTATCAGCGACGCCAGGTTGAAAGAAGTAGGTTTGGTCTTGCCACATCTCGTGGAAATCCCCTACATAATGGGGCTGCCATTTATGGAAAAACGCCACTCTGCCTTGAGAGGCGGGGTGACGCAGAAATAGCCAGTCACGGTTTAAGTCAGCGAAATGGTGATTAAAACGTCCGCCGGGCCAATCTTGATTATGCTCACGATGATTAGGATCGGTAATAATCACTTGGCCTCGATTGCTATTTGCCCAGTTAGCAAAGCGATCAAAACCATCAGGGTTCTGGGTCGGAGTCAGTAAAATAACCGTATTATCGAGTAATTCTTTTACCCAATCTTCATCAGATGCGGCAAGGTAATGGCTTAACGCCACCGCCGCATGGGCGCCACTGGCTTCATCGCCATGAATCGAATAGGCCAACCAGATAATCAATGGGCTTTGCTGTAATGGACCTTGTTGTTTGACACCGTATTTTACTTGGCTGCGTTGTTCGAGGATTTCAGCTAGCCGCTGTTGGTTGTCATCTGAGGTAATGACCGCGCTAAGTTGCTGGCGTTTTTCATAGGAGTAACCAGCAGAATCTAAAGAAACTCGCGAACTTTGGCTGGCTAATAGTTGTAAATAGTGATTAATTTGATCATGTCTTAAATGCCACTCGCCCAATGGATAACCTAAATATTCAGTAGGTTGGGTGATTTTTTTATTAATTTTCTCAGCCCCGAGGCGCTGCTCAATGCGGGAATCAGCCTGCGCCACGGTAAATAATGGCATACAGATAATGAAGCCGAAAAAGGTGCCTTTAGCGAGACGAGTAAACAATGCATTGAAGCTAATCATATAAGAAACAACATCATAAAAAGAAAACAATACAATCACCATAAAGTGATTAAACTTAAATCGCCATTAAAAAGCGCAATTTCTCGGTGTTTTTTATGCAACTTGCTCACTGCAGGACTACAAAGCCGTCGCAACTAGGAGTATCATAGCGCTAATTCTTACTAAATTACTCAAGTACTATTTTTAGTACACTTTAAAGTACTATCTAACGGAGCAGTTTTTATGATCAACATTTCTGATACGGCTCAGGCGCATTTTGTTAAATTACTGGCCGATCAACCTGAAGGCACGCATATCCGTGTGTTTGTAATCAGCCCGGGTACTGCCCAAGCTGAGTGCGGCGTGTCTTATTGTCCACCTGACGCTGTAGAAGCGGATGACACTGAATTACCTTTCAACGGCTTCAGTGCCATGGTTGACGAAAAAAGCGCACCATTTTTAGAAGAAGCGAGCATTGATTTTGTTACTGACCAATTAGGTTCGCAGCTAACCTTAAAAGCGCCAAACGCTAAAATGCGTAAAGTGTCTTCAGATGCGCCATTAAAAGAGCGTATTGAATATGTGATTCAATCAGAGATTAACCCGCAGTTAGCAAGCCATGGTGGTAACATCATGCTAGTTGAAATCACGGAAGATGCAGTTGCAGTACTGCAGTTTGGTGGTGGTTGTAATGGTTGTTCTCAAGTTGATATCACTTTAAAAGATGGCATTGAGAAACAGTTACTGGAGATGTTCCCTGGTGAGCTCTCTGGTGTTAAAGATGTGACTGACCATCAACATGGTTCTCACTCTTACCAGTAAATTTGCAAGGTTTTATTGTTGTAAAATACAGCAATAGCTAATTCAAATTTTACACTAAACGCGGCCAATATGGTCGCGTTTTTTATTGGCCGTCACTTACGCTGAGTGGGAGCCTTGTGCTATAACTTAAGTATGAAAACGGAGCAGGATAACTTCATGGCACAAAAAACAACTCAATTTAAACCGTTAAAAATGCGAGGCTTTACCTTAATTGAGCTGGTAGTGGTTATTATTGTATTGGCTATTTTAGCAGTAATAGCGGCGAGTAAATTTATAGATGTAAAACGTGATGCTGAAATAAGCCGAGTAAAGGCGGTAGCGGCATCCTTTGAGCAGTCGGTTACTTTTTCCCATACACGTTGGCAAATTATTGGTGGCAGTGATCCAATGAATGATCTACCTGACTTTGCCAATAACGATCTCGACATGAATGCTTTTGGCTATCCGTTAGGCACAGGTAAAAACAACCCTATGGCCAACCCTGTCAATATTGGTCAAGGTCAGCAAGGGTGTGTCGATCTTTGGAACGCTTTGATAGAAAGCCCACCATCGGTTGCCATTAGAAATACTTCGGATGATGTGGATTTTGAATCATATCGACATGCAGCTGCGGGCGGTACAGGTGAGACCCAATGTACTTATGTACTGCGAACGCTTGGTGATACTGCAGGTCGAAATAGTGCAGAGATAAAAATTGTCTATGACTCGGTAGAAGGGACTGTTCAAGCCTATATCGATGAATAAATCGGATAGTTATTTATCAAATGCGACATAATAAAAATAGCGGCTTTAAGCCGCTATTTTTATAGCTGTAATTTAATAATATCAAATGAATTTAGGTGGCTACTTTTTCTTTTTTGACTTGAATATACGTCGATAAAAAGTGACTGTGCTGAATAATAGAATCAAGGTACCAACCACTGCGACTAATGTAATAAATACAACGTATTTAAGTGGCATATTCAATGCGTCATGCAGTGGTCTAACAAAGCTGGCCACTTGACCTGACAAGTTTCTATCGCTGTGCTTCAGGCTTGATACGATTTTGCCGTGCTGATGATCCATGGTGATACTGTCAGCATTTCTAAGCCAGACATCAGCATGACTATCAAAGTTGATACTGTAATTCATCGCTTGAGGTTTAGCCGCCTTTGGTGCATCAGGATCGGGTTTTTTCTGCCTTGGTTTATTAACCGATACTAATAACGATTCAGGCCATAAATCTTGCGCGGTTTGTAGCTGGCTTTGCCAATCGTTAGCTTTACTTACTGGATAGCTGATTTCAGCCGTGGGCTTGTGCTTGAGCGCATCCATCCATAAGCCTTTATAAGTAATCAAAAAGCCGGTAATACAGAGTAAAAACAGTGGCACTGATATGAATAAACCTAATTGAATGTGGCTTTTAACTAGGCTGCTTGATTTGGTGTCTTTTGGAATAGAGTGCTTGAGTCTAAAACCTTTACGTACTCGCCACCAAAGGTAAATCCCCACTAGGGTAATGACGCCACCAATGAACGATGCCCATGCATTAACGTATTTACCAATATCACCCAGTAAGAAGTTTCTGTGCAACCAAAACATCGTGGTCCAAAGCGGAATTTCTGTCACCTTGTAATGGGAGATTTCATTGAACTCGCTATCAAAAGCGATAGATTGCCCACGGGTAGCAGCTTCAAGGTAAGGGGTATGTTCGGTAGGAAAACGTACACTGCTCATTTTTGGGTAATGCTCAAAAATATACTCAGTGGCTTGTGCTTTTTGCTCAATGGTTAACGGCACATAGGTTTGGCCTTTATTATCCATTCTTTTTAGCATGTCCATGCCGCCGAGATACACTCCCGTTGTCAGCACTATCAGCATACAAATACTAATGACAAAACCGACCCAATTATGGAACCACTTTAAAGCGGGTACAACTTTCATATTTACGTTCTCAGGTTAAATATTTATGGATGACAATGACAAAAGTTAGCAGCTAACAATTATGACTGACACGCTATATGGGTAATGATAATTAATCTCATTTGCAACTGCAATTAAAGAAATGTAAAGAGTGGCATATAAGTGTCATTGTGTTGTCGAGGTCACATTTAAAGCTGTAGAGGGCGTATAAAGCTAAAAGTTTATTTGAATAAAAATTCTTGGTAATGAATTTTTTTAGCTGCTATTAAGTGAGGTTTTCGAAAAATAATGAAATTTAAGCTAACAAACACACATGTTTAATATTTGTTAATTTCTGATTTTGTGTAACTTTGTTTAAATAATTAATATCTGTATTAGTTTTGGCGATTAAACTCATCTAGCTTGGATGAACATTAGTTAATCCATTTATGCAACATTTATTCAGGTAAAATTTCTACAATTTACTTACAACAGTGTCCTTGTTCACAGTTATTTACTTCTGTTAAATAAATGGCTTCACTTTCGTCGTAATGCAAATGATAATCCATCTCATTAACGACTACTGCCATTTAAAGGGCTACTTTGTATGAAAATCTCACCTATTGCATTTGCTGTTGTTGCCAGTTTAGCCTCAGCTTCATTAGCGGCTGAAGAAGCAACTAATGACACTGATAACGGCTTAGATTTCGAGTTGAACATTGAGCGAATTCAAGTAACAGGCATGAATTTTAATAATTACAAAGTAGGCTCGTCATCAGGCGCCATGCGGGGTGATATTGCCTTGATGGATACGCCGCAATCAGTGAACGTTATTCCAGATTTTGTCACTGATGAGCAGTTAGCAACTAATTTATCTGAAGTATTAGTTAACGACTCAAGTGTGACCGGCGGCAGTGAAAAGTGGAACCGCCAAGTATTTAATATTCGTGGCTTTGAATTAGATTCTGGCAGTGGCTTTTTAATTAATGGTCAGCAGCAGTTTTCGCACTATGTGCAGCCGATTGAAACCTTGCAGCAAGTCGAAGTCTTAAAAGGCCCATCAAGCATGCTTTATGGCCAATCAGGCCCAGGTGGCTTGATTAATATGGTGACCAAAAAGGCCACCTCTGAAACCATGTTTGACTTTGGGTTCGATACCGATGAGAACGGCTCAACTCGTTTTCAACTTGATGCAGGCGGCGCGTTAAATGATGCTGAGTCAATCCGTTACCGCACTGTATTAGTTAAGCAAGATACAAAATACTGGCGTGAATACCAGGACGGTGAGGGCGATGATACTCAAGAACGTGACCGTTTCTTAGGGTACTTAAACCTTGAATTCGACCTGCATGATGATGTGATGTTATCACTGACCTATGATTACACCGATGATAAAACCGGTATCGATAGCGGTGGCTGGTTAGATGGTAACGGTGACTTAGTTGGTGATCGCGAAGATATCTGGGATATGTCGTGGGCCTTTACTGACAACGAGGTGCAAAACCTGGGTGCTGATTTAACCTGGTATGTATCAGATGATTGGAAAATGACCACAGGTTATAACCATCAATCATTTACCCGTCAGCGCTTAGATTCGTCTCCATCAATGGTGGCAGGTATGGATCCAACTACCGATGGTTACCAAATTAAGGCGTTTGATCGCCACGATGATTGGCAGCTTAAAACCGCTTATATGGATTTCACTGGTGTCGTAAATGGCTTTGGCATGGAACATCAATTGTTAGTTGGTGCTAACATTCTCGATTATTACTATGGTCAACTTATTGACCGCGATGACGCGCAGATGGTTCAGCCGGGTGGTTATGTACCTAGACCTGATCTGGATTACAACAGAGACACCACTAAGTCAGAGTCAAGCTATAAGCATTATGGTTTTTATGTACAAGACTTAATGACCATTAATGATCAGTGGCAAGTACTGGCAGGCCTGCGTTATGACGAGCAGAAAAAAGACGGCGATGGTGAAAATAGCTATGCCGTGTCACCTAAGTTTGGGGTTATTTACTCGCCTTCAGATAACGGCAGTATCTATGTAAACTACGCCAAAAGTTTTAACCCTCAGTCAATCGTTAACAATGAAGACGATGTCAATAATGGTATGAACTTAGACCCAGAGTACGGTGAGCAATATGAAATCGGTACCAAATGGGAACTGTATGATGGCGGCTTACTATTAACTGGTGCAGTTTTTGACACCACAGTGAGCAACGTTACAGTGCGCGAACAATTAGAGCAACCTATTGGCGAGCATGAGTACATCACCACCCAAAGCGGTAAGCAGCATCACCGTGGTTTTGAAATGGGCGCTCAAGGACAAGTCAGTGACAATGTATTCGTCACCAGCTCAATGATGTATCTAGATGCAAAATATGTCACTAGCAGCCAAGATACTGAACAGCTAGACGGTAAAACCCCGGTAGATGCACCTGAATGGTCAGCAAATATCTGGACTCGTTACGAAGTTACCGATGATGTCGCACTTAACTTTGGTGCTATCTATGTCGGTGAGCGTTTTGCCAATACTCAAAACACCATAGTTAAAGATGACTATGTTAGATTTGATTTTGGCGCAGCTTACTCATTTGCGGTTCACAATACAGATATGAATGTACGCTTTAATATCAAAAACTTATTTGATACTGAATACCTAGATGGCGGCACCAACACCGACGTTACCATAGGTGATGGCAGACATTTCAGCCTTGCATTTGAAGCTAAGTTTTAATCTGCTTTAGTTAAATGCTTTAGTTAACAGCTTTAGCTCAGCAGTTACCTATAGAGTGTTAAAAGAATGGCCCGCACATATACCAATATGTGCGGGCCTTTTTCATTGCTTCAATTATAGGTTTTTAGATAAAAAATTATCAATGGCTCTGAAGGTCATTAAGCGGTGCTGATTGTTTGATAAATAGTGATTGGCATTATCGATTTCAACATATTCGACTTGTTTATCTAACGAGGATAATTTTCGATACATATCTCGGCTTTGGCTCACCTGTACCACTTTGTCATTATCACCATGGATTAATAAAATGGGCACATTAATTTTATCAGCATGATAAATCGGAGAGCGTTCATACAGGTCGTCATAATCATCTCCTAACACCTTTTTAGTCATCTCATGACTAGTATAAAAACGGGATAGCTTCACTAAGTCTTCTACATCAGCCACACCTGCAAAACTGATCACACATTGGTATAATTCAGGGGTCTTTGCTGCGGCCATCATGGCGGCGTAACCACCATAGCTTGCCCCGACTATGCATATTCTTTTAGGGTCGGCGATACCTTGGTCGATTAAGTAGCGGGTGCCATCCTCCACATCAGTTTGCATTTCTTTACCCCAGTTTTTATGTCCTGCAGTCGTGAACTCAAGTCCGTAACCGGCAGAGCCTCTAAAGTTCATTTGCAGTACAGCATAACCTCGGTTAGCAAAGAACTGAGCCCAATAATCGAATTCTTCGCCAACATAAGAATTAGGTCCACCATGGGGAAAAATAATGGTAGGTAAGTTCTTCGCTTCACGTCCTTTGGGCAATGTAAGGTAGCTAGGTATCTCTAAACCATCTCTGGCGGTATAACTCATTGCTTGAGGTTGGACTAATACATCTGGCGTGAGTTGCGAATACTTGGTCGCAATCACTTCTAGCCTGTTTGCATCGCGATCGCCATAAAGATACAACCCTGGTTGAGTAGGACTTGTAGCAAAAACAATATAACGGCGTTCATTTTTACTAAACTGAGTCAGGTAGTTTTGGGTATCGGGTAATGCGCTTTTTAAGCGCTTGATCAGTTTTTGATAATCTTGATCCCAAAAGTGATATTCATTATCGATACCTGCGGCAATACCAATGGCCTCTCGAGTGATATTAGAGTGCAGCAATTGTGCATTAACGTCACTATTGTCTTCGCTAAATACGAGTTCTTTATGAAGTGTAGGATCCCTAAGATCAACTTTAAAAATGGCAAAGTAACCATCTTGGTAAGCTTTGACGAAGAGAATATTGGGGTTTACGTCAAATCCTAGAGGAATAACGCTGTCTTCTGAATATGCTTCGTGTTTCCAAAGTAAACGTAATTCACCATTGGCTTCACTTTGCTCGTAGGTTCTATATTCGGTGGTATCAGGGTCTCGATAAGTGGCAATACGAACCTTATTTTGCTGATCTGTCATCCACTTGAAAACATGTTCACGATAATTTTGCTCAATAGTAACCTTGCCGGAATACAAGTTTACTTTTAGCACGCTATCCTCTAATGCTCGAGAACGAAACCCAGCGACTGACAGTAATATATGTTGAGGATCTTTAGGGAGTATATCGACAATATGATGTTGAAATTGTGGTATAAACTCGAAACTTTTGATGACTTTTTTAGTTAATACGCTGCCCGCCTCACCGGTTTTTATATTGTACTTTATCAGCAAACTTTCGTTGGCATCTTTACCAAAACGCTTTGAAGGAATAAGTGTTGATATTAATAAAATCTCGTCACTGGCCCAGGTTAAACCAATAATGGTATAGCGTTCATGGTCATTTTTAAGCGGTATATGAAACTGACCCGTTTCGGTATTAAACAGCGCCACAATCTTATGTGGCTCTTCGGCGCTATCGTCCAAAATTAACGATGCTATGTGTTTACCATTTGGTGACAGCTTTACAGTGCTGACATCGGGAATACTGGCAAAGGCTTCAACGGGGAGTTTAGGGGCAGTTTTTGGGGGAGTATTATCGGCAGCCAAAGCTTGCTGACTTAGCACCAAAGTGGTGATTAGTATGGAAATCCATTTCATTATTGATTGTTTCTCTTAAACGTTTTTTGATAAAAAAATCAGTACCGCAGTGTTGATTTACTGGGTACTGTTCTGAATTTAAAGCTTAATGTAAATTTTGATGTAAAAACTTTTCTATAGCGATAAAGGTTTTAATCCGATGCTCATTATTACTTAAGTAATGATCGCCGTTTTCAAGTTCGATATATTCCACAGGCTTTTTTAGGTCGTCTAACTTATCAAACATGTCTTCACTGTGCTGCACGCGCACCACGCGATCTTTATCTCCGTGTATCAGCAATACAGGCACGTTAATATCTTTTGCTTTACTCAAGGGGGAACGCTCGTATAGCGCATCATAGTCATCACCAATTTGTTTTTTAACGATTTCAAAATTAGTGTAACGTCTTGAAGACTTGACTAAATACTCCACATCGGTGACACCCGCCACACTGACTGCACATTGGTATAAATCTTTGGTGGTAGCAACGCCCATTAATGCGGCATAGCCGCCATAACTGGCGCCGACAATGCATATTTTTTTAGGGTCTGAAATACCTTGCTCCATCAGCCAGCGGGTACCATCTTCAACATCGTTTTGCATATCCAAGCCCCAGCTTTTTAACCCTGCTTGCATAAAGTCAAAGCCGTAACCAGATGAACCTCGAAAGTTCATTCTCAGTACTGCATAGCCTCTGTTGGCTAGAAACTGGGTCCAATAATCAAAGCTATTTGAGTCATAACTAATGGGGCCGCCATGGGGGAAAATAATAGTAGGTAGGTTTTTAGCTTCTTTGTTTTGGGGCGTCGTTAGAAAAGCTTCGATTTCTAAGCCGTCTCTGGCTTTATAAGTCAGGGTTTTAGTATCAGCTAATAATTCAGGGTTTAACTCTTTATAGCGGTATGCGATAGGGAGTAACTCACCCGCATCACGATCACCAAAGAAATAAATACCCGCTTCTTTGGCATTGGTTGAGTAGACAATATAGCGGCGTTCATCGTCACTAAATTGGGTGATGTAATTACGATAGTCTGGTAACGCTTTATTTAGCCCATTAGCTAAGCGAACGTATTCGTCATCCCAAAATGTATATTCAGATTCGTCACTGTCATTAATGCCGATGACTCTTTGTTTGAGACTTGAGTAAATTAATGAGCCTTCAACGTCATAGGACTCTCTGCTAAACACCAATTCTTTAGTTAGTTTTGGGTCGGTTAAGTTAACCTTAAAAATAGCCAATAAGTCATCATGATATGCTTTTACATAAAGAATATTGGGGTCTTGCGCAAAGCCCATCGGCCAAACTTGTTCCTTAGCAAAGGCCTCAAATTCCCATAAAACACGTCTATCTTCACCTGTGTCAGCTTGTTCGTAAATTCTGAACTGACTATCTTTGTGATAAATGCCAATTCTGACTTTATGCTGTCTATCGGTTATCCAGTCTTGGATATTTGGTTCTGCTGGTTGCACAAACTTGAAAGCTCCATTGTTCAAGTTGATGTTAATAACCGACTCAAAATTGGGCTTGTTACCTAAACCACTAATGCCCAGTAACAGTTTTTCTTTATCATTTGGCAAATAGTCGATGATGTTAGATTGGATTTGCGGCATCCATTTGAATTTTTTAAGAGAGCGACTGCTGATAATGCTAGAGGTTTTATTTTTACTGATAGAATACTTCATCAACCTCGTTTCTGTAGTTGGCGTGCCGTAGCGTACAGCAGGGAATTTAGCTTTGATTAATAAGGCATCATCACTGGCCCATTGCAGTGATAAAATCACAAATTTTTCATTATCTGTTTGCAGTGGATAAAAAGACTCACGGGTATCAATATCAAGGATATTAATAATAGAGCCTTTCATTTCATTGGTATTTAAGCGGACTAAAGAAGCTATTTTTTTGCCATTAGGTGACATGGTCACATGGCTAACATCTGGAATGCTGGCAAATGCTTCCAGCGGTAATTGTTGGGCGCTAACTGAAGCTGAGCATAGCCAAAGCGTCACTAGTAAGCTAAAAATCCGTTTCATTAAAATCATCCCTATTATTGTTGTTAACTAGATGTTATCAGTCGCGGGACTGATAAATCTACTGTTAATTCAATAATAAAGAGCGCTTATAGCTGTTTAAAGCAGTCACTGTAGCGGTAATGCAGTGCTAACGACAGGCTACGGCATAACATAAAGGCGCTCATGGCGGCCCACAGGGCATTATTGCCGTATTCTTGAAGTAAATACCAACAGGGAAAAAACACCCCAAAGGTCGATAAAATCATGCTATTACGCATCATTTTACCTTGAGCTGCGCCAATATAAACCCCATCAAATAAGTAGGACCCAAATGCCAGCAATGGCATGAATACCAACCAGATCAAGTAATGCTCGGCTTGTTGTTGCACCAGCTCAATATTGGTGAGTAAGCCAATGATATTGCTACCCGCAAAATAAAATAACAGGCTAAAGCCTAAGGCAAATAGCGCTGACCAACTCGCAGCAAGGGTCACTGAGTCATGTAATAAATTGAGGTTTTTTTGCCCCACCGCGCGGCCCACTTCGGCTTCGGCATAATAAGCTATGCCATCTAAGGCGTAAGAGATCAGCATCAGTAAATTAAGCAGCACCGCATTAGCGGCAATGATGTCATCACCTAAGCCCGCACCGTAAAAAGTCATAAAGGTAAAGCTGGCTTGCAAACATAAGCTGCGAATAAAGATATCGCGATTTAATTTTAATAAGCGTGAATAGCCTTTTAAGCTGATATGAACCATTAACTGACGCAAACTAAAATCAGCCTGTTGATATAAAGCGCGTTTTACAATGACAGCTGCAACGGTAAAGGCACACATATCAGCGATAACAGAGGCAAGCGCGGCGCCTTTTACATTCCAATTTAGGCCAATCACAAACACTACATCTAAAACGATATTGACGATATTGGCGATGATTAACTGCCACATTGCCGCCTTGGGCGCTTGCCTGCCCAGTAACCAGCCAAGTAACACCAAATTTAAGAGTGCAAATGGCACCGACCAAATACGAATTTCTACGTACTCGCGGCAAAATTGCTGCACCTGCGCACTGGCTTGGCTTAAAGACATGGCAAAATCGAGCAGCGGTTGCTGCAATAACACTGCTGCGCCACCAAACAGCAATGCAAGGCAAGCGCCTTGCACCAGCAATTTTTGCTGAGTTACGGTATCATTAGCGCCGTAAGCTTGGGCGACCAGCCCCGTGGTGGACATGCGCAAAAAGCCCAGCAACCAGACAATTAAAGTAATAATTGTGCTGCCAAGCGCCACCCCGCCTAAATAATAGGCCTCACTTAAATGGCCGATGACTGCGGTATCGACTAAACCTAATAACGGTATGGTGATATTCGATAAAATCATCGGTAATGCTAAAGCAAAAAGCTGCCGGTTTTTTTGGCTGTTAAAAAGTAATGCTTTTATGGACATAGGAATAATATGTTAAAACGAACTCTATTGGGGTTATTGTGGTTAATATCACTTAATGCCAATGCCGTGGTGATCTTGCAATATCATCATGTGTCAGAAACTACACCTGCAAGTACCAGTGTGACGCCAGCTCAATTTGAAGAGCAAATGCAATACCTTGCTGAAAACGAGTTTACCATCATTCCATTAACCCAAGCGGTAAATGCGCTAAAGAATAACACGCCATTAGCGGATAAAAGCATCGTTATTACCTTTGATGATGGCTATGACAGTATCGGTATGGCTGCGGCGCCCATATTAGCCAAATATGATTTTCCTTATACAGTATTTGTGTCAGTAGAGCCGATTGAAAAAGGTTATCGCGGCATGATGAGTTGGGATGATATTAAAACGCTCACTGAAAAGGGCGCTACAATCGCCAACCATAGCTGGGCCCATGAGCATCTAAATCGTAAGCTTGATGGCGAATCTAAGCAGCAATGGCTTGATAGAATCGAAGCAAACTTGCTAGCAACGGAAGCGGAAATTAACAAGCATACCGGTCAGAGTGTAAAAATGCTGGCTTACCCATATGGTGAGTACAATAGCGATGTTGAAGATATTCTGAAAAAGCACGCCTTTATTGGTTTAGGGCAACAATCTGGCGCCGCGGGAAAATACTCAATACTGACTGCGCTGCCACGTTTTCCTGTGGCGGGCCCTTATGCTGATTTAGACAGTTTAAAAGTCAAGTTTACTAGCCTCAATATGCCGGTGGTGAAGCAAAATATCACTGACCCACAGTTAAGCCAAGGTCAGTGGCGACCTGAGCTAACCGTTGAGCTGGACACCACTGATATTTACCCGCATCAGGTGATGTGTTTTGTCCAAGGCCAAGGCGCTAAAAAGCCGACTTGGGTGTCTGAAACTGAGTTTAATATTCAAGCTTCAGCAAACTTACCTGCAGGTCGAAGCCGTTATAACTGCACTGCACCGAGTAAAACTAAGTCAGGTTATTATTGGTTTTCGCAAGCCTGGTTAAGACCGAATAATGATGGCAGTTGGCCGAAAGAATAACTTCTTTCTTTTAGTTCTATTTTTTCAAACTCCGTTTGGATTAACATCGTGGGTTTTCCACCCACACCCGACCAAAAGGGTATCAACAGCAATACCCTCTTGGATCACCCTGCCGCCCCCGATGAAAAATGCTGAAAAGCGCATGATTTTCGATGGGGATTGATCCAGCTTTCAACGTCGTTTGTAAACCGCTTCGGTCACCTCTTTATTGCAAAGAGTGAAAATGCTAACGCTTCCGATGGTGCATCCCTGCACCGCGAAAGCTATGCTCACATCCATGTGAGCATCACGCTATTTTCTTCAACGCCCTCAATTCAAATTGAGCCTTTTAGCAGATTAGACTCTTGATCTTTTGAGCCTTTTAGCTCTTAAATTTATCACGAATACAGTCAAATCGAAGAAATGAAAATCCCAGTGTAGATGCAGCAGCGAGCTTCCAAAACAAGGCGAAGTTTCACTGTGTGAAACGCTCTGAGCGAGAGGCATGGATGCCGAACTGGCCGTTTAACATGGATGTTATTTGTTTTGACAGAGCTTACATGGACGTACTTGCAGCGTCTCGCAGTTGTATCTGCACATAAGGTCGCTCTTTCACATCCATGTGATCGCGACATTTGTATATCCTATACATCACCTGCGGCAGGCAATGGATTAAGTTGAAGTTATGGTCTTCCGTAATTTAGCCAATAAAAATGAAGTATAAAGTTGGTGCTGGTAACTCGTTTATGCCCCTTTTCATTTTACATGATCTATCAGCGACCCACTTACAATGTGTCAGTTGACCAAATTTTATTAATGAGCCAAGGTATCTAAAGGACTAAGGAATTACCAGAGAGGGAATACAATGAAAGTCGAAATCGAAAGAACCGAAGATGGAGAGGCTTTTTTCAGATTACCTGATGAATATCTTGCAGACCTAAAATGGCAAGATGGTGATGTCATTGAGTGGATTGATAATAAAGATGGTACCTGGACCTTACAAAAGTCCTCGGTAGCAAGTCCTGCGGATTAGTCATGCTGGTCAATGGGTTTTATTCATAATTATTTAGAAAATGGATTGTAGTGGATTACTTAAACTGGCCACTTGATTAGAGGCTTGCAATACGTGAGATTATCAATGAGATTCTAATTTAGAATATTCGCTAAAACGTTCTTGTCCACAAATGAGTTACTACATCAGTCCTCGTCAAAACAAAAAGCCTCAATATTTTCATATTGAGGCTTTGTTATATTTCAATACCTATATAAAAACCTTAAGCACTTTCAATAATCTGCTTTAGATCCGCAACCAGCTCTTTATTCAAAATCTGTGGTATTTTCCCGGGTTGGGCTTTAGGTTTAAACACTGCAAACTTTTCCCCTTGTGGTGATACTAAAACATAGCTGGCGCTGTGATCCACTTGGTAATCTTCGCCGTCGCCAACCATGGCGTAGGCAAAACCTAAATCACGAGTAAAAGGAAATAGCTGAGCGTGATCGGCAGTAACGGCTTTGAAATCGCGGTTAAAAAAATTGATGTAATCTAAACGTTTAGTTTGGCTGTCCCTTGCGGGGTCCACTGACACAAACACCACTTGAATATTGTCGCTTACTGCTTGCAACTCTGGGTAGGCGGCATTGAGTTTATTAAGGGTTGTTGGGCAAACATCTGGGCATGAAGTAAAGCCGACAAATACTAAACTCCACTTACCTAAAAGCTGCTCATTGGTAAAGGTATTCCCCAATTGGTCTTGCATACTAAAAGGTGCCAGTGGTCTTGGGTTATCAAACAAATAACTTGTTTCAAGTGCCAGATCCGGCCTTGATTTAGTGGCAGTGGCGATTGTTGCGGATGAACTTTTTTGACTAGGGAAAAGCGTAGCAACAGCGACGCCCAAGCCCAGCATAATGAAAGCTAACGCGATAATTTTTTTCACTCATTCACTCCATTATTTTTATCTTTACGTTCACTGTTTTTATCTTCAACTTCACCATGGCGATAAGCACTGATAAAGCGAGTTATACCCATAAGTAGTGATCAACTAATAGCACTAAAAATAAAATCATTAAGTGATAAATCGAGAACTTAAACACATCCATCGCCAGCCCTGGTTTGTCGTGATACTTAAGTTGCCAGGCTTTATAAATAAAGCCACAACTTAGAATGGTTGAACCCACAAGATAAACGGGGCCACACATGCCAACCAGTACTGGCAATAAACAGGCAATAGCCAGTAACAAGGTATATAACAAGATACAAGTTTTAGTAAACTCAACCCCATGGGTGACTGGCAGCATTGGGACATCGACTTTGGCGTATTCTTTTCTACGGTGAATCGCCAGTGCCCAAAAATGCGGCGGCGTCCAAGTGAAGATGATGATAACCAGTAATAGTGCGTTGCCATGTAATTCGTTGGTGACAGCAGTCCAACCCAATAAAGGTGGCATTGCGCCAGCTAAGCCACCAATGACGATATTTTGCGGGGTAGCGCGCTTAAGATAAGCGGTATACACCACAGCATAACCGATTAAACTGGCAAAGGTTAACCATGCGGTAAGTGGGTTAACTAAGGTATACAAAATAACAAAACCGCCTAAGCCGATAGAAGTGGCAAAGGTCATGGCTTTGATTACCGAGACCTTGCCTTTTGGTAATGGGCGGTTATAGGTACGCGCCATTAAACCATCAATGCGGCGATCAATTAAGTGGTTATAAGCCGCCGCTGCACCCGCCATCATGGCTATGCCTATCATGCCAAAGATAAGCGGCTGCAATGGCACTGCGCCGGGCAATGCGAGGCACATTCCCACCAGTACTGTCAGTAACATCAGGGCGACCACTTTGGGTTTGGTCATTTCAAAATAGGCGCGCCAAGGTAATTGCGCGCTGCTGGTGCTTGCTGGTATAGACAGAGATTTAGCCATAATAGGATCCTTGCTTAAGCTTTACGCCACAGCGCGTAGTTGATGAAAATAACGGTAAGTAACAATAGCGCTGCGCCGCCGTTGTGCGATACAGCAATCCCTAAAGGCAAATGCATGACAATATTGCTGATGCCAAGGCCCACTTGAATGATCACTAGGGCAAATAACAGCCAAGCACTTTTACGTATTGTGTGTGAGCGTGCTTTAAGTAATTTAAATCCTAACCACACTAAACAGGCAGCGGTAATCACGCCCCAAATACGATGAGTAACATGGATTGTCATGCGGGCAGGGTATTCCAATACGCCATATTCAAAGCTTGGATGTGTCCCTTGAAACGGTGAAAAAGCATCAGCAAATTGCAGATTATCGACCCAGTTACCTTCACATATTGGCAGGGCGGTACAGGCTAATGCTGCGTAATTCGATGACGTCCAGCCGCCCAAAATAATTTGAACCGCCAGTACAATTAAGCAGACCATGGCAAAGGGGGCGAGTTTTCTGGCATAAGTGTCACCACCAGGGATCCGCAGTGGCCGGGTACGTAAATACAGCAGTAGCAGTAAAGCGAATAAACTAAAGCCACCAATTAAATGCCCCATGACTACGATGGGCATTAATTTCATGGTGACGGTCCACATACCTAAGGCGGCTTGAAAGAGCAGTAGGGCGGAAATCAGTATGGGTAGCTTTTTGGGCGCATCGGCTCTTTTTAAGCAGATGATAAGGATGGTTAAAATCAGTAATCCAAGAGTGCCAGCGATATAGCGGTGGATCATTTCCAGCCACGCCTTGTCAGGCTCTAGCGTTTGATTTGGGAATGCAGTCTCAACTTTTGCTATTGCATCAGGCGCGCTAGGCACCACAAGATGACCATAGCAACCTGGCCAATCAGGGCAGCCAAGGCCTGCATCTGACAGCCGAGTGTAGGCACCCATTAATATCACCGTAAAGGTAAATACTAAGGTAAATTTGAGCAGGTTTTTTATCACCATTACCCGACCCTCGATAGTTTAAGCATCTTACGTAAATCGCCAATCATCGACTTACCTTGGGCAATATTTTCTTGCTCGCCCATAATACCTGGGTATTTCATGACTAGGCTACCAAGGGGATCGACAATAATCATTTGCTGCTCTGTCAGTAATGCGGCCATTGCAGGGCTGGCACTGGCTGTAGCAAACGGCACTTGCAGTTTAGTTAAAATTGCGGTGTCGCTATCTGGGGTGAGTAAAATAATTGGGCTGACGCGATCTTGATGTTTACCTAAGGCGATATGGCTTTGATGCATGACATACAAACGTTGCTGGCATTGTTCTAGGCATTGGTTTGGTAATAAATACACCAGCTGCCACATATGCGGCTCAGGGTTGGTCATGGCTAAGGTTTGATAATTAAGTTGTGCGCCGATTAGCTCACCTTTGTTAGTGGCGGCGCCGTTATATAAATCTAGGCTCAAGACTAATTTAGCCATAGCCACCGGTAAAATAAATACCAGCAGCAGTAGATATAATGTCTTGTTACCTTTAGGTTTTGCTGGGGAGTTCATACTTGCTCCTCTTGTTACGACTGTTTTTGTTATAGGATGAGTTTTTTTTACTTAAGTTACTATTTTTAATTTAGTTACTCTTGTATTTAGGTTTTAACTTTAGGTCTTAATTTTAGGCTTAAATGTTTTCCAACCAAGCCATAGCATTAGCGATAAAAATACTGCTGCCATGGTGAACCATTGCAATGCATAGCCTTGGTGTTTTTGGGCTGACAGTGGAATAGGTGTCCAAGGTTTTGCTAGATTCATATTTGGTGTTACATCGGGCTGCAGTACTGCCGGTGCCAGTTGATGACCTATTTTCTCTGCTAAGGCCACGAGATTTAAATTTTGAAAACGGATCACGTCACGGTTTTCTACTGTAAATTGTTCCACATAAAGTTGGTCACTTAAGGGATTGGTTTGGCGCTGATACACTCGACCTGTGAGCTGATATTGCGCCGCAGGCAATGGCGCTAAATCGGGTAATATGCGGCGGTCTTTATTCGCTGCAGTAAAGCCTAGTTCAACCAGTAGCCATGGCTCTGTGGCTGATATTGCAAATACTTGATAAGCCAGATAACCCACTTGGCCGTTATAAACTTGATTATCAAGCAGTAATATTTGTTCATTAATGGGCTTAGCGGTGACGTTAATGCGATAACCCGTTAGTGGACCGCTGCTATCTAGCGTTAAAAAAGTGTGGTAATCCAATTCACTGGACGCTTGCCTTTCACTTAAGGTGGCTTGCCAAGCTTGTTTTTGAATTCCTCTATCAAGTTGCCATAAACCGAGCTTGACCAAAATAGAAAACACACTCACAGTAACAACTAGCAATAACCCAGTAGAAAGTCGCCAAACGCGCAAAGGAGAGCCCGTGGGAACCTTAGATACCTTAGTTATTTTCAAGCTTGTTTTAGTACTGCTGCTTGTATTCATATTATTTAATTTAGCCAGAGCCCTATTTATTATGGTTAAAGCGGAAAATAAACAATCTATGAGCCAATATTTAGGTCGTCGAGTGATCTTTTCTGCGTTAGTGATGTTGTTATTGTTACTGGCCTTAGGATTTGGCTGGATAAGCCCAAATCCTAGACCTTATTAGCTTTGCAGCCTTATAAGACGTACACGAAAATAAATAAGCATAACCACACCACATCAACAAAATGCCAATACCAACTTCCGGATTGAAAGGCGAAATGATTATCTGGGGTGAAGTGACCTTTCAATACTCTAAAGAACAGGATTATTAGAAATACTGTGCCTAAGGTGACGTGCATACCGTGAAAGCCAGTTAGCAAAAAGAAGGTGTTACCATAAATCCCTGAGGTGAGTGTGAGCCCCATTTCTTGGTAGGCATGGACATACTCTTCAACTTGTAAAAACAAGAAGCCGATACCCAGCAAAATAGTCAGTCCTAACCAAACCTTCAGTGCGCCACGTTTTGATTTTTCTAACGACACATGGGCAAAGTGCAAGGTGACTGAAGAGGTCAGTAGAATGAGGGTGTTATACAGCGGCAATCCGCCCCAACCCATGGCTTCAGTGGTGGTACCATCTGGGGTTTTCACTAGCGGCCAAATGGCTTCAAATGTTGGCCATAATACCTCATGGGTCATGGCATTATTTGATGCACCGCCGAGCCAAGGTATTGCTACCATTCGAGCGTAAAACAATGCCCCAAAAAATGCCCCGAAAAACATGATTTCTGAGAAAATAAACCAGCTCATGCCTTGTCTAAAAGAGCGATCCATTTGCGCTGAATATAAACCTGACATTGACTCATCAATGATATTTTTAAACCAGCCAAACAGCATAAATATAATTACAGCAATACCCGCGATTAGGGTGTAGCCGCCAGAAGATTGTTCAGTTGAAAGTTGTTGGATGTAGGTACCTGCGCCAAATGCAATCAGAAATAATCCGATAGCGCCGGTAATTGGCCAGATACTTTGCGCTGGCACGTAGTAGTTTTCATGTTTTGTTGTCATCTTGCTGCTCCTTGCTCTATGGCTGCAGTCTGCTTGTCTGTAATATCATAGAGGGTATAAGAGAGAGTCAAAGTGTTAATGGATTCATGTAAATCCGCATCCACGTAAAAAATTAACGGTAATTCAGCATCGGCCATTGCTGCTAGGGGTTGCTGATTGAAGCAAAAGCACTCGGTCTTATTAAAATAAGCCGCGCCTTGGCCTGGCGATACCGAGGGTATTGCTTGGCCTACGAGGTTATTTGAAGATAAGTTTTTCGCTAAAAACGCAGTACGTGTGAGTTCGCCGGGGTGAACCTGCATGCGGTTCACTTTTGGCACAAACTCCCACGGCATATTGCTTTGTACTTGGGCAATAAACTCAATGGTTACAGTACGGTCTTTATCAATCACCACAGCCTCATAACTGCTGGCAGTACTTTGGGTTTTTCCATTAATCCCCAAGGCATCGCAAAGCACGTCATACAAAGGCACTAGCGCAAAACCAAAGCCGAACATACCTATTGAACCCAGTACTAGGCCAATAAGTAAATTACGGTTTGATTTTGTTGGCTGGCTCATATCATTTAACCTCTGGTGGGGTGGTAAATGAGTGATAAGGCGCAGGACTGGCAATAGTCCACTCTAACCCTTCAGCACCTTCCCATGGCTTATCCGCAGCTTTTTCGCCGCCCTTGATACATTTCAGTACCACAGCGAGGAAAATCAGTTGTGATAAACCAAAGGCAAAACCACCAATAGAGACAATTTGGTTTACGTCAGCAAATTGAATTGCATAGTCTGGAATACGACGTGGCATGCCTGCTAAGCCTAAAAAGTGCATTGGGAAAAACAGTACATTCACTGAAATAACACTGCACCAGAAATGCCAACGACCTAATGTTTCGCTATACATGTATCCTGTCCATTTCGGTAGCCAGTAATATGCTGCAGCCATAATGGAGAATACTGCGCCAGTCACCAGTACATAATGAAAATGCGCTACCACAAAGTAAGTATCATGGTATTGGAAATCCGCTGGGGTGATCGCTAGCATCAAGCCAGAGAAGCCACCGATGGTGAATAAGATGATGAATGCAATGGCGAACAGCATCGGGGTTTCGAAGGTGATTGAGCCGCGCCACATAGTTGCAACCCAGTTAAACACTTTCACCCCAGTAGGCACTGCGATTAACATGGTGCAGTACATGAAGAATAGCTCTGCAAATACTGGCATCCCGGTGGTGAACATGTGATGCGCCCAAACTAGGAAGGACAAAATCGCAATACTTGAGGTGGCGTATACCATGGAGGCATAACCGAAAAGCTTTTTACGGCTAAAGGTGGGAATAATGGCCGAGATAATCCCGAATGAAGGTAAAATCATGATGTAGACTTCGGGGTGGCCAAAGAACCAGAAAATATGCTGGAACATCACAGGGTCGCCGCCGCCAGCAGCATCAAAGAAGCTGGTGGCAAAGTATTTATCAGTCAGTACCATGGTTACTACACCTGCCAATACCGGCATCACTGCTATTAGCAAGAAGGCGGTAATCAGCCAAGTCCAGACGAACAATGGCAGCTTCATCCAAGTCATACCCGGAGCACGCATATTAACAATGGTCACCACCACGTTAATAGCACCCATGATCGAGCTTATGCCCATAATGTGAACTGAGAACACAAATAATGCTGTGCTATCAGGGCTATAGGTTGTTGACAGTGGTGCATAGAAAGTCCAGCCAAAGTTGGGGCCTCCACCTTCCATAAATAGCGAGCTAAGTAGAATCGCAAACGCGAAAGGTAAAATCCAAAAGCTCCAGTTATTCATCCGCGGTAGTGCCATATCTGGCGCACCAATCATCATTGGAATGAGCCAGTTAGCTAAGCCGGTAAAGGCTGGCATGACTGCGCCAAATACCATAATCAAGCCATGGACTGTGGTCATTTGGTTAAAAAAGTTAGGTTCAACTAACTGTAAACCGGGTTGGAATAACTCAGCACGAATGACCATGGCCATTGCGCCGCCGGTTAAAAACATAATGAAACTAAACCACAGATACATTGAACCAATATCTTTATGGTTAGTGGTTAAAACCCAGCGCATAATGCCTTTTGGCGCCCCATGATGATGGTCATCATGGTGATCGTCGTGAGCGGCTGGTGAATCTTGTGTAATTGTGCTCATTTTAATCCCTTACTTTCCGTGACCAACAACATCAGCAGCCTGAACTGCATCGCCAGAGTTATTACCCCAGGCATTTCGCTCATAAGTCACCACTGCAGCAAGCTGTTGTGGCGTAAGTAGCGAGTTAAATGCTTGCATTGCCGTGCCAGGTTTACCATTGATGACAATATTAAGATGATCCGTCACTGGACCGACGATGAGTGGGCTGCCTACTAATGAAGGGAACGCGCCAGGTAAGCCAGTACCAGCAGCTTGGTGACATGCAGCGCAGCTAGTCATATAGACTTGCTCGCCCATGGTCATTAACTCATCCATCGTCAAGTCATCCAATACCACAGCTTTAACTTCTGCTGCTTGTGTTGCCGCTTTAGTCACAGCTTGTGTTGCAGTGTCTTCAAGTTGTTCAGCTGTAGGTAAGCTTGCTGGTAAAGTCACAGGCGTTGACGTGTCTGCGGTAGAAGTGCCTGCACTAGGAGCGTCAGCAGTGGTTGGTGTAGCGCTAGAATTTGTCCCATTGCCACTCACATCAGCCGCTTGCACGGTATCGCCAGAGTCATTACCCCAAGCATTACGCTCATAAGTGACTACTGCAGCAATTTCAGTTGCCGTTAGCTGCTTGGCAAACGCTTGCATCGCAGTGCCAGGCTTACCATTAACGACAATATCGATATGGCCAGACACTGGGCCTTTAATCATTGGACTGCCAATTAGGGAAGGGAAGACGCCAGGTAAACCAGCACCATTAGGTTGGTGGCAAGCCGCGCAGCGACCCATGTAGATTTGTTCGCCTTGGGCCATTAACTCGTCATAGCTAAGGGTTTGGCTCAGTGAGGCTTGTGCAGCGGCTTTAGCATCAGCAGCAAATTGCTTTTGGTCGATTAGCCATTGGTCAAAGTCTGCTTCAGAAACGGCTTCAACAACAATAGGCATAAAGCCATGATCTTTACCGCATAGTTCGGCACATTGGCCTCGATAAGTACCTATTTTATCGATTTTAGTCCAAGCTTCATTGATGAAACCAGGATTTGCATCTTTTTTAACGGCAAATGCTGGTACCCACCAAGAGTGGATAACGTCATCCGAGGTCATTAAAAAACGTACTTTACGATTTATTGGTAAAACCAGCGGCTTATCGACCTCTAAAAGATAGGTGTCGGTTTTATTTGCGGTGCCAGTAATTTGGTCTGCTGGGGTAGATAATAAACTGAAAAACTCGACATCTTCATTGAAATAGCTGTAATGCCATTTCCATTGAGAGCCCGTCACTTTGACTGTCAGTTCAGCATCGCTGGGATCTTCCATAGCAATCAGCGTTTTTGTTGCTGGGATTGCCATGCCAATTAGGATTAGAAATGGCAATACTGTCCAAGCTATTTCAACCTTGGTACTGTCATGAAAGTCGGCTGCAACTGCACCCTTAGATTTTCTGTGATAGATCATGGAATAAATCATGATCCCAAAGACCACGACACCAATGGCGCAACAGATATACAAAATAATCATATGCAGGTCGTAAACCTGGCCACTGATCTCTGTTACACCTTGAGTCATGTTTAAGGGCATCTCTGCCGCTGTGAGTGGGGTTGCAAGCAACGCCACCATTAATCCGTACAACAATCGCTTCACAAGACTACTCCTCTGCTAATTGCGAATTGCAATTACAAAGAAAAGCCACACAGTAATACTCTGCTCTATGCAAACTTTTCATACCCGAAAAAGTTTGATCATTTCAAAGTACACGGTGGCTTTGAGCTTGAAAACTCAATTATGTTATTACGTTACGGTGCCACACTTGTACCTAATACTGAACTTATCAATTATATTTGACGCTTTACATTCAAGGCTTTCTATACCGCACGGTACCAGCTCAATCTTTTAATAGCGTTTGTATCTTTTTGACATTTATTCTCGGCAGTACGATAAATTGTTACTACCTTGTTAACTACATTACTTGGAGATTAAATATTGATCAAGATCACTTTATCATCTAATTTGCTGAAAAAAGTGCAAAAAAAAGCCCCTCAGCGTAGTGAAGGGCTTTTTTAGTCATATTTTACTAGTGAAACGAGGTAAGGTTTACCCGAGTCGGTACTGCTAAAGTTTGCGTTAATGGGTCGCCTTCAGGTAAGTGAGTATTTACATCTTCAATGATAAGCCCTTGGGCTAAGGCATTTTTGGCAACCAATTGAATGCGGCGATTGTCGCGGGCATCTAATGGTGGTGTCCAAGTAATTACTGCACTTGAAGTACCGTTAGTGAGCGCTTTTTCCATCGCCCACAGGGTTTCGACTTCATCTTTGGTGTGAACTAACAATACTCTGTCCATACGAACATTGGCATTAGCAAGAATTTGCTTATAACCGATATGCGGCGGATTAATCAGTACAATCCAACGGCCTTGCTGACTTAAAATGGCTAACTGACTGCATAATTGAGTCAATTCAGTTAAGCCTTGGTTTTGGGTGCGCTTGGTTTCAATCCCTTGTTTAGTGGGTAAGGGATCAGATGCCATATCTACCCATAATCCAGGGTGACGCGGTGCATTGCCTATTAATGTGTTCATAACCAACCTCCATTACGAATAACGCCAACAGCAAGCCCTTCAATCGTTAGGTTTTGGCAACTTAAATCAACTTTAATCGGCTCATATTCTGCATTTTCAGCATGTAAATAAATAATATTGCCTTTCTTTTCAAATCTTTTCACGGTTACATCGTCTTCAAGACGTGCCACTACAACTTGACCATTGGTGGCAGTTTGCATTTTATGCACTGCTAATAAGTCGCCCTCTAAAATACCAATGTCTTTCATACTGTCGCCTCGAACGCGTAGTAAGAAATTAGCATTGGGCTTAAACATTTCTGGGTCAACTTGGAAATACTGTTCAACATGCTCTTGAGCAAGGATAGGTTCACCTGCAGCAACTTGGCCGATAAGTGGTAAGCCTGCTTCAACTTCCTCCTCCACCTGCACCATGCGGATCCCGCGAGAGGTACCAGGAATAATTTCAATACAGCCTTTTTTTGCCAGTGCTTTTAAGTGTTCTTCAGCGGCATTGGCGCTTTTGAAGCCTAATCGAGTTGCAATTTCTGCACGAGTTGGCGGCATACCTGTTTCGGCGATATTACATTTAATTAGCTCTAATATTTCAGCTTGGCGTGGCGTTAAAGGTCTCATATTGATTCCTGTTTTTTTATACAGTGACTGTCATTATATACAGTATCGGTGGTCGCGCAAGTATTAACCAAATTAATTTAACTATTATCATCTAATTCTTGTTGGCTATATATGGGGGCACGGTTAAGTATATGTAATTTAATTATTTAGTTTATGAAGGTAAGTCAGCTTTTTAAACCGATGAAATTGGCTATTTCTCACATCGTTTGTTTAAACAGTATATTTATACAGTAGTGTTGATTGAAAATAGGTTGGTTGTTATTCGGATATGGCTATTTTTACTGAACAAATATTCTCTGTATAGACCCTTGTTAGTGAAACTGAACCATTATCTGGTATTCTATGGCCAATTAATTGATGTTGAATATGCGAACACTCATGTTAAAACCTGACTCAATCATAGCAAAATCATTACGTTGGATTCAAAAACTGATGGTGCACACGGTTGTTGTGCCTGAAGATCCCTTTGCCGATCTGAACTTAGACCCAGATAAACCAGTGGTCTATGTGATGAAGACAGAATCACTCAGTGATATTGCGGCATTAAATGAAGTGACCGCCAAATATGGCTTACCGAGCCCTTATGAGCGACTAGACGTTGATGGCTTAAATACCCCTAGAATTGTGTGTATTGAAGGTCGTAAGCCTCTATTTGGCAAGCGTTTAAGTGGCGAAAAATTTGTTGATAACTTCACCAGCTTATTAGCCTTACATAAAAAAAATGATCAACTTGATATTCAATTGGTGCCAGTGAGTCTGTATTGGGGACGTATCCCTGGTAAAGAAGATGACACCATGACCGCAGCCGTATTTGAGCGTGAAAACCCGACCTGGTTACGTAAATGGTTGATGATTTTGTTCTTAGGTCGCCATAGCTTTATTCAATTTTCAAATGCTATGTCGCTACGTTATATGGCTGATGAACACGGCACTGATGTCAGTATTGCGCATAAACTTATCCGTGTGGCGCGAGTGCACTTTAGACGCCAACGTAAAGTGATGACAGGCCCACAACTGCCAAATCGTCAGGCAATGTTCAACTCATTATTAAAGTCTGATGCCATTGCTCAAGCGATAAAAGAAGAAGCGCTTAATAAAAAAATTCCTGAAGACAAAGCCCGCGAAAAAGCGATTCAGTATTTAGATGAAATTGCAGCGGATTACTCAGACAGCTTAGTGCGTATTGCTGAGCGCTTTCTTACTTGGTTGTGGAATAAGTTATACAGCGGTATTAGCATTAAAAGCGCTGAAAAAGTGCGTAAGCTGCATCATGATGGTCACGAAATTGTCTATGTGCCTTGCCATCGTAGCCACATGGATTACCTACTGCTGTCGTATATTTTGTATTACCAAGGCATGGTGCCGCCGCATATTGCCGCCGGTATTAATTTAAACTTTTGGCCAGCAGGCCCTATGTTCCGCCGTGGTGGTGCTTTCTTTATTCGTCGTAGCTTTAACGGTAATAAACTTTATACCGCAGTGTTTCGTGAGTATTTAGATCAGTTATTTGCTAAAGGCTATTCGGTTGAATACTTCACCGAAGGTGGTCGTTCTCGTACCGGTCGTTTATTAGCGCCTAAGACCGGCATGTTAGCGATGACAGTTAACTGTGTACTGCGGGGCATTGAACGCCCAGTAACCTTAGTGCCAGTTTATCTTGGTTATGATCATGTGATGGAAGTGTCCACCTATCATAAAGAGTTAAGCGGTAAGAAAAAGCAAAAAGAATCAGTGTGGCAGGTCTTTGGTGCGCTGCGTAAATTAGGCAACTTTGGCCAAGGTTACGTTAACTTTGGCGAGCCAATCAATGTGCAGCAATTTTTAAATCAACAATCGCCAAATTGGCGTGAAGAAATTGCTCAAGATCCGGATCAAAAGCCATCATGGTTAACGCCAGCAGTAAATGTATTGGCCAATAAAGTGATGACTAACATCAATGGCGCCGCCGCAGCGAGTTCGGTGACATTAGCAAGTATGGCGCTGCTGGCTTCAGAGCAAAACGCCCTGCAGCGCAGTGAGCTTGAAACCCAGCTAGACCTCTACCTGAAAATCTTAAAGGATGTTCCTTATACTGAGTATGCGTCGGTGGCTGAGGGCTCAGCTCATGACCTAGTTGAGCAATGTTTGTCGCTGAATAAATTTACCTCAACCACAGATGCCATCGGCGAAATTATCGCAATTGAAGATAGCTCAGTGATTGCGATGAGCTATTATCGCAATAACATAATTCATCTAATGGCAGTGCCTTCATTAATCGCCAGTTGCTTGGTGCAATATGAAGAATTTAGCCGAGAAAAAATCCAGCAAATTGTTAATGATTTTTACCCATTATTGAAAGCTGAGCTGTTTATGGGCATTGAAGATTTAAGTGCCTATGTGGATCAAGTGCTTGATTTGTTTGTTGAACAAAAGCTAATTTCCGGTAGCGATCACTTTGAAGTCAATCAAAGTAATGTCACTCAGTTAATGTTATTGTCCGCCACGGTCAGTGAGACCCTACAGCGTTACGCGATTATCTTTAATTTACTGGCTTACAAACCAGAAATTGAGCGTTCTGATTTAGAAAGCGCCAGCCATTTATTGGCTCAGCGTTTAGGTGCTTTACATGGAATTACTGCGCCTGAGTTTTATGATAAAAAGCTCTACAATAATTTGAGTGTGAAATTAAAAGAATTAGGGTATTTATCCGCTAACGATAATCAATTTGAAGTCATCCGAATACGTGATCATGCCAATGGTATGCTGCGTTTATCTGTTCGAAAAACCATTGTTGATAGTGTCACAATGGAACATGGGTAATAACTAATTTTATGAGTTCGACACAATCTCAACCGCAAAATAAATCCTTATTGGGCGGTGCTATGATCATCGCCGGTACCACAGTCGGTGCTGGTATGTTTTCTTTGCCTGTGGTCAGTGCAGGCATGTGGTTTGGCTATTCATTAGTCATGTTAATTGGTATTTGGTTTTGTATGCTGGTGTCAGGTCTGATGCTACTTGAAACCAATTTGCATTTTAAACCCGGTGACAGTTTTGACACCTTAACTAAGGTAACCTTAGGCCAGTTTTGGCGGATTATTAACGGGTTATCTATTGCTTTTGTGTTGTACATCCTGACCTATGCTTACATCAGTGGTGGTGGCTCGATTGTTAATCACACCCTTGCGGGGATGGGGATTAACTTACCTCAACCGATCGCAGGGTTAGTGTTTGCCGTCGTACTTGCTGCAGTGGTGATCATCAGTACCAAAGCGGTTGATCGCATTACCACCATTATGATTGGCGGGATGTTAATTACCTTTTTTCTCGCCATCGGAAATCTGCTGATTGATATTGATAGCGCAAAATTATTAATGCCAGATGGTGAGGCGAGTTTCTCGCCTTATATTTTAGCGGCGCTACCTTTTGGGCTGGCCAGTTTTGGTTACCACGGCAATGTGCCAAGCCTAGTTAAGTATTACGGCAAACAACCTAAAGTGATTTTAAAAGCCATCTTTATTGGTACGTTTATCGCCTTAGTTATTTACAGCTGTTGGTTAGTGGCAACCATGGGCAACATTCCCCGTAGTCAGTTCAGCGACATTATTGCCCAGGGCGGCAATATGGGTGTGTTAGTGGGCGCTCTGTCAGATGTGATGGCGAGTAAATGGCTTAATACCATGTTGACCTTGTTTGCTAATCTTGCTGTGGCGTCATCATTCTTAGGGGTGACCTTAGGCTTGTTTGATTATCTAGCTGACTTATTTGGCTTTGAAGAAAGCAATAATGGCCGCATTAAAACAGCTGCGATCACCTTTATCCCGCCGACAGTATTAGGTTTGTTATTCCCTAATGGTTTCTTGATTGCCATTGGCTTTGCGGCATTAGCGGCGACCATTTGGGCGGCGATAGTGCCAGCCATGATGGCATACAAATCGCGCAAAATGTTCCCTGATGAGAAGAGCTTTAGAGTCCCAGGTGGTACGCCATTGATTGTGGTGATTATTGCATTCGGTGTCATCACCGGCGCATGTCATTTGTTGGCGATGGCTGATTTACTGCCAGTTTATAAATAATACTTTAGCTAGATAAAGTGGTGTTTAAACACCGAAATGACCTCCAAAAAGCCCTTTGAAAAGGGCTTTTTTATGGGCGTTTTCTAGCAAGTAAGGATGTGACTGTTAGCATTTTGACTAAAGGTGTGTGTAATTTACGACTTGTGACCGATAGTGACTAGCCATGGCTTGCTGATATTGTTGTCTATATAAGGCTATGATTTTAGGTTGTATTTATTATTTAAATATCATTTTTTATACGAATAACCAACCATTATTGCCAACTCGACTTTAGCTTTAAAAGTGTCTTAACTTAAAGAGTGTTGTCATTTAGGTTCAGCTTAAACCTTTATTCTTATAAGTCATTATCAACAGCAGGGTGAGGTGTATGAAGGTGTCACACTATAAACAAGGGCAACCTTGTTGGGTCGAACTTGCCAGTCATGATTGGTATGCCGCGAAAGCATTCTACCAAAGCCTATTTCAGTGGCAGGCTGATGATATGCCCATGCCTGAGGGTCATTACACTATGTTGCAGTTAGCGGGTGATGACATTGCGGCTATGTATCAAATGCCCAAAGAGATGGAGAGTTTGCCAACCCATTGGCAGCTTTATTTTGCCGTTGATGATGTTGAGGCGACAATTAAAGCCATTAGGCTTGCGGGTGGACAAATTATTGCAGGCCCTCACTCTGTTGGTGATTCAGGGATTATAGCTGTGTGCCAAGATCCTGATGGCGCACGATTTTCAATCTGGCAGGCCATTAACCATATCGGCATTAAGCGCTCATTTGAGCCCAATACTTTGTGCTGGGTTGAATATATGTGCCGCGATCTGGCCACATCAACCGATTTTTATACCCAAGCGCTTGGCTTTGAGACTAACAACCTTGATATGTCTTCAATGGGCATAGCTGATTACGTGCAATGGCTGGTGGATAAGCAAGCCATTGGCGGTATGATGCAAATGACGTCCGAGTGGGGTGATACCCCGCCCCATTGGATGCTGTATTTTAGTGTGCAAGATTGTGATGCTATGGCTCAAGATGCCGAAGCTCTAGGCGGGCGAATTTGTGTCCCGCCTACGGATATTCCGGATGTGGGTCGTTTTGCGGTGATTGATGATCCCCAAGGCGGCACTTTTTCAATTATTGCATTGACCGAGGTAGCGTCTGAAGTAGAATAATTGCTTGAAAGTTAAACTGTAAATCTAATCAAGGAAGACTTATGACACTCACAAAGGACGAAAAACTCGCGGTAATTCAAAAGAAAATGACCATGGTGGCAGTCATTGATTTTCCTGGCACGTTATTAATGGCGGCGGGTTTATATGGCTTGTTTGCAGGTTTTGATACAGCGGCTTATCCGATGCTGGCGAAGCCAATACTGCTGTTTGCTATGGTTGGAGTCGGAGGTTGTATTATGGTTTGGGGTCTTTTAAGGATGATGCAACTGGCACGAGAAAAGCAAGGCGTACTCAGTGAACCAAGCTAACAAGCTTATATTCAGCTTGTGGCTTTATAGATAAAAAGGCGCCTTAAGCGCCTTTTTTTGTGTTTATGAGTGACTTTGTAAACCTAGTTACTGAGTTTACGACCATAGATTAGTAAATAAATGGCTGGAATAACAAACAGCGATAGCAGCGGCGCAGTGACCATGCCACCAACCATAGGTGCGGCAATTTTCTGCATCACTTCGTTACCGGTTCCTGTGCCCCACATTATCGGCAGTAAGCCAAAAAATATGGTCGCAACTGTCATCGCTTTGGGGCGAATCCGCATTACAGCACCTTCAATCAATGCTTGGCGTAAATCATCTTTGCTATTGAGAGTGTCATGATGTTTTCGGTCTTTTATACTGTTGTTGAGATACACCTGCATCACCACGCCAAATTCAGCGGCGACACCCGCAAGGGCAATCATCCCCACAGATACCGCAACCGAAAAGTTGAAGTTCAGCAAATATAAAAACCAGGCACTGCCTACTAAGGCAAAGGGTAAACTCAGCATAATTACTGAAGCTTGAGCAAACGAGTTAAAGGTCAGCATCAGTAATATAAAAATAACTGCCAGCATTAGTGGAATGACTAACTCCATCTTGGCTTCAACACGCTGCATATATTCATATTGACCCGCAAAGCTGTAGCTATAACGTGCTGGCAAAGTGATTTGCTGGCCTAAGGCTATTTGCGCTTGCTCGATATATTCGCCGATAGAAATATCTTTAATATCGACAAACACCCATGAGATTAAACGGCCATTTTCACTGGCAAGCATGGGCGGTCCATCACTGATGGTTATGTCGGCTAAAACGCTTAATGGCAGATATTTACCGGTTTTGGTTAATACCGGTAAATCTCTGAGTTTTTCTATGCTGTCACGTAACTCTCGTGGATAACGAATGTTAATTGGGTAACGTTCTTGACCTTGAATTGATTCCCCTATATTCATACCGCCTATGGCGATTTGCACCACATCTTGGATGTCACTTAGGGTCATACCATATCGAGCTGCATTTTTTAGTTTCGGCTCAATATCGATATAACGTCCACCACTACTTCGCTGCGCAAATGCTGATGTTGTGCCTGGCACTTGGCTCATTACCGCTTCGATTTCAGCGCCAATTTTTTCCAGTTCGGTCACATCTGAACCCGATATTTTAATGCCGACAGGTGTTCTAACCCCGGTGGACAGCATATCGATACGGGTTTTTATCGGCTGCACCCATGCGTTAGTCATGCCGGGCACTTTCACCGTTCTCTGTAATTCAGCAATAATAGATTCTAAGGTCACGCCTTCACGCCATTGAGCATGTGGTTTAAGCATGATGGTGGTTTCAAGCATGGTTAATGGTGCAGGATCGGTAGCGGTCATCGCGCGGCCCACTTTACCAAATACTCTTTTGACCTCTGGTACCGTTTTAATCAATCTATCGGTTTGCTGTAAAATTTCAGCGGCTTTACCTGCACTGACACTTGGCAGGGTTGTAGGCATATAAAGTAAATCACCTTCAGCGAGTTCTGGCATAAACTCAGAGCCCATCTTTGTCATCGGATAGTAAGCACTGGCTAAAATGACCAGCGCTAATAAGATGGTGAATTTAGGAAATTTTAATACCAGTTTGAGTAATGGCTGGTATATGGCAATCAAAAATCGACTGATGGGGTTTTTGCGTTCATCAGGGATATTACCGCGCACAAAATAACCCATTAATACTGGGATCAAGGTGATGGCCAGTATTGCAGAAGACGCCATAGCAAAGGTTTTAGTAAACGCCAGTGGGTGGAATAAACGGCCTTCTTGAGCTTCCAGTGCAAATACAGGAATAAAGCTTAAGGTGATGATTAGCAGGCTAAAGAATAGCGCAGGCCCTACTTCAACAGAGGCCTCTTTAATTAGTTGCCAGTGGGCTTCACCTTCGGGTGGTTTACCGTGCTCAGCCCGATATCGCTCTAAATGTTTATGGGCGTTTTCTACCATGACAATGGCGGCATCGACAACGGCGCCTATGGCAATGGCAATACCTCCTAAGCTCATGATGTTGGCATTAACCCCCATAAAATGCATGATAATGAAACTGCTTAATATAGATAATGGCAGGGTGATTATGGCAACCAGTGTTGAGCGAGCATGTAATAGAAATAGTAAGCAAACTAGGCCAACGACCAGCATCTCTTCCATCACTTTGTGCATCAGATTATCCACAGAATTGAGGATAAGTTCTGAGCGATCGTAAGTGATAACTAATTCAACCCCTTCAGGTAAACCGCTTTCAATTTGCTTAATCTTTTGTTTAACATTATTAATGGTTTCAAGGGCATTCTCGCCATAGCGCATAACCACAATGCCGCCAACGACTTCACCTTTACCATCAAGTTCAGCAATACCACGACGCGCTGCAGGGCCTGTTCGCAGCTGCGCCACATCTTTCATTAATACTGGTGTGCCAGCATCAGATAACACCCCTAAAGGAATTTCGGCAAAATCTTCAATGTTTTGTCGATAACCCGATGAAGTAATCATGTACTCGGCTTCGGCCATTTCAATAACCGAGCCACCGACAGAGCTATTAGAGCTTGCTAGCGCATTTTTAACCGTCATCAAATCGATTTGATAAAGGGCGAGTTTATGTGGGTCGACCACGATTTGATAAGATTGCTCCATGCCGCCAATCGTAGCAATTTCAGATACGCCTTCGACACTTTGTAATTCCAGTTTTAAAAACCAGTCTTGCAATGAACGCAGCTGGGCTAAATCGTGATTACCTTGTCTATCGACTAAGGCGTATTGAAATACCCAACCGACACCAGAAGCATCAGGCCCTAAAGTGGGGCTAACGCCCTCTGGAAGCTGATCTTGGGTTTGCGATAGGTATTCTAAAACTCGTGACCGAGCCCAGTAGATATCGGTATTATCTTCGAAAATGATATAGACGAATGAGTCGCCAAACATCGAAAACCCACGTACGGTTTTCGCCCCAGGTACAGCCAGCATCGCTGTGGATAATGGATAAGTAATTTGATCTTCGACTAACTGCGGTGCTTGACCTGGATATGAGGTCTTAACAATCACTTGCACATCAGATAAGTCCGGCAGGGCATCCAATGGGGTGGTGCGCATGGCTTGATAACCGATCACTGCAACCACTAAGGTGAGTAATAACACCATCGCACGTTGCTTTATCGAAGCACTGATTATTTTCTCTAGCATGAGAGTGCTCCTTAGTGGTTATGGGCTGCAGGCGCTTTATCTGCGCCGCTTAAACGTAACAAGCTACCTTGAATACTGGCTTCTGAATCAAGCAGGAACTGCCCTGAAACCACCACATGGTCGCCTTCATTGATGCCTTCAATGATCTCTGCTTTTCCTTGCGCAATGATGCCGACTTTTACAGGTACCGAAGTAAATCCGCTATCGTGACGCTGAACTACTACTCGATTTTCACGGCCGGTTAATATCAGTGCTTCTGTGGGAATAGTAATAATGTTGCGTTTAGGGCCGCCAAATAAAGACACATCCACTAAGGTTCCTGGTCGTAGGCTTGCATTTGGATTGGCTAATTTTACTCTGACACGCATGGCGCGAGTGACAGGGTCGAGTTCTGGATAGATATAATCAATGTCAGACTCAAGATCAAATAAGCCTTGGGCCGATGCAGTGACTTCTGCAGGACGGCCTTTTTCTAGCCAGCTTTGTTCATTTTCAAACACATCGGCAATGACCCAAACCGTGGATAAGTCGACTAATTCTATTAAGGCATTACCCGGTTGGATATACATGCCATCACGAATGTCCATTTGGCTGACAACCCCATCTTGTGGGGCATAAAAAGGCACTCTAAAAACAGTTTCGCCGCTGGTTTCTAATTGTTGAATAATTTTTGATGACACCCCTAAAAGCGCTAAACGTTGGCGGGCTTTACGCTCGAGAATGCCGCCACGTTGATTGTCTTGCTCCAAATAATCAAGCGCTTGTAAATAGTCATCTTGAGCATTAATAAGTTCAGGTGAATAAAGCTCATACATGAGCTGACCTTTTTTTATTTTTTGGCCAACATTATTAATATGCAGTTTTTCCACCCAACCAGTCACTCGAGCATGAACATGGGTAATGCTGTCTTCGTTATACTCAACGGTGCCGATGGTTTTAACCAGGCGCCATAGGGTATCTCTTTCAACTTGTTGAGTGCGCATGCCTAAAGCTTGCTGCATGCCGCCAGATACGCCAACCACGATTTCTTCTGTCGCAGCGCCCATGGTGACTTTTTCTAAATTCATACCACAAATAGGGCAAGTGCCTTGGGTGTCAGAAACAATATGCGGGTGCATTGGGCAGACATATTTAATGCTTGGCTCTGCATCCGAGGGTAATAGGCTTGGTTTAACAGTATTAAACACTTTATCAGCAACACTCTGTGTGGGTTGCACTGCTAGGGTTTCAGTCTGTTCATCTTGTGCATGCTGATGTTGGCTATGGTCGACTTCTTCCTCTTCCTCTTTAACCACTAACAACATATTGCACTTAGGGCCGCGGTCACCTTGTTTGTGGCTGCTAACTTCAGGGTGCATTGGGCAGATGTAGGTCGTTTCGGCGCTATGGTCTATGGCTGGCTCAGGGCTAACTTCTTCTAAGAACATATTGCACTTTGGGCAGGTATCACCGGACTTATGACTAATAACTTCAGGGTGCATCGGGCATGAATAGCTGGCTTTTTCTGCATCATGCTGATGCTGGTGAGTCGAAATATGACTATGTGTTGCTGCTTGTTGAGCAGCGACTGGGTTAGTGCATAACCCAGCTAGAAAACCCGCAATGGTGATCAATAAAATAGCGTGTTTCATCATAACCTCAAAATACGGCTGGCAAATAAAGCGAACCGTTTATAAAAACTGTAAATACTAGCAAGTATAGGTGTTTAGCTATGGCACAGAGGACAGTGCTAGGCTAAAAATATTCTGTCAGTAATTTAACTAATCGGAGGTCGAAATTCTGGAAGGGTTTTATGGAAGAAAAAGTGTGGCACTGCAGTGGCATCAGCCTTGCTGTTGACTGCTTTTGCGAGAAGGATATCAAATGTGAGCAAATGCCCTGTCATCGAGATAGTAATGCAGTGACCACAATCGATAGCGCAGCCATTTTTGCTGTCACAACAGCTTTGATCAGCTTTTTTCGATTGGAGCATTGAGCCATCGTCACAACAATGAGTCGTTTTTTGCGGGGCTTGTTCAGTCATAGATGAATGACAATTAGGGGTATCGGCACTGCTGTGTTGCTTCAGATTTGCTTGGGATGTTTTGTCGTTAGGCATTAACATCTCTGCTGATGAGCGCATGAGAGGGTTAGCGACCATAGCGTAACCATTAGTTATCAACCCTTGGCCTAAAATGGCAAAGAGGGTGATAAAAACGATTATTTGGTGCGTTAACTTAGTGCTCATGCTTTTCCAAAGTGTGTAGCCATCAATAACAATTAAATAGCGCAATAATCTGGTGATAAATCAAGAATCAAAGCTAAATTAAGTTGCTGATGATCTGGCTTAATATAACCCGAAACAATACCCGCAGCAATAAACAGCTTCAGAATATTTATACTCGCTCAAACTAACTAGTGGCAGAGGCTATAATGATTCTATAGCGCAATAAACCTGATTTTTTTACAGTATATTGCAAAGGTAGGTTAATTGTCATTTTTGTGAAGGCTACTTTGCGATTTTGCTATAGCTGTATTAAGTTTAAAGGAGTCAAATTAATTATCATTGAGCCTCAATAGTTAGATCTTGATCTCATTTTGAGCATATACTGGTAACTTATTAATTAAAACATGTTCTTAATTCGTTTTTTTATGGGCAAAACAACCTAGAATAGATTTACTATTTTTAGAACTTAAAATTTATATTTTAGAGTTTAAAAATTATAAATTATAAAACTGTTAACTGGAGATGTCCGATGAACTGGCGTGCACTATTTAAACCGAGCGCAAAATATTCTATTATCGCACTGATTGTAGTGGGTATTATTTTGGGTGTAGTGGGCTATTTCGCCACTCAACAAACTTTACATGCAACAAGTTCAGATGAATTCTGTATGAGTTGTCATAGCAATCACTCATTGAAAGATGAAGTACTAGCTTCAGCACATGGCGGCGGTAGCGCTGGCGTGACTGTTCAATGTCAAGATTGTCACCTTCCACACGGCCCAGTTGATTACTTGGTTAAAAAGATTATCGTATCTAAAGATTTATACGGTTTCGTAACTATTGATGGTTTCAACACTCAAGCTTGGTTAGATGAGAACCGTAAAGAACAAGCAGATATCGCACTTAAGTACTTCCAAGCAACAGATTCTGCTAACTGCCAACATTGTCATACGCGCATCTATGAAAACCAGCCTGAGACTATGAAGAAAATGGCTGTCAGAATGCATGAGCGTAACGCTAAGCAAGAAGGCGACAAGAGAAAGACTTGTGTAGATTGTCATAAAGGTGTTGCTCACCCTTACCCTAAAAAGTAAGTGACGATTCATAATCAGGAGTGATGACCTGATTAAGAAAAAACCTCGCCTAGGCGAGGTTTTTTTATGGCTGAATTTCTTTAAATCTAACGGCTACTCGGCTTTATCAAGCTCTAGTACTTTTTGTCGGTATTCAAGTAAACCGAAAACACCAAAAAAATACACTTTAAGATAATCAACAAAAGATAACTTAAGTAAGCTGCTAAACATGGTGTTGAAAATAAGTAATTGGAAAAAATGCATTATTACAGTGATAAAAAATAAGATATTCAACACTATGCTGACTTGGCCTTCAAACGGCATAAATAAGTTATAAAACATCACTAACCACATGATTAAAGTTAAACTTTTACCACCGATAATAAAAAATTTCATAGGCTTCCTCTATTAGATTTGTTGCTTGTTTGAAATGCTATTCATCAAGCTGATATTGAAATAAGCGATAGGTTACCTGACCGGCATTTTTTTGCTTGAGCTCAACCCAATGGTTTGGGATCGCTAGCTGGGTTAAATCTGATTCAGTTTCTAGGTAAATTAATGCATTCTCATTTAACCAGTTATGCTCAGCTAATAACGCCATAGTGGTATTGGCCAGCCCTTTACGAAATGGTGGGTCAACAAACACAATATCAAAGCCTTTATCGTTATTCAGACCTTGTTTTAGCAATGCCAGACTGTCGCCACTGATGACATCGGCATTGTCACATTTTAAGGTTTGTAAGTTTTGCTTTAACTGTTTGGTCGCATTGCTCTGCAGTTCGCAAATACGTGCATAGCTGGCGTAACGTGATAAAGCTTCCAGACTTAGGGCGCCACTGCCTGCAAAACAATCTAATACCCTTGCACCTCTGATATCGCTAGCAAGCCAATTAAACAAGGTTTCACGGACGCGATCAGTGGTTGGTCGTAACCCTTCTAAATCATGAATAGGTAGCTTTCGTGAACGCCATTGCCCTGAAATGATCCTGACTTGGCCGCTTGCGGACTTATTTTTGGACATTTTGCCCTCGTGATTTTGCCTGAACAAAGAAAGTGGTAGACTATGCAACCAATTAGAATACTCGATATTTTATACCAAACTGCTGTTTAAAGGTGAGGATTCCTTTTAACAAGTTTAGTATTAATGACTCGAGAAAACTTCTCCGAATTTTATCGCTCATTTAGCATTGGTAGTAGACATGGCAAAGAAAGGTTTTTTTTCGTGGTTTCGTAAAGACAAAACCAAAGAGCAAGAGCGTGTTGCACAAGAGCAACGTATCGCAGAAGAGCAAGCTGCAGAGGCTTTGGCAAAAGAACAGGCCATTGCTGCTGAAGAAGCGGAGCGATTAGCTGAACAAGAACGCGCCGCAGAAGCTGAACGTATAGCCGAGCAAGAGCG
>NZ_MCVI01000028.1:118194-118721 GCF_002873135.1 Shewanella sp. 10N.286.48.A6
TTGCAGAAGCCGAACAGGCACGTATTGCAGCAGAGGCAGAACGTATAGCTGAGCAAGAGCGCTTAGCTGAAGAGTTACGTCTTGCAGAAGCCGAACAGGCAGGTATTGCAGCAGAGGCTGAACATGCCGCCGAGCAACAGCGCTTAGCTGAAGAGTTACGTCTTGCTGAAGCGGAAGAAGAGCGTATTGCTGCAGAAGCAGAACATGTTGCAGAGCAACAGCGTTTAATTGAAGAGCGAAGCCTAGCAGAAGCCGAAGAAGCACACCTTGCAGCTAAAGCTGAACGTGAAGCCGAGCAACAACGTTTAGCGGTTGAGCAGCAGAAATTAGCTGAAGAGCAACGCCTTGTCGAAGCAGAAGAGGCGCGTATTACAGCAGAAGCTGAACGTGTAGCAGAGCTGCAACGTTTGGAGGCAGAAAAACAAAGGTTAGCAGAAGAGCGAAGCCTTGCTGAGGCTGAAGAACAAGCTCGTCTAGCTGCAGAAGCCGAAGCAGCGCGTATTGCACTAGAAGCTGAACGTGCAGCA
>NZ_MCVI01000029.1 GCF_002873135.1 Shewanella sp. 10N.286.48.A6
ATTGGTGCAAGGGCTTTTTAAAAGTTTTTCGCATTATTTGCGATCTTTTTTATTAATCACACGTTACCCAGATTTTACCCCCAGTGTTATCCACAAAAACACTTGAGGCGACTGTTTTTTATACTATTTATTAGGTACAAAAAAGGCAGCTAAAAATAGCTGCCTTTTAAATTATTAAATATTGCGGTGTTTTAGGTCAGTTTACCGTGACACTGCTTGTACTTCTTACCTGAGCCACATGGACAAGGGTCATTACGGCCAACTTTCTCACCGTCTCTAATCACAGTTCTTGGCGTTGCTGCTTCAGCTTCTTTATTCTCTGTTAGCGATTCTGATGCTGCATGCTGGTATTCGCGTTGGATCTTGGCTTCTTCGTCACGACGACGCTGCTCCATATCATCAACATCTGATTGTGCTTGAACCTGTACCTTAGAGAGTACACTGATGACATCGTGTTTTAGTGACTCCAACATTTGTTGGAATAACTCAAATGATTCACGTTTATACTCTTGCTTTGGATTCTTTTGTGCGTAACCACGTAAATGAATACCTTGGCGCAAGTGATCCATTGCTGCTAAATGCTCTTTCCACAGACCATCTAATGTTTGTAGCATGACTGCTTTTTCGAACTGACGTAGCACTTGCTCACCAACCATCTGCTCTTTAGCTTTATATGCTTCGCTCCAGCTTGATACAATACGCTCACGTAAAGTTTCTTCGTGAAGGTCATCTTCTGTATCTAACCATTGTTGAATGGTTAGTTGAAGACCAAACTCTTGGGCAAGACGCTGCTCTAGACCTGGTACGTCCCACAACTCTTCTACAGACTGCTGTGGAATATATTGATCAATCACACCACTAACGACATCTTGTTCAATATTTGAAATGGTGTCTTCAATGCTTTCTGCGTCCATTAACTCATTGCGCTGAGAATAAACAACTTGGCGTTGATCGTTAGCGACATCATCATATTCAAGTAATTGCTTACGAATATCGAAGTTACGCGCTTCTACTTTACGTTGCGCATTTTCAATTGCACGAGATACCCAAGGATGTTCGATGGCTTCGCCTTCTTCCATACCCAGTTTTTTCATCATGCCTGATACTTTTTCAGATGCGAAGATACGCATTAAGCTATCTTCCATTGAAAGATAAAAGCGCGATGAACCCGCATCACCTTGACGGCCTGCACGACCACGAAGCTGATTATCGATACGACGTGACTCGTGACGCTCGGTGCCTAAAATGTGTAAACCACCCGAAGCAATAACTGCATCATGACGAACTTGCCATTCTGCTTTAATGCGAGCGATTTGATCTTCAGTTGGATCCTTTAATGCATCAACTTCAACTTTCCAGTTGCCACCTAACACGATATCGGTACCACGACCGGCCATGTTAGTTGCGATAGTCACTACTCCAGCGCTACCTGCTTGAGCAACAATGTCTGCTTCTTTTTCATGGAACTTGGCGTTCAATACTGAATGTGGGATCTTAGCTTGCTTTAATAAGGTCGCTAATAATTCTGATTGCTCGATTGATACCGTACCCACAAGCACAGGCTGACCACGTTCGCGACAACCTTTAATGTCTTCAATGATGGCATTGTATTTTTCTGTTGCTGTAAGATAAACCAAATCAGGCATATCATTACGTACCATTGGCTTATTAGTTGGTACCACGACGGTATCAAGTCCATAAATATGTTGGAACTCGAATGCTTCAGTGTCAGCTGTACCTGTCATCCCTGCTAGCTTCTCATATTGACGGAAGTAGTTCTGGAATGTGATTGACGCTAATGTTTGGTTTTCATTTTGAATGTTGACTGCTTCTTTTGCTTCAACAGCTTGATGTAAACCTTCTGACCAGCGACGACCTGGCATGGTACGGCCAGTATGTTCATCAACAATAATCACTTCACCGTCTTGAACAATGTAATCAACATCACGTTCAAATAAGGTATGCGCTCTTAATGCTGCATTTACGTGATGCAGTAATGAGATGTTAGCTGCTGAATACAGTGAATCACCTTCATTGAGCACACCTAGCTCAACTAACAGTAATTCAACTTTTTCTTGGCCACGCTCGGTAAAATGAACTTGTTTGGCTTTTTCATCGATACTGAAATCACCTTCACCAATCTCATCTTCTGTATCTTCTTTCTCTTGAACGATAAGGTTAGGAATAAGGGTGTTTACTTTGATATATAGCTCAGAGCTATTTTCTGCTGCACCAGAGATAATCAATGGTGTACGCGCTTCATCAATTAAGATTGAATCAACTTCATCAATCAGTGCGTAATGCAGCGGACGTTGAACTCGCTCTTGAGGAGAGAACGCCATGTTGTCACGCAGGTAATCGAAACCAAACTCGTTGTTAGTCCCGTAGGTAATATCAGAGTTATACGCTTCTTTCTTTTCTGCTTGACCAAGGCCTGCCACGTTAATACCAACGCTAAGCCCTAGGAATTCAAATAATGGACGGTTATTTTCCGCATCACGACGTGCAAGGTAATCATTCACGGTAATGACGTGGACGCCTTTACCGGTAATACCATTTAAATATGCAGGCAGAGTTGCGGTTAAGGTTTTACCTTCACCGGTTCTCATTTCAGCGATGCGGTTACTATCAAGTACCATACCACCGAGTAATTGCACATCGAAGTGGCGCATTTCGAAAACACGTTTAGATGCTTCACGCACTGTGGCAAATACTTCTGCCATAAGCGCATCTAAGGTTTCACCATTTTCAATACGCTGACGGAACTCGTCTGTTTTTGCTTTTAGTTGTTCATCTGTCAGCTTTTCATATTCAGCTTCTAATGCATTAATTTTAGTTACAACTTTACCTAAACCTTTCAAGGTACGGTCGTTACGACTGCCGAATACTTTTGTCAGTAATTTGCCTAACATCTTAATCACTTATCTCTTGTAGGTTGAGCTCAAATGAGCGACTTAACCGAAAATGTTATTAACTCGCTTTGCGATAGACGAACTTTCTTGGATCTATTTGCTGTCCGTTTCGCAAAACTTCGTAATGCACGTGGGGACCAGTTGAACGGCCTGTGCTTCCCATACTGGCAATTTTATCGCCTTTGGCAACGACGTCACCTAGGTTTACTGACATAGATTTGTTGTGTCCATAGCGGGTTCGAAGACCATTTCCATGATCAATTTCGACTAACCCACCATATCCAAGCATATTTCCAGACCACGTTACTACACCTGCAGCAGTTGCAATAACATCGCCGCCTTCAGTGCCCGCAAAATCAATACCTTTATGCATTGTTCTACGACCATTAAAAGGGTCATTCCGTAAACCGTAGGGCGAAGATAACCAACCTTTTACGATTGGCCGCCCTGATATATAACGTTCTTCATCTATATGGAGATTAGTTGACACTGTTTCAAGTAGAGACAGCTGAACATTATTATTATCAATTCTTGATACCAACTGGGTCATATCATTTAACAGTTGGTTTATTTCCACGCCTGTGCCTATTTCACTCAATCCTCCGACACCCACTTCTGTGGCAAAGTCGAATTGATCTTCGAGTAAATTATTTTCAGCAACTTGCTGACCGAGGGCTTCGAGGCGGGTAATTTTTGCTTGCATAGAGGCGACATGAGTCACCAATGTGGCTAATTGGGTTTCTGTTGCTTGTTTGAGGCTAATGACTTGCTGCTTTTGTTGCTCGCGCAACTTTTTATTTTCATCAACTTTGGTTTGTTGCTCAGCAAAACGATCGGCACTTTGTTGATAGATGCCGGTTCCCGCTACAACTAATAGGATAGGTAGAAGTAACCAACGCTTGCTAGGATGCCAGCGAGTTACTCCGTTTCGACCTTGGATAAAAACTGTTACACTCATAGCCTAACTCAGCCATCTTATTATCATATGAAAAAGCCCCCGCAAGATCTCAGTAGCTTACTACATCAATCTGGACAATTACCGGCATTGGCTGAAAAAGCAGAACTATTAAATCAACTTAATAATTACGTAAAGCAGAGTTTAACAGGTCCTGTTGTTGAACAGCTTAAAGTCGCTAATCTTCGGCAGGGTGTTCTTGTAATTGAAACTACATCGGCTGCTTGGGCTGCTAGAATAAACTTCCAAAAGACCAAATTACTGCAACAACTTAAGGAAGAAACCCTTCCAATGCTTACCGCTATAGAGGTTAAAGTTAACCCAGGGTTAGCAATATCACCAAGCAAAACCTCAACTAATTACGCAACTATTAGCCCTGTCGCGGCAGAACATTTACAAACGTTGGCTGATCATGTTGAAGGGTCACTAGGTGAAAAACTAAAACGGCTGGCTGCATTGGCCAGCCGTAATAGGCAATCTTAACTATATTATGCGAAAGACGCTGCGCCGGGTACCATAAAGCTTAACGGTACATCGACTTCATTTTCAAAGCTGACTAACTCCCACGCTTCTTGTTGGGCTAATAACGCTCTAACCAATTGGTTATTTAAAGCATGACCCGTTTTATACGCACAGAACTCACCAACAATGGCATGCCCTGCGACATATAAATCACCAAAAGCATCAAGAATTTTGTGCTTAACAAATTCGTCCTCATAACGCAGACCATCAGGGTTAAGGACACGATATTCATCAAGCACGACGGCATTTTCCATGCTGCCACCCAGTGCTAAGTTATTGGCTCGAAGATATTCAATATCTCGCATAAAACCAAATGTTCTTGCACGGCTGATATCTTTCACAAATGCAGATGTTGAAAAATCCATAACCATATGCTGTTGACTACGAGAGATTTCTGGGTGATTAAAGTCGATTTTAAAATCCACTCTAAAGCCTTTAAATGGCTTTAACTCTGCCCATTTATCGCCGTCTTCAACACGCACAGTTTTATTGATTTTGATATATTTTTTAGCGACTGCTTGCTCTTTAATACCTGCACTTTGCAGTAAAAAAACAAACGGACTTGCACTGCCATCCATAATCGGGATTTCAGGAGCATCAACTTCAATAACTGCGTTATCAATGCCAAGGCCTGCAAGTGCTGCAAATAAATGTTCGATAGTTGAAATGCGAACACCTTCATCATTAACTAATGCCGTACACATAGTTGTTTCACGCACAAGATGAGCCTTAGCAGGAATTTCCACTGCAGGGCTTAAATCTGTACGACGAAGTACGATACCAGTATTGACAGGTGCGGGCATAATGCACAGAGTGACCTTGTTGCCGGAATGAAGCCCGACACCAGTACTCTTCACCATCTTTTGAACAGTTCTTTGAAAAATCATTCAGTTACCCGTTTTAATCACTTTAAAATAAACATTCATGCGCTATATATACTGAGTTTACCCAGCAAGCTGAGGCGGTATACTACCATAAAATTGCCTTTTCACAAAAAAAGTACCATTTAGTGGTTTTTAATACGCCTCTACTTACACAAGCAACATTTTATCAACATCTTATGCATTCAACATTCTAACTTTACTACCAAACTGTAATTAATCAGCTTGTTTACGTAAAAATGCTGGGATATCTAAATAGTCACCATCTGCGCGAGCTGTTGGCTGTGCTACTGGTTGCTGAGCAGGAACAGCATTACCTGTTGGTGCAACATAATTTGTTGCCGCAACTTGCTCTTCAACTGGCTCAGCTTTAACTTCAATTGGTGCAGGCTCTGGGCGTGAAACTGGTTTTGTCACTAATTGAATATCAGGCTTTTTCTCTGCGCCGATACCTGTAGCAACTACAGTTACGCGTAGCTCTTCGCTCATTTCAGGATCAATTACTGCACCGACTACTACTGTTGCGTTATCAGATGCATAAGCTTTAACGTGGTTACCCACTGTTTCTAGCTCTTCAATACTGATATCTAAACCAGCGGTGATATTCACCAATACGCCACGAGCGCCAGCAAGATCAATATCTTCTAGTAATGGACTAGCCACAGCAGCTTCTGCCGCTTCTTCAGCGCGATCATCACCAGTTGCAACGCCTGTACCCATCATGGCATTACCCATTTCAGACATAACCGTTTTAACGTCGGCGAAATCCACGTTGATTAAACCAGGACGAGTAATTAACTCAGCAATACCCTGCACTGCGCCTAGCAATACGTTATTAGCTGCAGCAAATGCATCTAATAATGATGTACCACGGCCCAATACTTTCAATAACTTTTCGTTAGGTATAGTAATCAATGAATCAACATGCTTTGCCAGCTCTGCAATACCTTGCTCAGCAAATAACATGCGTTTTTTGCCTTCAAATGGAAAAGGCTTTGTGACTACAGCAACGGTTAAAATGCCTTCTTCACGGGCAATTTCAGCCACAACAGGGGCTGCACCAGTACCGGTACCACCGCCCATACCTGCGGCAATAAAGATCATGTCAGATCCTTTGATTGCTGCACGAATGTTTTCTTTATCTTCTTCTGCCGCTTGACGACCAACATCAGGGTTTGCTCCAGCACCTAAACCTTTGGTGACATCACGCCCCAATTGAATAGTTGAACCAGCACCTGACTTACGTAATGCCTGAGCATCCGTGTTAGTTACGATAAATTCAACACCTTCGATGCTGTGCTTTACCATATGTTCGACTGCGTTACCGCCGCCACCACCGACGCCGATGACTTTAATCACCGCTTCGTCGTTATGAGTGTCCATGATCTCAAACATAGTCTGATCTCCGTTTGTCTGCGTTATTAAAATTCACCCTTAAACCAGCTTTTGACCCGATTCAAAAGACTGGTAACCCCTTGACGTTCAGGACGTTCGAACTGACGTTCGATTACGCGTCTGGCGCCGTAATGAAGCAAACCTATTCCTGTAGCGTAAATAGGTTGATCTACATATTCATTTAATCCTTTAACTGGTAGCGGTGATGCAACCCTTACTGGCATGCCAAATGTTGCTTCAGCAATATCCACCGCGCCGGTAATCATTGATGTACCGCCTGTTAACACGATCCCTGCAGCAATTTGATCTTCTAAACCACTGTCAGTTAATTCTTTAAGCACTAATTCAAATAGCTCTTGATACCTTGGCTCGACAACCTCTGCTAACGTATGACGTGACATACTGCGAGAAGGTCTGCCACCAACTGAGGGGACTTCAATGCTATCTTCGCGACTAACCATAGCGCTTCTGGCGCTGGCAAACTGTACTTTGATTTGCTCTGCATGGGTCAGCGGTGTTCTAAATATTTTAGCTATGTCACTACTGACTTGATTGCCTGCGACTGATATCACTGCGCAATGCCTTAGTGCACCGTTGGTATAAACCGCAATATCTGTGGTGCCACCACCGATATCAACAATACACACGCCTAAATCTTTTTCATCATTGGTCAGCACTGAGTCAGCTGATGCAATACCTGCAAACACCAAGTCATCAACAGTTAGGCCGCAGCGCTCAACGCTCTTAGTAATATTTTTCGCCATGTCGTTAGCACAAGTAACGATGTGCGCTTTGGCTTCCATTCGCATACCCGACATACCAATTGGGCTTTTTATCCCGTCTTGAACGTCAATTGAGTATTCCTGTGGTAACACATGCAAAATTCTTCGCTCTGTCGGGATTTTCACCGAACGAGCTGTATGGATGACATTGTCCACATCTTCTTGGGTAACTTCTTCGTCATTAATTGACACCATGCCGTTTTCGTTTTGGCAGGCGATATGTTTACCTGAAATACTTAAATACACTGATGATACTTGGCAATCGGCCATCAATTCAGCTTGGTCTAATGCACGTTGTACACTTCTTACAATCGAATCCAGATCATTTACGCCGCCCTTGTCCATACCACGAGAAGGGTGATTACCTAAACCAACCACGCTTATCTCGCCATCTGGCAGTACTTCGCCAATAATAACTGCGACCTTAGATGTACCGATATCTAAGCCTACGATAAGATTTCTTTCCTGATTCTTGGTCATTAATGTCGACTCTCTGTTTTAGTATCATCCCAGCCAACTGCGACACCTGTGTCATAGCGCAAATCAATTGTCGCTATTGGCTTTTTATTTTGTATTATTTCAGGGTAAACATTTATAAATCTTTGTATTCTCGACATCTTATCTTCTCGACCTAATTCAAGAAGAATGCCGTTATCTAATGTTGCATGCCAAGCATGGCGTGGGCTTAAACTTAAACTTGCTAAGGTAAAGCCATTAATACTTAATAAATCTGCTAATTGCTGATAGCTAGTTAACACTTCAGCTGACATATCCTCAGGACCTGACAACATAGGCAAGGCATTAATCATGGGATGGGCCTGGGCTTTAAACGCTTCACCGTCCACATTAAGCCAATCATTGCCATTCCAATGCGCTACCGCTTGTTGCTCTTGCAAGTTCACTTTCAACTTAGCTGGCCATTCGCGTCTGACTGAGGCGCGATATACCCAAGGTAAAGCCTCTAAAGCGTGCTGCACTTCAACCACATCGGCACTAAAAAAGCTGCTCTGCATCAAGGCCTGTAGCGCCGCTTGAATATCTGCGTCACTGGTATATAAACGCTCGCCGTGAATTGCTACGGCCTCAATGGGCAAGGCATCTGCATCATTAAGCAGCGTATTTAACTTTAAACTGGCCCAGACAATGGTCATTAACACCATGAGCAAAAACAATAACCCGGTATACAAGTACCAGTTGATTTCACTCAAATGGCTTCGTAACTGACGGGCTTTATCACTCCACGCCACGGTTACTGTAACTCCACAATGTACAATGTCACTTTCATTGGCCAATTTACCATTATATCTAGCATACCGATTGTAATAAAGTATCTATTTTACAATCATTTATAGTGCAAAAATTACTCATCACTTTTAGCATTGTTTAAATTATCAAAACCTAAATTGGTTGTAGCTAGCAATTTGGACAAAGCGCCGATATTACCTGCACCTTGGGTTAGCAATAAATCACCCTCTTGCAATACGTCAGGCAATACATCGGTTAATAGCTCAGGTGAAGCCACAAATATCGGTTCCACTTGACCTCTTAAACGGATAGAGCGACATAAAGCGCGTCCATCTGCACCAGGAATGACACTTTCGCCAGCGGCATAGACATCCAGTAATAGCAGTCCATCTACCTGTGACAGCACCTCGATAAAGTCATCATATAAGTCGCGAGTACGGCTGTAACGATGAGGCTGATAGGCCATCACTAAACGCTTATCTGGCCAACCTGCTCTAGCGGCTTTAATCGTTGCCAATACTTCACTTGGGTGATGACCGTAATCATCAACTAGCATCACCTTGCCATTAGCGGTATCAAACTCGCCAAGATGCTGAAAACGTCTCCCAATGCCTTCAAAGTCAGCAAGGGCTGTTACAATCGCTTCATCATCTATTTCATCTTCTGATGCCACTGCAATAGCAGCAAGCGCATTAAGTACATTGTGTTCGCCAGGTAGATTTAACACGATATCTAAATCATCACGGTTTTTACGGCGCACGCTAAATTGGCTTTGATGACCAACTTGCTTGAAGTTAAGCGCCTGTACATCTGCTTGCTCACTGAAACCGTAAGTCACAACCTGACGGCCAACTCTTGGCATAATCTCTTGGATCACTTCATCATCAATACACATCACCGCAACACCATAAAAAGGCAGGTTATGTAAAAAGTCGACAAAGGTTGTTTTCAATTTTTCAAAATCGCCGCCATAGGTATCCATATGATCAGCTTCAATATTGGTAACCACACTCACCATTGGCTGCAAATGCAGAAAGCTGGCATCACTTTCATCGGCTTCTGCAATCAAATAACGACTAGTGCCTAAACGCGCATTAGTACCAGCACTATTTAATAAGCCGCCAATCACAAATGTCGGATCGCGCTCAGCTTGGCCATAAACACTGGCAATTAAGCTAGTTGTAGTGGTTTTACCGTGCGTGCCTGCAATGGCTACACCATGGCGATAACGCATTAACTCAGCAAGCATTTCAGCACGGCGCACTATAGGAATGCGGCGCTGCTTCGCTTCAATGATTTCTGGGTTCTCGTTGTTAATAGCCGTTGACACGACCACCACATCCACATCAACCACGCTTTGCGCCTGATGGCCAATAATAATCTTAGCGCCTAAACTGGCTAACCTTTGTGTCACTGTGTTTTCAGCGATGTCAGATCCACTGATGTGGTAGCCTTCATTCACTAATACTTCTGCAATTCCACCCATACCAGCACCGCCAATACCGACGAAATGGATTTTCTTAATCCGTCGCATTTCTGGGATCATGGTGCGTAATTGGGCGTACTTTTCTGTCTTGGTCATGTCAATCCTTTCGTGCTAATTCAGCACAAATACTCGCGACTCGTTGGGTTGCATCTAATACAGCAACACTTCTGGCTTGATGTGCCATCTGTGAAACAACTTGTCGGTTTTCAGCAAAGAGGGTTAACTTCTCAGCTAAATTATCTGCATTTAATATGGTTTGCGGTAATAAAAATGCCGCTCCCGCTTCAACTAATACTGAAGCATTTTTAGTTTGGTGATCATCCACAGCATGTGGATAAGGCACCAAGATACTGCCGCGTCCTACGGCTGCCAGCTCTGATACGGTTAATGCACCAGAACGGCAAACAACCACATCTGCCCAGCGATAAGCCGCTTCCATATCATCAATAAACTCAGCTACATTGACGCTAGCAGCTTGACCTTTATCTTGATAAAGCGCTTTTACTTTCGCTTCATTGCCTTTGCCCACCTGATGCCAAACGGTCACCGAATGATGCAGGCTAATATGCGCCACAACAGCTGGCATAACATCGTTAAAAATTTTGGCGCCTAAACTGCCGCCCACCACTAATACTTTTAAGGCTTCATCTTCAGCAAATTTGGCGCTTTGTCCTAACTCAAGTAACTCTTGACGAATAGGGTTACCGACCACCTCCGCTTTAACTGCGGGCAAAAATGTATTGGGAAATGCACACAATACTTTGCTGGCAATCTTAGATAACAACTTGTTGGTCATTCCTGGGATGGCATTTTGCTCATGCAGCACCAGTGGAATGCCTGATAATTTAGCCGCAACCCCGCCAGGGCCACTGGCAAAGCCACCCATGCCTAAAATAACATCGGGCTTATATTCATTAATAAAGGCTTTTGCCTGAATGATTGAACGTAAAATTTTAAAAGGCGCGGCTAATTTTCGAATAATGCCATTGCCACGCACCCCTTTAATATCGATAAACTCAATATCAAACCCATGCTGAGGCACTAACCTTGCCTCCATTCTGTCGGCCGTCCCTAACCAACTAACTTGCCAACCTTTATCTGCTAACGCTTTAGCTACCGCTAATGCAGGGAACACATGTCCACCTGTACCGCCCGCCATTACCAATAATTTCGGTGCGTTGGTCATATTAGGGCTCATTTTTTTACTCTCCCTTGCACCGCTTGAATCAAACTTATTCGCCGTTCATGGTCGATGCGGATCAATAACATCGCTGCCGCTGTCATCACCCACAAACTACTGCCACCATAACTAATAAAAGGTAACGTCAAGCCTTTAGTCGGTAACATACCGATACTGGCGCCAACGTTAACCACTGTTTGGAAACAAATCCAAATACCAATACCGTAGGCTAAATAACTTTCAAACGGGCGTTGAATACTCAAACATAAATTGCCCAATCGAATGGCTCTAAATGCCACAAAAAACAATACTGTTAATACACAAACAATACCTACGAAGCCTAACTCTTCACCAATCACGGCAAAGATAAAGTCGGTATGCGCTTCAGGCAGGTAAGATAATTTTTGAATACTATTACCTAAACCTTGACCGAATAAGTCACCACGGCCATAAGCCATTAATGACTGAGTCAACTGATATCCGCTACCAAATGGGTCTTCCCACGGGTCCATAAATGAGGTTACCCGCCGCATCCGGTAAGGCTCAAAAATCACCAAAAAGATAAACGAGCCAATACCAAAAAACATCAACACTAAAAAGTCTAAAATCCGTGCACCAGCAAGAAATAACAGACTTACAGTGCAGACGAACAATACCACTACGGTACCTAAATCTGGTTGCGCTAAAATCAATACTGCGAATAAGGTAAATACGATAATAGGCTTAATAAAACCCCTACTGTTCTCCCTTAATTCACCATGACGACGGACTAAATATCCCGCCATGTAAACAATAAACACAAACTTTGCGATTTCAGCCACTTGAATTCGCACCGGTCCAACACTTAACCAGCGCGTCGCGCCATTAACTGTGGTTCCGACAATCAAGACTGCAACCAGCATCAGTAACACAGCCAGCACCAAATACGCGCTATAGCGTTCCCAGGTTTTCATTTCTATATTGAGCACAGCGTAAGCAATCACGCCACAACCCATTAAATACGCCACATGACGATAAATAAAATGAAATGGGTTATCTGTCAGTTTTTGCGCTTCTGGCATTGAGGCAGACATCACCATCACAAAACCAAATGCAATCAAGCCCATTACCGCAACCAATAAACTGCGGTCATATAGCTGCTCACTAGGCCCACTCTCAGACAAGATATTAGGCCACGGCCGCTTGAGGACTTGTTGGAATAAGCTAAGTTGCTGCTCAGCCTTCGCCATCGGCAATTTGCTCCACTAATTGCTTAAAGTCATTGCCGCGTTCCATAAAGTTTTTGTACATATCAGTACTCGCACAAGCTGGTGACAACAATACGATATCGCCTGAGAACGTTATTTCTACGGCTTTATTGACCGCTGCAGCAAGATCGCTGACCTGAATACTATCAGCCTTTAAAGCTGCGATTTTTGCACCATCTTTACCAAAGGTAATTAATTGAGTGACGTTATTGAGCGACTCCCTCAGCTCTTTAAAGTCTGAGCCTTTACCGTCTCCGCCAGCAATCAGTACTAAGTCACCTAAATGATCACTTAAACCATTTAATGCCGCTACAGTTGCACCAACATTAGTCGCCTTAGAGTCATTTATATAGGTAACGCCTTGCTTAATACCCGCCATTTCACAACGATGTTCAAGACCTTTAAAGTTGCTGGCAACCTCGGTCATAAACTTTTTATCAATACCGCAAGCATCGGTTAGTGCCATAGCAGCAAGTAAATTGGCGTGATTATGACTGCCGATTAAACTGACCTCATGCAGATTCATGATTTCACTTTCACCGTGGAAAATCTTGCCATCAGCAATCCCCCAAGCATCGCCTTCAGGTACACCTAAACCAAAGGTATTTTGGTTTGTTGGCTCATCAGGAAATGTCAGTGGGTCATCACGGTTAAACATCACAAAGCGGCTTTGTGGATATAAGCGTAACTTAGCTTCTCTATAAGCATGCAGATCATGATATCTATCCATATGATCTTCACTAATATTAAGGCAGGTTGCCGCCACACAATTTAAGCTAAAAGTGGTTTCCAGCTGAAAGCTAGATAGCTCCAATACAAAAATATCCGCATCGGTTGCCAGTAAATCTAATACAGGAATACCAATATTGCCGCCAACAGCGACCTTTTTACCGGCTGCTTTTAATATGTCGTAAACCAAGGTAGTCACAGTGGTTTTACCGTTTGAGCCAGTAATCGCTACCACGCAAGGTGACTTTTCAGCAACCGCACGGGCAAACAGCTCCACATCGCCAATCACTTCAATACCCATGTCCATCGCCGCGCGAATTTCCGGCGTATCAATAGCGATGCCTGGACTGACAATAATTTGCTGCGCCTGCACTAAAGAGCGGCACATAAAGCCACCAGTAATTAGTTCAACCTCAGGGAACTCTGCTGCCAGAGTATCGCTTCCAGGCGGCATTCTGCGGCTATCCATCACCAGTGGGGTAATACCTTGGGACATTAAGTAGCGCACAACAGAAATACCTGTTGCGCCTAATCCCAATACGATGTGTGAATAGCATGTTTGCATTGCTAACTACCTTAACTTAAGCGTTGCCAGCCCTAGCATGACTAGGAATAGTGAAATAATCCAAAAGCGCACAATCACTCTTGGCTCCGGCCAACCTTTTAATTCGTAATGGTGGTGAATAGGTGCCATTCTAAAAATCCGCTGACCGCGCAATTTATATGAACCCACCTGTAAAATCACCGACACCGTTTCCATCACAAAAACGCCGCCCATAATCACCAATAACACTTCTTGGCGGACTAACACTGCAATGGCGCCCAATCCTGCACCTAATGCTAATGAGCCTACATCACCCATAAACACTTGCGCTGGGTAGGTGTTAAACCATAAAAACCCTAAACCAGCCCCGACTATCGCGGTACATACAATCACTAGTTCACCAGCATCCGGCAAGTGTGGAATATGTAAATAACTCGCAAACTGTGCATGACCTGATAAATAGGCTATCAATGCAAACGCGGCTGCCACCATCACAGTTGGCATGATAGCTAAACCATCAAGACCATCGGTTAAGTTAACCGCGTTACTGGCACCCACTATGGTGAAGTACGCAAGGACAATATAAAGCAGTCCAAGTTGCGGCATCACATCTTTTAAAAATGGCACCACTAGCTGGGTTTCACCCGGCAGCGTTGCCGAGCTATATAAATAGATGGCTACCGCTAATGCCGCTATGGATTGCGATGCATATTTCCAGCGAGCAATCAGACCTTTAGAGTCTTTTTTTACCACTTTCAAATAATCATCTAAGAAACCAATCGCGCCAAAAGTACCTAATACAAATAGCATGACGATGACATATCGATTTGATAAATCACCCCATAATAAAACACTGACAAATATGCCTGCCAAGATCAGCAAACCACCCATTGTAGGGGTGCCACGCTTACTAAAATGTGACTCTGGGCCGTCATTTCTGACCACTTGGCCAATTTGTAATAACTGCAAACGTTCGATCAATTTTGGCCCAAACCACAAGCTGAAAATAAGCCCTGTCATCAAACCTAAGATCGCTCTAAACGTTACATATGAAAAAACATTAAACCCGCTATAAAATTGGGTTAAATACTCAGCTAAATAAGCCAGCATCTACACAAACTCCCCACGCCCATTGGCATCCAACAACACTTCGACTACAGTTTCCATTGCTGCGCTTCGTGAACCTTTAACTAAAATAGTTACCTCACCCGATAACTGATTTACTTTTTTAATCATTGCCTGCGCGACGGATTTTGAATCACTAAAGTGTTCAGAACCAAAGGCTTTGCTGGTTTCAGCGCTTAGCTGTCCGCAACAAAACAAGGCATCAATACCCGCTGATTTGGCTTGTTGGCCGACCTCGGCATGCAAAAGGGCGCTATTGTCGCCCAATTCACCCAAATCTCCCAGCACTAAACATCGAAAACCTCGAGTTTGTTTTAACCAGTTAATCGCAGCGTCCACTGATGTTGGGTTGGCATTGTAACTATCATCAACCAGTAAAATACGCCCCAGCTTGTGCGGCACCATTCGCCCTTTTACTGGCGTTAGGCTTGAAAGCCCGTTAATAATATCTTTGAGGGCGACGCCTAATGCAGTACAAATGGCGCTGGCAGCTAAAGCATTACTGACCTGATGCTCTCCTGCTAAAGGAAGCTGCACAAAATGGGACTGGCCAGAAACTTCTAAATTAAAGGCATAACAACCACTTGCATCAGCTTTAAGCGCTAATGCTTTAATATCTGCATCTGTGGTGGCTACTTTAGAAAAACGCAGCTGCTTAAATGCGGCTGATTTTTGCGCCATAAACTCAGCAAAGTCATCATCGGCATTGATAATGGCGGTGCCATCTGCGCTGAGGTGGTTAAAGATTTCCGACTTGGCGTGAGCCACGCCTTCAATTGAACCAAAACCTTCTAGGTGTGCATGGCCGATATTATTTACCAGCGCCACCTGAGGCATCACCAAAGATGAAGTATAGTTAATCTCGCCTTGATGATTGGCGCCCAGTTCAAAAACGCCATATTCATGCTCTTGGGTTAATCGCAATAAGGTTAACGGTACCCCGATTTCATTATTAAAATTACCGGCGGTATAAAGCACGCTATGATGCTGGCTTAAAATAGCTGCCACCATTTCTTTTACTGTAGTTTTGCCATTTGAGCCCGTCAAAGCGATGGCTTTAGGGTTTACTTTAGCGCGCACTAACGCGCCGATTTCGCCCATGGCTATTTGGCTATTTGCCACTATAATTTGCGGAATATCAAGCTCAAGCTGACGTTCAACCAATAAGGCTTTAGCGCCATTATCAATGGCGGTTTTTGCAAAGCTATGGCCATCAAAACGTAAGCCTTTTAACGCCACAAATAAGGTATTGGCTTGCATCGCTCGGCTATCACTGCTGACATCATCAATACAAATGTCATCGCCCACGAGCTTGCCACTAAGGGTTTGCGCCAACTGTGAAAGCATCAGGGCAATCATAAGCGCTCCTTTAATGCCATGTTAGACGTTGGCTGAGTGAGTTCGATAGCCAGTGCTCTTTCATCATATTCAGTTCTGATGCCATTGGCCTCTTGATAGGTTTCATGGCCTTTACCTGCAAGCAACACAATATCGCCTGTTTGAGCCAGTGAAGCCACGGTGTTAATTGCTTTAATGCGATCAACTTGTGTTAGTGCACGCTCAGGAAATGCCAAACCCGCTAATACATCCTCAATAATGGCCGCAGGATTTTCACTACGAGCATTGTCACTGGTGACCATCACAGTATCAGCAAACTGCTCGGCCGCTTGGGCCATTAAAGGCCGCTTGCCTTTATCTCTATCACCGCCACAACCAAAGACACACCAAAGCTTGCCTTTACAATGAATCCGCAGCGCTTTTAACGCTTGTTCGATAGCATCCGGAGTATGGGCATAATCAACTACCAAGGTGGGCCCCTTTGGCTGATTAAAGCGCTCCATGCGACCAGCAACGGGCGTTAATAGTGGCACTAATTCAAGTAACTCTTGCATGTCATAACCTTGCAAATACAAGCCACTTAGGGCTGCCACAAGGTTTGCTAAGTTAAAGTCACCCAATAAAGGCGAAACAATGCGTCCGCGTAGTGCTAAAGTCGTTTTTTGGCCGCTGTGATTATCCAGGTGTGGGTAAACAAAATCACACTGCACACCAGCATCATTGAACTGCATATTGTCAGTATAAAATTGCGCCGTTTTATTGGCGCTAATGCTAAAGCCATAGATGGAATCTGTTGTTAGCTCATCGAACCATTGCTGACCAACACCATCATCAAGATTAATCAAACCATTTTTGACGCAGGAAAAGGTGAACAGACGCTTTTTAGCTGCGCCATAAGCATCCATATCACCATGGTAATCAAGGTGATCACGACTTAAATTAGTAAAAATAGCAGTATCAAAAGGCACGGCTTCCACTCGGCCTTGCACTAAGCCATGACTGGAGACTTCAATGGCGCACACATTGACCCGTTCGGCTTGAAATTGGTGTAATTGACGGATCAAAGTAATGGCATCAGCAGTGGTATTGCCACTATCGATTAATTGACCCCAAACACCATTGCCCAATGTACCCATGACTGCAGCTTTTTGCTGTTTAAGTGATACCAATTGCGCAATAAGCTGGCTAACAGAAGTTTTACCATTAGTTCCCGTAACCCCAATAATCGCCATTGGTGAATGATTAACCGGATACAACTGCGCTGCAACAGCCGAAAGCTGCCGAGTTAATTGAAAAAACGATATCAGCACCGCGCCATTATCTTGGTATTCAACTTGACCATGTTCATCAGGGTTATCGGTATGAATTAACGCCCCCACTGCACCACTTTCAATGGCTTTACTGATAAATTTACGGCCATCAACCTTGTGGCCTGGCAAGGCGACAAATAAACCACCTTGGGATACTTGGCGGCTATCAAGGCTCAGCGTATCCACTGACTCAACGCCAGCATAATGAAACCAGGGTGCTAATAAATCACTAAGCAGCATTATTCAGCCCTCTTAGCAATGGCGGCCAATTTAACTTTTTCTTGTTCATTTAATGGTTCTACATTCAGCATCTGTAACGCACCAGACATAATTTTTGCAAATACGGGGCCTGCCACATCGCCACCGTGATAACGGTCGCCTTTGGGTTCATTAACCACAATAGAAATAGCTAAACGGGGATTATGCACTGGCGCAACCCCGGCAAACAGTGCGACATAATCATCACCGTAACCACCGGCGACAGACTTACGACTAGTACCCGTTTTACCCGCAATAGGATAACCATCAATATGGGCTTTGGTGGCGGTGCCGCCACGTTCAGTTACCCCTAGCATCATTTCCATGACATCTTGGGCGACTTGCTGTGAAATAACTTGTTCACCTTTAGGTGCTTGTTTTAGCTTTAAAATTGATACTGGATACAAGACACCGCCGCTACCTAAAGTGGCATACATTCTGGCTAATTGCAGTGGGGTGGCCGTTAAACCATAGCCATAAGATAAGGTCGCGCGTTCAAAGTCAGACCAACGACGACGATCATGGATAAGGCCGGCGCTTTCACCTGCTAAGTTAATTCCTGAATAATTACCCAAGCCCATTGACTGGTAAGTCCCCAATAATTCTTGCACGGGCATCGATAAAGAGACTTTACTGATCCCCACGTTACTAGACTTAACCAAGATTTTATCTAAGGTCATATTGCCGTAATTAACCGTATCACGCACTTGACGGCCACCAACACGCATCCAGCCTGGTGAGGTGTTAATCATATCATCACGTTCAACAGTGCCCGCTTGCAGCGCAGCTGCGACCACAAAAGGTTTTACAGTGGAGCCCGGCTCAAAAGTATCGGTTAAGGCGCGGTTGCGCATGCGGTGAGATTGTAAGTTTTCTCGAGAATTGGGGTTATATGACGGTGTATTCACCATCGCCAGTACTTCGCCGGTGTGTACATCAAGTACCACCACTGAGCCTGAAGTGGCTTGGTTTATTTCTGTGGCGCGTTTTAATTCGCGATAAGCTAGCTGCTGAATGCGTTGATCGATACTCAAGACTAAATCATTTGAGCTCTCGCCTTCTTCCACCATATCTAAACGCTGTACTACTTTACCATCGCGGGATTTACGGACTTTTTGTTTTGAAGGGGTACCAGTAAGCCAGCTATCGTAAGCACTTTCGATGCCTTCAATGCCTACATCATCAATATTAGTTAAACCCACTAGCTGGGCGGCAGTTTCACCTGCGGGATAATAGCGGCGTGATTCAGACTTTAAATAGATGCCAGCAATTTTCAGTTGCTTGATGTATTCCGCTACCGCAGGGGTCACTTGACGCTTAAGGTAAATAAAGCGCCTTTTAGGGTCGCGCTGCACCTTACTCACAATCTCATCAACTGGCTCATGTAAAATATCTGCCAGCGCTTTCCAGCGGCGCATATCTTTAAATGCATCTTTATCGTGGGAAATTTTAGGATCAGCCCACACAGCTCGTACTGGCACACTCACTGCCAGCATTTCACCATTTCTGTCGGTGATTAGGCCGCGCTGTACTTGATTACTGGTGGTGCGTAAGGTGCGCATGTCACTTTCGTGACGTAGTTTTTCAGGCTCAATAATTTGAATATAGGCGGCACGGGCAATTAACGCAGTAAACAGCAGCAGCACAAAACCCACCACAACGAATAGTCGCCATGGGATCAGTTCAGGGTTTAATTTACGTTTAGCTTGTCTGCTCATTATTCCTTTCTCATTGCAGCCTTATAACCACTTCTTCTTTAGGTAGTGGTCGCACCATTTTTAAATCTTTAGTGGCGATCCTTGTCACTCGACTGTGTTCTGACTTAGATTGCTCTTCCAGCAACAAGTTGCGCCATTCAATATCTAAACGATCACGTTCTTGTAATAGCTGATCTAATTGCGAGGTCTGTTTTCGGGTCGCATAGCTGGTATACACCACACTCATCGCATTGCCGACTACAATTAGCGTCAGCAATAATATCCACTTGTGCTGCCAAATATCGGCTAACACAATGCGGGATAAATTGATTGATGACGGTGCCAATATAACCTCAGTAATTAATAATCAAGTCGCTGCGCAACGCGCAACACCGAGCTTCTTGCTCGTGGGTTTTGTTCAATTTCGACATCAGAAGGCTTCATCGCCTTACCAATGGCTTTTAACTTTTTAGATTTATTAATTTCAGCTTCAGTGATGGGCAAGCCATGAGGTACGCTTTCACCTTGGCTATGGCGACGAATAAAGCGCTTCACCATACGATCTTCTAATGAATGGAAACTGATCACCGATAAACGCCCTTCTGGGGCCAGTACCGACACAGCACCTTCAAGGGCTTGATCAATTTGCTCTAATTCACTATTGATATAAATTCTAATCGCCTGGAACACCCGCGTTGCAGGATGCTTATTACGCTCTTTATTTTTAGTAATTCGGGCAATAAGGTCAGCTAAATCTTTGGTTCTTAAAAAGGGTTTTTCATCTCGATCAGCAGCAATACAGCGAGCGATGTGACGCGAGTTTTTCTCTTCGCCATAGGTTTTAAATACCCAAGCCATATCTTCAATTTCAGCTCTCGCTAACCACTGAGCGGCCGTTTGACCCTGGCTGTTATCCATACGCATATCCAATGGACCATCACGTAAAAAACTAAAACCACGCTCAGCATCATCTAATTGCGGTGAAGACACACCTAAATCCAATAACACGCCATTGATTTTGCCTTTCAAACCTAACTCAGTAACGTATTCGGCCAACTGACCAAAGCCACCATGCACAATTTGAAAGCGAGGATCATCGGCGAACTGTTTAGCCGCTTCAATGGCTTGCGGATCTCTATCGATGGCAATCAAGCGGCCGTTTTCACCGAGCTGACTCAGCACATGCCTTGAATGACCACCACGACCAAAGGTGCCATCAATATAGATGCCATCCGCTTGGATATTTAAACCATCAACGGTTTCTTGTAGCAGTACAGATAAATGGGCAAATTCTTGGCTCATCAGACTCTTCTTAATTAATTATTTATAATGAAAAATTAGCTAATCTTTCATGGCTAGTGAGATCTTCTGCTTGAATTAGCTGATGACTTTCGTCCATCTGCAACTGCCAAGCGGCTTCATCCCACAACTCAAACTTATTCAGCAAACCCACCAGCATGGTTTTCTTTTGCAGGCTGGCAAATTGTCTTAATGCGGGGGGAACGAGCGCACGACCATTACCATCTAACTCACATTCATGAGCGTGGCCTAATAATCTTCGTTTCATGGATCGTTCAATGTGATTGGTGTCTGACAGCTGCATTAGTTTTGCTTCTATCAGTTCCCATTCATGGATTGGATAAATCAATAAACAAGCTGATTGGATATCAACGGTGATGACGACAATGCCACTGTGCTCAACACGCAAGGATTCTCGGTATCGCATTGGTATTGCGATCCGTCCTTTTGCATCCATATTTATCGCACTGGCGCCCCGAAACACGATCATTAATCCCTATGATTTGTTATTAAAATTCCCACAAAAATCCACAATTCCCCACAACCCTTAAGTTTAGGGACACAACACAAGTATTGTCAAGGGATGAGAAGATTAATTAAATCCAGTTCTGAAGCGGGTTCGCAGCAAATTTGATTTAATTTGTTCTAGGTGGAGGAAAGTGGATTTTATGGGGCTAAATGAACGAAACCATACACATAACAACGACTCTATCGAGTAAAATGTGACTAAAATGTGCTAAAAATTGACCATTATCATCTTAAAATGACAATGCCCACTGTATCAAAGTTATATCTTGTATAATAAATATTCGCTCACGATGTGAGAAAAACCAGTTCAACAAATTTTATTGCTGCCTTGCGCTTTTAAACCTAAGCAAATTCCAAACTTTTAATATTGCCTTTACGCTAAAACATCCTCAAACAAGGATGACTGCTGGCGTCATATATTCAAACCAATAGCCGCTCAATTTACAATCAAAACGGCCGATAACAAGATATACTGAATACAGCCTTGAAGGAGGTAATAATGAACCTAGATATTCTCTATGCTGTGACTGCCAGACCGCCAAGGCAGGTTACCACGCCTAAAAAAGAGGTGAAAAAAGTCACTGACTCAGCTGTTATCAGTGCTGATAGCCATGAAGCGCCGCAAGCACAATTGCCACCAGCGCCATTAACCAGAAAACAGCTTGCTCAAACCAACAACACCGATGATGCAAATCCGGCCACTAACGACGATACAAACTTCAAGCATATTGATATTGAAATTTAGTCGTTTACCAGTGATTTAAAAATGCCCTTTAGCCGATGGTTTTCCTCACCGCCTTTTTCCATCCGCGATACAAATCCTGACGACAGCTATCATCCATTGCTGGTGAAAAATGCTTATCAGCCACGGCAATGTTTTGTAACTCTTCTGTAGACTGCCAAAAGTTAACCGCAAGACCTGCTAAAAAGGCTGCTCCCATGGCTGTGGTTTCAGTCACTTGCGGACGGATCACATCAACATTGCTGATGTCGGCTTGGAACTGCATTAAAAACTCATTTGCCACTGCGCCACCATCAACGCGGATTTGTTTAAGTTCGACCCCTGAGTCTTGTATCATTGCCTCGAGTAAATCCTTGCTTTGATATGCAATGGCTTCTAACGCTGCGCGAATAATATGGCTACGATTAACCCCGCGGCTAAGTCCGACAATCGCGCCTCTGGCATCCGCTTCCCAATACGGAGCGCCCAAGCCGACAAAGGCTGGTACTAAATATACCCCATTGGTGTCGTCCACTTTATTGGCAAAGTATTCAGTGTCATGAGCATCTTGGATCAAGCCCATTTCGTCCCGCAGCCATTGGATCACCGCGCCGCCCATAAATACTGCCCCTTCAAGGGCATAGTTAACCTTTAAATCAGCGCCTATAGCAATGGTGGTTAATAGGCCATGATCCGATACCACTGCCTTATCACCGGTGTTCATCAGTAAAAAACAGCCTGTGCCATAGGTATTTTTGGCCATTCCAGGTTCAAAACATAATTGACCAAATAATGCCGATTGCTGATCCCCTGCCATACCCGCCACGGTAATATCGCCACCGACAATGCTGGTTGAACCGTAGACCGCACAAGAGGGTTTCACTTCAGGTAACATCGAAGCCGGAATACCAAAGGCCGTTAATAACTTGTCATCCCACTGCTGCTGATGGATGTTAAACAACATGGTCCGTGAGGCGTTGGTGGGTTCAGTAACATGTACTTTGCCTTTTGTGAGCTTCCACACCAGCCAGGTATCTATGGTGCCAAATAACAACTCACCGGCCTCGGCCTTTTCTCTTGCACCTTCAACATTATCTAGAATCCACTTGATTTTTGAGGCGGAAAAGTACGGGTCGAGCACCAAGCCTGTGGCGGATTTAATATAAGCTTCATAACCATCGGCTTTGAGTTGCTGGCATATACTTTGGCTGCGACGACACTGCCACACAATGGCGTTATAAATCGGCTTGCCGGTTTTTTTATCCCACACTACGGTGGTTTCACGTTGGTTGGTGATGCCCATAGCGGCAACATCATCACCGCTAATACCTGCTCGAGATAGCACTTCAATCAATGATGAACTTTGAGATGACCAAATCTCCATTGGATCATGCTCGACCCAACCGGCCTGAGGATAAATCTGGGTAAACTCACGCTGCGCTACCGTAACCATGTTGGCTTTATGGTCAAATACAATGGCACGAGAGCTGGTTGTGCCTTGATCTAATGCAATAATGTATTTCTTAGCTTGCATATCACTATCTCATATTATTTATTTTAGTTTGTTCACATAAACTGAAAGTAGTGAATCAACTACCCGTTTATTTATGTGATTTATCATGCTTTACATTGCAATGCTTGTGCTGTCATCACAGTTATAAGGGTTTATTCTACCTAGACATGCTATGTCACTTTGGGGTAAAGCCAGTAAGCACCTAAATAACTTAGCATATGACGATGGCTTTACTTCATACTTTGGCTTGTCAAATATAGCTGGCGTATCGATATTAGTCTTATGATTTTCAAATAACAAAAAGCCCCGCAATTGCGAGGCTTTAAATGTATTAATAATACTGTCGACTACATTTTGTAGCTAAACTGCACACCTGCTAACCACACATCGGCTTCAACATCACCGCTGTAGTTCACAGACGCTAAACCTAATAAGTCTTGAGTCTCATCAATTGGTGCATCACCAATGCCTTTGATGTAAGTGATGGCAAAATCAACCGTAAGGTTTTTACTGGCTTGATAGCCCGCACCGGCACTAAACCATAAACGATCTGAATCTGGGATTGTTGTGGAACGGTATTCGTCTTGCGCAGCACCTTGATCTAGTGCCATACCGCCACGAACTAACCACTTGTCATTGAGCTGGTAAGTGGTACCTAGTGCAAAGCGCCAGTTATCTTTGAAGTTTTCTTCTTTAACTAAATCAGACTCCAATGGTAAACCCGTTGTTGAGTCAATTGGCTTAGTTTCGCCAGGGAAGTATGCTACCAACTCATCAAAAACACTCCACTGAGTCCAGTTAACGCTGGCGTGCATGGCCCAGTTTTCAGTTAATTGGTGATGAGATGCAAGCTCTGCAAAAGCAGGGATCTCAATCGGTAAGTAACCTTCAATACTAACATTTTGACCACCGTCATAAAGTAGCCCAGACGCATGGCCGTCCAGTTCTAGCTCTACCCCACTGTGATAAGCAAAACCTAAACGGTGCTTGTCATTAATCTGCCAGCTAGAACCAATTTTCCAACCGATGGCGATATCATCACCTTCCATGTATTTAAGACTTGTGCCAGCAGCCGGAAGCATAGGTGCTAAATCAGGCAACTGAGCTTTAATACCATCAATCCAACCTGGCATTGATGCGCCAACATTACCTTCACCGTAAACAATACGCAGACCCGCACCAATGCTAACCGCATCATTGATTTTATAGCCAATGTTTGGGTTAAATTCTACGGTGGTGATTGCAGTATCATCACCAAATATCGCTGCTGAATGAGTTGCATCCAATTCTGTCGCTAAGCCGTAATTTGAATGAAAAGCCAGGCCCCAAGTCCAGTTATCGTTTAACTGATTCGAGTAATAAAAATTTGGGATAAGCGCATCACCGGCAAAATCGATGGCGTTGCTTGGGATAACAATTGGATCAGCCCCTAATAAAGGCGATGAAATACTGGTTTCACCCAGCACATCAACATTAGGCATAATATAAATAGCACCTGCAGACAATTGGCGACCTTCAAGGTAAGTCAACATGGCAGGGTTTTTAGTTTGGGCGCCAGCATTATCCGCCATCGCAGCTTCACCAGCAAAAGCACGGCCTAAACCTGTAGAAGAATATTCAGCTAATTGAAAGCCTGCTGCACTTACTTGAGTCGTTGCCCCTAACAGCATGGCGCTTACTGCCACGGTTAATAATTTCTTTTTCATCATTTGTCCCCGGGTATGCAAATTTATTATTTGCTTAATCTCTTACATCATTAGAGCAATAGCTCAATTTGAAATCGGGGCAAGTGTACTGATGCAGAATATATTTACAACTAAATGCCTAAAAACAGAAGAAATAACTACCTTTTCGGTGTTTGCAATATTTTTAAGTGATAAGGATCACACACCAAGCGAGAAAAAAGCGTCAATTACACTAATTGATTCGCTGAAGCATATTAAAAATAGTTAACCAAAATATTTTTAATATTGATATTCAATAACTTACTAAAGAATATACAACTCACAAACCTGCGCTGAATTTTATAGTTTTTTTAACTACCGATATAAACCGCCAAATCTTATGAATAAATAAACCAATAAATACAATGTGATATATAGTAAATTATTGTTGAGACACATAAAAAAGCCTTCTAGGGTTAGCTAGAAGGCTTTATTTAATACCACGTTGGTACAAGTGTAAGCTTAAATGTTAATCGCCAATGTTGAACTTACAATTGACTCGTCACTCTTACATCAGCCACGCCAAGCAGGAATATTGGCTTCATAGTCGCTAATTGCCGCAGCAAATTCCAGCGTTAAGCCGATGGCATCTAAACCATTAAGCAGCTTGTGCCTTGCTGACTCTGCCAATGAAAAGCTAAATGTACTGCCTTGTGGTGACGTTACAGTAAGAGCTTGCAAATCAACACTGATTTCAGCTCCTTCTTGAGCATCAACTTCAGCCATTAATTGGCTCACTTCCGCTGCGGTTAACTTCACAGGTAATAAGCCATTGTTAATGGAGTTACCGTAAAAAATATCTGCAAAACTTGGCGCGATAATCACCCGTAGCCCAAAGTCAGCTAATGCCCACGGTGCATGTTCTCGACTTGATCCACAGCCAAAGTTTTCTTGTGCTAGCAATATAGACGCGCCTTTATAACGCGGTAAGTTAAGTGAAAAAGTCGGGTTAGGCTGCTCGCCCGCGTCATCTAAATAACGCCAATCATGAAATAAGTGCACCCCAAAACCATCACGAGTGACTTTTGATAAAAATTGCTTCGGGATAATTTGGTCGGTATCAATATTTGCGCTATCTATTGCAACCGCTAAACCCGTATGTGCTGTAAAAGCTTGCATCTGTTTCTCCTAGTGGGTTGGCAATTAATAAGGCTTACGAATATCAACAAAGTGACCGGCAATCGCTGCAGCTGCAGCCATAGCAGGGCTCACTAAGTGAGTTCGACTGCCACGCCCTTGGCGACCTTCAAAGTTACGATTACTAGTAGATGCACAGCGATCGCCAGCCTCTAAACGGTCATCGTTCATTGCCAGGCACATTGAGCAACCAGGCAAGCGCCATTCAAACCCTGCCTCTAGGAATATTTTATCTAAACCTTCCGCTTCTGCTTGCAGTTTCACCTGTCCAGAACCCGGTACCACAATAGCGGTGACGCCTTCGGCCACTTTACGGTTTTTAGCATGATGGGCTGCGGCACGTAAATCCTCAATACGGGAGTTAGTACATGAGCCAATAAAGACTTTATTAACCGCAATATCCACCATATTGGTGCCAGAAGTCAGGCCGATATACTCAAGCGCTTTTTCCATGCTGTCACGCACAGTTGCATTGGGCTCAGACTCAGGGTTAGGCACTTGTGCATCAATAGATACCACTTGGCCTGGATTAGTGCCCCAAGTTAACTGCGGCGCGATTTCTGCAGCTTCAAGTACCACTTCGGCATCAAATACTGCATCAGCATCCGTTTTAAGTGCGGTCCAATCTGCAACTGCTTGCGTCCAAGCATCAGCTTTAGGGGCAAATTCACGACCTTCAAGATAATCAAAAGTAGTTTGATCAGGTGCGACCATGCCAGCTTTGGCGCCCATTTCAATAGCCATATTACATAAGGTCATGCGCCCTTCCATTGATAAAGCTTCAATGGCTTCGCCGCAAAACTCAACCACGTAACCGGTACCGCCATCCATACCCAAACGGCCAATGATAGCCAATACAATATCTTTAGCCGTAATGCCCTCAGCCACATGACCACGGACTTCAATTTTCATGGTTTTAGCTTTTAACTGACGTAACGTCTGGGTGGCTAACACATGCTCAACTTCAGAGGTGCCAATACCAAATGCTAATGCGCCAAAAGCGCCGTGGGTTGCTGTATGTGAATCACCACAAACAATCACAGTACCGGGCAAGGTAATACCAAGCTCTGGCCCCATGACATGGACTATGCCTTGATTTGGATGATGGATGTCATATAGCTTCACGCCAAATTCTTTACAATTTTGCGCTAGGGTTTCCACCTGAATACGCGCCATTGGGCTCATGGCATCAAGGCTAGCACTTAAGGTCGAAATATTATGATCCATAGTGGCAAAGGTTTTTTCAGGGGCGCGTAATTTACGACCCGCTGTTTTTAAACCACTAAAAGCCTGTGGTGATGTCACTTCATGAACCAAGTGACGGTCAACATAAACAATCGGCGCTTCTGAGTCAGGTGATGCGACAATATGGGCATCCCATACTTTCTCATATAAGGTTTTTGCTGCCATTAGACACCTTCCTTAATAGCATTAGCGATATAGTCACCCATTTCACTGGTTGATTTTGCATTATGACGCTCATCGCTACTTAATAGCTCACCAGTTAAATAGCCAGCTGATAAGGCTTTACCTACTGCGCGTTCTATCGCACTCGCGGCATCTTCAAGTTTTAAGCTATGGCGTAGTAATAAGGCTGCAGATAGAATTTGCGCCACAGGGTTAGCAATGCCTTGACCTGCGATATCAGGTGCACTACCACCAGCAGGTTCATACATACCAAAACCGCTGCTGTTAAGGCTTGCTGAAGATAATAGCCCCATTGAGCCGGTTAACATGGCAATTTCGTCTGACACTATGTCACCAAATAGGTTCGAACACAGCATCACATCAAATTCATTTGGGCGACGTAATAATTGCATGGTGGCATTGTCGATGTAGATATGTTCAAGCTCCACATCAGGGTAGTCTTTAGCCACTTCTTCAACCACTTCACGCCATAACACTGAACAGGCTAATACGTTAGCTTTATCTACTGAGGTGACTTTTTTGCGGCGACCTTGAGCAGACTGAAACGCAATTCGGGCAATACGCTCTATTTCACGACGGCTATAGCGCATGGTATCGAAGGCTTCTTCATCCAAGCCTTCGCCTTGACGACCTTTTGGCTTACCAAAGTAAATGCCACCCGTTAATTCACGCACACATAACACATCAAAGCCACGTGAAGAGATATCACTTCGCAATGGTGACATATGTTCAAGCCCTGCGTGTAATTTTGCCGGACGTAAATTACAAAACAGTTCAAAGTGACCACGTAGCGGTAATAATGCGCCACGCTCTGGCTGATCATTGGGGGCTAAGTTTTCCCACTTAGGCCCGCCAACACTGCCGAATAAAATGGCATCTGAGGCTTCACAGCCTTTTAAGGTTGCATCAGGCAGCGGGCAACCATGGTTATCAATGGCAATACCACCCACATCGTACTCAGCATATTCAATGTCCAGCGCAAATCGGGCTTCAACTTCATTAAGCACTTTACGTGCCTCAGCCATGACTTCTGGCCCAATACCATCTCCGGCCAATACAGCTATTTGATAACTCATACTCCACCTAACTCCCTTTCTTTATGAATCTGTTGTTTAAAATCAGCCACTTTATCGGCGCGATAGGTTAAGTTCATGACATGAACTAACGCTTGAGCCGATGACTCGACAACATCTGTTGCCAAGCCGACACCATGGAATGTTTGCTGATTGTATTCAGCTGTAATATCCACTTGGCCTAAGGCGTTTTGCCCTTCGCCTTTAGCGCTTAATTTGTAATTAGTAATATTGATGCTGCGACCAGTTGCACGGGCAATAGCATTGTATGCCGCATCGACTGGGCCATTACCGGTTGCCGCTTCGGTTATTTCTTTGTCATCAACCACTATACGCACCGTGGCAGTGGCTACACCTTCAGTTGAATCTGAGTGCACCATTAAATGTTGCAGTGAGTACTTATCATCATCTTGAGATTGCGCTTCGATAAACACTAAGGCTTCAAGATCATAATCAAATACCTGGCCTTTTTTATCTGCCAATTTCAAAAACTGATCGTAAAGACTATCCATATCATAATCGGTTTCTTTATAGCCCATTTCTTCCATGCGGTGCTTAATCACGTGGCGACCTGAGCGCGAAGTCATATTCAAGTTATTACGATTAAGGCCAATGCTTTCAGGCGTCATGATCTCATAGGTATTTTTAGCTTTTAGCATGCCATCTTGGTGAATACCCGATGAATGCGAAAATGCATTAGTCCCCACTACCGCTTTATTAGCCTGAATCGGCATATTACATAGCTGGCTTACAAGGGATGAAGTGCGGTGAATTTCTTTGGCATTAATGTTGTTTTCAAGCCCGAGTAAATTCTTGCGGGTTGCCAAAATCATCGCTATTTCTTCTAATGAACAATTACCAGCGCGCTCACCAATACCATTAACCGTACATTCAATCTGGCGAGCACCATGCTCAACAGCAGTAATTGAGTTCGCTACCGATAAACCTAAATCATCATGACAATGCACCGAAATCACCGCTTGATCGATATTCGGCACTCGGTTAAATAAGGTTTGAATAATGCCGCCAAACTCACTTGGGACGGTGTAACCCACGGTATCTGGGATATTAATGGTTCTAGCACCCGCTTTAATAGCTTCTTCTACCATACGGCAAAGGTTATCAATGGGGGTACGCCCAGCATCTTCACAAGAGAACTCAACATCGTCAGTAAAGCGGCGGGCATATTTAACCGCACTCACTGCCATTTCTAATACGTCATCAAATGAACGCTTTAATTTGCTTTCAACGTGAATGGTTGAGGTTGAAATAAAGGTATGAATTCGAAACTGATCAGCAACAGATAATGCTTGCGCTGCGGCATCGATATCTTTTTCTAATGCACGAGATAAGGCACACACTCGGCTATTTTTAATGGTTTTTGCAATGGTTTGCACTGACTGAAAATCACCAGGCGATGACACAGGAAAGCCCACTTCCATAACATCAACACCTAAACGCTCAAGAGCCAATGCAATTTGCAGCTTTTCTTTAACCGTTAAACTGGCTGCTAACGCCTGCTCGCCGTCTCTTAATGTGGTATCAAATATTATGACTCTATCGGACATCTTTTTCTCCATCGAACCTGGTTATTCACGTTAAAGTTTGTTCGCTTTGCTAATGGATTTGAGTGCTTTGCTCATTTAGTTCATTAGACTTTTTGTTTGTTATATAAATCAATCAGAGGCAGAAACAAAAAACCCCGCGGCTATTAGCGCGGGGTTTGTGAATACTAGTAAACTTATTTAGCTTGTAACACAAAGGACTCCGCGCAAATATTGCGTAAGAGAAGAAGGAGACCCAGTAAAATGTTACCACTATAAATATTCATTTTATTTAACTAATTATTCTGCGATTAATTTATCTATACCCACTTTTTATCCTGACCAGCTGGCTGTGTCAACCCCAATTTATTCATCTTTTGTGCAACACTGCAGCTTAAAAGCCTGATTTACTCATCGCTTTTAAGCACAAATAAATCCCCACATGCCCGTACACTGCTGTTTACACGTAATTTATCGTTTATTTTTGACTTTATTAATATGCAAAAAAATGGATTTGAAATTTCTAATATTAATCTGTTTAAAGGAAGGCTTTAGTTATATCTAAGCACAAAGAAGCTTAGCTCTTTACGAGGCTAAGCAAGGAAGATAAACCATGACATGCTTGTTTTAAAATGCAAACAGACTAGGGCAATCAAAGCCATCAAATGATTAGGTAGGAGTGTTTATAAGGAACTAGAACCAGCATTAGCGGCTAAGTAGTCACCGCCAATGCTGCAGATAAGCAGGTTAAGCTAAAGCAATTAACATAGCCTTGAAGGCGAGTGAGTTAATTCTCAATCAAATACTGACTAATTTCATCAAGAAAATCACCGCCGAAGCGACTTAGCTTTCGCTCACCGACACCATTTACTGCCAGCATTTCACCGGCACTGGTGGGCACCATCGCCGCCATTTCCGCTAAGGTGGCATCATTGAACACCAAGTATGGTGGCACATCATGTTTTTCAGCCAGTTCACGGCGCAGTAGCTTGAGCCTGGCAAACAATTTACGATCATATTGCTGCGGTGCACGTGATGAACTGGTGCGGCGCTTAGTAGTCACTAATTGAATGCGAGGTTCAGCTAGCTGTAAGCTGGCTTCCCCGCGTAATATTGGTCGTGCTGATTCATTTAGCTTTACTGAAGAGCCGCGAGTAATATCTTGGCTAGCTAAACCTAAATGAATAAGTTGCCTAATCACACTGAGCCAATATTCATGACTGTGATCTTTACCAATGCCCCAAGTGGACAGCTTGTTATGGCCGCGATCCATCACGTTGGCAGCTTTTGAGCCCCGCAATACATCAATGACTTGGTTAACACCGAAATATTGATTGAGTCTAAAAATGCACGACAGCACTTTTTTGGCATCTTCGCTGCCATCATAACGCTTAGGAGGGTCGAGACAAATATCACAGTTACCACAAGGTTTTGAGCCACTTTCATCAAAGTAATGCAGTAATACTTGTCGACGGCAGGTTTGCGCTTCAGCAAAGGCTGCCATGGTATTCATTTTATGTAATTCAACGTCTTGCTGTGGGCCAGGTTCTGATTGCTCAATCAAGTGCTTAACGCGGCCTATATCGGCAGGATCAAACAACATATAAGCTTCGGCATCTAAACCATCACGGCCGGCACGGCCTGTTTCTTGATAATAAGACTCTACACTTTTGGGGATATCGTAATGCACCACAAAGCGGACGTTGGATTTGTTAATCCCCATACCAAATGCCACAGTGGCGACCACAATATCGATTTTGTCTTTTAAAAACTTATCTTGAATCGCGCCACGCTCTTCTTGGGTCATCCCCGCATGATACGCCGCTGCACTAAAGCCTTGCAGTTTTAAGCGATCGGCAACTTCATCGACTCGCCTACGGCTACTACAATAAATGATGCCATTACTGCCCTTTTGCAATTGTAAAAACTGTTTGAGCTGGTTAGCGGCATTAAGTTTTTCAACCACGGTATAGCGAATATTGGGGCGATCAAAACTGGAGAGTAAACAAAAAGGACTGATTTGAAGGCGCTGACAAATACTTTCACGGGTGGCCTGATCGGCCGTCGCGGTTAACGCCATCAGTGGCACATACGGGAACAACTGTTTCAGTTGGCCAAGGGCGGCATATTCAGGTCTAAAATCATGACCCCATTGACTAATACAGTGAGCCTCATCAATGGCAAACAGTGAGATTTGTAACTCATGCATCCGCTCGATAAAGTCAGGCCGCAGCAAACGCTCTGGTGATACATAAAGCAGTTTAATTTCGCCTTTGTGTAAGCGTTTTAAAATCTCAACGGTTTCATCGCGGGGTAAAGAGGAATTCAAATATGCGGCGGCAACACCTGACTGAGTCAAGCTATCAACTTGATCTTTCATTAACGAAATCAGCGGCGAGACCACAATGGTTAATCCCGGGAGGATCAATGCTGGCAACTGATAACACATACTCTTACCGCCACCGGTTGGCATAATCACTAGGGTATCTTGGCCACTTAAGGTCTGCTCAATGATCTCACGCTGACCTTCGCGAAAGTCACGATAACCAAAGATTTGCTGTAATTGCTGTCCAAGCACATCTTCCACAACTGGGGTTGCTGAGACAATCGCTTGCGCTGGAACTTGAGACTCGACTGGGCTAGAAATAAGATTATCCATTAATAGGGCTTGAGATCAGATGCAGCATTTTAAAGCACTGAGGCGAAGATGTCTGCACACAAACCGCAACAGCTCAAATATGCAGCATTGATTTTACCAAAGGGATTAGGCTAGATTAAATGCTCTACAATAATAACGATAGAAATTAGGCTGCATATGACTACGGATGTCCAACTACAAGCATTAAAGCAAGTCGCTGAAATATTTGACCAACATGTGCCATTTCATAATTTACTCGGCTTAGAGATAAAGCGCTATGACGAAAATGGTGTCGAAGTGGTGATAAAAATGAAGCCTGAGCTTATTGGTAATATTCATCAAAATATTTTACACGGCGGAGTGACGGCAACCTTGCTCGATGTAGTTGGCGGGCTGACCTGTTTTGCCGGCTTAGTATCAAGCAGAGACGACTGGACCTTGGAGCAATTACAACAACGTCTAACCACCTTAGGCACTATTGATATGCGGGTTGATTTTTTGCGCCCTGGACGTGGAGAAATATTTACTGGCACTGGTTGCGTCATTCGTTCAGGTAATCGGGTATCAGTCTGTCGCATGGAATTACATAATGAACAAGGTACCCATATCGCCTTCGGTACTGGGACCTATATGGTGGGTTAACTCATTAGGACTAAATCCATAAAAAACCAACACAAACATAAACTTAAAATATCTTAGTTTGCCGCTTTATACCAACTGCGATAATGCTGAGGCTAATTAGTGGATCTTATTGAAAAATGATCCAGCGATTAGCTTGAGAGATCGGCAAAGGCAACCTACAATCGCCCTCTCTTTGTCAGTTGTTTGTGGAAATTCATGCAAGATATTGAAACACGTAAAGGCATTATCCTCGCCATTTGTGCTTATTGCTTATGGGGCATAGCACCACTGTATTTTAAATTACTGGCTGATGTGTCAGCCTTCGAAATCTTGGCTCACCGCGTGGTGTGGTCCTTTATCTTTATCATCATTTTAATGCAGTTTATTGGCGGATTTTCACGCCTAACACTGTTATTGAAAAAGCCAAAACAATTACTGGTGTTGGCGCTGACCTCGGTACTGATTGCACTTAATTGGCTGATTTTCATTTGGGCGATTAACAACGGCCACATGCTCGATGCCAGTTTAGGTTATTTCATTAATCCACTATTTAACGTATTGCTTGGAATGGTATTTTTATCTGAGCGGTTACGAAAATTACAGTGGTTTGCGGTGGCGCTTGCCTGTATCGGGGTGCTCATCCAGCTCATCTCCTTTGGCTCTATCCCATTGGTGTCTTTAGCGCTGGCAGCATCATTTGGTTTTTATGGTTTATTACGTAAAAAAGTCAACATTGATGCTAAAGCGGGTTTATTGGTTGAAACCGCTATTTTACTGCCTGTGGCATTAGCTTATTTAGCCCTAACGCTTGATACCGCATCGGCAAATATGCTCACTAACGATATTGGAATGAACTTAACCTTAGTGGCCGCAGGTATTGTTACCACCATTCCACTATTGTGCTTTGCAGGGGCAGCCATTCGTATCCCATTATCGATGCTGGGTTTTTTCCAGTATATTGGCCCAAGTATCATGTTCATGTTGGCAATATTTTTATTCAAAGAGCCTTTTGATATTGAAAAAGGGGTCACATTTGGCTTTATTTGGAGTGCATTAGTGTTGTTTACCGCTGATATGGCGCTGCAGCGCCGTCGCCGCTTAAAGCAAAGCTAATAGCTATCGACTTTTCAATGCTTCATTGCCGCAATGGCTTTCATTGCGGCCTCGTTATCCTCTAGGGTTACTAGCATTACATAGCCTCTAGTGGTTGGCAGTAGCAAGGCATCGTCCCTTGTGAGTGACACCAGCGCCTTATCGCCGTTTTTAAGGGTAAACCATCCTAGTGAGTATCCGGCAATGCCTATGCCGTTTGTACGCCACTGTGGAGTTAATTCTAATTCAGTTGTTAAGTCCACTACTCTCACTTGCTGCCAAAGTAATTCATCCGTGTTGAAATCCTGACTGTAAAGGGGGATCGATAACGTCAAAGGCTTATTGTCAGGCTTTAGCGTCAACTGGCTATTATTGGTTTGATACAGGGTCCATGAGAACAGCATAAACAGGAATAAAATAATCCCGTAGCTAACATACAACGCAGTGCTCGGTAATTTCTTTACCCAAATCAGCGCCGTTAGCCCTACTAACCCAACCAGCACCCCGACAAAATTGAACATGCCGTGACTGCTTAATCCTGCTAATGCTATTTCAGTCATTTTTCCTACTTAGTGATGTGTTTTTATAAGGATACATCTTTATTCATTTTTCAATATTATCATAATCTTCATAACATGCTGACCGGCATAGTTTTATCACCCCAAATCTTGCCTAAAAATCAGTAACCATGATGAGTTAACATCTGAAATACACAAAAATGCCACCGTAAAGTAACCTCCACGGTGGCATTGCTATAACGGCACAATCGCAATACAGCTTACAAGTCCAACGCCAGAACTTTTGAATTGCGTTGGAAGTTATACAGCTTCTTTTTTGCGTTAGGCAGCTGTTCAACATCAACAATATTAAAGCCGAACTCCAAGAACCAATGAATACTGCGGGTGGTTAAGGCAAACAGTTTCGAATAACCTCGAACCCGTGCTTGGCCAATAATATTGTTCAGCAACACACTGCCTCTGTCAGCATCACGATAGTCTTGATGCACCACTAAACAGGCAAACTCACCGGCATTGTCTTCTTCAAAGGGATATAACGCCGCGCAGCCAATGACTAAGCTATCGCGCTCAATCAACATAAACTGCTCAATTTCCATTTCCAGCTGCTCACGGGAGCGGCGCACTAGCACCCCTTGCTCCTCTAATGGGCGAATAAGGTCTAATACTCCACCGATATCGCCAATGGTGGCGCGTCTTAAGCGCTCAGCGCTTTCAGTAACAATTTGGGTACCAATACCTTCACGGGAGAACAACTCTTGTAGCAAAGTGCCATCTTCAAGGTAGCTCACCAAGTGACAACGTGGAATGCCATTACGACAAGCATCAATACTGGCCTTTAAAAATGCCATGGTGCCCACACAGGATTTACCCGCCGTTTGCATTTCATCCAAGATGGACTGCGCGCCATTTGGCATCAGCTCAGCAATCACCTCGCCGTCTTTGCCCAAAATGCCGTGGGTATTACTAAAACCAATAATTTTGTCGGCTTTAAGCTTTATAGCCACTTTGGTGGCCACTTCTTCGGCGGTTAAGTTAAAACATTCGCCAGTGACAGAAACCGCAATAGGCCCCATCAATACAATACAATTTTTTTCCAGCTGGCGTTCAATACCTTGAGTATCAATACGGCGCACTTTGCCCGTTAGGCAAAAATCCACCCCGTCATCGACTCCCAAAGGCTGAGCAATAACAAAGTTGCCACTGACAAGGTTGATTTGTGCATTTTGCATTGGGGTGTTGCCAAGGCTCATTGACAGCCTTGCTGTAATATCAAATTGCACTGAGCCTGCAACTTGTTTAATCACTTTTAATGAGTCTTCATCAGTAATGCGCACGCCGTTGTGATAACTCGGTTCAATACCCGCACTGTGCATGGCGCTATCAATTTGCGGCCTTGCGCCGTAGACCAACACCACTTTAATCCCTAAGGAGTGCAACAAGGCGACATCGTTTAAGATGCCTCTAAATTGATTATGCAGCAGGGCTTCGCCGCCAAGCATGACAACAAAGGTTTTTCCGCGATGAACATTAACGTATGGCGCTGAATGGCGGAAACCATCAACCAGCTCTGTGGTTCTTAAAGGCACATTAACCCCTAAACAAATAATCAATCAGAACAGTCAGTGACAAAACCACCAACAAATATAATTACGCAATAATATTGCATTTAAATTCACTTTAAAAGCATTTTATCGCATTAGTAATAGTTTTAGACCATAAATAGTGCCTATAAAGCAGTAAATAAGCTCACATAACCGCCAAATAGTTCAAATGGCGTTTATGCATAAGGCGGCAATATAGCATCAATAAGTGAATAATGAAGACAAAATAAGCGTAACGACCTCTATCACTGTAAGGCGTTGTTTATAAAGCAAGAGAAAAGCATAACTGATTGAAATTGATAACGCGGAGATCTGGATTACATTTTTGACAGGCAAAAAAAAAGCCCCATAAAGGGACTTTTTTAAAAGAACAAAATCAATTACTTGATTTTAGCTTCTTTGTACATAACGTGCTGGCGAATAACTGGATCAAATTTCTTGATTTCCATTTTTTCAGGCATGTTACGCTTATTTTTTTCAGTAGTGTAGAAGTGACCAGTTTTAGCACTAGATACTAATTTGATCTTCTCACGATTACCTTTAGATTTAGCCATTTTCTATTATACCTTCTCGCCGCGGGCACGAAGTTCTTTAACAACAACTTCAATACCTTTTTTGTCGATGATACGGATACCTTTGGTAGATACACGTAGTTGCACGAAGCGTTTTTCTTCTTCTAACCAAAAACGGTGGTTTTGTAGGTTAGGTAAAAAACGACGACGAGTCGAATTTTTAGCGTGCGAACGGTTGTTACCAACCATAGGCTTCTTGCCAGTAACTTGGCATACTCTTGACATGTCAATCTTCTCCAAAAACAATTTTAAAACGCTCGAGCATTTATGTGCCTCGTGTGGCCGTCGCCCGAGGCACAAAGAGGGCGCATTTTATACACGATAACAAAAATAAGGTCAAGCGTTGTTTAATTTATCCACCCGCGTTCAGCAAAAGAAACTATCTCCTGATCGCCTACAACCATATGATCTAAAAGAGAAACATCGATAGTAGATAAGGCTTTTTTTAATCTGTCAGTAATTTGCCGATCTGCCTGACTTGGCTCTGCAATGCCAGACGGGTGATTATGACACACTATGACTGCCGCAGCTTTTTTTTCCAACACCAAGCTCACCACTTCACGTGGGTAGACTGATGCAGAATTAATCGTTCCGCGGAATAATTCTACAAATTGAATCACTCTATGTTGGCTATCCAACAATAGTAATGCAAACACTTCATAGGATCGGTCTGCTAATTGTCTCATTAAATAGTCCCGAGTTAAATCAGGATTTACCAAAATTTGCCCTCTACGCAGATTTTCTTGCGAAATTCGCTTAGAAATCTCCGATGCCGCCTGTAATTGGGCATATTTTACCGGCCCAACACCCGACAATTGGCAAACTTGACTACGCGGTGCACAAAATAAAGCCCTTAATCCGCCAAACTGACCAATCATATCTCGGGCAAGATCGACCGCATTTTGACCTGCTATGCCATTTCGCAGTAAAACCGCCAGTAACTCGGCATCCGATAAATGCCCTGCACCTAAATGTAATAATTTGTCTCTTGGCCCTTCTCCTTCAGGCCAGTCTTTAATCGCCATAAACACTCCTTGTTTAATGTCATCCGTGATGGGGGCACTCATACTTGTATGAGTAAGTTATAGATAGTGGGTAGCAATAACTTTTTGTAAATAGCGAGTTGTGACCCTTAGTTGTTGTGACCCTTAGCACATCATTATGGTCTATATTTTTAATTTCGGATCATCATCCTTATTTAGATTGTGATATCTTAGCCGCAATATCGCGATGAGCAGGATTGAGCAAAACATGCTGACAAATAAAAAAGTCCTTCTAGGCATAGGTGGTGGTATTGCTGCCTATAAAAGTGCCGACTTAATACGCCGCCTTAAAGAGCGCGGTGCTGATGTTCGTGTGGTCATGAGCCAAAGCGCCATGGAGTTTATTACCCCACTGACAATTCAAGCGCTATCAGGTCATCCTGTGGCCTCAGATTTACTCGATCCAGCAGCTGAAGCCGCAATGGGACATATTGAGCTCGCCAGATGGGCTGATGTGGTTATCGTCGCACCAGCGACAGCTAACCTCATTGCGCGTATTAATGCAGGTATGGCAGATGAACTGTTAACCACCACCTGCCTTGCTACTGAAGCGCCAATTATCGTTTGCCCAGCCATGAACCAGCAAATGTATCGCAACCTTGCAACCCAAGAGAACCTTGCCAACATTAAACGTAAAGGCATCACCGTTTGGGGGCCTGCCAGTGGCGATCAAGCTTGTGGCGAAGTCGGCCCAGGTCGAATGCAAGAGCCCTTGGCCATTGCTGAGCAACTGGTGCAGTATTTCGCCCCAGCTGAAAAACCATTAAACGGTTACAAATTGATCCTGACTGCGGGCCCAACCCGTGAAGCAATCGATCCGGTTCGATACATCTCTAACCATAGCTCAGGTAAAATGGGCTTTTCATTAGCCGCAGCCGCAACCCAAATGGGCGCTGAAGTCACCCTCATTAGCGGCCCTGTTAATCTGGCCACACCTTCAGGCGTTAAGCGCATCAATGTCGAATCAGCACAACAGATGTTAGATGCCGTCATGGAAAACATTGAAGACCAAGCTATTTTTATCGGCTGCGCTGCAGTGGCCGATTACCGCATCGCCACCGTCGCTGAATCTAAAATCAAAAAGTCGGCTGAGCATATGCAACTTGCGCTCGTTCGCAATCCTGATATCTTAGCCAGCGTTTCAGCGCTAAAAAATCGACCTTTCACTGTAGGTTTTGCTGCAGAGACCGATAACGTAGAAGAATATGCCCGTGGCAAGCTTGAACGCAAAAAATTAGATCTTATTGCTGCCAATGACGTATCAATTGCAGGTCTAGGGTTTAACGCCGATAACAATGCGCTGCAGGTGTTCTGGAAAGACGGTAGTGAAAAACTGCCCGCAACAGACAAACTGACACTGGCAACGCAATTACTTACTTTGATAGCAGCAAAGATTAAAACATCATGAAAACACCTGTAGAACTTAAACTTCTCGACTCGCGTATTGGCAGCGAGTTTCCTTTACCTGCTTATGCCACCCCAGGCAGTGCAGGTATGGACTTACGTGCCATGATTGATACCACTATGGTTATCGAGCCAGGTGAAACCGTATTAATCCCAACTGGCATAGCTGTACATGTTGCCGATCCAAGCTTAGCTGCCGTGATCTTGCCTCGCTCAGGCTTAGGTCATAAACATGGCATCGTATTAGGCAATTTAGTCGGCTTAATTGATTCAGACTACCAAGGCCCCTTAATGGTGTCTTGCTGGAACCGCAGCGATAAAGCCTACAGCATCGAAATAGGCGATCGTTTAGCGCAGTTAGTTTTTGTGCCTGTAGTACAGGCGCAGTTTACCTTAGTCGATGAGTTTGATACCTCAGAACGTGGTGAAGGTGGATTTGGTCATTCTGGCACCAAATAACCTTTACAAGTAGTCACAATCCTAGGAATAAATAATGGCGGCTAGCCCAAAAATAAATCGTCGTGAGCACATTTTACAGTGCCTTGCGCATATGCTGGAAACCAGCCCTGGTCAACGTATTACCACTGCTAAGTTGGCAGCTGAAGTTGGTGTTTCAGAAGCGGCGTTATATCGCCACTTCCCAAGTAAAGCGAGAATGTTTGAAGGCTTGATCGAGTTTATTGAAGATGCGATTTTATCGCGCTTGAATATCATCATGGATGAAGAAAAAGACACCATGAAACGTTGTGAGCTGGTACTGCAACTCTTACTGGTGTTTTCAGAGCGTAACCCGGGGATCTCACGGGTGCTCAATGGTGATGCACTTTTAGGTGAAAATGAACGTTTACGCAGCCGCATTAGCGCACTGTTTGCCAAAATTGAAACCCAAATCAAACAAATACTGCGTGAAAAAACCCTCCGTGAAGGCAAAGGTTTTAATATCGACGAAGCCATACTTGCCAACCTACTGCTTGCAGTAGCAGAAGGGAGAATCGCTCAGTTTGTGCGTAGTGAGTTCAAACAAAAGCCCACTAAGCACTTCGATGAACAGTGGCAGTTTATTCAGCAGCAACTGTTGAGAAGCTAACCTATTAGCATTGCTAATATCGCTTATTATGGTCGTTGAATTAACACAAAACAACAACATATCTAAAACGCACTTCGGTGCGTTTTTTATTGCCAATAAATTGTATTTGTTAATTAAATGTCGTACTTTAGGTTTAGTTTATCGATAGCTATCGATAAATATTACCACTACAAAAATTAACAAGGATGTTTATGAAACACACTGCTGTTATTGCAGCCTGTCTGCTGGCCTTTATTCCCTCAATATCTCATGCGGCATCATTATCTGATGCGAGCCTTTTCAGTAAAGGGGCAGAGTTTAGCGATGTCAAAATTTCTCCAGAAGGTGATTACCTCAGTGCATTAACTAGCCACAATGGCAAAAAAACCTTAGTTATTTTAGAAACAAAAACCAAAAAGCTGCTCAATGCGCTCAACTTTCCAGGTAATGCCGAAGTCGGCAATTATGTATGGGCAAACCATGAACGTATTGTGCTACAAAAAGTCTATTTAAAAGGTTGGTCCGACATTCCACAATATTATGGCGAATTATTTGCTATTAACGCTGATGGCTCACGCAAAAAATACTTATTTGGCTATAACAGTGGCGAGCAACAAACCGGTTCCCATATAAAGAAAAACACCGCTATTAATGCCACTGCATTCATACTTGATCCAATGCCAGAAAACAATAAACACATGCTGGTCAATGCGATACCATGGAGCAGTGCGCTTTCGAGAGGTTATGATAGCCTTCAAGATGTATATCGTGTCGATCTCTATACTGGTAAAAGACGCAAAATCGTTACCTCTCCCATAGGTAAAGCTAGCTTTTTAACCAATCATACAGGCGAAGTAAAATTTGTAGCTGGTATCGATAGTCAAAATAAAACCCAAATATTTTATCGCCATGAAGGCGATTGGCTGAACAGTAGCAAGCTTAATCTTGGTTTGACTGATTTTTATCCCATTTCATTCGCCAATAACCCTGACACCATTTTTGCCGCAGGCAGAGAAGACAATCACACCTTGGGGGTGTATAAAATTGATTTAACTAGCGGCGAAAAGCAACTGGTTGTTCAAGATGAAGATGTTGACCCAAGCAACTATTGGATTAATAAAAAAACCAAACAGCTTTATGCCGTCGAATTCGATAGCGGATATCCAACTTATGCCTTTGTAGATAAACAAGATCCCCACTCCAAACTAGTTAAACAATTGCTGGCATCACTACCTGGACATCAAATCCAAATAGTCAGTGAAACTAACGACGCTAAACTCGCTATCATTAAAGCCTTCAACGATCGCAACCCTGGTGATTACTACTTATTTGATACCGAAAACACCAAACTTGAATATCTTTTGTCTGAAAAAAGCTGGCTAGACCCTGATGCCATGGCTGAAGTGAAACCTATCAGCTTCACCAGTCGTGATGGCAAAACGATTTCTGGTTACCTCACCTTGCCCGCAGGTAAAGAAGCCAAAAACCTACCACTGATTGTTAACCCCCATGGCGGCCCACATTATATCCGCGACAATTGGGGTTTTGACCCACAAAATCAGTTACTGGCGAATCAAGGCATGGCGGTATTACAGGTTAACTTTCGAGGTTCAGGTGGTTTTGGTGGACAATTTCAACAAGATGGTTATCAAAAGTGGGGCTCTGAGATTCAATACGACATCATTGATGGCACCAAATATGTAGTTGACCAAGGTTTTGCAGATAAAGATCGCATTTGTATTGTGGGCGGCAGTTTTGGCGGCTACAGCGCCCTACAAAGTGCCATTATTGAGCCTGATTTATTCAAGTGCGCCATTGGCTTTGCCGGTGTTTACGATTTAGAAATGATGTTTGAAGAAGGTGATGTACAAGAATCTCGAAGTGGCACTAGCTATTTAAAAGATGTGCTTGGGGAAAACCCTCAACAACTTAAAGCCATGTCACCCGCCTTTAATACCGATAAGCTTAAAGCCAGCTTATTACTCGTTCATGGCGGCAATGATGAGAGAGCACCCATTGAGCAGTTAGAGTCATTAGAAAAAGGCTTAAAGCAGCACAAATACCCTTATCAAAAACTAGTCATGGATGATGAGGGTCATGGCTTTTATAATGATGAACATAGAGCCAAATACTACAATAAGATGTTGAGTTTTTTGAAAGATAATCTCAAGTTGTAATTTTGTCGCCTCACACCAAAGCCGATACTTGACTAAAAAGGTCGGTTTTTTTTATTTCAATAATATTAATTTGACCTAAATCACGTTATTATCCCGTCCCTGATCTTTGATGCAGCGCTTGCCCATAAAGCGTTAACGTCATTTTTAGCATACACTCATTAAGTATTACCCCTGTGGTTGGAGGATAAGATGGCACTAAGTGAAGCCGCGTTGAAAGTTAAAGCAGCACTAACTGAACAAGGGCTTGAAACCCCAATGCTGCCTCAAACTTACACAGCAGAAGAGCGTAAGCAGAAAATTGAGCATCATATGAAAGAAATCCTGACATTAATGTCGCTGGATTTATCGGATGATAGCTTGATGGACACCCCACGCCGCATTGCCAAAATGTATGTTGATGAGATTTTCTCTGGGCTTGATTACCAGAACTTCCCTAAAATCACTGTCATCGATAATAAGATGGGCGTTGATGAAATGGTGCGAGTGCAAGATATCAGCCTCACCAGTACCTGTGAGCACCATTTAGTGACTATTGATGGCTATGCCACCGTGGCCTATTTACCGCGCACTAAGATTATTGGTTTATCGAAAATCAACCGCATTGTGCGCTTTTTTGCCCAGCGTCCACAAGTGCAAGAAAGACTGACCCAGCAAGTGTTAGTGGCATTACAAACCTTGCTTGAAACCAAAGATGTGGCGGTAAAAATGGATGCGGTGCATTACTGTGTTAAATCTCGCGGCGTGATGGACTCAACTAGCTCAACCACCACCACTGCATTAGGCGGGATTTTTAAATCAAACCCTGCTACCCGCGCTGAGTTTTTACATCAATCTAAGTGCTAATTTGCTCGGTATAAATTGGTAGCATTGCCAAACAACAGAATCAAAAAAGCCAGACATCATGTCTGGCTTTTGCTTTCTCGCTATTAATACAAAACAGATTAAATACCGTATTGCTCGCGGTAAGCACTCACTGACGCTAGCTCTTTTTCCATACCTGGTTTTTCAGATAAGTAGCTGATCAAGTCAGACAGCTTAACGATAGACACGATGTCACAGCCAAAGTCACGCTCAACTTCTTGAATAGCTGATAACTCGCCTTTGCCTTTTTCTTGTCTGTCTAGGGCAATCAATACGCCTGCAAGGCTTGCATCATGGGCTTCAATGATTTCCATCGATTCACGAATTGCGGTGCCCGCGGTGATCACATCATCCACTAACATCACTTTGCCAGCAAGTTCACTACCCACTAATGAGCCGCCTTCACCATGAGTTTTCGCCTCTTTACGGTTAAAGCAATATGGCACATCTTTATCATGATGATCGCACAAGGCAACCACTGTGGTCGTTGCAATTGGAATGCCCTTATAAGCAGGGCCAAACACTAAATCGTAATCGATACCAGAATCAACTAATGCAGAAGCATAAAAGCGACCAAGACGTGCTAAATCACGACCCGTATTGAATAAACCCGCATTAAAAAAGTATGGGCTAGTACGGCCTGATTTCAGGGTAAACTCACCAAAGCGTAATACCTGACGCTCAAGCGCAAATTCAATAAACTCACGTTGATATGCTTTCACATTATCTCCTTTATACTGTTATCATTTTTTGTAGAATACATTTTAAAAAAGGGCCCTAATGGGCCCTTAATTCAAATCAATTTTTAGCTTAATGCCGCTTTCTGAATGTCCACGATTTCGCGGATGCCGTGCTTGGCTAACTCAAGTAAGCTTAATAGCTCTTCATGACTGAATGGCTCGCCTTCAGCAGTACCTTGGATCTCAATCATCTTACCGGTTTCTGTCATAACAACGTTCATGTCAGTTTCAGCAGCGCTATCTTCGATATATTCTAAATCGCAGATTGGCTCACCTTTATAAATACCAACACTAACAGCAGCAATAAGGAACTTAAGCGGGTTAGTTTTTAAAATGCCTTTACCACGCGCCCAGTTTAATGCGTCTACTAATGCAACACAGGCACCAGTAATTGCAGCAGTACGAGTACCGCCATCAGCTTGAATCACATCACAATCGATAACGATAGTGTTCTCACCTAAGGCTTTCATGTCTACAGCAGCACGTAATGAACGGCCGATTAAACGTTGGATTTCTTGAGTACGACCAGACTGCTTGCCACGAGCAGCTTCACGTTGCATACGGCTATGAGTCGAACGCGGAAGCATACCGTATTCAGCAGTTACCCAGCCTTGGCCTTGGCCTTTAAGAAAACGCGGTACGCCTTCTTCAAAGCTTGCAGTACATAAAACTTTTGTGTCACCAAATTCAACCAACACCGAACCTTCAGCGTGAGCTGTAAATTGACGAGTAATCGTAACTGGACGAGATTGTGCAGGTGTTCTGTCGCTTGGACGCATATGCATTTCCTATAGTGTGGAATTGATGACTTAATTTCGCAGCATATTATAGTGACTTGTTTCAGTGGATGCCACGCTTAACAAAACCCTTATTGGATTTTTATTAACAAAACGGCACACTGAGGGATTAAATATTGTTTAAATGATGTGAGACACATGAAAATTGCCATCTTTGGTGCCGGCTCAACAGGCTGTTTTTTAGCAGGCGAACTCAAGCTCGCTAAGCTTGATGTCAGTGTTATTTGCCGGCCACGGATTAAACACAGCATTATTGAAAATAACGGTATTCGGCTTACCGACTATCAAGGCTTAGATCAACGCGTCATGCCAGATGCACTGATGACCGATATCAACCAGTCTGTTAATAAGAGCCGTAATAAAAGTGATAATAATAGCGGCGATAATGAGCAAATAACGCAATTCGATGTCATCTTTGTCACCCTAAAATGCCACCAACTCACCAGCATCATCGATGACTTATTAGCAATATCAACCCAGCAAAGCGCCATCGTATTAATGCAAAATGGCCTAGGTAGCCTTGAAATCCTTCAGCAAGCCTTTAAAAACCGCAATCAAGTAAGGCAAATCTTTCAGGGCATCACCCCGTTTAATGTATTGCAGCAAGACAACGCCAGCTTTCATAAAGGCACTGAAGGGGTATTTACCTTCGAAACATGCCCGCAAACTCACGCCATTGACACCGCGATGAACAATGCACAGGCAAATATCAGCTGCACATTAGCAACCGATATGACGGCCATTATTAATGGTAAATTACTGCTCAACCTCAATAACGCCTTAAACGCCATATGTGATGTACCGATAAAGCAGCAATTAAGCCAGCGCAAAACCCGAAAACTGCTGGCCATGGCAATGCAAGAGTGGCTTAAGGTCTGCAAACAAGCACACTTACCACTGGCCCAATTCACCAAAGTTAAACCCCGCTTGCTACCGCTGATTTTATCGCTACCTGATAGCTTATTTACCTTGATAGCAAAACCCATGTTGGCAATCGACCCGCACGCACGTTCATCGATGTGGCAAGATATACACGCACAGCGCCCCACAGAAATTGATTACCTAAATGGCGCAGTCGTAAAGCTTGGGCTCAACCACCAAGTGGCAACCCCAGTAAACAGCGCCATAGTCGCAGGAATTAAAAAATTAGAGCAAGGCAAGACAATCAGTATCGATGAGATTTACCGCATGATCCGAGCTTAACTCGCACCTATATAGCGCCAGCACTTACAGAAAGTTAGCCCTGATATACCGCTAGCATTGCTTTCAGCTAGATACAAAAAAGCCGAGCTCATCACTGCATGCAGCAACCAACTCGGCTTTTTAACGCCTTAAAACAATTAATAGTCGTAAATAGTCTCGCTAAATCTACTTAGTCTTTTTAATCATAGGCAGCACCAACAGCGCCACACCTACCACTAAAAATGGAATACTCAATAATTGCCCTGCACTCATTGTCCAATCTGTGGCATAAGCGGCTTGCTTAACCTTGACCATTTCGATGGCCCAACGTGCGCTGAATACGCTACACAAGAACAGTCCAAAAATAACCCCGTGCTTTTGTTTTAAGTTGGTAAATTTATACACAGCAAACAAAGCAATAAAGATAACTAAATAGCTAATGGCCTCATATAACTGCGCCGGATGGCGCGGCAGCATATCAATACGTTCGAAAATAATGCCCCACGGTTTAGTGGTCGGTAGCCCTAAAATCTCTGAATTGGCAAAGTTTGCCATCCGTACAAAAAAGCCAAATATCGCTGTCGCAATGGCTAAGCGGTCAAGTAAAAACAAAAACGGCATATCGGTTTTACGCTTGTAATAGTAAAGCGCTAAAATGGCACCTAAACCGCCGCCATGGCTGGCTAAACCGCCTTCCCAAATGGCCAAAATCTTCATTGGATTGGCAAAATAATAACTTGGATCGTAAAAAAAACAGTGCGCTAAACGGGCGCCAACAATAATCCCCACCACACAATAAGTCAGTAGATTATCTAGCGATGCGACATCTAAACCTTCTTTTTTGTACATGTGCTTCATAACTTGAAAACCACTGGCAATGGCTACCGCAAACAAAGCCCCATACCAATGTACTTGTAAACCCATAAATGAAATTAATACTGGGTCGAGATTCCACACAAAATGGTCCAATTGACTACTCCAAACATTAACAACCACTCACGCAGCAGGCGTGAGCAAATAATTGCCGCTACTATAAACAATTCATCGGCTTAATTCGATGACTATGGTCACCACAGCAGACTATTTCCATGATAGGTAGACGACACTCGTACCTTAATCGCAATGCTGTGACTGATAAAAGCCGCTTAAGTTGCACACTAACCAGTATAAATAGCTCAAAAGCCAGTTGATAAAACTTGCTAAGCTTTGACCTTCACAATCAGCAGACTATAATCGACACACTATTTACGTTGCTAATTAATCAGGGTTCACAATGATCCAAAGTATGACCGCCTACGCTCGCATTGAGCACAAAGCCGAATGGGGCACAGCCTCGTGGGAAATCCGCTCAGTCAATCAACGCTACTTAGAAACCTACTTACGCTTACCAGAGCAAATGCGTAGCCTAGAGCCAGTATTGCGCGATCGCCTACGTAAACGCTTAAACCGCGGCAAGGTTGAGGTCAACTTACGTTATGAACTATCAGAGTCTGGCAGCAGTGAAATGCGCCTAAACCAAGACTTGGCCAAGCAACTACTTAACGCAGCAGAGTGGTTAAAGAAAGAATCTAGCCATGGCGAGCTTAACTTAGCCGACATTCTACGCTGGCCTGGTGTGATGTCTGGCGCAGAGCAAGACATGGGCGACATCAATAAAGACTTACTGATGGCTTTTGATGGCGCTGTAGCGCAATTTATCGAAGCTCGCGGCCGTGAAGGTGAAGCAATCAACACTATGCTGCAAACCCGCCTAGACCAAATTGTTGAACAAGTGGCCATCGTGCGCGAGCACATGCCAGCCGTGATGCAATGGCAACGTGACAAGCTAACCAACCGTTTAGCTGAAATCACCGGCGAACTTGATCCTGCTCGTATGGAGCAAGAAATGGTGCTACTTGCACAAAAGATGGATGTCGCAGAAGAAATGGATCGCCTTGATGCACACGTTACAGAAACGCGCTTAATCCTCAAAAAAGGTGGCGCACAAGGCCGCCGCTTAGATTTCATGATGCAAGAATTCAACCGTGAATCTAACACCCTAGCGTCTAAATCAATCAGTGCAGAAGTCACCGCCGCAGCGGTAGAACTTAAAGTGCTTATTGAGCAGATGAGAGAACAGATCCAGAACGTTGAGTAAGCATTTTACACACGTTTTATAAAACTAAGCCCAGCGAATGCTGGGCTTTCTATTTTAGTTTGTAAAGTTTGTAGGCCTTATAACAACCTTCGTTTCACACGCTACAACAGGTAAAACTAACCCATAGTGAGTTTGATTGCTTGTTTGGTGCCTTAAGCCCTTAATGACTATCCCATAGGTTATATCGCATTAAGGGATACTTCATGAGCTGGTACTCCAATACATTTCAGCTTCCTTAAGTGCATTCTATTGTTAATAAAAAAGGCTAATTCACGAATATCGTAGATAAAACACTGGTCAAAGCTGACTTAATCACTAGCTATGTTACAGTGAGTCTTATCGCTGAATTATCATCAAGTTATTGTTATTTAAGAAGGTTTTGTGGAACAACTGAATATCGTCATTGATTTTTTAGCAACCTATAAGTTGTTTGTTACTGTATTAATCATCCTATTGCTGTCGATGCTTAAACGCTTTGTGGTGTCTAAAATTCGTGGTGATATCGCTTTTGTGAGCGAAGGGCAGCGTAAGTGGATGTCGCGGACTAAAAACGGCACTTTCATCTTAATCGTGATGATTTTATTTTTACTGTGGCAGACAGAAATCAATAAGTTCGCGCTGTCTGTGACCGCGATTGCCATTGCCTTTGTGGTGGCGTCAAAAGAGATTATTCTGTGTTTTACTGGCTCCATTCAGCGGGCGAGTTCGCGCTCATTTGTCATCGGTGACTGGATTGAAGTGGGTAAGCTGTGCGGCGAGGTCATTGAACACAACTTAATGGCGACGGTGATCCAAGAAATCGACTTGCACCATGGTCAGTACCATTACACAGGTAAAACAGTCACCTTCCCTAATAGTATGTTCTTTAGCTATGCGGTGAAAAACCTCAATTTCATGAAGCGTTATGTTTACCATAGTTTTTCAATTACCGTGGTTGAGTTTGTAAACTTGTATCCGTTGTTTCCGGCGTTAACCAGCAAGATTGAAGCGCACTGTGAAGACTTTTTTGAAGTAGCAACTCGCTATAATAATATTATTGAAAGACATGCTGGCGTTGACCTGCCAGGACCTGAGCCACATATTCATATCCATAGCGGCCCTGCGGGTGAGCAAATGGTGCATATTATGATTTTTTGCCCCACTGAACGGGCAACCCATTTAGAGCAACACATTAGAGAAGATTTTATGATTGCCTATCATGAGGCGTTTCCTAAAGCGGCTGAAACGAGTGCTTGAGTTAACCTGCTAGGCTAATGTTCAGGGATAATGCTTTGAGCTGATACTTTGAGCTAAAGATTTACCCAAAAAGAAGCCACTCAATCGAGTGGCTTTATTTATGCTAAAAATCGAGCTATCTAACTCACTGAATGCAGTACATCATGTAGTTGCTGTAGGTCTTTGACTTCAAACGTTGGCGTAATGCCATCGACGGTTTGTTTACCGTGATGATTGAGCCAACAGGTATCAATCCCAGCATTAACGCCGCCTAAAATATCTGAATGCAGGTTATCGCCCACCATCAAAATATTGTGCTTTTCAGGGTTACCCATCAGCTTAAAGGTATGCTCAAAAATACTGACATCGGGTTTGGCTTTACCAAACTCTTCAGAAATCACCACATGCTCAAATGACGACTTAAAGCCGGTGCGTTCAAGGCGCACATTTTGCAGCTCAGTTAAGCCGTTGGTGATTATGCCTAAATTGGCTTTGCCTTTTAGGCTATCAACCAGCTGTTTCGCCCCCGGTAATGGCTGACAGATATCGGCCATGGCCGCTAAAAAATCACTGTTAAGTTGCTTGGTAGTGACATTGAGCTTTTCAGCCCAATGTAAAAAGCGGGTGTGTTGCAGCTGCGCGGCATCAATTAATCCTTGTTGATAATCCAGCCAAAGCTGCTTGTTTACCGATTGATAAAATTCAAAATCACTGGCGTTAAAATCAATATCAAAGTGTGAAAACATCAGCTTTAGGCCGCTAAATATATCAAAATCAAACAGGGTTTCATCGGCGTCAAACAATATCCATTGGTACTTCATGGTTCAGCCTTATCGACGTTTTGGTTTATGAAAATGATTTGAAACAGCCTAGTTATTATTCAAATAGCGTCACTAATTGCGCTTCTTGGGCAACCAAGCTGTTATATATGGTTAACTGGTTTGCCGCGCGATCGAGGTTATGGCCCTCACGATGAATACCAAAGTACACATCACCATTTAAATGATCGGTTAAAAACCGCGAACCTAGCATCAACGCCATCACTTTAATGCCTAACCACAGGCTGCGTTTTTCCAGCGGTGTTAATATTGCAGATAACTGCTCGGTATAGGCTTGAGTGGCTGCTTTAATAATCTCAGGGCGAGCAATGACTTTATCGAGCGCTGTAGAGTCTTCTTCCTCAGGTGAGCAAAACGCCCGTACCATGTCACCAAAGTCATACATTAAGTAGCCTTTCATGCAGGTGTCGATATCGATGACTGCCATGCTAGACATATCACGCTTATCAAACAGCATATTGTTGATTTTTGTGTCGTTATGGCAAATACGAAGTGGCAGTTGTTGCTCCACTTGGGCGAGCTCAGCAAATAAGGCTTGTTGCGATAACACTAAATCAACCCATTGCTGACAATCTGCTAAGCGCTGAGATTTATCATCAGCAACCGCTTGTTTAAGCTGTTGGATACGAAGAGGAAGGTTTAAGAAGTTAGGAATAACATCTTGTAAGCTATTAGCATCTAAATCACTCAATGCATGTGCAAAATGACCAAAAGCGCTGGCGGCCATTTTGGCTTCATCTTGATTGGTCACCACTTCAATTGTATGGCTATTGGCTAAATAGCTAATGGCTCGCCAATAACCTTTATCACCAAGGTTTACCGACAAACTTCCATCTTTAAGAACCACAGGCGAAATAACATCGAGCTGGTATTCACCCAAGGTAGATTTTTGGATGAGGTGATGACTCACTTTAGCAGCATTGTCGATTAACACGTCAGGTTTGGTGAACACTGTGGTATTAATTTGCTGTAGCACCATTTGCCCTGCTGGCCACTTAACCAAATAGGTTTGGTTAATATGACCATTGCCCAAAGGCGCAATAGTGGCACTTGTTACATCTGATGCTGCAATTCCATATAAAGGCAAAATTGTTTGCCTAATAAACTCAACCACCCAACACTCCATATCTTTTCTTTGCAAGCCAAACAGTTTAAGCCATCGCAGCCGGCAACACTAGTCACCTGTTGTGCTGCGATTTAAGCTCTTATAAGCTTTTCATAAATTGGCCAAATGCAGGCTCAGAGGATAATGTGGCTTGGCTGCCTTTCAGGCTAAAGTTATAACCACACAGTTTGAAGCTACCACGCATGGCAACATTGTTGATGAGCTTGGTATTATCCAGCGGTGAAAAGCGCGCTTCGGTGCCGCTATCTGCCATTAAATCAACGCTAATGGGCCTAAATTTACTGCCATCATTAAAGACTAATTCGGCGCAGCGTTTATCGCCTTGGGCTGTATCTAAACGCCAAATAGACTGGGCATCACCTTCATCACCTAACCAGCGTAACACTAAAATATCTTCTTGTAAGATAAGCCAAAAACCATCAGGCAGTTTTACTCGCGCAGTTTCATTGCTTGCTAATGGTTGCTCAATGGCTGCGGTTTCAACAGGTACAATTTCGGTTTTTTCTGTGCCAGTAAATAATAAGCTAATTAGATAGATAACTAGGCCAATTGCACACATAACCCCTATAGCTTTTGCCGCCATTATAAGTATTTTTTTATTATCTTGCGCCCACACTAACCAAGATTTAAGTAATTCTGTCATCGAACCTGACTCTAATGCGCCTCGGTCAACTCGGTAGCAGGGCTTTTCATCAGCTTGATACCTAGCCTCGTCTGTTTCGCTATTGTATCCAGCTGCATTATTTGCAGAATGGTTAAACGGATTAAGCTCAGACTCTTTATAAACGGTTTCGTGCTGATAACCAGGCTCATGGCCCAGTTCGTCATCAAAACTGTTGTTATCAAAGCTTTCAATATCAGAGTTTGCGCTATCAACGTTGGCAGCGTCAGGGCTTTCAGCCCTAAGACTGGTGTTATTGCCATGTCCAATGGTCGGTTCTTGACGCTGCCTTACTCTCTGAGCGCCTGCAACAGGTTTAGCATGTGGGCCTTGATAGCCCATAACATAAAAATTATTTCTGCGGTTTTGAATACGGCTATTGCTCTTGGGTGCTGAAAACCACGCAAAACCAGCGCTCACTATGGCCGCTAAAATAAAAATGGTCACTGACACAGCAACAGGAAAACTAAATGCAATAGAAAGGCTAAAAAATAACAATAACAAGGTTGGGATTGCCACCAAAGAGCTTGGCTTAACTGCGTCTCGTAAACGGCGTAAGCTGCTTAAAGCACTAATGGGCAGCGCCACTACCCCTGCAATAATAGTGGTAACAGAATGAGCAAATAACAGCGCGATGATTAATACAAAAATCAAACAAGATAATTGCACAGCCAACACTCTTTGACCGTTATCTCGGCCTTGGCGACAAAATAAGGATGAAAATGACACAAGAAATCCCAATAATAAATAAACAGAAACTATATAAGCAGACTAAACAATTTCATCACTAAAGTCAGCGAAACCACTGCATTTGCCGCAAAATTAATTGTAAAAACATCAATTACAAACCATTTAGCGCCATTAACATTGCCAGTTCATTTTTTATTAACGAATATGACAAAATGAAATAGCCTTAGGTCTTTAAGCCTATGCATTAAACTAATCAATGTATTACAAAGGTTAGAAAAAAATCGCCGCTAATAACCACAGATTTATGCAGTTTTTTCCATCACAAATCTCGCAAATTGCCATGCTTTGAGTATAATACTCGCCCTGTAAAATAATCTGGTTGGAATTTGCACTATGAGCGCGAGAGGAAATCTATTTATTGTGTCTGCCCCAAGTGGCGCCGGTAAATCTTCGCTTATCTCTGCTTTATTAAAAGATAAGCCAAGCGACATGCAAGTGTCTGTATCACACACTACCCGTCAACCACGTCCTGGTGAAGTTAATGGTCAACATTATCACTTTGCCAGTGTTGAAGAATTTAAAGCGCTCATCGCTGATGAAGCTTTTTTTGAATGGGCTGAAGTGTTTGGTAACTATTACGGCACATCCCGCAAGGTCATTGAGCAAACATTAGCCAACGGTATTGATGTCTTTTTAGATATTGATTGGCAAGGCGCAGAGCAAGTTAAAAAGCTAATGCCTGAGGCCGTTGGGGTATTTATATTACCCCCTTCAAAAGCTGAGCTTGAACGCCGCCTAACTGGCCGAGGACAAGACAGCCAAGACGTGATTGACGGACGTATGGCTGAGGCTGTATCTGAGATGTCACACTATAAAGACGCTGATTATATTATTGTAAACGATGACTTTGATACCGCACTAGACGATCTGCGCGCGATCATTCGCAGCCAAAGATCAACCTGTGCTAGTCAGATCCATACTCATAATGGTATGATTAACGATCTGTTGGCAGACTAATTGTCATTAAGTACAATTTGCGTCACTTTTTCCCATAGATAACACTGGAGTTTCACCACATGGCTCGCGTAACTGTAGAAGACGCCGTACAACAAATCGGCAACCGTTTTGACATGATCCTGGTTGCAGCGCGTCGTGCACGCCAAATCGCTGTGCAAGGTAAAGACCCAATGGTTGAAGAGATGAATGATAAACCAACGGTTATCGCCCTGCGCGAAATCGAATTAGGTTTAGTCACCTCTAACACATTAGACGCTGATGAGCGTCAAACTGTACGTGAACGCGAAGCAGCTGAAATTGCCGCTGTTGCAGCAATTGCTGAAGGCCGTTCACTTTAAGGAGTAGCGCCACTTGTATCTGTTTGAAGGTCTAAAGGAGTCTGCCTCTGGTTATTTAGAACCAGCGCAAGTAGAGTTACTCAAGCAGGCGTACATTGTTGCGCGTGATGCCCATGAAGGGCAAATGCGCACAAGTGGCGAGCCCTATATTACCCACCCCGTTGCGGTAGCCCGCATCGTTGCAGATATGCGTCTTGATCACGAGACGTTAATGGCTGCACTGCTTCACGACACCATCGAAGATACCCCAGTTACCAAAGAAGAACTCACTGAGCTATTTGGCGTAACCGTGGCTGAACTGGTCGAAGGCGTGTCTAAACTTGAAAAAATCAAGTTCCGCGATAAAAAAGAAGCCCAAGCTGAAAACTTCCGCAAGATGATGATGGCAATGACGCAAGATATTCGCGTTATTTTGATCAAACTTGCTGACAGAACGCATAACATGCGAACTTTGGGTGCATTACGTCCTGACAAGCGTCGTCGTATTGCCCGTGAAACCTTAGAGATTTACGCACCGATTGCTAACCGTCTTGGTATTCACAATATCAAAAGCGAATTAGAAGATTTAGGTTTTCAAGCCTATTATCCGATGCGATATCGCGTTTTAAAAGAAGTCGTAAAAGCAGCCCGTGGTAATAGAAAAGAACTGATTAACAGTATTGAAACTGCCATAACCTCTCGCCTTGAAGATGCTGGAATTAACTGCAAGGTCAAAGGTCGTGAGAAAAACCTTTACTCAATTTACCTTAAAATGAGTAAAAAAGAACTGCAGTTTCAAGAAGTCATGGACATTTATGCCTTCAGAGTCATGGTCGATTCCATTGACACCTGTTACCGTGTATTAGGTGCCATGCATGGTCTTTATAAGCCTCATCCCGGTCGCTTTAAAGATTATATTGCCATTCCTAAAGCCAATGGTTATCAATCATTGCACACCTCATTATTTGGCCCCCATGCGGTTCCTGTTGAAGTACAAATACGTACTGAAGAAATGGACCTGATGGCGGACAAAGGGGTTGCTGCTCATTGGATGTATAAGAGCGGCACCAGTAGTTCACAACAAAGTACCACCCAAGTTCGCGCCCATAAGTGGATGCAAAGCTTGCTGGAGCTACAACAAAGCGCCAGTAGCTCATTTGAGTTTGTGGAAAATGTTAAAACTGAGCTATTCCCTGAAGAAATATACGTATTCACCCCAGAAGGCCGCATTTTAGAGCTGCCGGTGAATGCAACAGCGGTCGACTTTGCTTACGAAGTCCATACCGATGTGGGTAACACCTGTGTCGGCGCCCGTGTTAACCGTCAAGCTTATCCATTAAGTCAGCCGTTAATATCAGGCCAAACCGTTGAAATTATTACAGCTAAAGGCGCAAGACCTAATGCTGCATGGCTTAACTTTGTCGTAACAGGTAAAGCCCGCGGTAAAATTCGTCAAGTCTTGAAAAGTTTAACCAGTGACGATGCTGTGGCGCTCGGCAAACGGCTACTGAACCACGCATTAGGTGAAAACAAGCTTGATGACATCACCTTAGAGCAGCTTAAAAAAGTTATTGCTGAAACTAAGCATGACAATCTTGAATCGTTATTGGCTGATATCGGCCTAGGTAATGCCATGAGCATTGTGGTTGCCCAGCGCTTAATGGGTCACAAGCTCACCACTAAGAATGAAGATAGCGAAACCGAAGAGCACTTGATGCCAATTCGCGGCGCTGAAGGCATGTTGGTGACCTTCGCAAATTGCTGTCGTCCAATTCCAGGTGATGCTGTCATCGCCCATGTAAGCCCAGGCAAAGGCCTTGTGGTACACATGGAAAATTGCTCAAATATCCGTGGTTATCAAAGCGAGCCAGACAAATATATCCCAGTACATTGGGATAACGTTGAAGGTGAAAGCTATCAAGCCAATCTGCGAGTTGAAATTGTCAATCATCAAGGCGCACTGGCAAAAATCACCAGTATTATTGCTGCCGCCGGCTCAAATATTCATAACTTGAGCACTGAAGAGCGTGATGGCAGAGTCTATCTCATTAACCTGCGGATCTCAGTCGACGACCGTGTTCATTTGGCCAATGTTATGCGCCGCATTAGGGTATTACCTGAAGTCCTGCGCACCTCACGTAACCGCTAATAAATCAATCACGACTTCTGCACTGCAGAAGTCTTGCGCACCTGCCACAAACGTTAGTAATATTGATCCCCTAAATCCCTAAGTTAGATAACAGCTTAGGGATGACATCATTCATTTACTTGATCGCAGAGGGCGTCATGGCAGAAAAAATCATCATCGCAACCGATAAAGCTCCAACAGCAATTGGCACCTATTCTCAAGCTGTAAAAGTAGGTAGCACTGTTTACCTTTCAGGCCAAATCCCACTCGTACCAAGCACCATGGAAATGGTTAGCGATGATTTCTCTGAGCAGGTTGTACAGGTTTTCGAAAACTTAACCGCAGTATGTGATGCCGCTGGCGGCACTATGGCTGATATCGTTAAACTGAATATCTTTTTAACCGACTTATCTCACTTCGCTACCGTTAATGAAATCATGGCGCGCTACTTTACTCAACCTTATCCAGCACGTGCTGCAATCGGGGTAAAACAGCTGCCAAAAGGCTCATTAGTGGAAATGGATGGAATAATGGAGATCTAGCTCACAAACCGAGTTTTATCCTGAAGGGTGCCATTGGCACCCTTTTTTATTAGAGCTATTACTCAAGAGGTATTTAACTTTCAGTGAAACATGCTAGTTTATAAGTAGAAATTATCTCGTTAAGTTGTTCTCGCGTTTGCGAATAGGCTGATAAATAGCCATACTGAGATGATTGCATTAGCAAACTACAAATAAATGCATCCTACATTAAAAACAAAAAGAACATGGAATTGTCGATGGAAAATCTAATAAAAACGCCAGTAGAAATGTTATCTCATTGGGCTGAAACCCAAGGGGATGCCGTATATTTACGACAACCAATTAACGGCCAGTTTGTTGACTTCACATGGGGAGAAGTTCAGCAAAAGGTACAACAAATTGCAGGCGCATTACGCCACTTAGGTCTTGTACCGGGTGACAAAGTTGCTCTGCTTTCTAAAAACTGTGCCGAGTGGTTTATTACCGATCTTGCCCTTATGCACGGCGGCTACATCAGTGTGCCAATCTATCCCACTGCTAACGCTGAAATGATCCGCTATGTATTAGAACACAGTGGCGCTAAAGCTATCTTCACCGGAAAACTTGATTTTTGGGCCGACCAAGAAGCCGGTGTCGGCGGTGAAATCCTCCGTTTAGCTTTACCTTATGACACCATGCCAGCGCAATATCATTGGGAAAAACTGCTTGAGTTAGGGCAACCATTATTGGATGCGCCTACGCCTAGTAGCGATCAAATGATGACGCTCATTTACACCTCGGGCTCTACTGGTAAACCAAAAGGTGCAATGCAAACCTTCGGCAGTTACGGCTGGACTTGTGAAGCGGTTGTTCGCGATTTAAAAACCAATACCACAGACAGATTATTATCCTACTTGCCTTTAGCGCACATTACTGAGCGGGTAGCGATTCAAGGATCGTCTTTTTACTCCGGCTCGTCGGTGGCGTTTGTAGAAAGTTTAGATTCTTTTGTGGCTGATGTGCAGCGATGCCGCCCGACGGTATTTTTCTCGGTGCCGCGTTTATGGACCCTGTTTCAGCTCAATATTGTCAATAAAATTGGCCAAAGCAAGCTGGATTTATTGCTTAAAATCCCACTGGTTAGCGGCTTAGTTAAACGTAAAATCCAAAAAGGTTTAGGCTTAGAGCATTGCCGTTTATTAGGTTCAGGATCAGCCCCCATCCCACCATCTCAATTAGAGTGGTACAACAAAATCGGCATGAATATTTCAGAAGCCTGGGGCATGACCGAAAACTGTGCTTACTCAATTATTAACTTCCCATTTAATGCCTCAAAAATTGGTAGCGTGGGTCGCCCTGTTGAAGGCTGCCAAGTTCGCCGCACCGATGAAGGTGAGTTAATGGTTAAGAGCCCAGGTTTGATGACAGGTTATTACAAGCAAGAAGAAGCCACAGCAGCATGCTTTGATGCTGATGGATTTTTCCATACGGGTGACTTATGTGAAATCGATGAAGATGGCTACATTTCTATCACTGGCCGCGTTAAAGATAACTTTAAAACCTCTAAAGGTAAGTATGTGGCGCCGGTGCCTATTGAGCGTAAAATAGCCCAAGATCCGCACATTGAGCTACTTTGTGTCATTGGCTCAGGCTTACCGCACCCGATCACCTTAGTGCAATTATCTGAAGGCTCAGCCTTGCAAGCCCGCGAAGAAGTGCGCGCGTCACTGAAAGCGACCCTAGATGGAGTTAACCCGCACCTTGAGTCCCATGAAGTTGTGGATGCCATTGTCGTAGTGACAGAGCCTTGGACCATTGAAAATGATGCCCTAACCCCTACACTTAAAATTAAGCGTCATGTGTTAGAAAAGCAGTTCAGTGCCAAAGTTGACGGTATTCGCGGCGCTAAAGTGTGCTGGGAAGACGAGATTTAGCACCACAGTAATTCGCTTCAATATATTGGCCGCCTAAGCTTTAACAAGCCGGCGGCTTTTTTATCAATGACATTTGTCACCTCAAACTGGTGACGTTTGTGTCTGCCCTGTGCAAGCCCTTTGTTAGATACTAACTCCGTAGCAACACACCTTAAATGCAATAAACGGAGTTAATCATGACATCACTAATCTTAAAATCTCTTATCTCAAAATCAACCGTCATGGCGGTAACACTGACGTTAGTCAGTAGTGCTAGCAATGCCGATATCGGCGCTATCGATATGGCAGCCAACACAATGGATCTACAACAGCTAAAGGTTCTCAGCGAACAATCTGTGGATTATGAACACGCCTATGCACAATATCGCATCGCCATTACAGCCAATATTAGCGGTCTGCGCGGAGTGGCTAAAAAAGCCCTCAATGATGCACAGTCGACACTTGAAACTGTATTGAGCCGTGAAGACGATGCTGAGTCAATGGCGCTACTGGCTTCTGTTTACGGTATGCAAATCGCCAATGACTCAAGCAAAGGACAATCTCTGGGAATGAAGGTAAGTGCTTTACTGGCTCAAGCAGAACAACTCAGCCCTGAAAATCCCCGTATTGCGTTAGTCAGAGCAATGAGCGCCTTTTATACTCCCGCTCAATATGGCGGCGGTATGGATAAGGCTGAGCAATATGCCACTGATGCGATTCGTTTTTATGAACAGCCATGTGTTGATATCTGCTGGGGGCATACTGAAGCGTACACCTGGCGCGGAATCGCTAAGCAAGAATTAGGTCGTCAAAAAGAAGCAATTAATGATTGGCAACACGCTGTAGAAATTGATCCTAATTACGCTTGGGCAAATTTTTTACTTAAACAACAAGCGCGTTAATCCGATGCTGCTGAAGCTAGCTACTGCAGACATACACATTATGACTCGGTTGCAGTATGCTAACTTCGCAAGGAGGCTTCATGTCTAATATCAATACAAAACACTCGGTCAATAGTAGCAACACTCGCGTTCACCCAGAAAATGCCTATCGACAAAAAACAGCTTGGGTATATCTGCTCAATCTGATTTTTTACTTTATTCCACTTTGGTTTATGCGGGATGATTGGGCTCGGGTCGGTGTCAGCTTGTTACTCATATTTCCCTTCTTATATGGGTACTTTTGGGCTTACAAAAGCTCAGCCGTTCAAGGGAAATATCCTATTGCTTTAATGCTCATCACTGCGAGCATTGCCACCATATTTACCAGCGGCTCCATTTCATTTTTCAGTTTTGCCGGTTTTTTTATTGGTTTTTTCTATTCACTGCGCACCGCCATTATTAGCTTTATTCTTATCAGTACTTGGCTGTGGCTACTCAATTACATCGTGGGCTATGAAGCTTATTATTTTCCGCTATACGGTATGTTAATCACCTTTGTGGTGGGGCTATTTGGCGTGGTTGAGCATAACAATGAACGCATCAGGCGCCAACAAAGACAATCAAATGATGAAATCGCTAACTTAGCAACGGCACTGGAGCGTGAACGTATTGCGCGCGATTTACATGACATCATGGGGCACAATTTATCTTCCATTGCACTGAAAGCACAACTCGCCGAAAAACTGGTTGAAGCAGGCGAGCTTGCTGTTGCAAAACAGCATTTACAGGAACTTGCTGATATCGCCAGAAACAGCTTAACTGAAATTCGCCAAACGGTTTCTAATTACAAACATAAAGGCTTACAAGATACGGTCAATCAACTATGCAGTTTATTAAGACAAAAAGAAATTGAAGTACATCTCGAGGGTAAATTACCACCATTAACACCTTTGCAAGAATCTCAACTAGGGCTAATGTTGACAGAATTAGTTAATAATATGCTCAAACATAGCCAAGCCAGTCAATGTGTATGGTGCTTTAACACCTTGGATAAGCAGCTTATTGTTAGCCTAAGTGACAATGCTAACACCAAAGTTATTAAAGAAGGTAATGGCTTAAAAGGCATTAGAGAGCGAGTGAACTTATTGGGCGGCAAGTTTAGTTATCATATTAACGATGGCTACCGTTTTAGCATCAGTTTGCCCCTTGAAGCAGAGCAAGTCAGTGAACCTAAAGTTGACAACGACACGGAACAGCCTTAATGAAGATTTTATTAGCAGAAGATCAAGCCATGGTGCGCGGGGCATTATCTGCCCTACTTACCCTTGCCAAAGATGAACTCGGTGAAGTCGATATCACAGAAGCAGAAGATGGTAACCAAGCCATGGCAATGCTTAAAGAGCAGCATTTTGATTTGCTGCTCAGTGATATTGAAATGCCCGGTCACAGCGGCGTTGAGCTGGCTCAGTGGCTCGCAGCATATCAAGCCGAGGCTGCAACAATGCAACCTAAAACTAAAACTAAAATCATCATCTTAACCACTTTTGGCCGCGTAGGTTACATCAAAAGAGCACTCAGTTGTGGCGTCGAGGGATTTTTGCTAAAAGATGCGCCATCAGAAAGTCTAGTCAACGCTATTAAACAGGTGATGGCAGGTAAAAAAATTATCGATCCAGAGCTGGCGATCAGCGCCATTGGTGATATTGACCCACTCAATGATAAAGAAAGAAAAGCGCTACGATTAGCCAGTGATGGCTTATCAACCAGTGATATCGCCGCCCAGTTATTTATCGCCGAAGGTACTGTGCGGAATTACCTTTCTGAAGCGATCTCCAAGCTCAATGCCACCAATCGCATAGATGCGGCGCGAATAGCTAAACAAAAAGGCTGGTTATAGAGGCAGTTAAGCCTGATATCTGGATTAATATTGCCTTGTATTAAAACTCTGCTAAGATAAGCCATAACATCTGTATATATTTACAGTACTATCATTGCTAACAAGCATCAGGGCGATAAAGTTGACTGTATAACTCTTTGGATAACTGTCAAAGTTAACCCCAAAGTGAATGACTCAATTTAATCAGCGAGCTTTACAATATCAACAAAGTCTAAGTGATGAAGTCTGTGGTCAACTCAATAGATAAAGGCATGCTAGATTTGCAACCATTGGATCAGGTACCGATTACCGACTTAAAAGGCGTCGCTAAAAAAGCCGCTGAAAAGCTGGCAAAGCTTGGCATTAAGACAGTGCAAGATGTACTGTTTCATTTGCCGCTGCGCTATGAAGACCGCACCCAAATCTATCCCATCAATGCTCTTTATCCCGCGATGTACGCCACAGTTGAAGCTGAAATCATCTCAACCCAAATTGTGCCGGGTCGCAGACGTATGCTGACCTGCAATATTGCCGACGAAAGTGGTTACCTCACATTGCGGTTTTTTAACTTCTCGGTTGCCCAGCGAAATGGCATGCAAAACGGCGCGATAATTCGGGCCTATGGTGAAATCAAGCGCGGCAACCGCCATTTTGAGATAATCCACCCAGAATACAAAATCATTAAAGCTGGCGAAAACCCAGCCCTGAGTGATTCACTGACCCCTATTTATCCTTCGACTGAAGGATTAAAACAAGCCAGTTGGATTAAGCTCACCGAGCAGGCACTAACTATGCTCAATCAAGGTGGCTTAACAGAGTTACTACCACCAGCCCTGCAACCCAACAATATGAGCATTGGTCAGGCATTATCCTTAATCCATCGACCGCCCAATAACATCGCCCAAGCCGATTTAGAGCAAGGCATGCACCCCGCTCAGCAGCGCTTAGTCCAAGAAGAGTTACTGGCCCATAACTTAAGTATGCTGCAATTACGTCAGCGCAATAACCTTGATAAAGCGGTGACTTTACCCGCCACCGGCCAGCTATTAAATCCATTTTTAAAAGCCTTACCTTTTAAGCCAACAGGGGCCCAGCAACGAGTCGTAGCTGATATCGGTATTGATATTGAAAAGCCCACACCTATGATGCGCTTAGTGCAAGGGGATGTGGGCTCGGGTAAAACCTTAGTGGCCGCCTTAGCAGCCCTGCAAGCCATTGAAAATGGTTATCAGGTGGCGATGATGGCACCGACGGAATTATTAGCAGAGCAACACGCAGTCAACTTTGCCGCCTGGTTTGAACCATTAGGGCTAAAAGTGGGCTGGTTAGCAGGCAAGTTAAAAGGCAAAGCCAGAACACAATCATTGGCTGATATCGCCGATGGCAGCGCCAACATGGTAATTGGCACCCATGCTATTTTCCAAGAGCAGGTCAGTTTTAATAAGCTCGCGTTAATCATTATTGATGAACAACACCGTTTTGGGGTCCATCAACGCTTAGGATTACGCGAAAAAGGCGTCAGCCAAGGCTTTCATCCGCATCAATTAATAATGACAGCTACGCCAATTCCGCGCACGTTAGCGATGACGGCTTATGCTGATTTAGAAACCTCTATCATTGATGAGTTACCGCCAGGAAGAACCCCTGTTACCACGGTTGCCATTAGCGATAATCGCCGCGAACAAATCATCGAGCGGGTAAAACAAGCCGCGCTAAATGATAATCGGCAGATTTATTGGGTTTGTACTCTCATTGAAGAATCTGAAGTTCTTGAGTGCCAAGCCGCTGAAGATACCGCTGCAGAATTAAGCCAATTACTACCCGAATTAAAGGTTGGCTTAGTGCACGGACGTATGAAAAGTGCAGAAAAACAGCAAATAATGGCCCAATTTAAGGCGGGTGAACTACATTTATTAGTGGCAACAACGGTTATTGAAGTGGGAGTCGATGTGCCTAATGCCAGTTTAATGATTATTGAAAACCCTGAGCGGTTAGGCTTGGCGCAATTGCATCAGTTACGTGGCCGAGTAGGCCGAGGCTCTATTGCCAGCCACTGCGTGTTATTGTACAAAGCACCGTTATCACAAACTGCCACCAAACGTTTAGGAGTACTAAGGGCCAGTAACGATGGTTTTGTTATTGCCCAAAAAGACTTAGAAATAAGAGGCCCAGGTGAAGTACTCGGTACCCGCCAAACCGGCTTGGCAGAAATGAAAATCGCTGATTTAGTCAGGGATCAATATCTGATTGAAAACACACAAAAATTAGCGGCCCATGTTATGCAACAAGTGCCACAAAATGTAGACAGCATTGTTCAGCGTTGGTTAGGGGATCGCCAGCAATACGTACAAGCATAAATTATTGTTAACCTTGGCTATTATTACTAGACAAGTGTTGAGATTATTGCAGAATGAAAATAAGGTTTAAGCCTTATATGCCACCAAATGAAAATGTAACAAATTCAATGATATTGGTTCCCTTTCGACGTTTAAAGCTAAGGAATAGACATGCAAGTCAATCAAAATGATAGAGCCACACCGCACTCAAGTCGCGCCAGTGGTAGTAACGCGGGTGTGATTGGTATCACCATTGCGGTTTTACTGGCTGGTGCAGGCTATTTCTACTTCTCGGCCGATAAAGCGCCTGAAGTCGAAGCGCCAATACCTGTGCAACTACCAGAGCCTGTGCCTGAACAACCTATTGAGCAAGAGCCTATTGAAGAAGTGATAGTGGAAGTTATTGAACCCACTATTATTGAAGCTCCAGAGCCTGAAGTAGTAGAGCCCTTACCTACACTGATTGAAAGTGATGACTTTGTCGCCCAGAAAACGGTTGAGATGGCTGATGGGATGAAAATCGAGCCACTACTTGTTAAAAAAGACATTGCCCGCCAGTTTGTGGTATTTGTCGATAATATGGCCCAAGGTGAAGTGATCCGTAAAGCCAGCCCACTGAAAGGCCCTAAAGATAAATTCACCGTCAGTGAAATCACTAACAAAACCTATTTAAACCCTGACAGTTACCATCGTTATGACCTGTACGCCAACATGGTGTCAGATATGAATGACGAGCAGTTAATCAACACTTATAAAGAACTCATGCCAATATTTGACGAAGCTTTTGCAGAGCTAGGTTATAGCGATATGTCATTTGACGAGCGCATGCAGCAAGCCTTTGAGATGATCTTATCAGCGCCGATTATTGAAGACCCGATTGAATTAAGTTCTATCAGTGTCAATTATCAGTTTGTCGACCCTAAACTAGAAGCACTGCCAAATGTGCAAAAATTTATGGTACGTATGGGACCTGAAAATAGCCGTAAAATTAAAACGGCAATTAGAAAACTTCAGCAGCAAATGGCCAACTGATAGAACCGTTATCATTGGGGTTATGATTTGCAATGGCAGGTTCCAATATGCGCAATCTAAATCAATGGCATAAAAAATAGCGACATGAGTGTCGCTATTTTTTTAGATAAAGTATTCAATGCTAATTCAGCTTCACGGCACTGTCTACCCGAATTGATTAGTTAACCCATTAACAATTCAGCATTAACTGCAATAAATTAAATTAGTTAGACTTAATCGCGACTACAACAGATAGTGACATATTAATACTTAAATCATCTTCTGATCTAACACCACAGTATCTTGAGCAAAGCTTAAATCAAGTTAACTTAGCAATGCTAAAATACAGCCCAGTAAAGCTGGCACAAAGCTTATCTTTACAATGCAGCTGTACCTCAAGTTTCACTTTACCTTACCGCCATCAGCAAGGCTTGCTAATGAAACATCTGGCCAAATAACACTAGCAGTGGGGGCTTCAGTAATGGGCGCGCTATAGCGGATGTGTGCATCTGCTAATACGATATCACCACTAAAACCTTGCAACTTTTGCTGTAACCACATCATCCCCCAGCCCGTTAGGGTAGCCAGGGTATAAATACTGCCAGCAAACATGGTTTGATGCAGGTTAATATTGGGCTCGAGCGGCGCGGTAACTGTGAGTGTTTGCTGCTGAAAACTCAGCGGCTGCACTTGCATAAACTCACTCAAAGGAATGGTTTGATACCAAGTGTTTTGCAGTTCAATAAGTTGCTCTTTAGCCGCCATAATGTGCTCCTTTAAACCTGTAAATTAAAGGTCACAGGACCATCATTAACTAACTCTACCTTCATGTTTGCGCCGAAAGAGCCTGTAGCAGTTGTCACCCCTTGTTCACGACAAAAAGCCACGAAAGCTTCATATAGCTCATTGGCTTGATCTGGAGTCGCAGCGCTGGAGAAGCTTGGACGCAGCCCTCGGCCAGTATCAGCGGCTAAGGTAAACTGTGACACTACCAGTAACTCACCACCAGCTTGTTGCAGATTTAAATTCATCTTGCCGTTTTCATCACTAAACACACGATAGCCGATGACTTTTTTGGCCAGCTTTTGCATTTTCTCAATGTCATCGTCACGTTCCACCCCAAGCAGCACTAATAAACCTTTATTGATACTACCGGTGACTTCTTGCCCTAGCTCAGAGTCGATGGTGACACTGGCACGTGTCACCCTTTGGATTAAGCCAATCAATGTTACTTCCTAATACTTACGTGAAGAATTGTGCGATTACTTGCGGATTTACCTACACCAACAATAACCTTAGCCAGCGATATCTTGTTTCATCACTGGGATCGGTTTAATTAAATGCTCAGATCCTTTGGGTAATGATTTACCCACTTGATTAAGGCCTTCATCAGTCCACAACATAAAGCGGCGTAATTCTTCCAGTTCAATGGAATCAACAAATGTCGCAGCGCCTTGTACTTGGATCACCGCCCCATTGTCGCGAATGACGAACTTAGCAAAATTAAGCTTTTGGTTTAGTGAGCCAATTAACAACAATAGCTCTTTACTGCCATGTAATTGCGGATGCACCGCAAACAATCGATTGGTAAGAATACGATCGACCCCTTGCTCACTCATGCTAGGCTGCAGCACAAACTGAGTTTCCCCAAATTGCACCGCCACACTATTAGGGCTTAGTTTAGTGGCTAAGTAACTGGCGTTTAGCAACGTTTTATATAATTCTTCAGCGGCTTGCTCATCGCTCATATTAGCCATGTTGATCATCTTAGGAGCAGCAGAAACTACAGTATCTTCTGTGGTATTTTCGGTGGCGGCGCAAGCAGATAACCCTATTACGCATGCTGCAAGTATCAATTTTTTCATTTTCGTTCCTTGTTAAGTTATCTTTGCTAGCGATAAAGTATCGCAAGTTAACACTCATGTCAGGCTCAAGTGCTAAGCCCAGTCGGTGTATTTATAATGCTTGTGTTACTTCTCATTATCTTCTGAAGTAGAAAAAATCCCGGTATCGAGGTACTCAGGCATCGCGGCCGTTATTTCTGCGCCTAATAAAACAATTATCCACGACACATAAATCCACACAAACAAAATCGGGATGGTGGCTAGCGCGCCATAAATGGCTTCATAACTGGGAAACTGCGTCACATAAAAGGCAAAACCTTTTTTACCCGCTTCAAATAGCATCGCCGCTACCACAGCACCTAATAAGGCATGTAAAAAATGCACTTTTTTATTCGGCACCACCATATACAACAGTAAAATCGAGGCCACAGAAAACAACATCGGCAAACGCTCAACCAGCCAAGTCATTAAGCCTGATATTTCGCTATTATCAAATACCGTTAATGACACCACATAAGAGGTTGCCACTAAGCTGGCACCAATCAATACTGGCCCTAATGTCAGTACCATCCAATACATAGAAAAAGACACCATATAAGAGCGGCTTTCAGTGGTACGCCAAATATTATTCAGCGCTTTATCGATAGCAGAAATCAGCAACAAGGCCACCACCACTAACGCAATCACCCCGACAAAGGTGCCCTTTGAGGCATTTTCAACAAATTCATTGATATAAACCTGTACGGTATCGCCAGCGGCAGGCAAAAAGTTGTCGTAAATAAAGCTCTCAATTTTACCGCGAATACCTTTAAATACTGGAAACGCCGACAACATCGACATGGTCACCGCCACCATTGGCACTAGTGATAATAGTGTCACATAGGCTAAGTGACCGGCTTTGACATTGATTTGATCTTCTACCAAGCGCTGCTTAAGGTGAAGTATAAATTGCCAAATGCTAATAAAAACTCGTTGGATATAGGCTACATCTATCTTATTTGTCACAATATTCTCTTGATTATTTTATTTTCAATTCTGCGTTTTAATTCGTACAATGTTATAACACGATAGTTACACTCCAAGGGAGCGATTTAATGTCTCAACAAGGTTCTGCTGGTAATGTGATTGCCGCCATCGCCAGTTTCTTTTTCCCAGGTTTAGGTCAACTGGTTCAAGGTCGTATTATAGCTGCAATTCTATTTTTCTGTCTTACAGCAGTATGTTACTTCTTCTGGGTATTAATCATCCCAGCCATTATTGGTGCCATACTTCACCTTTGGAGCATTATTGATGCTGCCACATTTACCGCCGACTAATTCGATAATACGATAAGAGAGTAAACAATGAAGAAATGGATATCCTTGGCATTACTGAGTAGCAGCTTACTACTTAGCGGTTGTCAAAGCGCTTATTATGGCGCCATGGAAAAGGTCGGCTACCACAAGCGTGACATCATGGTTGATCGCGTCCAGGAAGCAAAAGAGTCCCAAGAAGAAGCCCAAGAGCAATTTAGTTCTGCGTTAGAAGAAATGCAGGCGTTACTTGCCTTTGATGGTGGCGATCTTGAAGATGCTTATAACAAAGCTAAAGATGAATATGATTCAGCGCAGTCAGCCGCTGATGAAGTGGGCGATCGCATCGATAAAGTTGAAGATGTAGCTGAAGCTCTATTTGAAGAGTGGCAAGCTGAAATTCAAGAAATCAGCAAAGCGAGCCTACGCCGTAATAGCACCTCTAAATTGAATGAAACCCAGCGCTCTTACGATTCATTGGTCAAAGGCATGCGCCGCGCCGAAGCAAAAATGCCTCCGATCCTGACGGCTATGAAAGACAATATGTTGTATTTAAAGCATAACCTTAATGCGCAGGCCATTGGCGCCATTAAAGGTGAGTTTGAAAGCCTGCAATCAGATATTACTAGCTTGATCAGCGAAATGAACAAATCGATTGCTGAATCGAATAAGTTTATTGAAGCCATGGAAAAAGGTTAAGCGACTTCTCCATCTAGCCAAAAGGTTTACCTGAATCAGGACTCTACTGTTTATTAACAAAGTGGCGTCCTGTTTATTTTACAAATATCACCCATACCTCCCCCGAGAACCACTTCGCTTGGACAGCTTTACTTTTCCTTCTCACTTCGTACTTCACAAATACCACTAGTTTATGACCGATTGATTTATATTTCAGTTTATCATTGCGAATGTCGCTCTGTTACTAGCAGTTTTCAACTGATCTAAAAATGATGCAGCAAAAAAAATCCCCTCTTAAACTCAATTCAATATGGTGGAATCAATGAGCAGTTTACTTCATTACATGCGCTTTTTTATCCTGCCGTTTATTCTTACGATAATCACTCTAGGACTACTTGAACACTTTCAAAACCATTGGCAAAGTTGGCAAGACACCCTGTACTTCGCACCTTATTGGTTGCTAGTCGCATCATCTTTGATTTGCTTGCAATTCAATCGTAGTCGCCTATTTTATATAGGCTTGATGTTATTGATATTTTATTCCCTACAAAACAACAGCTTACTTTTATCCCCACTCACACATCAATTTCTACCTTTATTTGGTACGTTAGTGATTGGTATGTTCTGTTTTATCAAAGATCGCGGTGTCGTCAGTGTTCATAGCTTCTTTCGTTTAGGCGGAATTTTACTGTGCGGTGTAATGGCATATATTTGGGTTAAATTAATTGCGACTTACCCAAGTCCTATTGGTGGTTTTCAGCAACGCTTGGGTTTATCAATCGATAAATCCCCACTGCATTTATTACCTATCTATCCATTAGCTTTGATTATTTTTAGCAAGCTAAGTTGGAAAAGTAATTTAGCTCAAACGAGCTTGGGGATTAGCTTATTGCTATGGCTAGGTTACTTCCTTATTCCAACAAATTTACCCTTGTCAGTATTGCTAAGTTTGATAGCCGCCAGTTATTTAGTGACTGTGTTATTTGACTCATACTTTTTGGCTTATCGTGATGAGCTCACAGGCCTTCCATCAAGACGCGCCTTATTTAATCTGAGCTTAGCTCTAGGAAGAAAATATACTGTCGCGATGGTTGATATAGACCACTTCAAAAGCTTCAATGACACCTACGGTCATGACGTAGGTGATGACGTACTCAAGTTGGTGGCAATAAAACTAGCTAAGGTATCTGGCGGCGGTAAAACCTTCCGCTATGGCGGTGAAGAGTTCACCATTGTTTTCCCAAGTAAAAACATTGACCAGGTCTATTCTCACCTTGATGACGTTAGGCAAAGCATTGAAGATTATGACATTGTGCTGCGGGATGAAGGTCGAAAACAAAGCTCGAAGAAAAATCGCCAGAAAACACCAGTGAAAAAGAAAACAGTCAGCGTTACCGTTTCCATCGGCTGTGCAGAACATCAAACTGATGAAAGCTTTGAGCAAAGTATGAAACAAGCCGATAAAGCCTTATACCGCGCTAAAGATCGCGGTCGAAACCAAGTACGATTTTAACGTTTTGAGCTTAATATCAGCCTAACGAAAAAAGCCCAAATCAATAGGTTTGGGCTTTTTTGTGAGTGGGCATATCAACAATAATCGATACTGGATCTACGATAAAGTATGGCTAACTCAGCAAGTGTTAACCTAATTGTCCTGCCACCATAAGTTCACGACTTTCGGGGATTTCATTGTAAGACAGTACATGCAAGCCCCTAGCAAAGGCTAATGCATAACGTGCTAATATCGGCCTTAATTGCGGCGCGACAAGCAACATCGGGCTATGCCCCTGCTCTTTCGCCTCAGCGAGCAGCTGTGGCATGCCCTGCTGAAGTTGTGCTAGTAGAGTTGGGTCAACAGGAAAGCTGTCTAACGACACCTGCCCTTGTTGCTGTGATTGATTAAAAGCCGTCATCAAAGTTTGCTCAAGTTCAGGCGTCAGCGTCAATACATTAAGCTTACTCTTGGCACCTGCAATACTGTGAACAATGTTATTACGCAATGCACAACGCACATCTGCCGCTAACAACACCGGATCTTTACTATTCTCACTACAATCTAATAATGTGGTCGCAATGGTGCGAATGTCTTTCAGTGACACTTGCTCTTTTAATAACAGCCGATACACCTTCAATTGGATAATGGGCGTTAGTGCGGTATTTAATGATTCTGCTAACTTAGGTGACTGTTTAGCTAAGCGATCACTTAATGCTAATACATCATCATGTTGCAGCATATCAGATAAGTTTTCACGAATAAGTTTACTCACATGCGTTGCAATCACAGTCGCATTATCAACCACTGAATAGCCTAAATTTAATGCGCGCGCTTTTAAGTCCTGCTCAATCCAAATAGCATCCATATTGTAAGCAGGCTCTTTGGTAATAATCCCATCAATATCACCAAATACCGGCCCACTTTTGATGGCCATCAATTTATCTGATTGCAATTCTGCTGTTATTGCCGGATTACCCATTAAATTAATTTGATAAGCATTTGGGGCTAATGACAAATTATCCCTGACCCGCACTTCTGAGAGTAAAAAACCCGCTTGCTCGGACAAGGTACGTCGAATACCCGTGAGCCGTTTTTGTAATTCTGCGCCTTTAGTACGTTCAACTAAATGTACCAATTGATAACCTAAGCGCACTTCAATTAAATCTGTATAAGGTAATGCATCCCAACTCGGCGGTGATGGTTCAGCGGTATTACTTTCGAGTTTTTCTTCAAGTTTGGATTCTACGACTTCCGGTTTATTCTGACTTTGCTTCCAAGACGAAAACGCCAATATTACAGCAAAAGAGATAAACACCATGCCTGGCATTCCAGGTACGATACCCAAAATGAACATCACGATAGAGGCGGTTGCTAACGTCTTAGGATTGGCCAATAGTTGCTTTTGCAATTGCTCTGGCATTTCTTCAGCATCAGAAACACGAGTAACAATAATTGCCGCTGCAGTGGCTAATAAAAGCGAAGGAATTTGTGCAACAAGACCATCACCAATAGTGAGAAGTGCAAAGGTTTTAAAGGCATCTGAAGCACTCATATCATGCATGAATACACCAATAGCGATACCGCCAATGATGTTAATCATTAAGATAAGAATACCAGCGATAGCATCACCACGAACAAACTTTGAAGCACCGTCCATCGAACCGTAAAAATCGGCTTCTCGGGCAACCTCTTGGCGCCTTGCTCGAGCTTGTTCTTGGGTTAACACACCTGAGTTTAAGTCAGCATCGATAGCCATCTGTTTACCGGGAAGTGCATCCAAGGTAAATCGGGCTGACACTTCAGATATTCGTTCGCCACCTTTAGTGATAACCACAAAGTTAATGATCATCAAAATAAGGAAGATAACAGCACCAACAACATAGTTACCGCCAATAACGACTTCACCGAAGGCTTGAATCACCTTACCAGCAGAGTCTCCCCCCTGATGACCTTCAATCAGTACCACGCGAGTAGAGGCCACGTTCAAAGTCAGTCGTAATAGCGTTGCAAGTAGCAATAACGTAGGGAAAACTGAAAATTCCAGTGGTCGTCTAATTGATACACCAACCAGCAACACCATGACCGCAAGGACAATGTTAAAGGTAAATAAAATATCCAATAGCCATGGCGGCAATGGCAAGATCACCATTGCGAGCACAGCTAATAACATTACCGGAATACCGATATAGCTTCGGCTGCCAGAAAAAATTTGCGAAAACCAGTTCATGGTTTAATGGTTCCTTTAATCATGTCGTAAATGAGGGGGAATATAAAAATGTGGTAACGGATCAGGCTTGGCTTGAGCACCACTCCTTGCCGCTTTTATTTGCAATACATAACTGAGTACGTGCGCAATGGCGATAAACAGTGCTGCTGGAATTTGTTGTTCAATTTTAGTGGAATAATAAATTGCCCTTGCTAACGCAGGGATTTCAATCACCTCAACATCATGAAGCTGAGCAACTTCACGCATGTATAGCGCCAGTTCATCAACACCTTTAGCTATAACAAATGGAGCATCAGCTTTATCGGCGTCGTACCTTAATGCAATCGCGTAATGAGTTGGGTTAACCAGTAATACATTCGCTTGCGGTACTGCAACATCAGCACGAGAGCGACTAATTTTTTGCTGCATTTGACGAATTTTCGCCTTAATTTCAGGCTTACCTTCCTGCTGCTTATGCTCATCCTTCACTTCTTGGAAAGACATTTTAAGTTCATTGTGATGATGCCAATACTGATAAGGTACATCGATAAAAGTAATCAATAGCAACCCACTACCAAGATAAAACAGTCCCGCCGAAATAGTATCAATACAACTTCTTACAGCATCATCAATCTGCATTTGGCTACTAGCCATAATTGATTGCAGATTGCTCTGTAAGAAAAACAGCATAATACTGACCAGCAGAGTAATTTTGAGAACTGACTTAACTAACTCAACCAATGATTTCATTGATATCATGCGGCCTAAACCAGCAATAGGATCAATACGGCTATATTTGAACGAGGCATTTTTTATGTTAAATAATGGCCCGCCAGGCATAGCACCTGCAACCATAGCAATGATGCCTACCAGTAAAAAAAGCGGCCCTAGAAGGCTCAAAATAGCCAGCAATGCTGCGCCCATATGCTGCTGCATTATATCGGGTACGTTAAGCTGCTCTTTGGTTAGTATCATATTAAAACGAGTCAGTTCCGCCACCTCGCTGGCCATCCAATCAGCGCTACTGGTGAGCATAATGGCGCAACCAATAATCAAGGCTGAAGCTGCCAAATCTTTCGAACGAGGAACCTGACCTTGCTCACGCGCTTTACGGAGTTTTTGCGGGGTAGCTTGCTCTGTTTTACTTTGGCCACTATCTTTGCTACTCATACCTACCCCCCGATAAACTGATGCATCGACGACAATGCATCGAGGCAAATATCACTATAGCGACTAGCTAGGCCACTAAAAGAGAAAAAGACACATAACAAGCCCATTAACATCGACATGGGAAAGCCAAGTGCAAAAATGTTTAAAGATGGCGCTGAGCGGCTTAACACACCAAAAGTTAAGTTGACCATCAACATGGCTACAATCGCGGGTATTGCCAACATAAAGCTTGCCGCGAATAACCAACCTATTCGGTCAATTAAGCCCATTAAAGGCAATTCAAAAATCCCCATGCCCACAGGCCACAGATAAAAACTGTCAACAACAATCCCTATCGCAACTAAGTGCCCATCTAACGCCAAAAACAATAACGTGCCATAAAGCAAAAACAATTGGCTAATAATAGGGTTAGAGTCACCATTGGCGGGATCATTCATAATGGCCATTGCCAAGCCCATTTGCATTGACATCATCGCGCCCATTTGGGTCATTACGCTGATCATGATGAGTAAAAATAGCGCCATCATAAAGCCCACAAGCAGCTGTTCAACAGCAAGTAAAAATGAGCCAATGGATAAGGCATCAACAATGGGCACAGCGGGGATGAGTGGCGCGACTAATGCACTTAATAAAATGGCAAATAATAGTCTCGCCTTCACAGGGATATACGTGCTGCTAAAAAAGGGCATCACCATAAACACCCCCATAAATCGGCAAAATGGCCACCAAAAAGTACCAATAAAGCTGCTGATTTCAGCGCCTGTCAGCGACAGCATTACGCCGAACCTGCAGACTTCAAGTTAATTGCTGCAACCCTAACCAATGACATGGGGAATACTTATAAATAGTTGTTCAAATAAGTCACTTATTTTCATCAATAGCCATTCACCGGCAAATAACACCATCAGCAGCGTTATGACCAAGCGGGGTAAAAAGCTCAAGGTTTGCTCATTGACTTGGGTCGCAGCCTGAAAGACTGCAACACATAAGCCGACTAACAAGCCCGGTACCACCAATACGCCCACCATCATGACCACCAAGAAAATGGCATCAGCAAAAAAAGACGTTAACTCATTAACATCCATAATCTAACTCCTGATAGCTTTCACCCATGAGGCTTATTAACATTGTCTGTTGAATCATATGTACCATCATGTCAGCCCTAGCTAACCGAAACTGGCAGCTAAAGTGCCTACTGTCATAGCCCAACCATCAACTAAAACAAACACCATTAACTTAAAAGGTAATGAAATAATAAGCGGCGATAGCATCATCATACCCATCGACATCAAGACACTAGCAACCACCAGATCGATCACAAGAAATGGAATATAGAGTAAAAAACCAATTTGGAATGCCGTTTTAAGTTCACTAAGAACAAAGGCTGGCATTAATACAAAAAATGGGATTTCATTGGCTGTTAATGTGACGGGTTCATTAGCAATCTTTAGCATTTGCTCTAAATCAGTTTCACGAGTTTGCGCCAACATAAACTGCCTTATTGGCACTTCAGCACGCGCAACCATCTCAGTGAGTTCAATCTGGCCATTGTCATAAGGGATAAAGGCATCTTCATATATCACCTCGCCAACAGGACGCATAATGAAAATAGATAATATCAGCGCAATGCCAATAAGCACCTTATTAGGTGGGCTCTGCTGTAAACCTAACGCTTGTCTTAAAATGGATAACACAATAATGATTCGCGTAAAGCTGGTCATCATCATCAACATCGCGGGTAGAAAACTTAGCACTGTCATCATGGCTAAGATTTCTAACTTGATATTGACTGTTTGTGATTGGTCGCCATCTGCTAATGTAAACAGAGTTAAGCCGTCATTAGCATAAACATTAGGTGCTAACAGACATAACAGCAGCAGAGTGACTCGCAACATATTAGTCGTTCGCTCCAGTTAAACTGATCGCTTCAACTTCTAACAATCGCACACCGTAACGGCCTTTAACTTCGACCACTTCGCCTCGGCCTAGCAAAGCACCGTTAACCCGAATATCTAATGGTTCACCCACCATGCGATCCAGTGCGACAACATCGCCTTCGCCCATCTGTGTTAACTCACCTAAAGACATTTCAGTGCTGGCCAATTCAAGTGTGACTTGAACAGGTAACTGATGGAAGAAAGACATATCTTTTAGCACTTTTGCTTTCGGTGCAGGCTTTGAATCAACCAATGTATCTTCTAACAATAAATCGTCATCTAATAGAAAATCATCGTCTTGTAATAGTATATTTTCAGGCATGGTTAGTGTCCTCTGAGTGAAACGCTTCCTGGGTAAGTTTGGCGACCAATTGTCCTTCATTAGAATGGACAGTGGCATAAAATAACGGGCGATGACCAATAGTAACGGGGCATCTAGAATGTAAATTCATGGGGATAATATCGCCCACTTTTAGACCTTCAAGTGATGTAATCGGTACATTCTGATTACCGAGTTCCAACGTCGCCTTGATTGGAATTTGCCTTAGCCTTTGGCTCAACTGTGAAGATAAATCAGGGGCAGCTTGATACTCACTTGGTTGCTCAGCCATTAAACCTAAAGCAAATTCGGTCATACATAACAGCATTGGCGGACCAACATGTTCGGATGGAAAATTCAACGTCCATAGCAATGGCACTTCAAGTGGCGTGGTATTGACGACGAGCTCAAGGTCTAAGCCTTCATTATCAAGTTCTGTAATAGGTAAAACATCTAAGGCTGAACGTAATAATCGTTTTACTAACCTAAACTCCGATAAACTTGGCGCACGTAATGGTGACTGTAGTGGACTAGAAAAACTGCCATAGTAGCCACTCGCCAATTGATCTAAAGTGCACTTATCAATGCGCCACCAAGCCAGTGGTGTACGTCGATAGCTCATTAAAAACCAAGCATGGTTAAGATTAGGATTAATCGCGGTAGATTCGGCAGATAATTCAACTCGCGATAAAGAATGATGACCTTGGCTAATTAATGGGCCAAGCAAGTCATTAATATTGTCAAGCAATGAGCGATGACAACGTTCTAATTGAAGTAAAAGCCGACTTCGAGCTAATTTCTCTTGTACTAAGACAACAGATCTAACTTTTTCTAGATTCTGCTTCTTTATTAAACTTGCTTTGGCTGTAGTTTTCATTCTTGTTTTGAAACTCACTTAAATTTAAAGCATCGCATTATTACTGCCCACAAAAGAAACAAAATTAAACATGGGCGCTACAATAAAACCTTGTAATACAAATTACACCCAATAAATATCAAAGACGAACAAAGACTGCCATAAAAATGACTTTGCACTTTATTTTGACGCCATGTAAATAAGTACCGAATATATAACCAGCGAATATAAAAATGAAACTTTAAATTGAATTAATAATAAATTAATAATAAATTAATATTGAATTAATAAATTAAGACCCAGCAACTAATGCAAATTAAACCTTAAATAACAATAGATTAAATCGGCAATGCCTATTAATTTTATTAGATTTATTTGTTCACTGTAATTTAGCGGGGATACTACAACATTTAAAACATCAAAAACAACTTGAAAAACATTACTACATCACAAAATTTATATTTGTTTATATTTTTTATAAAAAGTATATTTTAATAACTTTTGTTTTAGTGTCTAATACTGCGAAATTCTAATGTACTCAATATAACAGAATATTTACTAAGGGATATTAATAGTTGAATAAGTTTACAATTATAACAATTATCACAATTACTTTCCCATTTAACGCTTATGCGGAAACAATTAATAACATTTATAAAACAACCATGGAGAAAGCATCATGGCTATATAATGGTGATATTTTTAATTGTGAAATAAGCCATGATATTGACGGCTTTGGCCAGTATAAAATAACGGCATACCCTGGTGACGAATTAATAATCAGTCTACATTCTGATTGGCTTCGTTTATTTGATACCACCAGTGATATTTATATTGAAAGTTCAGCGTGGCAACAACAACATAATAAACCTTTTACCCATTCAGAATTAACATGGCGTGGAAGCTTTGCCCATACCAGTCGTAACAGCCGTGCATTTTTAGAAGCACTAGAGCAAGGGCAAACATGGCAAGCCAACATAGCACCCATTAACGGGGTGCAGTACCAAGTCAACTCGACTCCAGTTTCGACTCGCTCAGCAGTAAGACAATTTCGCTTGTGTCAGCAGGAATTACTGCCTAAACCCTTTTCTTACGTCCGTCGGGTTGATTTAACCTTTGACAGTAATTCCAGCAAGCTGGATGCTGATATCGAACAAGATCTGATCGCAATATCACGCTATATCAGTGCAGATCCGACGGTGACTGAAGTATTAGTTGATGGTCACGCAGACGATTCTGGGGATCGTTTTATTAATTTACAACTCAGTAAAGAGCGTGCGCTAGAAGTACAATCAAGGCTGATTGAACTAGGGGTTTCTGTCAACATGATCCAAGTCAGACATCATGGTTCGCGTAATCCAATTGCAACTAACAATGCACAAGGTCGAGAATTAAATCGCCGAGTGATGGTCAGGTTAGTTAAAGGGACCACCAAAGCTTCTTCCAAAACGGCTAAGGTCAGTCAATGAGTCAGCAATTTCGAATTCAATTAGTTGAAACTAGACTAAATGAGCAAGGCGCTAAACTGCTGAGCAATCATGGCTTTGAATTATGGGACAATATGATGCCCCCGCCATGGTTATCAATCATTAACTTATCAGACTGTACCCCTGAACAAGTTATTCAGAAGCTCGCGCTTTATCCAAGTAAAAATCAAATAGCATTACTTGATCCTGAGCAAACAGAATTAGCCTCCATGGCAATGCAAGCAGGCATTCAAGATTACCTTCTGTTACCCATTGATAATCAACAATTACTATCGCTGCTCGTTCGCTTACAAACTCTGGATAAAACAGACACTGAAATTGTCGCAGCCTCTTCTGTTAGTCGACAGCTGCTCATGCTTGCTCAACGTGCCGCGGTCACTAATGCTACTGTTTTGCTGACAGGTGAAAGCGGTACCGGTAAAGAGCCGTTAGCAAAATATATTCATCGACATTCAGCTAGAGCTAATAAGCCTTTTATTTCAATTAATTGTGCAGCAATACCAGAAAACATTTTAGAATCCATATTGTTTGGCCACATCAAAGGGGCCTTTACGGGTGCTGTGAGTGAGCAGCCAGGTAAATTTGAACAAGCCAATGGCGGTACGATTTTACTTGATGAAATAGGCGAAATGCCATTACTGCTACAAGCAAAATTATTACGCGTTTTACAAGAACGAGAAGTTGAGCGCTTAGGCAGTCATAAGCCAGTTTCACTCGATATTCGCGTTATCGCATCGACCAATAAAGATTTGCGTCAAGCTGTGGAAAATAACGAATTTAGACAAGACTTATTCTATCGCCTTGATGTTCTACCACTAAAAATAACCCCTTTAAGACAACGTCGTGAAGACATACTACCGATAGCAGAATTCTTCTTAAACTTGTATCACAACTGCAATACAGATCAACCTTGTTACTTCAGCGATCAAGCACGGCAACTGATGTTAAGTCATCAATGGACCGGCAATGTCCGTGAACTTGAAAATGCGATTCAACGAGCATTAGTGCTACGTCGTGGCCAAGCTATTCAAGCTGCTGAACTGGGGATTGAATCAAGCATTTCAGCAGCCAAAGTATCATCAGAATCAGGCTTAAAAGACTCAAAACGACAAGCTGAATTCCAATACATTATTGATACCTTGAAAAGATTCAATGGCCAACGAAACCTGACTGCTGAATCCCTCGGAATGACTACCAGAGCATTGAGATACAAAATAGCCCAAATGCGTGAACAAGGGATCGATATCGATTTAGCCCTTGGAAAAGTCGCCTAAAAATTAATTTAGTCATAGATAGGAAAAACAATGTCTAACGCAACTATGGTGACCATGCCGCCTCTGATGAACCAAATGAATCTCCACTCAGAAATGGCAAAGGGAGCAATTAGCGTAGGTCCAAATCCACGAGACTTTGGATTGCAAACCCCCTCTTTTACTGAATTGATGGAGCAAAAGGTCGCAGCAATTAATACTGACCAAAATACTTCATCAGCGTTAATTAAAGCCGTTGATAGTGGTGAAAGTGATGACTTGGTGGGGGCGATGGTCGCCTCGCAAAAAGCCAGTTTATCTTTTTCAGCCATGATTCAAGTCCGAAATCGTTTAGTACAAGCGTTTGACGAAGTAATGAAAATGCCAATTTAGGTTGGCGTAAGCCATTTTTACTGAAACAACATTTAATCCCCTTAGGTAAAACTGTCTTAGTGGAAGGATACTAAAGAAATGCCCACAACCCTGACTCAAACCGAGCAACCAATGAATAGCGTTGATGCGAAAAAATCGCCATTTATAACCATGAAAAATAAATGGACCCAATTTAATAACGGCGATAAGCAAGTGGCCATTTTAGCCGTTTTCGCTATTGTTGTTGCCTGCGTAATCGTATTGATGTTGTGGACCGCCAGCCAAGGTTACCGTCCACTGTATGGCAACCAAGAAAAGGTTGAATCATCAGAAATTATTGAAGTACTTGAAAGTGAAGGCATCAGTTATCGGCTAGATACCAACTCAGGGCTCATTTTAGTCCCTGAAGAACGCCTAGGTAAAGCACGGATGATTTTGGCTGCTCGCGGTGTAAAAGCCGAACTACCCATGGGTATGGAAGCACTTGAAACCTCAGGTATTGGTACCAGCCAATTTATGGAGCAAGCCAAGTATCGTTACAGTCTTGAAGGTGAATTATCTCGCACGATCATGGCGTTAAGATCCGTTAGAACAGCACGAGTCCATCTCGCTATTCCAAAGAAAACATTATTTATTCGTCAGCAACCGGAATTGCCGTCAGCATCTGTGATGTTAGATTTATATGCTGGTGCTAATATTCAAACAGAACAAGTCGAATCGATTGTCAACTTAGTTGCTGGTAGTGTCACAGGGATGACAGCAGAACGAGTACAGGTTGTCGATCAACAAGGTAATCACTTAAGTTCAGCATTGACCCTTAATAATGATATTACCCAAGCTCGAGATCGTCAGCTTAAGTACACCCATGAACTAGAACAAAACCTGATTAATCGTGCATCTAGCATGCTTTTACCGATACTTGGACAAGAAAACTTCCAAGTTCAGGTTGCTGCACAGGTCAACTTTAATCAAGTAGAAGAAACCAACGAGTCTCTTGATCCTCAAGGGATTGTGACTCGAGAGCAACAAAGCTCAAATGAAGTCAACGGTGAGCTCGCGATGGGGATCCCTGGCGCACTGAGTAACCAAGCCCCAAATGCCGACGCCGATGCTGCCAATAACCCACGTCGAAATGTCACCCAGCAAACCAACCGTAACTTTGAAGTTGGACGCTCAATAAAACACACGCGCTACCAGCAAATGCAGCTTGAAAACGTGTCAATTTCAGTGCTGCTTAATAACCAAGCCGCAGGTGAAGATGGTTGGTCACAACAACAACTCGATTCACTGAGCAGCATGGTACAAGACGCAATAGGGTTTACCGCTGCGCGTGGTGACCAGTTCAGTATCAATAGCTTCGACTTTGCCCCAGTGCGAATTGCTGAATTTCAGCCAATGCCATGGTGGCAAACTGAAGGTTACGAGTCTTATTTACGCTACTTAATTGGCTGCTTATTAGGTCTCGGACTTATTTTCTTTGTATTACGTCCATTAGTTAGACACTTAACAACCACTGTTGACTTATCAGCCCTTAAAGATAATGACCAACAAACAGAATCACTGGAATACTCAGAACCTAAAGCAGCGCCACTGGTTAATAACAGTGATGACCCGCAAGCCATTGCAGACCAACTCATGGGTCTAGGTCAGCCTAAGTCTGATGCAGATTTAATGAGCATTGGTTTACCTGAAACCAGTTCGCCACTCAAAGTGAAGATGGAACATTTAAGCTTACTTGCAGAAAAAGAACCTGCACGTGTCGCTGAAGTCATCGCCAACTGGATTAGTGACAAAGATGGCAAACAGCAATAATTGCAGACAGGATTAGGTGTTAACCCAATGAATGAAATAGATATAAATTTAGATAACCTTGACCAAGCAGCAATGATTTTATTGAGCATGGGTGAAAAAGGGGCTGCACAGGTCATGGCGCATTTAGACCGTAATGATGTCCAGCATCTCAGTCATAAAATGGCCCGTTTATCGAGTATCACCCAACATGAAGCCGATGCGGTTATTGGACGATTCTTTCACCGTTATCAAGAACAGTCAGGTATTGCTAGAGCCTCACGTTCATATCTACAAAAAACCTTAGATTTAGCCTTGGGTGATCGCGTCGCCAAAAGCCTTATCGATAGTATTTATGGTGATGAAATTAAAACCTTGGTTAAGCGATTAGAGTGGGTAGACCCTAAGCTACTTGCCCGAGAAATTACCCATGAGCATTGTCAGTTACAAGCGGTTCTTCTAGGTTTATTACCACCAGAAAGCGCTGCTAAAGTGCTATCTGGGCTTCCAGAAGCAGGACAAGATGAACTGCTAGTGCGTATTGCTCAATTAGGTGAGCTTGAACGTGGCGTAGTAGAAGAGCTACGTCACTTAGTCGAGCGCTGTATGCTGATCGCCATGGAAAAAAGCCATACTCAAGTATCAGGAGTTCGCCAAGTGGCTGACATCCTCAACCGCTTTGACGGCAACCGTGAACAGCTAATGGAAATGATCAAACTTCACGATAAGAAATTAGCCAGTGAAGTTGCCGATAACATGTTCGACTTTATTATTCTTGGACGTCAAAAAGCCGAAACACTGCAAGAAATCATGGCAATTGTACCAACCGATACACTCGCCCTTGCGGTTAAAGGGATTGAAACTGAGCTTAAGAAGACCTTGTTAAGCGCCTTGCCTAAACGTATGTCTTCAGCCATTGAAACCCAGGTAGAGGCCATTGGTACAGTACCACTCAGTCAAGCTATTGCAGCTAGAAAAGACATCATGGAAATAGCAAAGCAAATGATGGATGAAGGCCAAATTGAATTGCAGCTCTTTGAAGAACAAGTGGTGGAATAATGAAAAAGACCCATATACCTGAGGAGCGTTTTCGCCTTAGTGCAGACCGAGTAAGACGCCACCAATTTGCGCCACTGCATGCACCAGAAATAGACCCTAATAGCGCCGAGCCAAGCTGGGAAGATTATCAACAAGCGTTTGATAAAGGCTTTGATGAAGGTGTAACCAAAGGCCATGAAGCGGGGTTAGTTTCTGGCCACGAAGAAGGCCTGCAAAAAGGTTATGCATCTGGTTTTAACCAGGGGCGCATTGAAGGTCAGCAAAAAGGTAAAGATAGTATTGATGAACAACTCAATAGTATTATGGCGCCACTTTCTGCAATGAAGTCATTGCTAGAAGAAGGTCATACCCAGCAAGTGATGCAACAACAAGATCTCATCCTTGAACTTGTTAGACGGGTGTCGATTCAAGTCATCCGCTGCGAACTCACATTGCAACCACAGCAAATACTGGCATTAGTCGAAGAAACGCTGGCTGCGATTCCTGACGACCCAACAGAAGTAAAAATTCATTTAGAACCAAGCGCTGTCACTAAACTTAGAGAGCTTGCTGCAGATAAAATTCAGCACTGGACACTGGTCGCCGATAGTAATATTAGCGCTGGCGGCTGCCGAATTCTGAGTGATAAATCTGATGCTGACGCCTCTATGGAAACCCGACTAAATTCTTGTTTAGACCAGGTCGAGTCTCACCTTAAAAGCATGCCAATAAACCCAAAAACTAGTGAGGCAAGTGTTGAAGCTTAGCGCGGCAATCCTTGACTGGCCTGCTATTCCAGTTGCCCAAGTCTACGGAAAACTGACCCGAGTTAATGGCTTACTTTTAGAAGCGGTAGGGTGTCAACTCGGCACCGGCGATCGTTGCCATATTGAGTGTCGAGACGACCGCCTTGTTGAAGCTGAGGTCGTTGGTTTCTATAAAGACACCTTATGTCTGATGCCAATCGAGCCAACCTCAGGGTTAATGCCTGGTGCTCGCGTCATGCCAATAACAGGGCGTTGCCAAGTGCCTGTCGGCTCAGGCTTATTGGGTCGTGTATTAGATGGTTTAGGTCAGCCTTTAGATGATTTAGGCCCGCTTAGCCAAGTGCAATATGTACCTATGGTACATAAGGCCATAAACCCACTACAACGCAAACCAATAACTGAACCCTTAGATGTTGGTATCCGCGCAATTAATGCCTTACTTCCTATTGGCAGAGGCCAACGACTGGGCTTATTTGCAGGGTCAGGTGTGGGTAAAAGTGTGTTACTAGGCATGATGACCCGCTTTACAGAAGCCGATATTGTTATCGTTGGCTTAATCGGTGAACGTGGTCGCGAAGTCCGTGAATTTATCGAACAATCATTAGGTGAAGAAGGTCGTAAACGAGCTGTTGTTATCGCAGCCCCTGCAGATACGACGCCGCTAATGCGTATGCGTGCCATGCGTTTATGCCACCATATTGCCTGCGCCTACCGTGACCAAGGTAAACGCGTTTTACTCTTGGTTGATTCACTGACCCGCTACGCACAAGCGCAACGTGAAATAGCGCTAAGCTTGGGCGAACCCCCTGCCACTAAAGGCTATCCACCTTCAGCATTTGCCCAACTACCAACCCTGGTTGAAATGGCAGGTAACGGCCAGCACCCAGTAGGCACTTTAACCGCCTTTTATACCGTATTGACTGAAGGCGATGATCAACAAGATCCTATTGCCGATGCCGCACGGGCAATTTTAGATGGTCACATTGTCTTAAGTAGACAATTAGCAGAACAAGGGCACTACCCTGCCATTGATATAAACCAATCAGTTAGCCGACTTGCCGCGCAAGTTGCACCAGCCGATTGCTTAGCCCAAGCGCAAGTATTTAGACATCTCAACAGTAAATATCAACAGGTTAAAGAGCTATTGCCACTAGGCGGCTATCAAGCAGGCCAAGATCCTGAGTTAGATATTGCCGTAAAAGCTTACCCGAAAATGGCGCAATTTCTCAAGCAAGCGACCAGCGCCCAGGCCTCTCACCAGCAAAGTATTGAGCAGTTGCAACAGCTTATTGAAAGCTTTGGCTAACAGGCTAAAAACTAGAGTATCAGATGAAACAACTGCATCAATTATGTCAGCAAGAAGAAAGAAAACTGCACCAACTGGGCCAGCAAAAGGTATCCAGCCAACAACGTATTCTAGAGATAACTAGCCAGCAAACTCAGTTAACCAAAATGGTGACTGAATATCACCATTTACCTCAACAATATGCTAATGCCATGCTAATGCAAAATAGCGTGCAAATGATTAACGCTATCGCGCCATTACAAAAAAAATTAACTCGACAAAAAATTCTGTTAGAACAAGAGCATCTGCGGGTAGATAAGATTTGGCGTAACCAATTAGGCCGCCAACAAGGTATTAGCTGGCTATATAAAGAACGTAAACAACAACACCAGCATAAGCTCGATAAACAAGAACAAAAGCAATTAGATGATTTAGCAGGTCGCTACACTATTGAGCGCTAAGCTAACAAAAAAGAAATGAATAGATGAATCATTAACAGGTAGGAAATTAATAAGTAAGTAATGACAAGATAGACAGTTAAATAAAAAAAGCGTGTTTAAACAACACGCCATCAATATTATCTTATAACCGCAAAAGACATGAGGTTATTAAGCTTGAGCATATTCATATTGAGAGTCAGGTTGCTTATTCAATAATGAATTAATCACTTCTTGCTGACTAACCAACAACTTGCCATTTTCTTCATTGTATTGCTGACTTTCTTTCGCCAAGGTTAATAAATGACGCCACAGCAAAGAGACTTGCTTTTGACTAGCTTGAGGCAGCTTAGTAATTAAACTTTCCATGCCTTTGCTATTACCATTAAACCCAAGCGACACCAAAGTAATTGAGCGGTTTTTAGCACGTTCCATCAAGATATCAATTAATGATGTTTGTTCAATATTATGACGTTGCAAGCCATTATTATCGCGGCATTTCATCAACTCACGTTGACGAATTAATAATACTTTTAATTGCTTATAACCTTCAATATCTTGACGAACGCCACTCACTAAGCCCTGCACTTTTTCACGTGTAGTTTGTTGTTCACTCGTATTAGCCATGGTTTTGCTTCATCGCCTCTGCAATTTTTGCTATATCAAGACTAAAAGAGCCCTCTTTTAATGCTTGGCGTAATTCGGCCACTTTATCAGCATCAAAATCACTCACTTGTGCCAGTTGAGGTTGAGTTTTCTCAATTAATTGCCAGTCGTCACTCACTGCATTAGGCGTTGGCATTTGACGGGGTTTTAATTCTGCAACTTCTGGTTGAGGCGTATTACTTGCCTTACTTTTAGTCGTCCCCATATCTGCTGTGACTGGACTTGATATTTTGTTGATATCCATTATGGTTCACCATTAATGTCGTCGATAGTTCTAAAAGGCGACATCATGGTTTGGATACTGAAATAAAAAGCTTAGAAATGTGTACTCACTCTTCCTGGAGATATGGGATAAGCATGAATAACTTTACCAGAACTCAAATTACGTACTCTAATTGTCGCCCCTTCACCGCCAGACTCTAATGCTTCACCCGTCATATTGGCATAAAAGCCATTCAGCTTAGCCTCAATAACAACCCTATCGCCAATATTGACCCATTGTGGAGAGGTGATTTGAGAAACTTTAATTGCCCGATATCGCCTGACTTTATGACTAACTTGATTGCCTATTAATTGTTGGGATTGAGTAATTAAATCTCTATCTGACGCGGTGAGCTTTAGCCATTGTAATTCGATGTCTCCAGCAGCAATATGCTCACCTCTTGCTAATGGCCGATTGGCTACTGGGACTTTAGCGTTAACAGTCACTCGAGCACGAATAAATAAACTCCAACCTAGTGCCTCACAGCTCGCGCGTCGTTGCACATTTCCAAAAGGTAAGCGAGTACCAACCCCAATTGAAACCTGATTTGGACAGGCCGCTAATCGGCTTGCTCCTGAAGGTATGGTGACCTTAATAGATTGTTTAATCGAAGCTAATCCAGCTTGTCGCTGCCATTGCTGCAATTCAGCATCCAACACCTGTAATAATGCCATTTTTAATTGGTTGGTTGCATCCGTGTGATCTTGCGCACTGACCCATTGCGGAAACAAACAGGAACACACTAGCACCATGTAGGAAACACCAGTTCCGATCTTATGCACAAACCTACTGCAAATCATTGAAAAGCCTTTGATAAAATTGTTGGCACGTAAATTGGATAGATAAGACATATATTGAAATCATACACACCATACTAGGAGTTTTAATGGCTATCAACCTCGACGCCGCCTTAGGTATTCATCCTCAAACATTAGATTTTAGGGTCGAACGCAGCAAGATGCTCGCAGGCAATTTAGCCAATGCTGAAACCCCTGGATATAAAGCAAAAGATTTAGATTTCAAAGCTGTCATGAGCCAAATTAATGCGGGTATGGATGTCGGCCAAGAGTATCAAACGGCCTATCGCGTGCCTTATCAAACCTCTGCGGATCAAAACACCGTTGAGCTAGGTAAAGAGCAAGCAAGGTTCGCACAAAATGCCATGGATTATCAAACCAGCTTAACCTTTTTAAATATGAAAATTTCCGGCTTACGCACAGCCATTGAAGGACAATAGGACCCCATATGTCATTTGGTGAAATTTATAATATTGCTGGCGCGGGTATGAATGCGCAAACCATTCGTTTAAACACTGTCGCCAGTAACCTTGCCAACGCAGGTGCTGCCGCAGAGACGCCAGATCAAGCATACCGTGCTTTAAAACCTGTATTTTCGACTATCTACAATGAAGCACAGCAAGGCAAAGCAATGGGTGCCCAGGTTGAAATCACTGCGATTGTTGAAACTGATGCGCCACTTGATATGCGCTATGAACCTGACCATCCATTTTCAGATGAGCAAGGCTACGTTGCCTACTCAAATGTGAATACCGTTGAAGAAATGGCCGACATGATGGCAGCGAGTCGCTCCTTTGAAACCAATGTTGAAGTGATGAACCGTGCTCGCTCAATGCAGCAAGGTTTACTCCAGTTAGGAAACAAATAATGAACGTCACCCCAGCCAGTAATGCTACGGCATCAACAACTAGCACCTCAACCCCAGATGTAATGACATCGCCAGGTAATGACGCCTCATCGATTCGTAACGAATTTATGACCTTGATGATTGCACAAATTCAAAACCAAGACCCTACTAACCCAATTGATGGTACTGAATATGTCAGTCAGCTGGCACAGTTTTCCCAAGTAGAAAGTCTTGAATATATGCGAGCCAACCAAGCCACCAGCATGGTGATGATGGAAAACCTTGCCATTGTGCAATCAGCACAGCTTGTTGGAAAAACCGCCATGGTGCCAGCATCTGAACTGGAACTAGATGATGTTGCTGTGGAAGGTAAAGTTTACTTAGAAAATTCAGCTGAATCGCTCAGCATCGATATCTTAGGTGATCAAGGCGAAGTGGTGCGCACCATAGAGCTGGGGTCTCAAGAAGCGGGTGATGTTGCCTTTACTATCGACCCTGAAGCATTAGAACTACCCGCTGGCGAGTACAGCATCGAAGCCAATATCACCGCTGATGACGTGACTGAAACAGCAGACACCTTCATTGCCGCCACCATTGAAAAAGTACACTTTGTCAGCGCATCAGGCGTCATGATGGCAGAGCTAGCTAATGGACTCGGTACTGTATCAGTGCTTGAAATTTCTGAAGTCTCATAACTAACAATAATTAGGATTAACCATGTCATTTAATATTGCCCTAAGTGGATTACAAGCAACAACTCAAGACTTAAACACCATCAGTAATAACATTGCTAACTCATCAACTGTGGGGTTTCGCAGTGGTCGTAGTGAGTTTTCAGCAATTTACAACGGCGGCCAACCAGGTGGGGTGAACACCATGTCCACCAGCCAGAATTTCTCAATGGGTGGCAGCTTAACCTACACCGGCCGCGATTTAGATATGGGCGTACAAGGCGATGGTTTTTTTGTGTTAAGTGGCCAAGATGGTAGCACCATGTATTCACGTGCCGGCATGTTTAACCAGGATGCTAATGGTTATATTACTGACCCTTCAGGTAACCGCTTACAAGGTTACGGTGTTGGCACAGCTGGCCAACTGCAAAACGGTAATGTGACAGACTTGAAAGTTCAAGCAGGCTCTTTACCAGCAAAAGCAACCTCTGATATTGGCTTAGTGTCTAACCTTGATGGCCGTGTTGATGCCATTGACCAAACTGCAACGCCTTTTGATGCTGAAGATGCTTCGACTTATCACTCATCAAGCACTGTCACTACCTATGACTCACAAGGTAATGAACATGCCTTAACTCAGTATTACGTCAAAACAGATGATAACGAATGGCAAGTGCATTACATGGTGGGCGATGAAGATGTAACCCCAACAGTCGGGCATTCACTGGAATTTGACCAAGATGGCCTTCTAACTGCTGGCGCAGAATTTGATTTAGACATTCCACCAAGTATTACAGGTGGTGCAGCGGCGATGACACTTGCGCTTAGCTATGACAAAAGCACGCAATACGCGGCTGATTACAGTAACTCAAGCCTAAGCCAGAATGGTTACACCTCAGGCGAGTTAAACGGCATTCGTTTAGATGATTCAGGTAACTTATACGGCACCTACACCAATGGCCAAGAACAAGTACAAGGTCAAGTGGTGTTAGCTGATTTCACCAATCCAAATGGTTTAAATCCAGTAGGTCAAAATGCTTGGGTGGCAACCAATAACGCAGGACAACCTATGATAGGCGCACCTTCAACCGGCACCCTAGGTTCTATTAACGCTGGTTACCTAGAAAGCTCAAACGTCGATACCACAGCTGAAATGGTCAACATCATGTCTGCGCAGCGTAACTATCAATCCAACGCTAAAGTATTGGATGCTAACTCAACCATGCAACAAGCATTACTTAACGTAATTTAAGGCTGAATCATGGATAAGATGCTTTACACCGCAGCTGCTGGCGCAACAAGAATTATGGAGGCGCAAGCTATACGCGCCAATAACCTTGCCAACGCGGATACTACTGGCTTCAAAGCTGATTTAGAACGCGTCAATGCTAAAGCGATTACCGCAACAGGTAACAGCTTACAAACCCGCGTATTAGCGCAAACTGAAAGCAGTGGTTTCAGTCAGCAATCTGGCGTACTCAACCCTACGGGCCGCACATTAGATTTGGCCATCAGTGACCAAGGCTTATTCAGTGTCATGACTGCGGACGGTGAAGCATATACTCGCTCAGGTGTCGTTGTTCCTGATGCGCAGGGGCAACTCTCCATCGATGGACGCCTAGTCATGGGTGTAGATGGACCGATTGCTTTACCTGAATACCGCGAACTCTTTGTCGGTGATGATGGCCGAATTAGCATAATTGCAGATCAAAACGGTATTACAGAAGAAGTGGGCCAGCTCAAACTGGTAAATCCAGATCTAGACCAATTATCAAAAAGCCAAGATGGCTTATTTTACGGCGTTGATGGGCAACCACTACCGGCAGACAACACAGTGCAAGTGCGTAGTGGCTATCTTGAATCAAGCAACGTGCAAGCAGTGAGTGAATTGATTGCATCGATGGATTTAACTCGCCAGTTTGAAGTGCAAGTCAAACTGATGCAAAGCGCTGAAAAGCTTGCTGAAACCGGTAATCGCCTATTGCGCGACGCTTAATGCTTCTTGATAAATAAAGTCGCATTAACCGCAGTTCAATTATCTCGAAAAGAATTTTAAAGGAACAACATCATGCAGTCTGCATTATGGGTAAGTAAAACAGGTCTGGCCGCTCAAGACACCAAAATGACCACCATTGCCAACAACTTGGCAAACGTTAACACCACAGGTTTTAAACGAGACCGCGTGGCATTTAACGACCTGTTCTATCAAGTGCAACGCCAACCGGGTGGCCAAGTCGATGAGCAAAACGAACTGCCTTCAGGCCTACAATTAGGTACGGGTACACGTGTTGCTGGCACTCAAAAAGTATTTACCACAGGCGACATGTTGACCACTGGCCAGCAACTTGACTTAGCCATTCAAGGTCAAGGTTTCTTCCAAATTGAAGAAGCTAACGGTGATTTAGGCTTTACCCGTGACGGTCAGTTTTTCCGCAGCAGCGATGGTTTAATGGTGACATCACAAGGGTTACCTTTGGTGCCAAATATTGAAATTCCAGATGAAGCATTAACGGTCACTATCGCCAATGACGGTCAAGTATCGGCGCAAATGGCAGGTCAAGCAGAAACCCAAGAGTTAGGTCAAATTACCTTGGTTAATTTCACTAACCCTGCAGGTTTAGAAGCGCGCGGCGATAACTTATACCGTGAGACAGGTGCCTCAGGCGCTGCAATTGAAGGTATTGCTGGCGATGAAGCCATTGGCCAAATTCGTCAAGGTTCTCTTGAAGGCGCAAACGTCAATGTAGTTGAAGAAATGGTCGAAATGATTTCAACCCAACGTGCTTATGAAATGAATGCCAAAGTGGTCTCGTCAGCTGATGACATGTTGAAATTCTTGAACCAAGCACTGTAATCATATTTAGCTATTGAACCCGCACACTGATTGAATAAGGAATAACATGCGACATTGTTGGATAGCCATTGCACTGCTGCTTTCGGGTTGTGCATCACACTTCCCGGAACCAGAAACGGCGCCAGGCAAGCCTGAATGGGCACCACCAGAAATTGACTACAGTTTACCTGAAGCCAGTAATGGCAGTGTTTACCGTCAAGGTTATATGTTGACCTTATTCAAAGATAAACGCGCCTTTCGTGAAGGCGATATTTTAACGGTTTCATTAGAGGAAAAAACCTACTCCAGTAAGAAGGCTGACACCTCAACAAGTAAAGCAAGCTCGGGAGGTCTAAGTCTTGGTGCTTCCAATGGTAGTAGCTCTATTAGCGGCGATGGCAGCGTTGATTCTGGTCGCTCTTTTAATGGCACAGGTTCAAGCACCCAGCAAAACCAATTAACGGGTTCTATTACAGTGACGGTGGCAAAAGTATTACCTAATGGCGCACTGCTTATCCGTGGTGAAAAATGGCTACGCTTAAATCAAGGCGATGAGTTTTTGCGTTTGTTAGGCCTGATCCGTACCGAAGATATTGGTAATGACAACACCATTTCATCACAACGTATTGCAGACGCCAGAATTATTTATGGTGGTCAGGGCGCAATTTCAGACAGCAACCAAATGGGGTGGGCATCGCGTTACTTCAGCAGCCCATGGTTCCCGTTATGAAGCTAACTCACAATATACAGTCACACCAAATACTGACACTGCAAGAACACATTGCCTGTATTAACCGACAGGCAAGGAGCACAACATGAAACAAGCCATCGCGTTTTGCGCTAGCTTAATGATAGCGGTACTGTCATTTCAGCAAACCGCAGTCGCTCAAACAGAGCAGACGGTTCAACATCGTTATCTAATGGATATTGTCGATGTACAAGGTATCCGTGATAACCAATTAGTCGGCTATGGACTTGTGGTGGGTTTAGATGGCAGTGGTGATCGCAACCAAGTGAAATTTACCAGCCAATCTATTGTCAACATGCTGAAACAGTTTGGCGTACAAATTGATGATAAAACCGACCCTAAATTAAAAAACGTTGCCGCCGTTGCAGTGCACGCCAATATTCCACCATTGGCTAGCCCAGGCCAAAGCATTGACGTCACAGTGTCATCCCTGGGTGATGCTAAAAGTTTACGTGGCGGTACGCTATTAATGACCCCTATGCGTGCTATCGATGGTGAAGTCTATGCCGTAGCCCAGGGTAACTTGGTCGTTGGTGGTATTTCAGCTGAAGGCCGAAATGGCACCTCCATGACCATCAATGTACCTACGGTAGGTAAAATACCTAACGGGGCATTATTAGAAGCTGAAATTCACAGTAACTTCAATGAAGGTGAGCATATTGTACTTAACCTGCGTGAGCCAAGTTTTAAAACTGCCCGCAATATTGAGCGCGCCGTAAACGACTTATTCGGCCCCAATGTTGCTGAAGCAGATAACAGTGCCAAGGTGTTAGTCAGAGCGCCACAGTCAAACCGCGAACGCGTAACCTTCATGTCGATTTTAGAAGAGTTACAAATAGAGCAAGGGCGTAAGTCGCCTCGGGTTGTGTTTAATAGCCGTACTGGCACCGTCGTGATGGGCGGTAATGTCGTAGTGCGTAAAGCCGCGGTCAGTCATGGCAATTTAGTGGTTTCTATTGTTGAAAGTGAATTTGTCAGCCAACCTAATGCACCGTTTATGGGTCAAGGCCAAGGCGAGACCGTCGTGGGTAGCGACAGCGAAATCAATATCGATACCGGTGATGGACACATGTTTGTGTGGCCAGAAGGTATCGCACTCAACGATGTTGTTAGAGCGGTGAATAGCTTAGGCGCCTCACCAATGGATTTAATGGCCATCTTACAAGCGCTCAAAGAAGCGGGCGCCCTTGAAGCCGAATTAGTGGTGATTTAATGAAATTAGATAATAATCACGGTTACTTAAATAACCTCAATGCTGCAGAACTGATTGAAGCCAACGGTGAACTTGGTGCGCTTGAAGCTGTCAGTCAGCAATTTGAAACCCAGTTTTTACAAACAGTGCTCAAGCAAATGCGTTCAGCATCTGATGTCATGGCAGATAAAGACAGCCCGTTATCATCACAAAATGATGGCATGTATCGTGACTGGCATGATGCCGAATTAGCCGGCCGCTTAAGCCAACTACAAAGCACAGGTCTTGCCAGTGTGATGACCAAACAATTATCTGCCGGACTTCAGTCTGGTGCTGATGTTGTCGCTTCTAATAACCACATTAAGCCAATGAATACTTCTGCTGAAAATAGCGCAGAAAATACGGTTAAGCCAGTGGTCAATACCACGGCAATGCAGCCAGCACTAAATATTCCAGTGATGGCAAAATCGGCTAAATAGTGTCTACCCCCTAGAACGCGATAATCAGCCTTAAAAGGCGTGAAATAAGGATTACATCAATGAGCATGCTCAATATTGGTATGACAGGCATTAATGCCAGTATGGCATCGTTAAATGCCACATCTAATAACATTGCTAATGCAATGGTACCTGGCTATTCACGTCAGCAAGTGATGATGAGCTCAATCGGCGGCACCGCCTATGGCGGGGGTGCTGGTGTTATGGTCGATGGCGTTCGTCGTATTTCAGATCAATATGAAGTGGCTCAATTATGGAAGACCACCAGTGACGTAGGCTTTTCAAATGTTCAAGCCAGCTATTTTACTCAAGCAGAACAAATTTTTGGCTCTGAAGGTAATAATATTTCCGCCGGATTAGACTTATTGTTTGCTTCATTAAACTCAGCCATGGAGCAACCGAATGAGATTGCCCATCGTCAAAGTGTATTAAATGAATCACGCGCCCTCAGCCAACGTTTTAATTCAATTAGTGATGGTTTGAATGCGCAAATCAATCAAGTTGAAGGTCAAATTGGCGCATCAACCAAAGAGGTCAACGCATTACTGGATACGATATCCAGCTATAATGCCGACATCCAATCTGCTGGCAGTAACCCACCACTATCGTTACTTGATGCACGTGATGCCGCCATTGATGATTTAGCGGTCATCGTCGATATCCGTGTGGTTGAAGATTCACAAGGGATGAAAAATATATCCTTATCCGCAGGCCAACCTTTGGTTGCGGGGACAAAGTCGTCAACGCTTAGCACCACGCCAGACCCTGCTAATCCGCAATTTAGCCAAGTAAGTATTCAGTTTGGCCAATCATCATTCCCTATTGACGCAAGTACTGGCGGTAGTTTGGGGGCGATGCTGGATTATCGCGAAAGCAGCTTAGCTGAATCAACAGAATTTATTAATGAATTAGCGCAAACCTTTGCAGATGAATTCAATGACGTTTTACGTCAAGGTACAGATTTAAATGGTAATACCCCAACAATAGACCTATTCAGCTACGACCCATCAAACCCAGCAGGTACCTTAAAGGTCAACAGCGACTTTACCGCTGAGATGCTGGCATTTGGCAAAGATGGTACTCCAGGTGATAACGACAACTTAAAAGACTTAGTCGATCTGGCCGGTAAAGAGTTCACCTTTGACTCTATGGGCGTTACGACCAATATGGGTGATGCGTTTGCCAGTAAAATTGGCCAGTTAGGGTCAGCGTCACGTCAAGCGCAAATGGAGCAAGAAACAGCGGCAAAGTTGCAGATGGAAGCACAATCACAGTGGGCTAGCACCAGTGGCGTCAGCATGGATGAAGAAGGGGTTAACCTAATCATCTATCAGCAGTCTTATCAAGCCAATGCCAAGGTCATTTCAACGTCTGACCAATTGTTCCAAACCTTATTAAACTCTATCTAATTGAAGGAAGTCTGTTATGCGCGTTAGCATGATGAATATGTACAGCAACAACCTGCAAAGCATGCAGAATCTAACCAGCGATGTAGCTAGGGTTAACCAGCAAATGGCCACGGGTAAGTCGATACTACGCCCATCAGACGACCCAATTGGCGCAGCTAAGGTGGTGACGACTCAACGTGACTTAGCCTCAACCTCTCAGTACCTAAAAAATACTGAATCATTAAGTACCAGCCTAGACCGCTCTGAAACGTATCTTTCAAGCATGACGAACCTACAATCAAGAATGCGTGAAATAACCATTGGTGCCAATAATGGTGCGCTTTCACCTGAAGACAGAGCAGCGTATGCCGCTGAATTAGAAGAACTATTAGAATCATTTGTGGATGTCACCAATGCCAAAGATGATGGCGGCAACTACTTATTCTCAGGTAACAAGACCGATACCCCACCGATTGGTGTTGATGAAAATGGCGACTATTTCTATCAAGGTGATGATTCACAACGTGAAGTACAAATTTCGGGTTCATCATGGATGACTGGCAATGTTACCGCAGCAGACTTTATGTTCTCTACTGGTGGCACTGATGTTTTAAACCAAACTAAGCAGTTTATTGATGTGCTTAATGACCCTAGTTTAGCCCCAGGCGACCCCGCATTTGGTGATGCTGCTGATGACATGATGCAAGCATTAGATGACTCATTAGCCGGAGTCAGTGGCGCTATTACTGACATTGGTGGCAAGCAAAACGCGATAGCGTTAATGCAAACCTCTCACAACGAGCGGATTTTATTCAATGAAGAAGTCATTGGTGAAACCGAAGGCTTAGATTATGCCCAAGCCACCGCTGAATTTAATTTGAAGTTGACCACACTCCAAGTAACCCAACAATCATTTGTACAGGTAAGTCAGTTATCATTGTTCAACCACATCTAAATTAGCTAGAAGACACAATGCTTAAAGGAATTTCGGAAAGCCTCAACGTACTGCAGCGCAACCAAACGGTCGCGCCTGCACCTACTGCTGTGTCTGATAGTCAACCGGCTAGGATTGCACCTAGCCCTTCAATATCGAGCCACCGTTTAGCCAGTTACCAAAAGTGGGCTAAAGTGACTCAAGGTCAACATGCGATTTCGGCTAACCAAGTGGCAGAGCAAGGCTTACTTAAAGTCTCGCAACTGCTCAAAAAGTTGCAGCAACCATTACAAAAATCCAGCAGTCAAACTGGCTTAACTGAATCCCAAAGTGAGAGTGCTAAACAAATTCAACAGCAATTAATCGCCGTTGATATTAGTTACCAACAGCAACCTCTCGTGGATCATCAGTTCAACCTGATTAATGCTAATCGCCCGGCTGCGAAACATTACTTTCAGCTAAAATCAGTGGATTTGCTTGGGGTTAAAACCCGAGATGAACGTATCACAGTACAATATGGCGACCAGCACGCACGGGCACATTTACCTGCCCATCAAAATAGTTTGTATCTTGCTAAGCAATTAACCACCGCCTTTAAAGACATCGGCATTGCAGTCCAAGCGCCAGCGCGCGATTCGGCCATGCTAAGCACTAACCACCAGAACTGGCAGCAAATTCAATCTGGCTTACTCATGTCAGGCCAAGGACAGCGCTTACCCGCAGGCGATGCGAGAACCGTTAAAGTAGTTGAAATACTCTCATGGCAAGACCCCAAAGAGTGGCGCTTTAGCACCCCACAAGATATCAAACAAACCGCCGCTAAAGTGGCTAAAACCCAGCAAAAAGTGAACCAACAAATTGGCGAGCTGCGCTCCAGTCAGCTCAATATTCAGCAGCAACTTAAACGCGCCCATCAGCATCAGCTGCAACAAGGCTCTGTTGAGCACAGCATGGCCAAATTAAACCAATTAATGCAACCGACGCCATTTTATTCACAAGTTACTTCACTGATGGCGCAAGCCAATGTCAGCCGCGACCATGTGTCTTCAATATTAAAAGACTAACTCTTTAGGTCTCGCTGCTTTTAAGTGGCTTAATGATTCATTAATCAAGCCACTCACATCAAATAAATAGCCTTAGGTTAACTATCGGCTCATACATCATCATAGTTCAGACTCTTTACTCATTGAATATTATTCGTCTTTAAATCATCAATTCAAGATACTGATTTTATTAGGTAATAAAAAAAGTAATGTGATATTTTTCAAGTTTGATTCAGTTTCGATTTATAGGGTCGTTTTAATTATTTAGAGCAACAACACAATCTGAAACTTTTAAGGAATGAATCATGTTATCTGTACATACCAATAACGCTTCAAACATCGCGCAAAACTCTATCTCTAATAATAACAACTTAATGACTAACGCGATGGAGCGTTTATCTACCGGTCTGCGTATTAACAGCTCTGCTGATGATGCTGCAGGTCTGCAAATTGCTACTCGTTTAAATGCTAACGTCACCGGTATGGAGCAAGCGAGCCGTAATGTTAACGATGCAAGCTCTATGCTACAAACTGCTGATGGTGCGTTAGAAGAGCTAACTAACATCGGAATGCGTCAAAAAGAGCTTGCGACACAAGCAGCCAACGGCGTGAACTCAGCTGAAGATTTAAAAGCACTTGACAATGAATTCCAAGAGTTAACGAAAGAAGTTACTCGTATTGTTGACAACACAGAGTACGGCGGAAGCAAGTTATTTGATTCACTAACTGCTGGTGTGAAATTCCAAATCGGTGCTGATGCAACTGAAATTTTAGACGTCACAATCGACAAAACAAATTTTGCCGGTGTCACTGGCGATCTCAAAACAGGTGCTACTGCAGCTATTACCGCAGTAGATACATTTATTGATGCTGTTGGTGCAGAACGCTCCACCCTAGGTGCTAACGTTAACCGTTTAGGTCACACTGCTTCTAACCTTGCTAACGTGACTGAAAACACCAAAGAAGCTGCCGGTCGTATTATGGATGCCGATTTCGCGGTTGAATCAGCTAACATGACTAAAAACCAGTTATTAGTACAAGCGGGTACGACAGTACTGTCTAACGCTAACCAAAACACTGGTTTAGTGATGGGTCTACTATAATAATTAGCAATGTAACAATTACTAATGTAACAGTTGCTAATGTAGCTGTTATCATCAAAGGGCCAAATGGCCCTTTTTTATTTGCTCAATATTATTCATAAAAAGCTAATACAACTAATACAACAGCAACTTATTTCGCTGCCGCCAACAATGAAATCACCGCAGGCACATCCACAAAGCCACACTCATCTAATAAATCAATAATGTACTTACTAAAGTTCAACTTGTGTTGCCGCTGGGTATGATACACCTGAAAACACATCACTAAGTCCGCTTCAGTTAACTCCCCTTTATAATGCGCCATTGCCGTTAAATAGACCCGAAGCATAAAGAAATCAGCCATCATTAATCGATACGCTTGAGTCGGTGACAGCTTGTCCATTAATGGAAAGTTCATTTGATACAAATAGTAAAAGCCATAACGCTGAAACAGCGTTGGATATTGCGCTAACAAGGGCTGAACTTGCTCATGCCAAATAGCATCAATGCGATCAAAGCAGATATGTTTATCGGCATCGGCAAAACTTTGTATCGCGCGATTAATCACTTCAAAACGCTCGCGACCACGCTTAACTGAATTAGTGTTGAGCCATAAATGTATCGAGCTAAAAGCATGTAGTTTATGTTGCTTATTATCGCTATCAAAACCATCAAAATGCTGCTTAAGCACCCCTGAATCCGCTAAGGTCACTAACTGCTGATACATGTTATCAATATCAGCACTCACGGCTTGATTATTCATCGCCGCTTCTGCCGTTTTCATTAATATCCCGATCGCTAATAAGCTTACTTCAAGTGGTGTATCAGGCTTTAACAATAACTGCATGCTGCAATCGTAAGTGGTACTTGCCCACTGTGGTGTGGCTTTAGATAGCTTTTTGGTTTGATATTTTGTTGTTTCAAACATAAAGGCATCATCTTTTAGTAAAACCATTCGCACCGCTTCGGGGCAGGATAACGACAAACTTTCATAACAACTACCATCATTAACACGGCTTAATCTCGGGTAAGTTTGACAGGTATTACTGAGATATTGCTCACCTGCCTTAGCATGGATTTGGCACAAGCTTTTTTCATCTAAAAATTGGCAACCGCCTTTATCATCCAATATCGCTTGAGCCCAATTGTGGTCGCTCTTTTTGACTTTTTTCAGCGCAGATTTAGCTAACGCTTTTAGCTCAGGATGATTTGTCACTTTTTTGTAATTAGCTTTATTGATTTGAATATTCCAGCCAAAGCAACAACTGTCTTCACAGGCGCTGCCGACACAACTGAAATTTTTAACAAAATTGGGTTTAATTAACAAATGTTCCACTATCTACCTGCCTTTCAAAAAGTGAGCTTTGCTTGCAAAGGCGACCGTATAAGCCAATGCCTAAAGTACTTTTGATGCAAATCCACCTTCCAAGACTACTTTATTTATGCCTGTTTAATCAGTTCGGCAAATAATTTAGCCAGATACTCTGCCTCTACCAGCGACCCTTTTTATGTCGTTCAGTCTCAAATTTAACATAGCTCCCTAAACTGGAGCCAAATCATCACTTTCACTTCAGGCAAAGCCTAGCGCTGTCGCCTTTAGTCATCACAAGAGCCTCTGTTGGTTAATGAGATAGTAAAACGGAAGTATCACTTCCTTACGATTAGACCAAACGGAAGTTACATAACCAAAATAATCATAACCAAACAACAAATAACATATTAAACAACATCTTAAATATTGGCACAAAGATTGCCATTCATAAAGATAGACTATAGGAGTTGCCATGATTTCAGGTATGAGTGCCGCGTCATTTGCTGAGCAGTTAGTGTCTGCAGACCGAATGGGAAAAGATGCCCTGTTCAAAACCAATTTAACTAACAGCAATTCACAAATTGATGCTTATAAAATTCTTGAAACCACCTTAAGTAAGATGACCACTAATCTGGACAAATTAAATGGTGATGGTTTTGACGGTAAAGATTCTGAGATCAGTGATGGTAGTGCCGTTATTACCGTGGATAATGATGCGCCTACTGGCGTATATGACTTACATGTAAAGCAACTGGCCCAAGCCCATCAAATCAGTCAAAGCTATGCTAGCGAAGATGAAATTTTGCCGACCTCTGGTATTTTCAGCCTTGATATCGATGGCGAAAGCATTGAAATTGATATGGCCGATCTTAACGCCAGTGGTAGAGCCACCGTAGCCGACCTGCGTGATGCGATTAACAAACACCCTGATAACCCTGGCGTGCAAGCTTCGCTGGTGAGAACCGGTGGCAATGTTGAGCTGATGCTGACATCCACAGAAACAGGCAAAGACTTTGAAATAGATGCACAAATGGATGGCGCAGCTTGGGGCACTGAACGCGTGTCAGCCGAAGATGCTCAGTTCACCCTCAATGGCATCGACATTAGCAGTAATTCAAACTATCTCGAAAATGTCATTGATGGCGTCAACATCGAACTTAAAAAAGCGCACGCCGTGGGTGAAAGTGCCACCATTACTATTGCCTCTGACACCGAAGGTGCTGAAGGCGCGGTAAACGACTTTGTTGACTCTTTTAATGATTTGATGACCAAACTGAATGAGCTTACCCGCTCGATGGGCAGCTCGGTTTTAGACGATATCAATAAAGACAAAGACGATGATAATGATGACGATGATGACGATGATGACGATGATGATGATAAAGACTCATCGGTCGGCGAAGATCAGATTGGTATTTTAAAAGGCGATTCAAGCCTAAGAATGCTCCAAGGCAACATTCGCAATGCTGTTTTTGAAACCGCGCCAAATGGCATGCGTTTATCTGATATTGGTATTGAAATGGGCCGTGATGGTCAACTTTCAATTGATGACGAAAAGCTGTCTCAAGCCATCTTAAGCGACCCTGACAGCGTGAAAGAGATGTTCACTGGTGATGGCAGCATCGTTGACACCATTAACACCAGCATAGACCCATTTACTAAATCAAATGGCTACATCGATTTAAAACAAAAAAACCTCGACTCAAAAGTAGAAGGCATTGAAGACAGTATGTCACGTCATGACAACTTGATGTCACAGCGTTACCAAATCTACCTCGGTCAATTCACTGCCATGGAAAATACTATTAGCAAGCTCAGCTCTGCCAGTACTCTTTTTTACTAGGAATTAAATATTAAATGTTGAACGAATACGATCCTTTTAACGCATACAAGCAAACGACCCTTGATGCCCGCGTTGCAGCGGCAAACCCACATGAAATGGTGCGTATGCTGCTGGACGGACTGCTAGAAGAAGTACAAAGAAGCAGTGGTTTTATGGAGCGCCGTAGTTTTGAGGACAAGGGCAGAAGTATCAATAAATGCCTCAACATTATTCATGGTTTAGATTCAATGTTAGACCTTGAAAATGGCGGTGAAGTCGCCACCACACTTAACCGTTTATATGACTATTGCAGCCGTCAATTGGTGACTGCCAGCGTTGAAAACAGCATTGAAGCACTTACTCCCGTTATTAAGGTAATTACAGATGTCAGAGCCGGTTGGGCCAACCTCAACTAATCAATGGCACCAATTTGAAGTGGCATTGCTGAAATATGCACAGCTTAAAGATTGGCAAAAAGTTGAAAAAGTGAATGAGTTAATGATGTTGGCGCTAAGTGCTCAAGGGAAACCCAAAACACAGCACCAACTACTTGCACGTCGTTCTCTAGCAAAAGTGCATCAAAAGGTCATCGGCATCGCAACCGCTGAAAAACAAGCCATTGCCACTGAAATGAAACAGTTTCACGCGCAACAAGATGGCCTTGCTGCATACGAGTTAACCAATATCAGCGGAAACGTTTATGATAAATAATATAGCGAGTTTTGCAGCTGGGAACAGCTCAATATATCACTCAGCAAACAATCCGCAGCAAAATAACGCCGACACTCAAGGTGATGAACTTGGGATGATAGGTTTTGTGATGCCGACGGTTGAAGCAAGACCCGATAGTGCCAATACGAGTGCGCCCTTAAACCAAGGGGCACAGTCTTATAGTGGCACATTTTTGGCGTCAGACTTACCTGCAAATGTACTGGCTGAGTTAAAGCAACATCCGCAGCTAAAAGGAATGTTAACCCAAGATAGCAGTGGTCAATTACAGTTCCAATTACCAGCAAATGCAGATGCGGCAGCTAAAGCGGTTAACTCAGATGCACAAGCGTTATTGGCGTTAATTCAGCAGTTTGCTGAAAAAGCGACGACTCAAGCCGGTGACTCGGTCAATAATACAAATGCCCAAATTGGCGCTTCAATATCAACAACGGCTGTGCCCATTGCGCCGCTATCAATGCAACAGTCAACGCCAATATCAACACAAAAGTCATCGACACCATTATCAAGCTCGCCAATGTTACAACAAGCGTCGGTACCTGCATCACACTCTCCGATGTTGCAGCAAGCGTACAGCCCTGCAATAGAGCCACCAATATCAGCAACCAGCTTTGCTGCTATTCAGCCTGTTACTACCGAGGCGGCTAACAGCGATATTGATAGTATTAATCAAGTCATTCAGCAGTTAACTGCCACCACCCAAAAAAGCCAAAATCCGGTGAGCCAATGGGGCCCTGTATCGGTCACCCAATCAGCCCCTTTATTGCATCAAGCAAATGAAATAATGTCGCCTTTACGGGACCAGTTACGTTTTCAAATTGATCAGCAAATTAAGCACGCTGAGCTGCGCTTAGACCCACCTGAACTTGGCAAGGTAGAGCTCAATATTCGACTAGATGGAGACCGTTTACATGTACAAATGCACGCTGCAAACCCTGCAGTAAGAGATGCATTACTGATGGGCTTAGACCGTCTGCGAATGGAGTTAGAAATGGATCATGGTGGTCAGGTGGATATTGATATGGGCCAGCAGCAATCTGAGCAACATGCTCAACAGCCGCTACCACTGACCAACGCTGAATCAGCTATTGAACATCAAGCAAGTGAGCAACAACAAACGGCTCATCGCACGCAACAAGATCAAGTTGACTTGCTCGCCTAACCAAGGAATACAAGATGGCTATTGGAAAAAGTAAAATAATTAAAATTAGTATATTCGCAACTCTATTTTGTGGTTGGTCTGCGGGTATGTTTTGGGTTGGTTGGAAGTCACCAGAATTGATTGGAAGCCCTTTCAGCGAGTACGAACCTGCGCCAAAAGTGGCCAGTTATTACCCGCTGGAAAAGTTTGTATTTTCTATTTCTGGCAAAGAAACCAACCATTATTTGTTATTGGAGATGGCGCTTAAAAGTACTTCTGAAGATGCTAAAGAAACACTCACAAGTGCTGACCCACTGATTAAAAATACCCTTATGAAAATGTTTTCTCAAAAAGACTTCGAGCAACTTAGCGCCAGTAATCAGCTTGATATTTTACAAACTGAGGCTCAGGTATTACTCGCGACAGTACTTAACGAGAATAACTTCACCATCGAACTTGATGACGTACTGTTCACTAAAATGGTTATTCAATAAAGAGAAATTGTCATATGCAATCAGGTCAACTCGCTTATCAAGCCACTTTTGATGATCAAAGTGTCAATCGTTTAACCGAAGCGCAAGTTATGCAGCAATATTTGCCATTAGTGAAGAAATCGGTATCACACCTTAGAACTCACTGTGGTGCTGCACTGGCGATCGAGGACATGGAGCAAATAGGGTTAATGGCATTGCTGGAGTCTTCAAGGCGCTACCCTGGTGAATATGACAATGGTTTTCTCTCTTTTGCAGGACAACGCATCCGCGGCGCGATTCTCGATGAATTGCGCCGTCAGGATTGGCGTCCACGTCCTGTAAGACAACAAGCACATCAACTCAATGATGCGGTTCGTAAGTTGATTCGAGAGCTTGGTCGTGAACCCACTGATACGGAAGTTGCTGAAAGTTTAGGTTTATCCAAAGACCAATATCGAGATCGCTTATTTGCAACACAATCAGAATCAATGAAAAGTTTGGATGAACTCCTCGAAGATGGTGCTAATTTCAAAGACAAAAGTTGTTTTATTGAGCAAATAACCAATAAAGACACCTTATTCAAAGCAATTTCGAAATTAAACAAAAGAGAACAAGTAATTCTGTCGCTTTATTATCAGCATGAACTTAATTTAAAAGAGATCGCTGCAACCCTAGGATTAACTGAAACGCGCATTTGTCAGCTGCATAAGCAGGCTGTGGTGAGCCTTCAGCAAATCTATCAACAGTGGGAGCGATAAAACCAGGCAGGAAATATGAGCAAGTTAGTAGGTATATCAATCATTCTTTTCTCAGTATTTGGTGGATATATTTGGGCAGGAGGCATCCTAGCTGCTTTATGGCAACCTGCTGAGCTTTTGATCATTTTTGGCGCAGGATTCGGCGCTATTATTATCGCTTGTCCAAAAGCAGTTTTAATGGACATGATTGAGCAAATTAAAGAAGTTTTTACCAAAGAATCTGAAGACCCCGAGTTATACCCGCAGTTATTTGGCTTAATGAATATGCTGATGACTCAAATTCAATCACAAGGCTTAAAAGTCCTTGATGAGCATATCGATAAACCCAACGAAAGCTCACTCTTCCTGATGTATCCAGCAGTACTTGATCACCCCAAGGTAATGCAATTTTTAATCGATAACTTGCGTATGCAGTCAATGGGTAAGATTGCTCCCCACGATTTAGAACATATCCTCGATGAAGAAATCGAGCGTATTGAAGAAGACAGCTTACGCCCCTCTCATGCAATTGGAAAAACGGCAGAAGCCATGCCTGGTTTCGGTATTCTCGCTGCAGTGTTGGGTATTATCGTTACCATGTCACACATTGACGGTCCTATCACCATGATTGGGGTAAAAGTGGCCGCTGCCTTGGTGGGAACCTTTATTGGTATTTTCGCCTGTTACTGCTTTTTTGACCCATTAGCAAAGTCACTTGAACACCTTGTGGAGAGAAAGAGCGCCCAACTTCGTTGCGTTGCCGCAGGATTAGTTTCCTTTGCCAAAGGCAAGCCACCGATGTTGGCACTTGATGCAGGCCGCAAACAAATTCAATCAGAAAACCGCCCTTCATTTATCGAGCTTGAACGCTGGATTGAGGAGCAACGCGGCTAATGGCTATTCATCAAGAACAAATAATTATCAACCGTAAGAAACGCAAAAAAAAGCATGCGGCCCATGGCGGTGCTTGGAAAGTCGCCTTTGCTGATTTTACCTTAGCCATGATGGCGTTATTTATGGTGTTGTGGATCATGCAGGTTGCCGATCAAAAAGAGCGCACCCTAATTGTGCAGTACCTTAAAGGCGATATGAATTTATCGGGTCCACTCAACCCGTTTGATTTAAGTCACCCATCTTCAATTATTGATCTTGATGGCAGCTTATCTATTGAAACATCTGTAATGCCTATTGCTGGCCAAGGTAAAAACACACTATCAGTCAATAAGCGCCATGCGCTTGGTGAGCAGGACTCAGCAGCAGGCACAGGTAATAAACTCAATTCATTGTTACCAGGTGAATTTGAAACCCAAATACAACTTGAAGTGCTTGCTCGAGAAATTGAGGAAATTATTACAAATGAAGACATGAACGCCAATGTGAATTTGCAAATTGTTCCCCAAGGTATTCGTATTCTGGTTCATGACAATGTGGAGCAATTTATGTTTACCCGTGGCAGTGCTAACGTGCAAACTTATTTTGAAGATCTGTTACTGGCATTAGGAAAGTTACTTGGACAAATTAATAATGGTTTGAGTATCTCAGGACATACAGATTCTTTGCCATTTGCTGGTACGAGTTTTACCAACTGGGAGCTATCTAGCCAGCGAGCATTATTGGCCAGACGAATACTAGAAGCCGGCGGGGTTCGCTACAAACAAGTCGTGCAAGTAACAGGAATGGCAGACCAGTCACCTTATGTATTAGATGACTCTGCAGCTGCAGCCAATAGACGTATAGAGCTGTTAGTCCTCACAAAAGAAGCAGAAAAAAGTCTCCGCATGATGACAGGCTTACAAAGTAGACATAGCGAAGGCAATAGCCAAATCAACAACAAAGTCGATAAAGCAATTCAAGCGGCTGAAGATAATATCCCTCGAGCACGGTATTCCATTAATGACTGAAGAATACAAAGAAGTGGGCCAGTTTGCACCGCGTGAAAGCCGTAAAGAGCTAGCAGAAACAGCCACTGTAGATCATCGCGAACATGCACGAATAAGCCTTAGAGAGTCCCAAGAGGAGCTATCAAGAGCCTGTGATGGCATCAGTGTCAAATTACACCAGAAAAGCTGGTTTCTTATGGAAGAGTTAGGCATTGCCAATATTAAAGATATCAGCCTAAGTGGTGTCGGTTTAATAACGCCATTAACTCTTGAATTAGAATCCATCGTTTGGGTCGAGATTAAACAGCAGTTTTTTGAATTCGCCATCAAGCGACAATATCCCATTAATCAAAGATTAACTTTCATTGGTGGCCAATGGATCTCTGACAATCAAGCTAAGCTCACCAAGCTGCTAGCTGAGATCAATAATCTAAAAATCACGAATGATTTAACTGAATAATATTATTCAACAAAATAATAATATTCAGTGAAGTAATAGGGACATTAATATGCAAACCAGAGATAAAAGAAAAGGGCCAGATGGTTTACAAAAGCTATTTCTGTACTTGATTTTGATCGAATGGTTTTTGCTGATCTACACAACAACGACAATCAGTAGAATGACTTTTCGCCAAGGCTTAATGACCCTAACACTGCTACTGGGTTTTAATTTAATACTCGCAAAACTAGGCAGAAAACGCGCTAAGCGATCAACCGATGGTTATATTATTTATCCCATTCTCTGTGGTGGTTTACTGTCTTTTATATTACTAATTTATTTTATTTTTTAGCCGTAACATCAAATAATAATGTTAAGCCATTGTTTAACTTAAACTTAATAAGCAGTCTTTATTTTACTATTATTGGTGATGATTGCTTCTTTATCGATGCAAACCTTACCCTTTTCAGCGCAAGCCTGTAGCGTCACTTCAACACTTGAGGTGGTTTGATGCTTATTAATGGTTAAGCCATGAGCTAAAGCCAAGTTTGACATAGCTTGATAGGCTTGCGTTTCAGTTGAACTAAATTGGAAGCTATCGCCACTAGTAAGTAATGACGTTCCAGTCATTGATAGTTGATTATTGCTATCTTGCAGCGTTAACACGTTAAAATGTAAACGCTGCTCACTATCAAAGCCGCTAACGACCGAAGTTAACCTCGACTCATCTGCAAATTCAAATAAAATATCCGGCGATAAGTTAACAATAGGCGTATTCAAATCTCTTCCTTTGATATACGCCTCGAACCACATTTTTTTAAATTGGTAATAAGTTATGTTGCGTTTCCAATCAACATGAATTTGCGCCATATCCTCTTTAGAATTCACCAATGCCCATGCGGTAGTGGCTATTTCAGCGCTCACTTTTATTCGCTGTGGTTGAAAGAAATTCAGCTGATATAAATGCTCTGCATAAGCTATAAACTTTTCAAACTCAATATTTTGCATCGCTACAGGGGTAATGGTTGAACGGTCTTCTAACTGGCACACGCCTTGGCTGGCAGAATGATTGTAGTCACTGCACACTTCAACCATTAGCTTACTGATTTCAAACTTTCGTATCTCAAGTGGGCTAAAATTTACCACATTAATATAAGCATGTTGCCGATTAACTAACGCTGAAAGAGCCTTCGCTTGATATTGTTGTTCTGAGCGGCACTCGTTACATTGCAGGTTTATGGTGCCAATTTTATTCTCTTCCGAAAAAGCATTACCAGTGGTAAACATTAACATTGATAACACTGCTAATCGGTTTAAAAATCCATTTTTCAAACTAATCCATCTCTATATAAAATTGTACATATAAAAGCGCTTGATTAAGCCTGTATTAACTCAAATCAATCACTCAACAAGCTATCTAACAGCCAGCAATATCTTTCTCTATGAGAGGCTGCTCAATAGCATTTAAAGGTTCTGAATACCGAATTTCACAATCGTTAACCGAGTAATCAGCTGCAGGTCGTATACGTAAGCCACTGCGACCTGCTGAGGTAAAAGTGGTAATTTTAAAATCATCGCCGTCAACAATGTTTATCGCTCTAGCAATGCCGGCTTCTGTATGGCGAGGATAACCATATGCGAGAGTAATTCGCTCCCCTTGAACCACAATCGTGTTAGTCCCTGACGGCGCAGCCGTTGAATCACAATCTTGGCTTATGATGCAAGCTGAATGAACTAACTCTTTGGCGCTACCTATAGCTCCTGATACACCTCGCATTTGGCCAACATATGCGTCTGCTTTTAAACTGGTAAATTTGGGGGCTGCAATGACAGCCAATATGGCCAAAACAATAATAACCACAACGAGTTCAATTAAGGTAAAACCTTGCACTACTTTTTTAGATGTTGTTTTAGACATACTGATAGTCGATTCTTTTGTCATATGAGCTCAATCACATTTTTCACACGTAAAATAAATTCCCTCTAAATAGCGCAAAGAGATTCGATATTTTCAACATCAACTAAGCCAAGACATTGATTGCAAATGAAACATTATTGTCACATGTGTTTTAATTTTGTTCAACAACAAAGCGAGATAAGGTTACTATTAATATTGCCTTTTATCTCATATCAGCTGGTAACCGCGTTAGTTTCAAACTCAGTTTATATAGTGCTTACCATTTATTCGTTCAATAATTTGAGTGGCGGTTAAGTCATGTACCACATTGATGACGGTCGATGCTGCATCGGTAATGGCGCCTAATACCACCAAAATAGGGATCACTTCGACGGGTAAGCCTAAGGTTGTCACAATAAAGATTTCCCCTAAAAATGCCCCGCCAGGCACGCCGCCAATGACAAATGCTGACAGCACCGAAATCAAAATGGTTAACATAAACACATCCGCGCTAAAGTCGAGCCCAAGTAATGAATAGATAAATACGATTTTAAGCGCGGTTATCATCGCTGCGCCGCCTTTATTTAAATTCACCAATAGCGGCAAGCTGATTTCAGCTATTTGCTCATTTAAACCCATTTTACTTGCTGTGCGAATATTAACTGGCAAGGTGGCCAAAGAGGAACTAGTACCTAGGGCGGTTACTGCAGGAGCTAACATATGCTGCCAAAAATTATTTACTCCTTTCCCTCCACCTCCAATCCATGCATATAGCGTTGAGCCTAAAGTTAAATAGAAAAAGGTTGCCACTAAAAATAGCGCAATAGCTCGGGCAAATGTGCCCATTAACTCGGCATCTTGACTGGCCATAGTTGCGGCAAAATAAGCCCCTAAGCCAATTGGTGCTAAGTACATTAAGATGGCTATGATTTTCATGATCACGGTATTAAAGCTATCCAATAATGCCGAAACTTTGAGGCCGTCTTCACCTGATTGACCAATCGCTATTCCGGTGATCAGCGACATAATGATCAGCGCTAAAATATTCGATTTAGACATTAAGCCCACAAAATCATTGGTGGTTAATAAGCTCACAAAATCCATACTGCCAGTGGTTTCAACGGTATCGGCTAAATCAAGTGTCACTCCTTGGGCAGGGTCAAATGCTAGCGCCAACAAGGTAATGCCTACAGCGGGGAGCATCGCCATGACAATGGACACGCCCATGATGGTGGCAAGTATGGAGCCAAGCTTTTTTAAATCGGTCATTTTGGCAATGGATGACATCACGCTAACGGCCACCAAAGGCACAATAATCATAAACAACAAGTTGAGAAATATTTGCCCTATGGGTTTAAGTTTAATGGCAAACTCAGGGGCAACTAAGCCCAACATGCCGCCCAGCATCAGGGCTGTGAGTAAAATAATCGATGAGCGATACGCGCGAAGGGCATTCCACATGGTGAGGTTCCAATAATTAAGATCTAGTGAGCATATGCTGATTTTTAATCATAGCCGAAAAGCCGTTACTATGAAGGCTGGGCTTACTGCAGCGCATTGATGACGAGTAACTTATCTGCTGTAAACTTGACTCTGAACTAATGCGCCCAAGCAAAGCCCGCGACTGCGGGCTTTGGCTAAATTGCGATAAACAGCTATTTTCCTCTGCTTCGCCCTTCTCTGGTCATTCCTGACTGACGCGCTTGTCGAGAACGATTCAGACTTTGATGATCTATGCTACTCGAGCGAGTTCGATTAATTGAGTGACTCATATTACTCGACTGATTACGGCTCGGTTGGCTGTGGCTAGTTTGATTTCGACTCGGTTGAATCGAGGTTGATGGCCGCGTACTTGTAACAGGACGAGTATTATTGGCGGGACGGGTATTACTCGCCGGACGAGTAGTGCTAGATGGCCGTGTCGAAGGAAAACTACTACTATTGCCCTTTGACGGTTTATTTACATTGCTAGGTTTAGACCCTTGAGCTTTTGATGGCACATTATTCCACTTACCATCGCTACGATTTTCCCACTTGCCTTTATTATCACGGGCAACATTACCGTGCTTATCGGCAAACACATCATTAGTGCGCTTTTTATTTACCTTCGCTTTATTAAAATGCTTATTGGCTACACTTGGGCTGGCTAAGCGTTTACGATTCGCCTCGCGATGGTAAAGGTTATTGGGTCTAGCGCGATTATTAGCTAATTTGTTCGAACGCATATGATTATGCATTTTAGTGCGATTACCGACACTGATACTGTTACCAATATTGATACGACCGGTATTGATCACCACTGGTCGTCTATAGCCACCGCCATAATAGCCACCACAACATGGGCGACGATAACCATAACCGCCTCCCCATACCACACCAGCATTGAAAAAGCCGTTGCTCCAGCTCACGCCAACATTCCAACCTGTCCACGGATTATAACCAACATGTAATCCCCAGGTCGGTGGGCGAGGATAATAATAACGGCCTCGATACGGTGGGTAATACCAGCCGGTACCGTAAATTGGCACCCCATAATAAGGGTATGACCACATATAACCCGGCGTATAACCTACGTAAACCACTTCAGGGGTTGAATCATAAACCTGCACGTAAGTGGTGTTATAAACCGGCGAACTTGCGGGTATCTTGGCAATTTCTTCATCAGGAATATTATCAGCAACAATCCACGGGCCTTTGGCAGTTTTTGAGGTAAACCACACCCCATTATCAACAGCGTAATAAGCTTGATTTATCAACAATACTTGTGTGGCGGTATTAACAGCATAGGAGACTGATGTTCCTGTTACCGCTTCAAATTTAGGCTCGCCATCGTATTCAACCTCCAGTGTGGCTTCATCACGCTTAATCGCTGCAGTTTGCGGGATTTGCGCATCTAGCACTGCTTGATTGGCTTCATCAGTGCCTGCAACTGAGACACGTAAGCCACCAATATCAGATTCGGGAGGGATATCGTTAAAGCTTTCAGGCAGTTTGTCAGCCCTAACAAACTGCCAAGGTCCGGCCTGCTTTTTAGATTTAAACCAACGCCCAGATAAAAGCACATACATATCGCCAGAGGAGGTCTCTCTTACCCATGGGGTTTCGGTATTGGTGACATAAAGTAACTTACCATCAATCAGGCTTTGCCAATTGGGTGAGCCATCAGTGGCCACTAACTCAGTCGGTTCATTAGTGGTAATAATCTGCGGCGCATTGACGGTGCTTTTAGCGGCTTCATCCTCGGTATTCACCATGCTGACCAAATCTTCAGGAGGATACAATGTGACTTGCCATGGCCCCATAGGATCATCTGCCACATACCAAAAGGTACCACTGCTTAAATACAGCTTGTTCGTTTGCGTATTACGGGCAACGGCAAAAGGGGTATTTAACACTCGCTCATAGGGACTATTTTCAATTTCACTAAATTGTGGCTCACCATCATAGGACAGCAACACGCTCAAGTTATTACTGAAGACGATTTCTGGCGCATCGTTGTTAATGTTATCTAAGCTGCGTTTTACCTGCTCAGCATTTTCAAGGCTGGCTGATAAGCGCTCCATGGAAGTTTCGAAGCTAGTTGTCGCTAGCGCTTCTGAGACTGTATCGGTGAACGTTTGCTGGTCTTCGGCAGTGGATGATGGCCAGCGCACTTCGGTCACTTCAATATTACGCACCAAAGCAACATCGTCATCAGTATCGATTCTAGCGCTAAACCAAAAAGCGCCAAATACAGGGTCGTCTTGACCTTCCACTTCAAATGACATCGCAGCGCGGCTCATCAAGATATTGCCATCTAACGATTCTGGCTGCGGCTGATAAACCACTAAGGTGCCCAGCTTGGTTTCAACATCTTGCGGCCATTCAATTGCTACTGCCGAAAAGGGTAATAGCAACAATGCTATCCATACAGTTAGCACTTGCAGCCAGCGACATTTGATATTGGTTATCATCATGAGTCCTTATTTTGCAATCATTTGCTATTAATCATGCGCGACTAATAATTAAAAGCGTGTATTTAAGTATATGTAGTAAAATCCATTTATTGCCAATTTGGTCATGATTAACAAGTTAGCATCTATTTGTTCATTTAATATACCGACAAACACATTGAATTTGTAAAATAGATTGTAGAAAAATCAAACAGCCACTTTGCTAAATATCCATCCACCCTGCCGTTTTATGAATATGCAAAGATCAAAAAAGCCCTTACTGGAAACCAGTAAGGGCTTTTTACTAACTGTTATTTACTACTATAAAAGCGGTCTATAAAGACGTCTTATAGTGAGTAGTAAAGTTCAAATTCAACTGGGTGAGTAGTACGTGCAACACGCTCTGCTTCACCTTGCTTGATAGCAATATATGAATCGATAAAGTCATTAGTGAATACTTCACCTTTAACTAAGAACTCACGGTCCGCATCTAAGCTTGCAAGTGCATCTTCTAGTGAAGTCGCAACTTGTGGGATCTCAGCCGCTTCTTCTGCTGGTAAGTCGTATAAATCTTTATCCATAGCTTCACCTGGGTGAATCTTGTTTTGGATACCGTCTAGACCTGCCATTAATAGCGCAGCAAAACCTAAATATGGGTTTGCATGTGGATCAGGGAAACGTGTTTCAATACGACGACCTTTAGGGCTTGGTACCACTGGGATACGGATAGAAGCACTACGGTTACGTGCAGAGTATGCAAGCATGACAGGCGCTTCGAAATGTGGCACAAGACGCTTGTAAGAGTTTGTGCTTGGGTTAGTAAATGCATTCAACGCTTTAGCATGCTTGATGATACCACCAATGTAGTAAAGAGCAGTTTCACTTAAACCAGCGTACTTGTCGCCTGCGAATAAGTTAACGCCATCTTTAGCTAAAGATTGGTGAACGTGCATACCACTACCGTTATCGCCCATTACTGGCTTAGGCATAAATGTCGCTGTTTTACCGTATGCGTGTGCCATGTTATGCACAACATACTTAAGGATCTGAACTTCATCAGCTTTAGCAGTTAGCGTGTTAAAGCGTGTCGCGATTTCGTTTTGACCGGCTGTAGCAACTTCATGGTGATGCGCTTCAACAACTTGACCCATTTCTTCAAGTACTAAACACATAGCACTACGTAAGTCTTGTGATGAATCAACTGGTGCTACTGGGAAGTAACCACCTTTAACGAATGGACGGTGACCAGTGTTACCATCTTCATAGCTAGTACCTGAGTTCCATGCCGCTTCTTTTGCATCAACTTTAGCAAAACAACCTGACATGTCAGCACCAAACTTAACATCGTCAAATAAGAAGAACTCTGGCTCTGGACCAATTAATACTGTGTCAGCAATACCAGTAGACGTTAAGTATTCTTCAGCTTTTTTAGCAATAGAACGTGGGTCACGGTTGTAACCTGTCATTGTGCCTGGCTCTAAGATGTCACAACGGATTAGTGCAGTTGTTTCTTCTGTGAAAGGGTCAAGAACAAACGTGCTCGCATCTGGCATAAGTACCATGTCAGATTCGTTAATGCCTTTCCAACCCGTAATAGACGAACCATCGAACATTTTGCCGTCTTCAAAAAAATCTTCATCAACCTGATGAGATGGGATAGAAACGTGTTGTTCTTTACCTCTGGTATCGGTAAAGCGTAAATCAACAAACTTAACTTCCAATTCTTTAAGTTGCGTTAAAACAGATTCAGCTGACATTCTTAAGCCTCCGGTAGAGTAAGGGTATTCCCTTTTATAATTCAAGTTCACCACTATACTACGACATTAAAGACGCGTATGTGTCGAAATATCACATAATTGACAATCTTAAAGCTATTACCATGCCAACTGAATAAGTATATGATTTTTATATATTTGACTTAATAGCCAATTATCGAAAACACAATTTTGCATCATTTTAGTGCAAACGCACGCACTATTATGGTTCAACTTCTATTTTGGTGCGCGGCTAAAAACACTGCGCTGATTGTTTGTCACATTTCTGAATCGTTACTATTATATGATGCTATAAATGCCAAAATTGATGGTTATTTTTTAGCTAATCACAAAGTGTACAAAAATAATCCTATCCGCAAAGCGTCTCGTGGAGTAGAATGGCACGCTTTTTTATGGTGGCTAAACTTAATGCCGCTATAAACTCCTATTTATTTGTTTGATGGTATAGAGGTTTTATCCGTGTTAGAGAATTTACGTAACATCGCCATTATTGCTCACGTCGACCATGGCAAAACGACCTTGGTAGACAAGCTTTTGGCACAGTCAGGCACCCTTGAAAGTCGAGGCGAAGCCGCAGAACGTGTAATGGATTCTAACGATCTTGAAAAAGAACGTGGTATCACCATTTTGGCTAAAAATACCGCCATCAAATGGAACGACTACCGTATTAATATCGTAGACACTCCTGGTCACGCCGATTTCGGTGGTGAAGTTGAACGTGTTCTATCTATGGTAGATTCAGTATTACTTTTAGTTGATGCAGTTGATGGCCCAATGCCACAAACTCGCTTCGTAACTAAAAAAGCGTTTGCTCAAGGCCTTAAGCCAATTGTTGTAATCAACAAGATTGACCGTCCAGGCGCTCGTCCTGATTGGGTTATTGACCAAGTATTCGATTTATTCGACAACTTAGGTGCAACTGACGAACAGTTAGATTTCCCTATCGTTTATGCTTCTGCATTAAATGGTTTCGCGACCCTTGATCCAGACGAAACTAGCGAAGACATGACACCTTTATTCCAAGCAATTGTTGAAAAGGTTTCTTTCCCTGATGCTGATGCTGAAGGTGAATGTCAAATGCAAATTTCTCAAATCGATTACAACTCATACGTAGGTGTTATCGGTATTGGTCGTGTTAAACGTGGTAGCGTTAAGCCTAACCAACAAGTAACTATTGTTGGTGCAGACGGTAAGACACGTAACGGTAAAGTTGGCCAAGTATTAGGTTACATGGGTCTTGACCGTCACGAAGTTGCTGAAGCTAACGCTGGCGACATCGTTGCAATTACCGGTCTTGGTGAGCTAAAAATTTCTGACACTATTTGTGCTCCAGGCGCTGTTGAAGCCTTGCCTGCTCTTTCTGTTGACGAACCAACGCTAACCATGACTTTCCAAGTAAACACTTCTCCGTTTGCTGGTAAAGAAGGTAAGTATGTTACTTCACGTAATATCCTTGAGCGTTTAGAGCAAGAGCTAATTCATAACGTTGCATTACGTGTTGAAGAAACTGAATCTCCAGATCGTTTCCGTGTTTCAGGCCGTGGTGAATTACACTTAGGTATCCTAATTGAAAACATGCGTCGTGAAGGTTACGAGCTAGCGGTATCACGTCCAGAAGTAATCGTTAAAGAAATTGACGGTGAAATGTGCGAGCCATTTGAAACCTTAACCGTTGATGTTGAAGAAGAACATCAAGGTGCTGTAATTGAAAAATTAGGTACACGTAAAGGTGACATGAAAGACATGCAGCTAGACGGTAAAGGTCGTGTACGTATCGACTTTATCATTCCTAGCCGTGGCTTAATCGGTTTCCAAACTGAATTCATGACAGCGACTTCTGGTACTGGTCTTATCTACCATTCATTCGACCATTACGGTCCAGTGAAAGGCGGTGACATTGGTCAACGTGCTCGTGGTGTATTGATTTCAAACGCTACTGGTAAAGCACTGACTTTCGCATTGTTCGGTTTACAAGAACGTGGTCGTCTATTCATCGGCCATGCTGCTGAAGTATATGAAGGTCAAGTTGTTGGTTTACACGCTCGTGCAAACGATTTAACAGTTAACTGTTTGAAAGGTAAGCAACTTACAAACATGCGTGCATCAGGTACTGATGAAGCACAAGTGTTAACTCCGCATATCGAAATGACCCTTGAGCAAGCGCTTGAGTTCATCGATGATGACGAATTAGTAGAAGTAACTCCTGAGAACATCCGTGTTCGTAAGCGTTACTTAACTGAAAACGAGCGTAAGCGTCATAACCGTAGCGCTAAGTAATCGTTTTGATTAGTTAACGATTTCAAATTTTGAGAACCAAAAAACCCGCTTATGGCGGGTTTTTTATTGGCTAAATATACTTAGCCGCAAAACAGCACATGACTTAATTTCACTTTTAACTCACTTAAATCGACTATATATTTTCTCTCAATAATTAATCAACAGAGAATAATATGACCGTCATTAATCACGTTAACGTAGCCAAGCAAGCCAATGTTTATTTTGAAGGTAAAGTCATCAGTCGTACCATTCATTTTAATGACGGAAGCCAGCAGACTCTCGGAGTAGTGTTGCCGGGCGAATACAGCTTTGACACTGCTGTCGCTGAAATCATGAATGTGACTTCAGGTTCATTTGAGGTGCTATTACCCAACAAGAGTGAATGGCAAACCGTTCCAGCAGGTCAACTGTTTACACTTGATGCGAAAGTCACCTTTAAAATTCGTACCCATGAAATTAGCGAATATTGCTGCGAGTACAAGTAATTAGCCTATGTTAATCAGCAGTTAATACTGATCTTTAATTCAAAAGAGGCTAATATTATAAAGTTTAAAGCTGAAGGTGAAGGAACCCCAAATGCGTTTAACCTTATTAATAACTCTTATTTTATGCAGTGTTATCTTTTCTATTAGTCATGCCACCGTGTATCGCTGGGTTGATGAACAAGGAAATGTACATTACAGCGACCAACCACGAGAAAATGCTGAACAAGTAGAATTGAGTGAAAATACCCAAAACAGTGTTGCTGCGCCCACCGTCATAGAAACAGACAGCAGCCCAAAAGAAGCTAAACCAGTAGAGTATCGGGTACGTATTGTTAATCCGACCCAAGAAGAAACCATTCGCAATAACAATGGCAACTTTACTGTGGTTGCCAGTGCTGCACCAGAATTACCCAGTGGCTTTTTAATGGCGCTGTATATCGACGACTTACTTTATGGTCAGCCGCAATCAAGCAGTATTTTTAATGTTACCGAAGTGAATCGCGGTGAACATAATCTCGTGGTTAAAGTTTTGACCCAAAACGGCAAAGTCCTTGCATCAAGTTCTCCAAGAAAGATATTTCTACACCAAGCATCTGTTTTCTCAATCGCAAAGCCTCGACCTTTGCCAAGTAAAAAGTGATATATATCAAAAAGATAAATATTATGAATTTGAGATTGTTTTAACAAGTTGCCAGTGTAGAACAAGTTGCGCATCGCACCATATTGGTGCAACATAGTAGTGCAACTCTACTTTGCAGGACACTTGATGGACATGAACAATCTGCTGAATCATTTGGTTACCGCTGTATTCGTTATCGATAACGAATTACGGCCGCGTTATGCCAATGCTGCAGCTGAACAACTTCTTGGTATTGGCAGCAATAAATTACTAGAGCAGCGTTTACCTGAGCTATATCAGTTCATGGGCGTTGAAGCCGAGCTCCTCCAAGACTCGGTTAACGCAAATCAAGGGATCACCGTCAACACTGCGGCGTTAATTACTCTTGATGGCGTACACCACATCATCGATATCACCCTGATACCGATGGAAAGTGAAGACAACATCAGCCTGCTAGAACTACGTCAAGTTGATCAACAACATCGTATTCATCAACAACTTAATTTAGATGCTCAGCAACAGGCGGCACAATTTTTAGTGCGTAACCTCGCCCATGAAATTAAAAACCCATTAGGTGGCTTAAGAGGCGCGGCGCAACTATTATCTCGGGAACTAGAAGACCCAAGCCTTAAAGAATTTACCGATCTGATTATTGAGCAAGCCGATAGACTACGAAATTTAGTTGATAAACTATTGGGCCCTCAGCGCCCGACTCAACATGAAACCCACAATATTCATCAAATAGTTCAAAAAGTGCTGCGCTTAGTCGAGCTAACCCTACCAAGCAATATCCGCTTGGAGCGAGATTATGACCCTTCAATCCCCGATATGGACATGGATGCTGATCAATTACAGCAAGCGGTGCTCAATGTGGTGCAAAATGCCGCGCAAGCATTAGATCCTAATGGCGGAGAAATACTCATCCGCACTCGCACCCAGCATCAAGTCACCATAGGCACTAAGCGTTTTAAGCTGGTACTGGCATTGTCGATTATCGATAACGGCCCAGGGATCCCTGCAGACCTATTAGATACCTTGTTTTATCCCATGGTCACCGGCCGTGAGGAGGGCTCAGGATTAGGATTATCCATCGCCCATAATATTGCACGATTACATGGAGGTCGGATTGATTGTATATCGGCACCAGGACAAACAGAATTTACGATTATTTTGCCATTACAATAATTTGCCAATGATGGCTCAAGAGGAAGTGATATGAACATAAGCGAACAAGTTTGGATCCTTGATGACGACAGCTCGATTCGCTGGGTTTTAGAAAGAGCCTTAGCGGGAGCTAAACTGACAACGGCAAGTTTTGCCGCTGCAGAGTCGTTATGGCAAGCCTTAGAAATATCTCAGCCTATTGTCATCGTATCTGATATCCGTATGCCGGGTACCGATGGCTTAACCTTGCTTGATCGCTTGCAAATGCACTATCCGCATATTCCGGTGATCATCATGACGGCTCATTCGGATCTGGATAGTGCCGTCAGTGCCTATCAAGCAGGGGCATTTGAATATTTGCCAAAGCCTTTTGATATTGATGAAGCCATTGCGCTGGTAGAGCGCGCACTGACCCATGCAACAGAGCAAGTACCGCCGCCTGTAGCTGAGCCAGAAAAGCTTAAAACACCAGAAATTATTGGTGAAGCGCCTTCAATGCAGGAGGTGTTTCGCGCTATTGGCCGTTTATCTCGCTCATCAATTAGTGTGCTTATTAACGGTCAGTCTGGTACCGGTAAAGAGTTAGTTGCTGGGGCGCTGCATAAACATAGCCCCCGTAAAGAAAACCCTTTTATTGCCCTTAACATGGCAGCAATCCCCAAAGATTTGATTGAATCTGAATTATTTGGTCATGAAAAAGGTGCCTTCACCGGTGCCGCTAATGTGCGCCAAGGGCGCTTTGAGCAAGCCAATGGCGGCACACTATTCTTAGATGAAATTGGTGATATGCCATTAGATGTGCAAACCCGTCTATTGCGGGTATTGGCTGATGGGCAATTTTATCGGGTTGGTGGTCACATTGCCGTGCAAGTTGATGTACGTATTATTGCCGCAACCCACCAAGACTTAGAATTATTGGTGCAAAAAGGCGATTTCCGTGAAGATTTATTTCATCGTCTCAATGTTATAAGAGTACATTTACCACCGCTTTCTCAGCGCCGTGAGGATATTACTCAGTTAGCAAGCCATTTCCTTGCCACTGCCGCCAAAGAAATCGGCGTTGAGCCTAAAATCCTCACTAAAGAAACCGCTAAAAAACTTGAGCAACTGCCGTGGCCGGGTAATGTGCGTCAGCTTGAAAATACCTGCCGCTGGTTAACAGTGATGGCATCGGGGCAAGAAATCCTGCCTCAGGATTTACCGCCTGAGCTGCTAAAAGATCCCATCAGTGCCAGCGAGCGTGTTAATGGTGTTTCTGATTGGCAAATGGCGCTGACCCAATGGATTGATGAAAAGCTCTCTGCCGGTGAAAGTGATTTATTAACTGAAGTGCAACCTGCCTTTGAGCGAATTTTACTTGAAACCGCACTAAAGCATACTCAAGGCCATAAACAAGAAGCCGCTAAACGTTTAGGCTGGGGGCGTAATACCCTCACCCGCAAGCTAAAAGAGCTTGAAATGGATTAAAGTCCTGCTTATTTCAGCCTAAAAGGAGTCCTATTTCGATAATGAAATGACTCCTTTTTTATGACTATATTGATTTAGTTTTGTAGTTTAAGCACTATTAACTCAGAGTATAAGCATTATTCAGAGCTTCGAATATGGAGCGAGTAACAACCCTCAATTACCACAAACACATGAGCTGTAAAGCCGCGAAGTATATCGCTCAACATAACTGCAAGGACTGAAAATGGCCGCAAAAAGCATTATTGTCATGGGCGTATGTGCCAGCGGAAAAAGTAGCATTGCTGCGCGCTTAGCTGCTGTTATCAAGGCTAAGTTTATTGACGGTGACGATCTACATCCTAAAGCCAATATCATCAAAATGGCCAAGGGCGAAGCGCTCAATGATACCGACCGCGCCCCTTGGCTTGAGCGCATAAGGGATGCTGCATTTAGCATTGAACAAAAAAACGAAACTGCAGTGATTGTCTGTTCAGCATTAAAACAAAGCTATCGCGAGCAAATACGCGAGGGCAATAATCATGTGGTATTTCTGTATCTTGAAGGCAGTTACCAACTAATTTTAAAAAGAATTCAAGCCCGTCATGGCCATTTTATGAAAGCTGACATGCTTGATAGTCAATTTGCCACCTTAGAAGATCCAAGCAATGAGCCTGACGTGATCACTGTCAATATTGATAATTCTATTGAAGCCATTGTCCAGCAAGCTTTAACCGAGTTAGAATCAAGTTAATTTCGACCGCAACATTATCAAAACCGCACTCAACACTTGGCTGCAGATGTAAAAAAGCCTTAACTGCATATAACAGTTAAGGCTTTTTATTTGGCTAATATTGCCCTTGATAGCAACAGTATTATTAACTGCGGTATCAACTGCAATTGATGTCATCAGCCATTAAATCGGGTCTTGGTGAATAATCACTTCGGCATCTTCAAACTCTGCCCGTAAGCGATCTTCAGTGCCATCAGTAATTTCGTGGGCTTCAAGTAATAACAGTTGCCCATTTAATTCAATATGAAATTGAATGAAGGTGGTTTTACCGGCCTGACGCGTCCGTAAATCATGAATACCATTCACCCGCGGATCCGCGGTGGCAATGGCAACAATCTGCGCCCGAGTCTCTTCATCCAGCTCCCTGTCTAATAACGACTGAACCGAGCGATACGCTAAATCAAATGCTTGATGACCAATGTATAAGGCAATCAATACTGCAAACAAGCCATCAGCCCACCACCAGCCATATTGTGCTAATACCAATGCCAGCAATACTGCACCGTTTAAAAATAAATCTGATTTATAATGCAATGAATCCGCTTCGACTATGGTGCTGTTGGTCTTGGCTAAGGCTTTTTTCTGCAGTATCACCAAGGCAAAAGTCATGACTAAGGCAATAATGGAGACAATGACCCCAAGGCCTGCATGGGCCACTTCTACCGGATTAATTAACCGTTCGCCACCATAAAACATCAACAAAAATGCTGAGCCTAAGATGAAAGCAGATTGGGCAAGTGATGCAAGAGGTTCGGCTTTACCATGACCATATCGATGGTCGTCATCAGCGGGTAAAATGGCATAGCGAATAGCGATGAAATTCACTATGGATGCTAAGGCATCAGCAAAGGAGTCAGTAAGGGAAGCTAACATACTCGCCGACCCTGAATAGAGCCAAGCGAGTAGTTTTATCACGATCAGGATTAATGCTGTTGCCACCGCGGCTCGGCTGGCAAGTTTTACCCAAAAATCGTATTCAGATTCTGCAGTCATAATAGAGAAAACACTAGTAATTAAGCCATTTAGTTAATCTCTATTATAGCGGAGTCTTGGTTTATTTAACGAGAACCTTTACCTTTTACCTTGGTAAAGCGTGATTCAAATTTCTGTTGCTGCTCTTCTGTCAAAATTTGATAGATTTCATTTTGCATTTTGAAGAAATTCATCATTTGTTGTGTTTGCTTCGCCTGCTTAGCAGCAATGATTTGCTCAGCTTGAGACTCATTAAAGTTGGCATCAGTAATTAACGCTAACATGTCTGCTTTATGTGCACTGCGCTCTTCTGCTGAAGGACGCTCGCCTTTTTCAGCTTTGTACTTAGCCATAATCGCTTTAACGTCAGTCTTTTGCGCTTCGGTAAGATCTAAAGAACGTAGCATTTTACGTACGCCTTTATGCATGCTTTTACCGTGATGTTTGCCGCCGTGAGCACGTTCACCTTTTTGGGTTTGCTCAGTTTTAACTGAGGTATCTGCAGGCTCTGCGGCATAAAGTTGACCAGCTAATAATGCTGATGATGCTACTAGAGCTAAAACGCTGCTTTTCATCTTTAATCGTGTTTTCATAATCTCACCTTTTATCTCAAGTTATTGAACCCGCTAAGACCGACGGTTAACCATTTAATCCATCAAATGTAACCAATCAAAAACTCACCTTAGGCTCAAAATCGTTTGTGTTGTCAGCATGAAAATGAACATCGCACTGATAACGGGATCTGGGGTCACCTACATACTGTTTCGTAGGAATGAAACAAGTTTAGCGAATGCAATGTCAATGAGGGTGTTGGCTCAGTAAAAAAATGTAAAGACCATTTTTTAATCAACACACATCTTGTTATTCAATAAAATTGCCCATAATCACGACCTCGATGCAGAGAATGGGAGCAAGCTCACGTATTAAAGGTTTGATCATTTTCATAATGAACAAAGTTACACTTGTAACATCAAAGTTAGCGCTAAGTAGTTAACATTATGAGACATTAGCTTTATAGCGAGTGCGACTTATCAGAGATAATTTAAGCGCATGTGACAAAAGACTGCAGCTAAGAGTGAATGACTGATGTTATGAGTGACGAAATGCGGTAAATGATTGAATTGAGGTTATGGATGAACAAAGTTGTCAGCAATATCATTTTTATTAGTAGTTTATTATTTTCTATCTGTGGTTTTGCACAAAGTAACGTGACACCCAGTCCTCACGAACCCAATGCCAGTATTTGGGTTAATCAAACCCAAGCCGGCCCCGAGATTAACTTACACTTTTTTTGGTCTGCGACCTGCCCACATTGTAAGGAGGCTCACCCTTTTATAGATGCCTTAGCAGAGCGCTATAGCTGGATTCATTTACAAGATTACCTTATCAGCGAGCCTGGCAGTGTCGACAAACTCATGGCCGTGGGCGAATTAACCGGGGTTGAACCCAAGTCAGTGCCTTATTTCGCCGTATGTGGCGAAGCCATTACTGGCTACAACAGCCATGATGTCACCGGACGCTATATTCTGCAGCGCCTAGAGGCTTGTTATCAACGAAATGCAGGCAGCTTGCCAAGCAAAGACTTAATGGCAGATTTCTATACCGAAAAAACCACTGCTAGTAGCCCGCTTTTTGAAACCTGTGCTGATGATTTAGATCCAAATAACCCCAGCACTTGTGGGATGAACTTTAGTACGACTACTAGCGAACAAGCAAAGCTCGATTCAACGCCACATATCCAGCCCGTTGATATTCCGTTAATTGGTGCAGTTCAACCAGAGCAAATGTCACTTCCTGTGTTGACCTTAGTCCTCGCCGGCGTCGATGCCTTTAACCCTTGTGCCTTCTTCGTATTGCTATTTTTGCTTAGCATTATGGTGAATGCCGGTAGTCGTGGCCGCATGTTATTAGTGGGCGGTATCTTTGTGTTTTTCTCGGGCTTTATTTACTTTATCTTTATGAGCGCGTGGCTAAACTTATTCCAGTTACTTGGCGGTGGTGATGGCGGCTGGATAATTACTAGCGCAGGAGTTATCGCACTGGTGGCGGCAGTAGTGAATATTAAAGATTTCTTTTTTGGTAAAGGCGATGTCAGTTTGTCTATGTCAGTTGAAAACCGCGGCAGCTTAATCAAACGCATGGGCAAATTATCTAAAGCTAGCTCTTTACCAAGCTTAATATTGGGTTCGGCATTACTGGCGATTATGGCCAATGCTTACGAGCTACTCTGCACCGCGGGTTTCCCGATGATTTACACCTCAGTGTTATCAATCTCAGGGGTAGATACCGTGCAGCGCTATTTATACCTCATCGCTTATAACCTTATCTATATCATTCCATTAGCGACGATTGTCATTGTTTTTGCTGCCACATTAGGTAAACGTAAGCTCACTGAAAAAGAAGGTGAAGTACTTAAGTTAATGTCTGGGATCATGATGCTAGGCTTAGGCAGCATGTTGGTTCTTAACCCTATGGCACTGCAAAACGTGGTGTTCTCTGTTGGGTTAATTGCCGGCTCAATTTTACTTACCTATATTGTGGTAAAAATTAAGCGCTATAAGCAAAAAGCCGTCTAATTTTTTATCTGGTAACATTATCAATGCGAGTGCTATTAAGTGGCACTCGCTATTGGCTATTTTGATTAGACTGACCAGCTTGGTTTATTGCTTGTTCCAGCCCATTTATAGCTATCACTAAACAATAACCACAGCTTAGTTGGCCAATATGTAAAAGAGTGCAATGTTGCTAAACTTGGCTATTCATTCGTTATATAGTGAATGCTTATTATTGAGCGAGGATCCCATGAGTCGAATTTTATTAGTCGATGATGACGCAGGTTTATCAGAGTTATTAGCCCAGCTTTTAGAGCTAGAAGGCTTTGAATTAACTCAAGCATTTGATGGTCAGCAAGGGCTAGACTTTGCGCAGAATCAAGATTTTGATTTAATCTTATTAGACGTCATGCTGCCAAAACTCAATGGTTTTGAAGTGCTGCGCGCCCTGCGCACCCAAAAGCAAACTCCAGTGCTGATGCTTACCGCCAGAGGCGATGAAATTGACCGAGTAGTAGGGTTAGAAATTGGCGCTGATGACTACCTGCCAAAACCGTTTAACGATCGTGAATTAGTGGCCCGTATACGCGCTATTTTACGCCGTTCTAGCCTCACTCAAGCAGATGCAGGCGCCCAAGATACCATTAGCTTTGGTGATTTAAGCTTAGATCAAGCCAGACAAGAGCTGTACTGTAATGATCAGCTTATTATTCTTACCGGCACTGAATTCTCATTGCTTCATAGCTTGATCACTCAAGCAGGCGATTTGGTCACTAAAGAGCAGCTCAGTGAAACCGTTTTGGGTAAAAAACTGATGCCATTTGACCGCAGTTTAGACATGCATTTATCCAATCTGCGCAAAAAATTACCTGAACGTCACGATGGTCGCCCTCGAGTAAAAACCATCCGTGGTAAAGGCTATATCTGGATCCCATAATGATTAAGCTATCTTCGTTAAATCGTTTATTTGTCAAATTACTGCTGGGCTTTTGGCTTGGCAGCTCTTTAATTATTAGCTTTGTGGCTGTACTGCCTTTATTGCAGCAAAACCACGACAAACAGCCAATGACAGCCAAGCAGCAACAGCTACTTAAACGCACAGCTAAACCATTTATTGAAGATCCTAAATTACTCGAAGATCACAAAGCTTTAAAACGCTTGCATCGCCATCGCAGTCCAAATGGCAAAATGATTAAGTTCTATATCACCAATGACCAAGACCTTGTGATTAATAGCAGGCAAGTCCCTAGAACCTTTAGAGAGTTCTTGCTGATTAGTGAAGAGTTTAACGCGCCAATGAGCCATCAGTTCCGTGATGAATTGATTTTTGGACCTTACACTTTTACTGCTGGGGAACAAGAATATCGCATCTACAGTCGCGTACCAGATAACCACCCTAGACCTTGGTTCTTTTTCTTTAATGACCATAAATTATTAACCACTATTATCGCCATGATCTTATCTGGCATATTATGTGGCTTTTTAGCATGGTATTTAGGCAAACCACTTCGCTCACTCAAGCATAGCTCTAACGCTCTTGCTAGCGGCGATTTAAGCGCTCGAGTCGATGACAGTATTGCCGCCAGAGGCGATGAAATGGGCGAGTTAGCACAAGCATTCAATACCATGGCGCAATCCATTGAAACCATGATGCATAACCAGCAGCGCCTAATGGGTGATATCTCCCATGAACTGCGTACCCCCTTAACGCGCTTACAACTCTCTTTAGCGCTGGCTCGCAAAAAACAACAAAGCAGCGTCGAGATTGAGCGCATTGGCTATGAAGCTGAGCAGCTAGAAGCTTTGATTGCAGAATTGCTGACCTTATCGCGAGTGACCATCAGTAATACTGAAAATAAAGTCCACTTAGAACTTGCCGAGTCTCTCAGTCAAATTCTTGATGATGCTGAATTTGAAGCCGATCAACAACAGAAAAGATTACTCATTGATATACCAGAAAACATTAGCCTAGATCACTACCCCAAAGCGCTTTCTCGGGCGATTGAAAATGTACTGCGTAATGGCATTCGCTATGCCAATAGTGACATTTCAATCACTGCAATAAAGCAACACCAACAGGTCGTCATTACCATTAAAGACGATGGTCCTGGTATTGAAGACGTTGAGTTAGAGAAAATATTTAAGCCTTTTTATCGCCCTGATAGTTCAAGAGACAGAGAATCAGGTGGTTGGGGCTTAGGTCTGGCGATTACCCAAGCCGCCATCAAGCTCAATAAAGGCGAGATACATGCCAGCAATATTGCCCCCCAGGGGCTCAAGGTGGTGATTAGCCTGCCTGAGCGGATCTGCCGTTCGAATTGAACATTGTGAATTGATTACCACCAGCAGCTGGTTTTGCGTATAATTCCCAGCTCAACCAATGAAGGTAGCTATCCATGTTCCATATTGCGCTTTATGAACCAGAAATTGCCCCTAATACCGGTAACATTATCCGTCTTTGTGCCAATAATGGCGCTAAGCTACATTTAATAGAGCCATTAGGTTTTGATTTAGAAGAGAAAAAACTTCGACGCGCCGGCTTAGATTACTCAGACTTAACCAATATCACCCGTCATAAAGATTTTGCAGCCTTCCTTGACGTCATGGCAGGTAAACGTATTATGGCCTGCACCACCAAAGGTAGTCGTCCTCATACTGAGCTGTCGTTCGCTGCTGATGATGTATTGTTATTTGGGCCCGAAACCCGTGGCTTACCTATGGATGTCATTGAGTCGATTCCCACTGAGCAGCGCTTACGTATTCCGATGACGGCTAACAGTCGCAGCTTAAACCTGTCTAACTCAGTGGCGATTATTAGCTATGAAGCTTGGCGTCAATTGGACTTTGCTGGCGCCAGCTAGGTTTTAGGTTTTAGGTTTTAGGTTTTAACCACGGTAAGTTTCAAACATCAATCTGGCTTAAGTGGTTCAGACTAAGTGGTTCATCCCAATCACATAATGCAGCCAACAAAAAGCCTCGCAATAATGCGAGGCTTGTTTATTTAACCTGTTCCGCGCTGAGATAGCTTATTGGCCAAAGCCCACATCGGTAATATTAACCTTAGTAACCTCACCATACTCTTTGGCAATATCGGCAATCTGAGCCGCGTTACCAACAAGCACATACTGCAAATTGTCTTTTGGAAAGTAACGGTTAATGAGACGCTGGGTTTCGGCTAATGTCAGCCCATCGACCTTGGCTTGAAACTCATTAATAAATGCATCATCAAAGTTATAGATATACATATCAGCCAGTAACTCGCCCAGTTGGCCACCGGTTTCAAACTTTGGTGGGTACTGACCTTTGACATAAGCTTTGGCTGAATCTAGGGTTTGTTGATCAATGCCTTGCTCCCATAAACGGCCATAGGTTTTTAAAGCTAAATCCATGGCTTCTTTGGTGGTGCTGGTTTTAGTAAAGGTGCTGATAGAGAACACCCCTGCAGCAGAATAGGCACTAAAGCCAGAACGCGCCCCATAAGTGAGCCCGGCGTTAACCCGTAACTCATCATTAAGCCATGAGGTAAAACGGCCCCCTAAAATGGTATTTACTACCGTTAGCCCCACATAATCAGGGTTATCGCGCTTAATCCCCAAACCGCCAATAACAAAAGTGGTTTCAATGGCATCGGGTTTATCAACTAATAACACCTTACTGGCAGTTAATGGCGCTAGCCCTTGTGTTAAATCAGGCTGCACCGCAGTGTCAGTGTTTTTCCAGCCACCAAATGCCGTTGTCAGCTTGGCTTTCATGGTTGCGATATCAAAGTCCCCCACCACATTAATGGCGGTATTTTGCGGCTGAAAATAACTTTGATGAAAGGCCCGTAGCTGAGCGACATTAATATCAGCTAATGACTTACTGTTACCTGATACTGGATTGGCATACGGATGCTCACCAAACATCAACTTATTGTAGTAGCGGCCAATAACGGCGCGGGGACTTTCTTTCGCCTGTGATAAGCCAACAATTTCGCGTTGTCTGAGTTTTTCAAATTCACTATGGTCAAAGTCAGGGCTGATAAGTACTGGCTGAATAATTTCGAGCATGGTATCAAGATCTTTACTCATAAAATCCGCTTCCAGCATCATGCTTTCACGCCCTGACGCTGTAGATAAGCTTGCACCGAGAAAGTCCACCATCTGCTCAATTTCAGCTTTGCTTTTACCGCCGGCGCCCAGTAAGAGACTTTTCATTGTCATATACGACACCCCAGATGTGGTGTCGTTTACCGCCCCTGCGCGCACAACGGCATTAAAGTTAATTATGGGTACTTCTTGTTGCACCATCAAATTAACCAATAAGCCATTTTTAAGGGTAATGGATTGATATTGCGGCATGCTGAAACTACCAGTATCGAGGGGCTTGCTTGACTCAGTCGTGGCTTTGCAGCCCGCCAACCCCACACCACAAGCAAGCGCTATGGCTGATACCGTTAAGCCGCTGGTCTTTTTGAACTTTATCAATGACATCATTAGTCAGCTCCCTCTGTGGCGGCTAACACACCCACGGTGCGGTTGGCCTTACGTAAATAGGTTTGCGCAACACGCTGAATATCAGCAACGGTTACCTTATTGTAGGCTGCAGGCGCACTAAATAGTTTGTCATAACTGCCAAAATACAGCTCATAACGACCTAAAGTATTAGCGCGGCCATTGATGGTTTGCATGGTGCGATAAAAATCCATTAGCTTGATGTTTTTCACTTTTTCAAGCTCTTGCTCGCTAACGCCTTCAAGGGCAATACGGTTTATCTCGGCAATCATTGAGGCTTCTAATTGCAATGCATCAATCCCTGAATTGGCGACCCCAAGAAAGTAAAACAGATTAGGGTCAAATGACATCGGCAAATATGACATCACATCGGAGGCCAGTTGCTTATCCACCAAGCCTTGATAAAGCCGTGAGCTATTACCTTCACTGAAAATAGTGCTGAGTATATCTAGCGCATAATAATCGGCATGTTTCGTGGATGGCACATGATACGCCAGCAGCACATTAGGGGTAGTGACAGAGGCTTTTTCAACAAAGACTCGGCGCTCACCTTTTTGCAGCGGTTCTACAGTGCGAACGGCTAATGGCGCGGGCTGGGCGGCAATGACGCCAAAATATTGCTTCGCTAGACGCTTCACCTCCGCGGTTTTAACATCACCTGCGATCACCACCACAGCATTGTTGGGCGCATAGTAAGTCTTATGGTATTGCTGTAAATCCGCTAGCGACCAGGCGGCAATATCTGACTCATGGCCAATCACAGGCCAGCTATAAGGGTGAGCTCTAAACGCTGCACCTTTTACTTCTTGTTGCAAGGTGCGCCAGTTGGAGTTTTCAAGCCCTGTGGTGCGCTCTGATTGCACCACACCACGCTCGCTTTCTACCATCTGCGAATTAATATCTAAGTTAGCGATGCGATCAGCTTCGAGATCAAAAATGGTTTCTAACGCATTGGCAGGAAACCAATTGGTGTATACCGTGGTGTCTTCAGTGGTATAAGCATTATTAGCGCCACCCGCGGCTTCCATGGTGCGGTCAAACATTTTAGGGCCATACTTTTTTGAGCCGTTAAACATCATGTGCTCGAAAAAATGCGAGATCCCAGTAATGCCCGGTGCCTCATTACGAGAACCCACTTTCCAAAACAAATACATGTTGGCATTGGGTATGCTGCTATCTTCTAGCACCATAATTTTCATGCCATTATCCAGAGTAAAGCTATTGATATCCTCGACTGTGGTGGCCATCGCCGCGGTACTCACCCAGTAACTGAGTAATACCCATAACGCGCTGATGTTGCGTTTCATAATGGTTTCCTTGTAAGTCATTGCAATGAACAACAGGCCTGCTACAACCCGCTGTTAGTATTTTTATCGCTTAATTCACCGCGCCTAGCGCAGTTAATGCCAGCTGAGTCATGGTTTCAACGCCCACTTTTAAGGCTTTTTCATCAACAAAAAATGCTGGCGAATGATTACTGGCGACAGTGGCAGGATCTGTGCCTGCTGGCGTCACCCCTAAAAAGTAAAACAGCCCCGGCGTTTCAAGCGCATAGTAGGAGAAGTCCTCAGCGCCGGTGATAAGCCCTGGCTCAATGAGATTATCATCGCCCACAACCTCACGAATAACCGGACGCATTTTTGCGACTAATTCAGGGTTATTAACCGTAACTGGATAACCTGCATCAATCTCTGTGGTGGCTGTGGCGCCGAGGGTTTGAGCAGAAAGCGTCGCGATTTCAGCTAGTTTTACTTTAATGTCGGCGCGCATATCTTGATCAAAGGTTCGGATAGTACCAATCAACTCAACTTCATCAGGAATGATGTTCGAGCGTATACCGCCATTAATGGCGCCAAAACTCACCACTGCCGGTGCTTTAGTCACATCAACGCGGCGACTAATAATGGTTTGTACGCTATTAATTATTTGCGCTGAAGCCACAATCGGGTCCACCCCGCCCCAAGGACGAGAACCATGGGTTTGGCGACCCTTTACCGTAATCGTAAATGAATCTTCTGAAGCCATCGCAGGGCCTGCTCGCAAACCAATCATCCCTGTGGGCATACTTGAGGTCACGTGCATACCAAACACTTGATCAGGTTTACGACTAGCAAATAAGCCTTCTTTAAGCATTAACTCTGCACCGCCTTCTTCACCCGCTGGCGCGCCTTCTTCTGCTGGCTGAAAGATAAACATCACATCGCCAGCAAGGCTGTCTTTAGACTTGACCAGATTCTCTGCCACGCCCATTAACATCGCCACATGAGTGTCATGACCACAGGCATGCATCACGCCGACTTTTTGGCCACGATAAGTATCAGTGGCTTTGGAGGCAAAAGGTAAATCAACCTCTTCTGTGACTGGCAACGCATCCATATCAGCGCGAATGCCGATTAGCGGCCCAGACTTTGCGCCTTTTAATATCGCCACTACACCAGTGTGCGCAATGCCGGTTTGTACTTCTAAGCCTAAGGACTCAAGGTGTTTGGCAATCACTTTACTGGTTCTAAACTCGCGGTTAGACAGTTCAGGGTGCTGATGTAAGTCACGGCGCCACTCCAACACCTTAGCTTCAACATCGCTTGCAAGTTGTGCTGCGTTAGGGGTTTGAGCCATTATCGAACCAGAAAAAGTGCCAGAGGCAACCGCAAGGCAAGCAGCAAGTATCGTTAAGCGCATAAATCATCCATGTTTTTATCATTTTGGTAGTATTTCAATCTACCGCGTATCCCTTGAATTGTTAAATATTTTGTTATCCAAAGCACATTTGAAATTGTGTCGATTTATGTAGAGTGGCTCAATAAACACTATGGTTGATGACATTGTGTTGATAATCTATGGCCACTATTAAATTTAAATCGAGAGTCCAAGCCCATGAAAATCACCTTTGAGCAATTAACCGCAGCCGGTGCTAGTAACTCATTGGAGATTGAACAGTGGTTAATTGAACATCGCCAATCCTGGGGAGTATTCAGCGCCCACAGTGATATTGGCGCCATGCTCGGTGACTTATTAGCAGATGTACCTGTGGGCGTTGGCTCTGACACATCAAATACATCAAGCATTGAGGTCACCGCAGGTTCGATACATAAAACCTCAGGCCGAGTTGCTCAGGTCTCACTCGCTGAGCAACAAAGGTTATTAGCACTTGAACTCGCCAATGATGACAGTGACTTTTTAGATTATGCCGATAAAGGCACTACGGTCGCGGGATTAATTTTTGCCCATTGCCATAAGCAAACATTAACCGACAAACTGCTTGAGGAGCTTGATTTAGTTCAGCTGCAACAGCGCGGGTTTCGTGAACTTTCAACGGGCGAAACCCGTCGCGTGATGCTAGCCATTGCCCTTGCTAGCGAGCCGGATTTTTTAGTGTTAGATAATCCCTATTCAGGGCTCGACATTAGCCATCGTCAAAGCTTAACGGCTTATCTAAGTCAGCTTGATATTCAAATGATGGTGATATTTTCTCGCGAGGAAGATATGCCCACATGGATAGATCAGATTGCTATATTCAGCCACAGCAAACTTGATAGCATCATGGATAAAGCCAGCTGGGAGCAACACCCTGTTATAAGCCAAATTACCGCCCAATCTAAAGTCCAAAGCGAGCAGATGCTGGCTATCATGCAGCGCCACCGCCATCAAAGCCCATTTGATAACCCCATCTTTGAACTTAAAAATGGCAAGGTGGCTTACAGTGATAAAACCATTTTTACTGAGGTTAATTGGCGCATTGATAAAGGCCAACACTGGCAGGTAAAAGGGCCCAATGGCTGTGGTAAAAGTACCTTGTTAGGGCTTATTTTTGGCGACCACCCACAATGCTACAGCAATGATATTCATATCTTTGGTAAGCAACGTGGCACTGGAGAAAGTATTTGGGAAATAAAGCAGCATATCGGCATGGTGTCATCGGCATTACACTTGCAGTATCGCGTCGGTTGCAGCGCTAAAGATGTGATTTTATCCGGCTTTTATGACTCTATCGGCCTGTACCAAAAAGCCACCCAAGCCCAGCAAGATATCGCCCAAGATTGGCTCAGCATTTTGCATATGTCCCACTATGCCAAAGTCTCGTTTAAGCAACTGGATTACAGCCAACAGCGACTATTGTTAATTGCCAGAGCATTAGTGAAACAGCCGACATTATTGATTTTAGATGAACCCTATCAAGGGTTAGATTATCTGGGTATTCGCTTAGTCAAAAATACCCTAGAACTGATCGCCAGAGAAAACCTCAGTCAGCTGCTATATGTGTCCCATTACCATGAGGACAGTTTAGACAGTATTAATAACTATCTGGAATTTGTTGCCGATGCAAAAACCGGTGGCTATAAAGCGCTAATCAGCTAGTTAATAGTGCTGCATTGCCAAAGCGCTTACTTTTCTTCGATTTTACGCTCTTTAGCTGCAGCTTCTTTAGCCTCACGCAAATATTTATCCGCCCGAGATTCTCGCTGTTGAAACTGCGCTTGAGATTTCTCTAACTGCTGTTGTTGCCACTCACCAGGCTCTTGGCGTTCAATAATTTCTTGCTCACGACTGCTGGTGTCGCTGGCTGCTTGGCGGGCTTTTTCAAGCTGACTTTGCTCCGTCTTTTTCGAGTCGATTCGACCTTGCTCAGCTTGTTGCGACAAGGTCAGTCGCGGCTTATCAGATGCCTGAGCAGCCACGGCAATAACGCCTAGCAAACTTGAAAGCAGTAATAGCTTGCTCATTAGCCTTAATAGACTGTTTGAATATAAGTTTAGCGACATACAATTAACCTTCCTGGTTGTTTTTAGACTCAATATAACGGGCTCGCACCTCAGCAGGCATGGCATTGAGCTTATGTTGCACCATGGCATCAAAGGCGCTAAATAGCGGGCTGATATCAAGTTCGCTATCGATTGCTTGCAATGTATAAGCGGTGGCTTCCAGTGTTGATAAACTGTCGCTACGTTTGGCCTTGCGAATAAGATATTGTGAAACCCCTTCAAATTCAATATGCAATGCCGGAAGCTCCAATAACCACGGATTAAGCTGCAACATTTTGAATGCTTTACGCCAGGTGCCATCAATTAATAAAATACAGCAATCTGCTGGTACTGACGAGTCCGCAGCATTTTGACTATTTTCACAGGGATACACCAGATACACAGGTTTATTGGCCGCAGCCAGCTGTTGTCGCAATGGCGCAAAGTCATCAGCGCTCTCACCCACCACCACTTGAGTTTGCGGCAGGGTTAAACTCAGCAATTTAACAGTATTTTTTGCATGCTCAACTTCAGAGGGGTGCTGCAGCACAATCACCTCAGTTTTAGCCTCCATCTTAGTCACGCTATCACAGATACAAGCCGACTGTGGGTAGCCACATTTTTGACAATACACTCTACTCATTAAACACCAAACACCTGGCTAAATATGTTGCGAAAACAAACGAAAAAGGTATGTTTACCTCACAGGTAAAACTTAAGGTACTAATTTACCTGCAAATTTATTAGATAAACAAGCTCAATTAAACTCAAGGAAGAATTATGACTCGTAGCACGTTATCACTGGCAGTGATGCTCTATCTCGCTAGCAGCGCCGCTTTTGCCGCTGACAGCACATTTCATCACGAAGCTGAAATTGGCTTTCTCGACACCAGTGAAAGCTCTGACGGTTTAGCTAGCGCTAAATATAGTTATTATTTTCAAGGGGTCAAGCAAAATGACGTCCCCTATGCTCTCGCCACATTCTTAAGCCAATCTTCTGTGGTTTCAGCCCGCTATGCAATGACAGAACGCCAAGATCTGTATGAGCTTTCTGGCGAATATGTATTTGACTCAAAATTCTTTATTGGTGGCGCTTATTCTCGACTATCCACTGACAGGGCCTTTGTACCGACCACGGATCTAGATGTCTACGAACTCAAAGCAGGTTATTATTTTAATCCACATGCTAAATTGACCTTGTCATACCTGACCCACTCACATTCTGAATCTACTTCAAACAATATTTACAGCTTTGACAAAAGTGAGGATTATGATGAACTTGCAGTTGAATATCAGCATTATTTACCGTTCGAAACCACATCAGGCCTGATGTTAACCGCTACAGCCAGCTACTCTAAAGCTGATACTGAATACAACAATACATACGATACTATTTTTCATGATGGAACTAATGATCCAGTCGATGCCACCACAGAAGCAACAGGTAATGGGACTGAAAAACAAACTAGCCTAGGGGTTAGTGCAGATTGGTATATAACCAATTCTTGGTCCGTTGGCGGCGGTTATCAGTATCTACATTATGACGATAAAAGTTCATACAATCATTTGATTAAAACCGCTGATGACACCCTTAATTACAATGATAGTTATAGTGATTCCGACAGCGCCAATATCTATACACTCAACACCAGCTACTTTTGGCATTTTTCTAAATATGTATCGGCTAGAGCCGCTATTGAGCAACGCTTTATCGATAGCGATTCAGATACTAGCGTTGGCATCGCCATTAACGGTAGATTCTAAAATCAATTTTTAGCACTTATAAGAAATTTTTGCTACTCACAAAAAATGCCTAACGATAATGATCGTTAGGCATTTTTATTTAGCAGCTTAGCCGAGTCAAACTAGACTTATGGGTGCACTTGCTCAACATGTAAATGATTCAAGCGTTTTGATGACATAATAATGAGTAGCACCAGTGACAAGCCGCCCATTAATATCGCTACCGCATAAGGTGCGGTGATATCGGTCATTTGAATTAACGCCGCCAATACTGATGCGCCGCTCATTTGAATACAACCTAACATAGCTGCTGCCGTACCGGCGCGCTCACCAAAGGCTGATAATGCCATTGAAGTTGCTGGGCCGAGTAATATCGCAAAACCAATACATAGCAGCATCATAGGTAGCATAAAGCTAAAGCCTGCAGCTAAACCGGTTTCAGGTCCTACAAGTTGCATCACCACCTCAAGGACTGCCGCGATGAGCATCAAGGTTAATGCCACCACCACACCTGGGCGATTACCAATGCGCTTAACTAACACTGGCGCAGCAAAACAAGCCGCAATATTGACTGCCGCATTGAGGCCAAATAAGCCACTAAATGCCAACTCACTGACCCCTAGATGGCCAATTAACCACATAGGCGAATATGATACGTAGGTGATGATAGATGCCATTGCTGCCATACAGGTTGCAGCATAAAACATGAAGTGTGGGTCGCTTAATACTGGCTTGTAACGCCCCCAGCGATAAAGCTTACCGCTAGTGTCTGTGCTTGCTGGGCGAGTTTCAGGGAATTTAAAAATAACGATAGCCAATACGATGATGGCGTACAGCGCCATAAAGATAAAGGTTGAACGCCAGCCAAACTGCAGGGCTAATAAGCCGCCCAATGTTGGTGCCAGTGCCGGAATAACGCAAATAGCGCCATTTAAATAACTGTACATTTTGACGCTTTCTTGACTGGTATAACAGTCTCGAACCGCACTGAATACCACAATCGAAGTAGAACAAGCTGCCAAGCCTTGCAGAACACGTGCAAGTTGCAATACTTCAAACTCCACCGCCATCGCGCCAATTAGGCTGCTCACGCCATATAACACAATACCGAATAAGGCGATTGGCTTACGGCCAAAGCGATCGGCTAATGGGCCAATTAGGATTTGTCCCAGCCCCATGGCAAACAAAAACAACACTAATGTTGACTGAATTTGGCTACCACTTACCCCATACTCTAGCGCCATGGTTGGCATGGATGGTAAATATATATCGATGGCTAATGGGCTCAGTAGCACCATAAACATCAGTATTGGTAGCAGGTTACGTCTCATTGAATTGGTCTCTTACATTTCATGGTAATGATTAATTGGGCGGCATTTTAGACTACTCATGGTATGAATAGAAATGGTATTATTTCCTAAGTAAATTTCCCTTGAGGAATATCACATGAATATTGATAATCTCGCTAAAATAGACTTAAACCTGCTGGTCATTCTACAAGTCTTACTTGAAGAACAATCGGTCACTCGCGCCGCAAACCGCCTGCATTTAAGTCAGTCAGCGTTAAGCAAAAGCCTGAATCGACTGCGGGTAACGTTAGACGACCCGCTATTTCAGCGTACAGCTCATGGGTTAAAGCCCACTGCCCATGCGGTAAATCTTGCCCAACAATTACCTCAGCTACTGCAAAGTTTGCATCAAATAGTCCAACCACCAAGCTTTATTGCTGCCACTAGCCACCAGCATTTTTCATTTGCCATGGTCGAAAGCGCCTACGAAACCTTGCTACCATATTTTATCGGTACCATTTTAAGAGAAGCACCCAATGTAAAGTTAGACTCTTATGTGTGGACTGAAAAGTCGATGCAAGACTTACAATTGGGTCAAATCGACTTTGGCATAGCTGGCCGTGATACCCATCCTCAAGCTGATTTGAAAATAGAACAACTGCCTGATGGGATTAAATATCAGACTTTATTTAAAGATAAGCAAGTGTGCTTAATTCGTCAGGGTCATCCGCTACTGGCACAAATGAATGCAGGTCACTGGAATAGAGAGTTGTACTTACAAATGGCCCACATACAAGTGCGCTGTGAAGGCAATGATTGGTGGGCGCTGGATTATCACCTTGCAGATCAAAACTCACATCGGCGTATCAGCGCCACCGTGCCAGACTTTTATGGCGCCGCCAGTATTTGCGCTCACAGCGACTTAATTATTACCTTACCATCTAGCTTTGCAAGGCATGCCGCACTACTTTATCCACTGGTTGAAATTCCGCTACCATTTGAGTTTATGCCCATGGCCTATGTACTGCTATGGCATGAACGCAATAGCCAAGCACCGGGTCACCTTTGGTTGAGAAATATCATTTGTGGCAGTGTAGAAGAAGCGATAAAACAAACGGCTGTCACGCAGGTTTAATCGCCCAATACTGCAATATAAGCCAGCCCATTTTTCATAACACAATCACTGACGATAAAATTTGGCTCAAATTGCTGCCCAGATTGCCGCAAAAATGCACAAACATTAACCATGATTAACGTGACCTAGGCGCTGGGATCATCGATAGTCATGCTTCAAGTATTAAATTCATCGTCATCCAGTGCTATTTTGATGACGATGTTCAAGGGTTATTTTAGGAGTAACAATGAACTTTAACCAAATGTTTAATCAAACAAATTTAAAACAGCGCCTAGGGAATTTTCACCCACTATTATCATTGCTATTAGTGATTGGGATTTCGTTGACCTCGTTAGTGTTATTACCGTTTTTACTGATGTTTGCTCTAGTCAGCTTCATCGGATTGAACTTATTAGGGCGTAAATACCTAGCCCCTAGAATGCAGCCTATTTTCAGCCAGCAGTCTCAAGCAAATGAGTTTTATCGTAGCAATCCCAACATGCAGCGAGAATCATCTATCTACAAATCAGAGATGTTCCGAAAAGCCAAACCCAGCAACACGGGTCGCACTTTCGAGCACAATCCTGATTAACAAGCTGCTTACCGTTTAGCTATACCAATGAAAACACCGCCAGCTGGCGGTGTTTTGGTATCTGGGATGTATGAAACGATTAAGCCAAAATATGCTGCGCATATTGCAATGACTTTAACTCTTGTTCACTGGGCTTAAGCCCAATCACATTATCAATTTGAATTTGCAGCGACAACCAAATGGGGTCAATAATTTCAGCTTGTTGTTCATTCGCATGCTGTTTTGCCAGCTTTAACAAGGATGCCGATTCCACCACATCAATGCGGCCTAACATGCCATCGGCCAAAGCGACACTCAGTTCAATCATAGCAGGGACACTGCGGCCATAATTGATCACATCACGTAAGTAGCGCTCGGCTAAACAGCCATCGCTACCCAAACCAGCATCGTCATTTAACATGTGCTGCGCGCGGGCAAACATGGCATCAAGCTGACCTTGCTCAGCCGCTTCTGCCAACCAATGCTCACTGGTATTAGCATCAGCCTCACAGCCTTCACCATTATGGAGCATTAAGGCTAAATGGTATTGCGCATGAGGATAACCTGTCTGGGCGGCTTTACTAATCCACTCAAATGCATCGGTTAACTGTTGCTGCTGATAATACAGTACCCCCAAATTCGACATCGCTTCTGCATTTTCTGCCACGGCGGCCTGTTCAAGCCAATTCGCGGCTAATGCCATATCCTGCGGAAACTGCTTAGAGCCCACTAAATAGAAATAACCCAATAAGGCTTTAGCTTCAATCACACCTGCTTGTGCTGCTTGCTCAATGGCTTGCTCGCCTTTTAGCGCGTCTTTATGACCACTGTAACCATGCAGTAGCGCCACACCGTGTTCAAATAAACCTTGATGATGCGCCGTTGCCGCAAGCTCAAACCAGTAAGCCGCCTGTTTAAAGGTGCTGATTGACTCGGCCTGTTCAAGTTCAGGTTGCTGCAGCGACTGCTCCTGCTCTTGCTGCATTAATGCTTTTGACTTGAGCGACATCCCCACCAGATATTGCGCTTGGGGATCATTATGCATGACAGCTTGATAACACAACTCTCGCCCAGCAAAAGAATCAAAAGCTTCAAATTTATATGCTGGCGCAGCTTTTTGGTGGACTTTCGGATATAGCAGCTCAATTAACCCTAAGCTATTTTTAATGGTTTTTTCAGCGAGCGTAACCAATTGCTCTTGGGTTAGATGGTATTTCTCAGGATGAGCGCCACGATTACCGTCACTACGAAGTTTATGTAGCGCGCGCGTCATAGGCACATCAATCAAGCGCATGCGATTTAACTGCTCGATGCGATCATATAAATTGGGGCTAGTGAATTTTAGCGACTGCTTAGCCGCGATTAACGCAGTAACTTGATGGGTAAAACTTCTGACAAACACCAAAGCCTGGGTGGGAATATCTCGCACATAGCTCTTGGCTTTAGTGTAATCTTCAACAATGTCAGGAGAGAAGCTGCCTATCAGCTCAATATCATTTAACACTTCGGGCAACTCCTCAAGGCTATCAACTCACTTAATTAGATTTCTGTATGATCGCTGTTGGTATCATCTTCGCTAACATCAGTGCTGCGATTAACCATATACAATCTGAATAAAGCCACGTTTACAAACAGGCCTAAGAATGCGAATACAGTGTCGATGATCACCTGTAGTGGAAAACCGCCAAATTCAGCGAGAGATAATACCGTACCGCCCACTAATGACAATGGAATATACATCATCAAAATAGCCATTGTTTTCAGCACAATAGGAGATGAAAACTTAAAGCTGTTCTTAATGGCTTCTAGTGGCGTTAGGCGCTCTACAATCACCATAAAGTTTACGTAAGCTAAACGGGCAAATAAATAGAAGCTTATCGCCAAACCTACAACCCAAAACGGCCCAAACACAGCAAACAGCATTACCGGCGCTAAAATCGCTAAACCAGAAAACACCCCAGCTAATAATAGCGGCGGCACGAAAGTGAAGCTGTTTTTCAATATCATCCCAGGGGTCACTTCATGACCACGAGATCGCACCTCTAGGTACAAGGTTAGCGCCGAAATCAACAGTGAAAAAATCAGCAATAACGCCATCATCGCAGCGCCATGCATTGCACCAAATTGTGGTACTTCTACTTCTGCTTGGGCTGCCAGTTCACTGCCTAACCATAATTGGATCACGACTTGGAGTAGCAGCAACGGTACTGTTAATGATGCTAATTGTACAATGTGGTTACGAAAGAAATTATATGCTTCAGTCAAAATTGCAGACAATGACATGGGGGTTCCAATAATCAAAAAAAGATAAATATACTGCTAAGGATACCGAAAAAAGCAGTTTTTTGCACAATTGATATCGTCATTAGACTGAAGTTCCCTAAATCAATTGTCACAATTTTGTTAATAGCGTTACAATGTTAACCAAAGTATCCAATTATTATTACCTACAGGACGGCCACAATGAAAATGACTCCCGCAGTAAGCCTTTTATTAACCGCATTTGCAGTCACCACACCCGCTCAAGCTGGATGGTTAGATAACATTTTTGGTAGTGATGAAGAAAAAGTTGAAACCGTCGCCGCTACTGAAGCGGTTGCTGATGCACAATCAACTGATTTAGTTGGTAATGTCATGTCACAGCTGGGGTTAAACCAGCAGCAAGCTGAAGGTGGTTTAGGGGCATTGCTAAGCTTAGCGCAATCTAACTTGGGCGATTCAGACTTTAGCCAAATTTCAGATAGCATTCCCGGTACTGATGCGCTATTGGCAGCAGTGCCAGCACTATCTTCAGATTCAGGTATGACAGGGTTATTGTCTCAAGCTGGTGATATTGGTAAGTCACTTGAAGGCGCGAGCATGGTATATGACACCTTTGAAGCACTTGGAATTAAAAAAGAATACGTGGCGCCTATGGTCGATATTGCCAAGTCTTATCTAGAAAGCAACGGCTCTGAAGGCACAGTTGATATGTTGATGAAAGGCCTTGGTTCAATCATGTAACATTTGCGGTATCGTTAATGGATTAATTTTAATTAATGCCGAGCCATTCGCTCGGCATTATTGTCTCTGTTAAGCTAAAGTCATCACATAGGCTGACACAGCTGCATACATCGTTTTGTTTATTGGAGGCAATATGATTGCTAAATTAAAACAGTTCTTACAATCCCATACCCAAGCGACCACCCCAGAAGATCAAGCGCGTCAGCTTAATCTCGCTGCTGCCAGTTTATTACTTGAAGTCATGTACGCAGATGAAACCCTTGATGAGCAAGAGGTGGCCATGTTGCCAGCTATGCTCACTAAGAATCTCGGTTTGACTCTGCAAGCCGCTGATGAGCTCATCGCTGAAGCCAAATTGATTCAAGGCAATGCCACCTCATTGTACGAGTTTACCGCTGAAATAAACGCCCAATGCTCCATCGCCCAAAAACAGAAACTGTTACTGGGGATGTGGAAGCTTGCCTACTCCGACGGCAAACTGTGCCGCAATGAAGATCAAATCATTCGCCGCACCGCAGATTTGCTGCATTTAAAGCACAGTGAAGTTATTCAAATGCGTAATATCGCCATGGAGCAACGTTAAGGGCTCTTTGAGGGCCTAACTCGCGTCGAGGTAGCCTCACAAAATTAAGCTCTTATAGCTAATCACTTATTAGCGCCTTACGAGTTAAATGATTTTTCTGCCAATAGATGAAGGGCGCAACGGTCAGCACTAAGATGCACGAATACCACATATTCTCAGCGAGTGCGTAGCCCACTCCAATACAAAATACACAGCCCGCCACCACCAAAGGTAAGTAAGCTTTACTGAGTAACTTTGCCGCTGACAACATGGTTAATAAATAGATAATCACAAACACCCCATTACTCCAGGCAATCAGATCTTCAAGTTTCTGCTCAGTGATAAATGTCAGTACAATAACCATCACCATAGTCACTAAAATGGTCACCAATGCCCGCAAAGGTACGCCGTATGAGTTCAATTTTTCAAAATACTTGGGCAATATTCCTTGCTGGCTAAAACTCCAAAGTAGCCGCGCTGCACTGGCACAATATACATTTACCGTTGCCAAGCCACTTGCTATGCCTAATACACCGATAACTTGCGCCCCAATGGCAGGCACACCCAAACCGCTCAATAGCTGATTAAAAGCATGCACCATTGCAAGGCCCTCAGCTTCAGCTGGCACAATTAATAACAACAAGGTGCACACCAGATAAATAATCCCCACCAACACAGTGCCTAACATCATTGCTGGTAACATATCTTTTTTCGGGTCGCGAAAGTCATTGGCTAAATGGGTCATGGCTTCTATGCCTAAAAAGCTCCAAAAACCGATGCCCATGGCTAACATCACGCTCGCCGCTTCTGGTTTAGCGACTGCAGAGAGCGAGGTTAATTGCCCAAGGTTGGCGCCGCTGCTGCCAAATAGCACAGTCACTACAGCCACAATGGCCAGTGTTAGCCCAAACTGTAATTTGGCAGACACTTGAATGCCGCGATAATTAAGCAGCAATAACACAGCAACAATGGCGATTTCGGCGGCCAATTGCCCCCAACCTGTTATAGCAACCAGCGCATCCATAAATTGAAAGGTCATTAAAATGGCTGCGGGGGCGCCAATGGGGATCACTAATAAAAAAATCAGCCCTATGGTGCGCCCTGCTGTGATACCAAAGGCTTTTTCAATAAAATAAGCTGGCCCTGCGGCATGGGGGAAGCGACTTGCCAGCAAGCCAAATACCACTGCCACCGGCAATATGGCGACTGTGAGTATAATCCACGCCAGTAAAGCGCCACTCCCAGCCACCTCTATGGTCATCTGTGGCAATATAAATACCCCAGTGCCTAGCAAAGTGGTGGCCATCAGTCCTGCGCCTTGCCAGCGCCCTATGCTTGCTGTAATTTGATTCATTGTCTTTATCTATAGTGATATTTAGTAAGAGTATAAGCTGATAGCGCTTGTCAAACTGCAGCATATCACCTGCAAGATCACCGAACAAACCGACAAAATGACGGCATTTAGCTCAATAACCAACATAATGAGGGTTAGCCTTGGACAAGTTCGATCAATTAATCATTAACGCATTACGCCTTAATGCCCGCCAAAGCATTTCAAATATTGCTGAGCAAGTGAGTTTATCTCGCAGCGCAGTCACTGAACGCATCAAAAAGCTAGAACAAACCGGCGTGATCCGTGGTTATCAAGTGCTATTGAGCGAGTCACAAAAAGAAGGCGTTTCAGCGTATTTCGAAATCCAGCATGAACGCGCTAATTGCGCTGATGTAGTCCATGTTTTTCACGCGATTCCTGAAGTGATCACGTGCCAAGGCATTACCGGCGAAATGGATTTATTAGTGTATGTGAATGCCCCATCAATGAAGCGCTTACATCAAATTCGGGAATACATTGATGCCCAAGCCGATATCGTTAAAATCAAAACCCACGTGGTGATGAGTGAATGGATTAATAACCAGCCCAGTAATTAGGCTATTAGGTTAAATCAAAGTCGCTAGCTTGAATTGTAGCAATTTATCTGTTCCCCTTTACTGGCGCTATTTTTAGCTTATCAAGCTAGCTTTTTATAATTTTCCAACCGAAATCTTAGATATAGCAGCTTGATAGCGTTACACTTCTTAGTAACTGGTTTTCTATTAGGTTTATCAACATGCAATCACAGCCGACATCTGACATCAATTTACTTTGGGGCGCACTCATTTTAGAAGAGTTAGCCAGACTGGGTGTTAAACATGTTTGTATGGCGCCAGGCTCTCGCTCAACCCCATTAACCTTAGCAGCGGCGCAGTCAAGCTTGCAATCTCACCTTCATTTTGACGAACGTGGGCTGGGTTTCATGGCGCTGGGCTTAGCTAAAGCCAGTCACAGCCCGGTGGCCATCATCACCACTTCTGGCACTGCGGTGGCGAATCTGTATCCCGCCATTATTGAAGCTTGGCTTACTCAGGTGCCGCTGATTATTTTAACTGGCGACAGGCCGCCTGAACTCATTGGCTGCGGCGCTAACCAAGCCATTAATCAGCCCGCCATTTTTGCTGATTACGCTAAGCAAGTGAATTTACCGACGCCGGATCTTGCCATCAGCCCTAATACCTTGCTCACCACCATTGATGAAGCAGTGGCAAATTTAACCCAGCCAGTACATGTCAATTGCATGTACCGAGAGCCTCTGTATCCCACAGAGCTTCAAAGCCTAGGGCAATTAGCCCAATCAATGAGTGATTATGTAACGCCAATTACGCCATGGTTAAACCACTCTCACCCTTACACGGATTACGGCCAGTTAGCTCAAACCAATCTGCCTAGCCAAGACACTATGATGCGTTTTGCACACGGCAAAGGGATCATTGTGGCGGGAACCTTATCCCCCCAAGAAAACCCAAAGCAAATTATTGAATTATCTCAAAAACTGGGTTGGCCAATAGTCGCCGACGCGCAATCACAACTGAGGCAGCACCCCAGTGTTATTGGCCATATCGATCAGCTGCTGCTAAATCCTAAAGCCAGTAAATTTATTGAACAAGCTGACCGCATTTTGGTGTTTGGTGGCCGCTTTATCTCTAAGCGTTTAATCAGCTTTATTGCTAATCATCAATGGCATAGCTATTGGCAGGTATTAGCAAACCAGCAACGACTGGATCCAAACCATCAATCAAAACGAATTTGGCAAGCCAGTATCACTGCCATGTGCAATATCAATTGGCCTCGTTCCTCTGCAGCTAATTGGGCGTTAAGCTTAGTTGAGCACAATCAAAACATTGAAGCATTACTGACGCAGCATATTGATCAAAGTAGTTTTGGTGAGCCGCAAGTGGTTCGGCATATCGCTCAGCAGCAAAGCGCATCACATCAATGGTTTATTGGTAATAGCTTGCCAATACGCTTATACGATATGTATGCACCAATCATTTGCGAGCTACCCGATATTTATACTAACCGCGGCGCATCGGGTATTGATGGCTTAATCGCTACCGCAACTGGGGTGGCATTAGCCAATAATCAGCCTACCACCTTGCTTATTGGGGATATTTCCAGTTTGCACGACTTAAACTCACTGGCGATGACCAAACACGTTAACAGCCCGTTTGTGATTGTGATTTTAAACAATGACGGCGGTAATATCTTTAACCTGCTGCCGGTACCCAATGATGCCGTTCGAGAGCAATATTACCGCTTAAGCCATGGCTTAGAATTTGGCTACGCAGCAGCCATGTTTGGTCTGGCCTATAATCAAGTGGATAGTTTAACGAGTTTTAATGAAGCCTACGCCGATGCGATGGGATATGCAGGCACCTCAGTCATTGAAGTGAATGTCAGCCCAACTCAGGCCAGCGATCAGATTAAACTCATCGGACAATGGGTGAGGCAGCACTAATGCCAATAATTAATCGTTTTGGCGACACCAATTTACCAGCACTGGTATTATTGCATGGTTTTTTGGGGTCAAAAGAAGACTGGCAAGCAAGCTTACAGATTTTAAGTCAGCACTTTCACTGTATCTGTATCGACTTACCAGGCCATGGTGACAATCAGCTAGAATTGCCAACCCCAGGCTTTGAAACGGCGGCGCAGTCTATTGTCGATAAAGTCATCCAGCTCGGTTATAGCCAATTTCATTTGTTAGGTTATTCATTAGGTGGCCGTATTGCACTGCACATTGCCAAGCTTTACCCCAAAGCAGTATTAAGTTTATTGCTGGAGTCAGCGCACTTAGGCTTAACCAGCAGCCGCGACAAACAAGCACGCCTCAAGCACGATCAAAAGTGGGCCGATAAGCTCGCCGTCGAACCTATTAGAGACTTTCTCGAGCAATGGTATCAACAGCCAGTATTTGCTAATTTAACCACGGACGCTAGAAAAAACCTGATTGCGATTCGCAGTAAAAACAATCCCCAAGCGCTGCTGCACTGTTTTAAAAGTACCTCGCTAGGGTTACAACAAAATGGCGAAAAAGTGCTGAAGCAATTACACTGCCCCGCCTACCTGTTAGTGGGAGAACAAGACAGTAAGTTCAGTCAACTTGCCCAGCAGTGGCAGCAAAAACTGCAACTTAACACAGTCACCATTGCTCATTGCGGTCACAATATCCATAAAGCGCAACCTAAGATGTTTGCCGCTAGGATCATCCAACTTTTAACCCCTTAAGGACATCATTCATGGCAACCGCTAACAGTAATAATAACCAGGTTTTAATGAATGCCCCACGTATTAGTCAGCTTGAGTTATATCGTTATCAAATTAACTTGGCGCCCCATTTACCCGTAGCTAAACAACGTATTGATATCCGCCACGGCTTAGTCATTGCAGCAAGTCTAACTAGCGGCCAACAAAGCTTTGTTGAAATAGCGCCACTGTCTGGCACTGACATTGAAGGCGTGGCGCTCAGCGGTTTTAGTCATGAATCACTTGACGCAGTTATCGAACAACTCACCACCCTATTACCACGCTTAATAGGCAGTAGCCTTACTCAAATTAATGAGATATTGGCATCTGCTGAGCTTTATCCATCCGCTGCATTTGGCTTAAGTTTATTAGCCCTTAAGCTTGATGGCGGGTTTGATCATCCCCAATATGATTATGCTCAATCAATGCAAAGTAAAATTGGCCTTTTCTATTATCAACCAGACTCAGATCTCAATAAGTTACGAGCAAAACTGGCCCAATTAGATAAACGCAGCTACTCAGTTAAAGTGAAAGTCGCCCAAGCCAGTATCGAGCAGGAAATAAAATATATTCATCAAATACTTGAGCTTAATCCAAAGCTTAAACTCCGTTTAGATGCCAACCAAGGCTTTACACCTGAGCAAGCCATTGAGTTTCTAGCGTGTTTGCCTAAAGCGGCCATTGAATATATTGAAGAGCCATGTAAAACCCCAGCAGAAAACCAACAGGTTTACCAAGCCCTTAAAATTCCTTTTGCTTTAGATGAAAGCTTAAACGACAGCAAGTATCAATTTGACATGCTTGAAGGTCTAACCGCGCTGGTAATTAAACCCACCATCATAGGCGGCATTAATCAATTAACAGGGTTAATTACCAAGGCCAATAGCCATGGCGTGCGCTGCATTTTAAGCTCAAGTTTAGAGGCAAACCTTGGGATTAATGACTTGGCTAAATTAAGCTATATGCTGACTCCAGATGAAACCCCAGGACTCGATACCCTATCAAGCTTTAGTGAACCGCTTATTGATGAACAAGGGCAACTGAATAAAGCGGTTTGTGTGCTACTGCAGCGCGAAACGATTTCTGAAGCGACGATCAATCAAGACGCTGATCTCACCCAAGCTGCAGCTCTCAATCAAGCATCGATCCTTATTGCCGATAGCGAGCATTAATATGAATAACATGATATCGCCGCTGCACCAAACTGCTATTGAACATCCAAATGCAGTGGCAATCATCTTACCGAATAGCGCCGCTGAGCTCACAGCGGGTTTCAATAAAACCGCCAGTGCATCAACTGCGAGTAACGATACCCAAACCGCCATTAGCTATGCTCAGTTAAGTCAGCTGGTATTAGCATTGGCGCAGCAACTTAGCGGCCAAGGGGTTGCAAAAAATCATCGACTGGCCTGCATTAGTCGTAATAATCTGGAAATGATTTGCCTGTATTGGGCCTGTATTGATTTAGGGGCATTATTTTTTCCGATATCACCCCGTTTTCCTGCTGCGCAAATAAGCCAACTATGCCTGCGTTTTAACATCAATTACTATTGGTCTGAGGCTGATTTAACACCGCAATTAGCATCAGTATTAGCCACACAGGCACAGCCGCAACCTATCACAACTGAGGTGACATTTAAGCTTAACCTAAATACCAGTAAGCCACTCAGGCCCTTCGCTATCGACGCTAGCCAGCCAGTGAATGTTATTCTGACCTCTGGATCAAGTGGCACCCCAAAAGGAGTGGTTCATAGCCTTAGTAATCATATTGCTAGCGCCACAGGCTCAGCTGAAAATATCAACCTAGATAAAGGGGATAGCTGGTTATTATCATTACCGCTATTTCATATTGGCGGCCTCGCCATTGTTAATCGCTGCGCCATCGCCGCTGCCACCATAGTACTCAGTACCGAGCAGCCTCTTGTTAAGCAATTAGCCCAAACGCCATTAAGCCACTTATCGTTAGTATCTGCCCAGCTAAGCCAGATTTTAGACACTGATGCGACAGTACTTAAACATGTAAAAGCATTATTGCTCGGTGGCGGCGCGATCGATCTGCTACTGGTTAAACAGCTAGCTCAGTTACACATCAGCGCTTTTTGCAGTTACGGCATGTCAGAGATGAGCTCACAAATCACTACCGCGGCCATTAATAGCGCTAATCATTTAGGTACAGCGCTGCCACAGCGGCAATTAAAGCTAGTTGATGGGGTAATTTGGGTCAAAGGCCCATGTTTATTTTTAGGCTATTTACAAGCAAGCCCTGATCACAGCCTAAGCGCTTCACAGCAGCGAGCAGAGCCCATACTTGAGCCTCCTGTTGATGAGAACGGTTGGTTTTGCACTAATGACCAAGGCCAATTTGATGACCAAGGTCAGTTACATTTACTGGGCCGCGTAGACAATATGTTTATCTGTGGTGGTGAAAATATTCACCCAGAAGAAATTGAAGCCGCCTTAAGGGCTCACCCTGATATCGCTCAGGCCATTGTGTTTGGCCAATATGATGCTAAATTTAGCTTGCTACCAGCAGCAATTATTCAATTTAAAGCTCCCCAAGCCCAGCTAACAACCGAGGTTATTGGCAGCATTGAAGCACTGCTATTAAAGTTTATCGCTCGCTTTAAGCGCCCGCGTCACTATTACCCTTGGCCCGATAATATTGAGTCCGCCAGTTTAAAAATACCTCGCAAACAGATCATTGCTGCGGTTAAGAGCCAATATAACCTCGACTCACTTTAGGCTGTTTTATCACGGCTTTCAGCTAATAACAGCTTTAGTTGAAAGCTAATTTTTAGCCACAAAAAAACCTGCCGTAGCAGGTTTTAGTTTTTAGCTAGATTGAAGTGAATCAACCCGAGGCTAAGTTAGATTTCCATACAAGATTTAAGCTTGGTCATGGCATTCTTTTCAAGCTGTCTAATGCGCTCTGCAGACACTTGGTAAGTAGCGGCTAATTCTTGTAGTGTTGTCTTGTCATCATCTAACCAACGCGCTCTTAAAATATGTTGGCTACGTTCATCAAGGGTTTTAATTGCCGAGAATAAACGCGCTTGAGAGTCTGACTCCCAATTTTGATTTTCAACTTCAAGTGCAACATCGGAAGAATGATCTTCTAAATAATGAACTGGGGCAAAATCCACACCGCTGTCATCATCATTGTCGCTGGCTAAATCAAATGCAGGATCTTGAGCCGCCATACGCGACTCCATCTCAGTGACGTCTTTTTTAGACACCCCAAGGTTTTCGGCAACCATGCCGACTTCTTCATCACTAAACCAGCCTAAACGCTTTTTGGTTTTACGAATGTTGAAGAATAATTTACGTTGCGCTTTGGTGGTGGCAACTTTCACAATACGCCAGTTTTTAAGCACGTATTCATGAATTTCAGCTTTAATCCAATGCACAGCAAAAGACACCAAGCGCACACCAACACCAGGATCAAAACGTTTTACCGCTTTCATCAAACCAATGTTGCCTTCTTGAATAAGGTCCGCCTGTGGCAAACCATATCCTGAATAACCTTTAGCCACATGCACTACAAAGCGCAGGTGCGACATAATCAGTTTTTTTGCCGCTTGTAGATCGCCAGTTTCTTGCAAACGCTTGGCTAACTCATGCTCTTCTTCGGCCCCAAGCATTTCGATGCCTGTGACTGACTGCATATAAGCTTCTAAGCTGCTACTACCTCTAGGGACAGTAAGTGACATAGATTGCGATTGAAAGGCCATTGGCGCTCCTACATTAACAACATTAAAACGGTCTATTGCTCATTATACAGCTAGCTGGCGGCAATAGCTTGTGAACTATCTATGATATGGCGACATATGTCAACATGGCGACCAGATTAGTTGGTGCACATTTTTTGTGCTAATTTATACTCGACTGAAAACACATCGATTACAAGTTAATAAAAATTCATCAAAGCCGCGATCAACTTAGCTATTACGCGATCAATTTAGCTATTAAATGATACCAACCAAGCCCTAAGAAGGTTCAATGGCACGTAAATGCTGCCTTACCGATAAGTATGAACCTAGCCAGCCTAAAAACGAGGCAAGTAGCACTAACTTAATTAGCTCAGAGAAACTCAAGGCTTGAATTTGCAACTGGCTACCATAAAGACCTAACAACTCAGCTAAAGCAGAATCAAGATACCAGACTAATAAGTTGATAATGACCCAAGCTAACACGCCGCCAATCACCCCATACCAAATACCGGTATAAAGAAACGGCCGTTGAATAAAAGACTCTGTGGCGCCGACCAGTTTCATGACTTCAATTTCAGTACGGCGATTCATAATGGCTAAGCGAATAGTATTGCCAATCACTAACACCACTGCTAATACCAGTAACGCAGCAATGGCGAGTACCGTGCGCTCAATGAGTTTCACCATCGCTTGTAAACGTTCAAGCCATTCAATATCTAAACGGCCAAAGCTCACTTCAGGTTCACGCTCAAGCTTTACTAATAGTTGCCTTGCCCCTTCTGGACTCGAGTGACGAGCCAAAGGCGTTACCACCACCACGGCTGGCAACGGGTTACTATCAAGGTAAGATAATGCTTCGCCAAAGCCTGATAAGCGCTGAAACTCTTCTAGCGCTTGCTCGCGGTTTATATAGTCAACCGCATCAACTTCAGCGTATACATTAATACGGCGGATCAAATTTTGAATCGATTGCTCACTGCGGCCTTCATTAATAAATAACGATATTTCGGCAGCATTATTCCATGACTGGGTGATGTTTTCGGCATTTTTAACCAGTACTTGCAACGCAGCAGGTAAGCTCAAACTCACCCCTAGTACCGCCATGGTCATCACAGAGGACACCGGGTTGCGCCACAGCTCGCCCACACTCGCCATTGCTTGCTGAATGTGGCGCACAAAAAACATCACGACTCGACCCGTAAAAGGCAGCTTACTGGCGGTAATTTTAACTTTTCTGGTCATTATACTTGCCCTTCTGTGGTCGCAGTATAGAGCTCGTCATTGCCAAGCATTTTGCCCTGACGCAGGGTTAAGGTGCGGTATTTCATCCGGGCAATCAAGCCTAAGTCATGGGTGGCAATCAGCACGCTAGTGCCAGAATCATGGAAGGTTTCGAATAATCTTAAGATATCCATCGATAACTTAGGATCTAAGTTACCTGTGGGTTCATCGGCCAGTAATAAAGGCGGTTTGTTGACAATGGCGCGGGCAATACCAACACGTTGTTGCTCACCGCCAGATAGCATGATGGGTAAATGACGCTCTTTGCCATACAGCCCCACCATGTCGAGTGCGCCAGCAACTCTTTTGCGGATCTCGCCGTGGGAGAAGCCTTCAATCACTAATGGCAGCGCAATATTATCAAATACGCTTTTATCCATTAATAAGTGGTGGTTTTGAAAAATCATGCCGATATTGCGACGTAAATACGGCACATGCTTTTTCCCTAACTTGGCAATATCATGACCATTAATCGATACTTTACCGGCACTGGCTCGCTCAATCACAGTGATCAATTTGAGCAAGGTACTTTTACCTGCGCCAGAATGTCCGGTTAAAAAGGCCATTTCCCCTTGTTGGAGGTGAAAATTAACTTCTGAGAGTGCTTTTTGGCCACCCGGATAAATCTTACTGACTTGCTCAAACTGGATCATAAATGACTATTCTGCCTTTTCCTGACTAAATAATGCTTCGATGAAATCGCTGGAATTAAAAGTACGTAAGTCATCAATTTGCTCACCAACACCTATGTGTCGGATCGGAATATTAAACTTATCAGCAATGGCGAAAATAACCCCACCTTTTGCAGTACCATCTAATTTACTAATGGTGATCCCCGTTACCCCAACGGCTTCTTGGAATAACTGCGCCTGGCTAATGGCATTTTGCCCGGTACTTGCATCTAGCGTTAGCATCACCTCGTGAGGCGCATTAGGGTCTAATTTTTTCATGACGCGAACAACTTTTTTCAGCTCTTCCATCAAATGACTCTTATTTTGTAAACGCCCTGCCGTATCGGCAATCAGTACGTCAACATTACGCGCTTTGGCAGCTTGTAATGCATCAAATAATACCGAGGCACTGTCTGCGCCGGTATGTTGGGCAATCACTGGGATGTCATTACGTTGTCCCCAAACCTGTAATTGCTCAACGGCTGCTGCACGGAAGGTATCACCAGCCGCTAACATGACAGATTTGCCTTGTTTTTGATACTGTTTTGCTAATTTACCAATGGTGGTAGTTTTACCCACGCCATTTACACCGACCATTAAAATAACAAATGGGCCGTCTGCATTTTCAGGCACTAAAGGGACTGCCACTGGATCGAGAATAGTTTGTAATTCGTCTCGTAATAAATCATATAGCGCTTCGGCATCTTTAAGTTGCTTACGTGATGCTTGTGAGGTCAAATTATCAATCAGGCGAGTGGTGGTTTCGACGCCCACATCGGCAATCAATAATTGCTCTTCGAGTTCTTCGAATAAGTCATCGTCAATTTTTTTACCGCGGAAGATCCCCATAAAGCCGCTACCAATGTTTTCACTGGTTCGCAGTAATCCACGCTTTAAGCGGGCAAATAAGCCCTCTTTTACCGGTTTAGCCTGAGGCTCATCCACTTGCTCTTGCTCAACGTCAGCCGCTTCGGCTTCTGCTGCCAATCGAGCTTGTTCTTGGTCAGCAAGACGTTGCTGCTCTGCTGCACGTTCAGCTTCTAGTGCAATACGCGCCGCTTCGG
>NZ_MCVI01000030.1 GCF_002873135.1 Shewanella sp. 10N.286.48.A6
TTGGCTTAGGGATGCGTATTTTACACTTCCATTTGTTGGCGTCAAGTCATTTTTAACGTTAATTTAAAATGCTTTTCAACCGGTTAATTATGAAGCTTTAAAAGCGTCTTAATTAACGCTAACACCTTGAGGCTATTGGCCTGTCGCCGTGTCAGTGGATGCGCATTATAGGCAAGTTAAGATTTAGCGCAAGGGCTTTTATGCATAAAATTGAAGTTTTTAATCATTAATTGCTTAAGTACAGGATACACACTTATTACCCCCAAGGTTATCCACACAGCGAGCCAAAAAGTGGCACTCTAGGGATAATATACCAACCGCTTAAATTGTGTTAAGCCCAGTAATAGAAAAGGATAACATTCATTTTTGTGCTGGTGCCATGTAACGCTTAACTCAAAACACGGCAATGACTACCGTAAAACTATCTACCAGTTTTGGAGCTGTGAATTTTCGAGCTTTCTAAAAGGTCATAATTTATCCGCATAAGTTCCAATGCGGCATTCAATTCTAGTTCAACATGAGGAAATTAGCATAAAAAACAATATTATTTTAAGCACTGCAGCCTCAATGTTAATAGCATTACTCCCCAGCCACAGAAATAGTCATGTTAGTGCTGCTAACAGGCCAATCCAGGTAAACGTTGTTGATTAAAGTTTTTTAGCAAAGAATGTCGTTCGTAAAGAGACTATCCAGTAAGTAGAAGAGCTGAAGAGTTCTTCAGTAATAGAACACAAACACTGCACGTTGTAAGAAGATATTTTCAATGCAATAGCCTTAATTAACCGTTATATAAAAGATAAAAGCTTCAAATAATTCACCAAACCAGATCTGCTAATATTAGCTCTACTGATCTATTCCAGTTTTATTAAAACCATAAACGCAAAAAGCCCGCTACACAGTGACGGGCTTAATATTGATTAGACGATTGGCGATGACCCTGTAACCCTCCCTTATATCGATCATATTTTAAGAGAGTTTTCTTTATTTAACCGCTCATATAGCTTGGGCGGTAGATCGTTTAGTGATTCATGGGGCCGATCATAATTATATTCTTCAAGCCAACTATCCGTGATTTCCCTTACTTCAGTCAAGCTGTTGAACAAATAACAGTCCAATACTTCATTTCGATAAGTCCGGTTAAATCGTTCAATAAACGCATTTTGAGTGGGCTTACCTGGCTTAATAAAGTCTAACTTAATACCGTGTTGTTCAGCCCATATCTCAAGTGCATGTGAGATAAACTCTGGCCCATTATCTTGCCTTAAACGCTTAGGGTAACCGCGATAGGCTGCGATTCTATCCAGTACACGTATTACCCGTTGAGCAGGTAAGCTTGAGTCCACTTCTATCGCTAAAGCTTCACGATGATAGTCATCAATCACATTAAAAGTTCTGAACGACTTTCCTGAAAACAAGTTGTCGCTCATAAAATCCATTGACCAGCAATCATTTGCCTTTACTGGAACGGCTAGTGGCTCTGGTTCACGTGACGGTAAGCGTTTTTTGCCTTTTCGTCGTAAGTTAAGTTTCAAACCACAATAAACGCGATACACACGTTTATGATTCCATTGATGCCCTAGGAGTCGTAGTCGTTTAAATATCTTCCTAAAACCATAAGCCCTATGCTTCTCTGCAATGCCTGATACGGCCTCAAT
>NZ_MCVI01000031.1 GCF_002873135.1 Shewanella sp. 10N.286.48.A6
ACTTTTGACAATACAGCTGAAATAGCTGCTGTAAGAGTTGTTTTACCATGGTCAACGTGACCAATTGTACCCACGTTTACGTGTGGTTTACTACGTTCAAATTTTTCTTTAGCCATGATATTGCCTCAACCCAGAGTCTTGGTAATGAAAACACATATAGAAAAAATCCGATGCATTGAATGACATCGAATCGATTAGTTTAGGAGATTAGTTTAGCATAAGACAGGACGTGCTGATTTAAAGGATTTGATTGACTTAATAACTCTGACAGAGATATTAAGCAATCAAGTCGTTCAGCAATTTGGAGCGGATGGCGGGAATCGAACCCGCGTTATCAGCTTGGAAGGCTGGAGTAATACCATTATACGACATCCGCGCAACCTGTTTAAGGCTACCTAACTACCTTTAAAAATGGTGGAGGGAGAAGGATTCGAACCTTCGAAGGCTGAGCCGTCAGATTTACAGTCTGATCCCTTTGGCCACTCGGGAACCCCTCCAGAAAAATGGTGCCGGCACCAAGAGTCGAACTCGGGACCTACTGATTACAAGTCAGTTGCTCTACCAACTGAGCTATGCCGGCTAATCATTTCGGAAACGGATATTAGGTAAATGTCGGCACAAGTGCAATAGCAAAAGCATAAAAAAGATAAAAAAAGTCTTAAATGTCGCTTTTTTAGGCTCAATTTAACAACTGCGTTCAAAAATACCTCGATTTAAACTATTGCTAAAACTATCAATGCATTTTCTATTGTTCAATATATATTGTTGGTGTACTGTGCCTGATCTAAGGAAAGGACGTTATGACATCAAATAAATTATCTCAGCAAGCACTTTATTTTTCTTTTCAGCGCCAACAATGGTCTGAATTACGTAATTCGGTGCCTTTAACACTAAGCCAAGAAGAATTAGAAAACCTTCGAGGCATGAATGAGCAACTGTCACTCGATGAAGTGACGGATATTTATTTGCCCTTAAGTCGCCTACTCAACCTGATTATCAGTGCCAAACATCAACGCAGTGAAGTGCTTGATCAGTTCTTAAGTCATAAACCGACAAAAACACCTTACATCATTAGTATCTCAGGCAGTGTTGCAGTCGGTAAGAGTACCACTGCACGTATTTTGCAAACATTATTACAACGCTGGTCAGAGCACCCAAAAGTCGAATTAGTCACCACCGATGGCTTCTTATACCCGTTAGCAGAACTTAAACAACGTAATTTGCTTAAGCGCAAAGGTTTTCCTGAAAGTTACGACATGAAAATGTTGATTGATTTTATTTCCAGCATTAAAGCTGGCGATGAATCCGTATCGGCACCGTTATATTCTCATGTCAGCTACGATAGGTTAACGGATAGTGTCCAAGAAATTAATCAGCCCGATATTTTGATTATCGAAGGCCTTAATGTATTACAGACATCATTAGATCCATCACCTGATCATAAAAGTACCTTTTTGTCAGATTATGTCGACTTCTCTATCTATGTCGATGCTGAAGAGTCACTGTTAAAACACTGGTACCAGCAACGCTTTTTGAAATTCCGACAAGGGGCTTTCAGTGATCCTGAGTCGTTTTTCCATCACTATTCGACACTGTCTGATGAAGAAGCGAATGCTACGGCAGCGAATATTTGGGACACAATTAACGGCCCCAATTTACAGTCAAACATCAAACCCAGTCGTGCCCGCGCTAACCTCATTTTAAAAAAAGCCCAGAACCACCTTGTAGACCAAGTGCTTTTACGTAAATAAATACGGTTATTTGGCAGATGCCCTCAAGCTAATTTCGCCACCAATGTGTGATGTAATGTTGCCATTAATCTCCAATAAAATAGCGCCTTGTTGATCAATTCCTCGACAGATCCCCGATAGAGAATGAGGTGCCATGATCAAATCCACTTCTTTATGAATGAATAAATCATGTTTTTCCCATTGCGGTATAAAAGGCGTTAAGCCTTGTAATTCAAATAGGCGTAAATCTGATTTAAGTTGTTGATGTAAATCAATCATTAAATCAGTTTTATTTGGCATCTCCGCTAAAGCACTCAAGTCACTCCATGGTTGATCAATAGCTTCAGCATGCTTATTAGACATACTCATGTTAATGCCAAAACCGATCACTAAATTACATTCATCCAAGGAATGGCCAGACAATTCAATTAAAATGCCTGCTAATTTTTTATTATCTTTATAAATATCATTGGGCCATTTTAAGCCTAAATTTTCTACACCATATTTCTCTAAGGTTTTTACAATAGAGCAGCCAACAATTAAGCTTAAGCCCATTGCTGCATTCATACCTTGATTTAAGCGCCAAAAAATTGAAGCATAAACATGGTGCCCATAGGGAGATACCCAATTACGTCCTCGCCTCCCCCTACCTGCAGATTGATATTCAGCGATACAAATATCACCTGTTTTCAATTCATCAGCGTGTTGCAACATAAAGGCATTGGTGCTGTTAATGTCATCAAAATAAAAGCAACGATTATCTATTGCAGCCAATAGTTTTGCCTCATCAAATAATGGTAATGGGTTAGATAACTTATAGCCTTTGCCTTTAACACTGTATATATCTACGCCATAATCAAGTAACTGGCTGATGTGGTTGTTTACCGCGGTGCGTGATAAACCCACTTTTTGAGCAATTTGCTCACCAGAGACATAATCACTATGATCAAGCAAAGCTAGGATCTGTTTCTTTTTAACCCAATGACCATTCATATCAGATATCTACCTCGCCTTTTGGGCCAATAATTCTTGGTTCCGGTTCTAAATTTATATTAAATTTATCGTAAACTTTATTCATCACCGCATGAGCTAATTGACAAATATCATTACCCGTTGCCCCACCGAGGTTAACGAGCACTAGTGCTTGCTTGGTATGCACGGCAGCACGGCCTACTGTAAAGCCTTTTAAATTAGCTTCATCAATTAACCAACCTGCGGCAATTTTAATCGTGCCGTCAGTTTGCGCGTAGCCGACAAGATCACTAAATTCGGTTAATAACTCAAGATACTGCTTAGCTGAAATAATCGGGTTTTTGAAGAAACTACCAACATTACCAAGTACCTTAGGATCCGGTAATTTACTTTGCCTCACATCACATACTGTTTCAAATATTATTTGTGCGCTAACACTGTCATCCTGTAAGTGTTTTAGTGGTCCATATTCAAGATTAGGCGCCCACAACTTAGGTAATCTAAATTCAACCTCGGTGATGACAGCCTTATCCTTAAGCTGGTGTTTAAAAATTGAATCTCGGTAACCAAACTGGCACTGATCTGCGTCAAGGGTTATCAACTGAGATGTCGTATAGTCATAGTATTCTACTTGAGAGCAGAAATTATCGATTTCTACACCGTAAGCACCAATATTTTGAATAGGCGCGGCGCCAACTGTGCCTGGAATTAACGCTAGATTCTCTAAGCCGTTAATGCCATTTTCTAAACAGTATTCAACAAAATCATGCCAATTTTCACCTGCTTGAACTGATAAGATGAAATTAAACTCATCTTCAACGACCTTAATTCCTTTTGTAAGCACTTTTATAATGGTGCCATTGAAATCATCGGTAAATACCACATTACTGCCACCGCCTAAGATCAACATAGGCTTAGATTCACTGACAAGCTTAGAAACGACTGAAATCAGTTGTTTTTTTGAGTCAACTTCAACAATAGCGTCGCAACATTGTGTTAAGGCCAAGGTATTATGGGGAGCTAAACTTACAGGCATAAAGGCATAGTTCTAACGAAAAATAATGAACACTATTGTACTTAAGATATATACAAATGGCGAAATAAGTCTCTTTTGATTAATAAATTACTAGATCCCGTAGGTTTTTATATCAAAACGTCTTAGCACTACTCGTGTCATATCAATATCTCTAAAAAACCTATAAAACTTTGCCTATTGAGCACCGGGAGCTTAATTTGTCTTCTATTAAAATAATATCCATAGACATATATATTGAAAGCCAGAAATGAAAAAGCCCGCTACATAATATCGGGCTTGATACTGATTAGACGCTTGTTGATGTTGATCAACAAATAAACCCTTCGTACTTTATATCTGTGTAGAGTCGCTATAAAGCCTTGCTGAATTTAGATCAGCATTAAGGTCTGCTTTGTCATGAACATTTTCCCACTCTCACCGAACAATATTATCTAGCAGGTGATGATTCAAGCTCTCATGGTTAGTACATATTTCACTTTCCCCGAAAACGGATAGAGCCCTGACTATTAAGTCAGGGCTCTATCGACTCTTTAATGAGTGATATTAGGCGCTTGGCGGTAATCTACTTTCACATAGGCATTCGCCCACACTCGCAGCTCACGCCGATATGTAGCAGTAAATGACTCAAGTAATCTGCGTTAGGATTTATTCTTCTTCCCCAAATACAAAAAAGCCCTAACTGTTAAATCAGGACTTTATCGACTCTCTTACGAGAGAAATTAGGCGCTTGCGATGTTCAGCTGCGGATAAATATTTCGCGTTCCATATCTGTATAAAGCGTTGCTTTATAACCACAGACATTCCCCCCTAGTTTCACATAGGCAATCGCTCACACTCACCGCTCACGATATTATCTAACAGCTGATGACTCAAGTTATCAGCATTAGGGTTTATTCTTTTGGCCTGAAACGAAAAAAGCCCTGACTGTTAAGTCAGGGCTTTATCGATTCTCTATCGAGAAATATTAGGCACTTGGCGTTGTTCAGCTGCGGCTAAATCCTCCGCCTTTCATGTCTGTATAAAGCGTTGCTTTATAAACACAGACATTGCACCCTACTTCACCCTATATTGATCGAAAGTCGTAAACGAAAAAATCCCTGACTCGTAGAGTCAGGGGTTATTCGTAACTTTTGTTCTTACTTTTAAAAAGTAAGATAAATTATGCGCTTGGCGATGACCTACTTTCACATGGGCATTCGTCCACACTCACCGCTCACGCTGATATGTTGCAGCTAATAACTCAAATTATCAGCATTAGGTATTGTTGTTTTTCCCCCAATACGAAAAAAGCCCTGACTGTTAAGTCAGGGCTTTATCGACTCTCTTACGA
>NZ_MCVI01000032.1 GCF_002873135.1 Shewanella sp. 10N.286.48.A6
AAACTATCGAAATAAATCAATAATTTTAAAATTGTGGTATCCCCTAGGGGATTCGAACCCCTGTTACCGCCGTGAAAGGGCGGTGTCCTAGGCCTCTAGACGAAGGGGACCCGGACTGCATTAGACTCTGCAAAGAGTGAATAACTCATTAAGTTCTGTAGGCTAAAACTTAACGCTTGTTTTAAACTATCGAAATAAATCAATAATTTTTAAATTGTGGTATCCCCTAGGGGATTCGAACCCCTGTTACCGCCGTGAAAGGGCGGTGTCCTAGGCCTCTAGACGAAGGGGACCCGGACATATTGTTTTACTTCTAATATAACGAAGACCTATAAGTAACACTTTAGAAGGCTATTAAAGTGAAACCGCCGTGCTCTTAATAAAAATAACGCGGTGTCCTAGGCATCTCTTCTTTAATCGAAGGGGACCCGGACTGCATTAAACTCTGCAAAGAGTGAATAACTCATTAAGTTCTGTAGGCTAAAACTTAACGCTTGAATTGTTGTAAAATTGGTGGAGCTACACGGGATCGAACCGTGGACCTCTTCGCTGCCAGCGAAGCGCTCTCCCAGCTGAGCTATAGCCCCTCAACTTTACAAATTGCATTTGGACATGCTGCGATAAATAATCACATCGTGTCTCAAGTACGGGGCGCATTCTATGCAGCCTGCCCAAAAGTGTCAACTCGTTTTTTAAGAATTTATTCTAGCTGCTACAAAATCAATCGCTTTGGATATTCTTTGTTCGCAACGAGCCTTTCCAATGAGAAATAAGGTTAAATCTACAGCAGGTGACATTCCGGCGCCTGTAACAGCGACACGTAAAGGCATTCCAACTTTACCCATTCCTACTTCAAGTTCTGCTGCGGTGTCTTCAATTGCTTGATGAATTGCTTCAACAGACCAATCAGATAGAGCAGAAATTTTTTGTTGGATTAACTTAAGTGGTTCCATTGCAACACCACGCAAGTGCTTTTTCGCTGCATTTTCATCAAAAGCGTCGAAATCTTCATAGAAGTAGCGACTAGATGCGGCTAACTCTTTTAAGGTTTTCGCTCTTTCTGCAAGTGCTGTGACAACTTCAGCTAAAGCAGGGCCGTTTGTGGTATCAATTTTTTGGTCATCCATATGCCATTGAAGGTGGCCTGCAACATATTCTGGTGCCGACTCTTTAATGTAATGCTGGTTTAGCCAATTTAATTTGTCAGTATTGAATGCAGAAGCTGCTTTGTTGATGTCATCTAATTTAAATAATGAAATCATTTCATCAATTGAGAATACTTCTTGATCGCCATGTGACCAACCTAAACGAACTAAGTAGTTCAATAGGGCTTCAGGTAAATAGCCATCATCACGGTATTGCATTACGCCAACTGCGCCATGACGTTTTGATAATTTAGCGCCATCGTCGCCTAAAATCATTGATACGTGCGCATATTCAGGAACAGGTGCACCTAATGCTTTTAAAATATTAATTTGGCGAGGGGTGTTATTGATGTGATCTTCACCGCGTACAACACAAGTGATCCCCATGTCCCAGTCATCAACAACTACACAGAAGTTATAAGTTGGCGTGCCTTCAGTTCGGGCAATGATCAAATCATCTAAAGTATCGTTAGCAAATTCGATGCGACCACGAACATGATCATCAAATACCACACTACCTTCTGTAGGGTTTTTGAAACGAATAACAAACGGCTCGTCAGTTTCACGTGGCGCTAAGTTACGACAATGGCCATCATATTTTTGAGACTCACCATTAGCAGCTTGTTCTTCACGCATTGCTTCAATACGCTCACGTGAGCAGTAACACTTATATGCACTGCCTTGTTCTAGCATTTGAGCAATGATTTCATTGTAACGATCAAAGCGCTTGGTTTGGTAATACGGGCCTTCATCCCAAGTTAAGCCTAACCACTCCATACCTTCTAAGATCGCAGCGCAAGCTTCAGGTGTTGAACGTTCAATATCTGTATCTTCTACACGTAAAACAAACTCACCTTGGTTCGCACGAGCATATAGCCAAGAATAAAGTGCTGTACGAGCACCACCTACATGTAAAAAGCCTGTTGGGCTTGGAGCAAAACGCGTCTTAGTTGTCATAATGGGACACTGACCTATTTCTGAAAACGTCTATATAAAGACAGATATAATAAAGTGGCCGATATTCTATACCCAAACCACCACATTATGCGAGTTCCACTCTTGTTATTTTCATTCTTGTGGAGCAGGCATTCACTATAGTCAACGTCATCTAATATTGCGCAATCAATTTAAGTTTGAATATAAAGGTTAGTAGAGGCAGAAAGAATATAATAGGGGGCTTATCAATAGTGAGATGTTATTTATTCGCCAAAATCTGGTTGATGTCAGCAAAAGGCGGTCTAATGCGTCTAACAATCAACCAAGACGGCTGTTTTTAGCGCGCCTGAACTTTTTTAATCAAAAAGTCGTTGACAGTATTTCGTTGCTCCCTATAATACGGCCCCACACAGCGAGGTCGATTAGCTCAGCTGG
>NZ_MCVI01000033.1 GCF_002873135.1 Shewanella sp. 10N.286.48.A6
GTTGGTACAACCCACTTCAGCAGTAAGTGTTGGATCTTGCGCCATACGTAAATTAACATTTTGAGCAAAACCACCAGTGGCCATGATCACCCCACGTTTCGCTCTCACATTAATCACTTTGCCTGGTTGGTCTTCTTCAAAGTGATAGTTTTGACGCATTTTAACGCCTAATACTTCACCTTTTTCACCGACTAAGAAGCCTTCAAACTTCGAACGGTTGTGGGTGTTAACACCTAACTCGCGGCATTTTTTAAGTAATGGCTGAGTGATCCCCGCGCCGCAACTTACGGTTGTTTGATAAGTACGAGCTACTGAGTGACCACCAAGTTGTTGTAAATACGGATGATATTCAGAACCTGCATCTAAGGTCATTTGCAGTGCTTCAACAGCATGCTCTGCTACATGGCGTAACAAGGCTTCATCTGCAATACCACGACCTGCTTTCATTTGATCGGCCACCATGCGCTCAACTGAATCGTCAACGCCTTCTTGTTGCTGCATTGGCGTTCCCGGCGCAGCAAACAGACCGCCATTAATGGCGGAGTTACCACCAAAGTAGGACATCTTTTCAAAAATATGCACATCTTTGGCACCGAGCTTTTTTGCTTCAATTGCTGCTGCTAATCCGGCAAAAACCGAACCAATAATCACAATTTCAAATTCTTCATCCCACTTAACACCTGCAGCTTTTTCTGATACTGCCATCGCAGGAGCAACCATTGCCGCGCCAGCTGCTACGCCTAAACCCGTGATAAATTTACGGCGTCCCAATAAGTCTATTTTAGTCATCGGTCATCACCCTTTTGTTTTGATTGACACCGATATAATAGAACTGGAATCGATTCCAAAATGGGAACCAATGTTAAATTATGTCGAAAGTGGTTATTTTTATGTCACTAATCAATTGTAGGTAGAGTTTTCAGGAAAAATGTAATGAGTAAATCATTTTGGAATGAGTTCCAAAAAACATAACCTTTATTTCACAGCGTACTGAACTGGGCAGCTTGTAACTAAGCTGTTAATACTAATTGTTTTTAGGTAACATTGTCTTTGAGGACGACCTCAGCAATTGCGCACAAGCCACAATTGATACCATAAGGGGACGGCCCCATCTGATAAACACAGATAGGAGCCCAACATGTTCAAACCTCATTTTATTCTCGCCATCATTACGCTATTAGTCAGTCTATTCAATCCAGCACAAGCTACTGAGCAACCATCATCCCATTATGGCATCCACGGTATGACGTTATTTGGCGGTGAAGATGGCCTGTTTGCCTCACACTTACCCATGTACCACCAACCCCACAACGTGCAGATGATCATGCAGTTTCACTTTGTCGACATTCAAGTTGATAACGCAGTAAAAAAACGGCTGCAACAGCAGGCAACCCAGCCGCAACAACTATGGACTATTGTGCCGCAGCCATTTGATTTGATGACGCTAAAACCCACCATCGATAATGCGTTACCTCAGTTAACCATTGACGTGGTTGAAGGCCACTTTGAACGTGGTGGTGTCAGTCAATTCTTCGAGCAAGCCATTATGATTGATAAAATCATGTTGTTTTCGACCTTAGATATGCAACAAGGCCAACCAAAATCCAGCATTACTGATTATCTTAATATTGCTGCAAGCCCCACTAGCCCCAACCAGTTTTTAATTAAACGCTTAGAAAGTAGGCCTGAAGCCGACCATTTATTGCGGGTAACCAGCCATGACTTATCTGATATATCTCAAATCACTGTAGCAACGAGCTCAATGCATCCATCTGTCACTGAGATTATTGCAGCGCTTAATGAGCAAACAAATCAGCCACAATTACAACAAGGTGATGTTATTGAAGTCTATCTTGAGACTGGCGAGTTACAGTAATGGCCGCATTATCACTAGCGGCGATCAAACACCACAGCGCTGAAGGCCCGGGGCGTATTCAAGATTGGTGTGACAGTCACGGCCATCAGCTCACCTGTTTTATGGCGCCTTTAGGCGCGCTGCCTAAGTTAACTAATTTTGATGGGCTAATTATTTTAGGCGGGCCTACGGATGTGGCAGACAACCCGGCGTGGATGCAGGCCGAGCTTGAATTAATAAAGGATGCTATCGACATTGATATGCCGATTTTAGCCATTTGCTTAGGGGCGCAACTATTAGCCACAGCCCTGGGAGCCAGCCTGTATAAATTAGAACAGCCCGAACTCGGCTGGCATGAGGTTAAGCTGTTATCAAACGGATTAGTCGCTGAAACACTAATGGTGCCTCAATGGCATTTTTATGGGTTTGATTTTAATCAGCAAGCCCAAGAAAACAAGCCTATGAAACAAGTCAGTATTGAAGCCAGTTCAGTACTATGTCACCAGCAAGCCTTTCGCCACCAGCGTCAATTAGGGCTGCAGTTTCATCCCGAGTGGCATGAGCTACAAATACACGCCTTAATTGAACACTTTAAAGATGATTGCCCATTCGATACAGAAACTAAGCCGCTATTGCAGCAGCAATTAGCGCTGTGGTTTATGTCATTATTGGACTCAATGTTTAAGCCTAATGACCACTAAGATTTTGTCGCTAGATTCTGCATTAACGATACTAGCACTGGCTAATAGTAATGTTGGGTATTAGTGGCTTATCTTTTTTCTTTTCCTGTTTGTGTTTATACATTCGTTGATCCGCTAGTGATAAGCACTCTGATTGATTTGCTGTTTCAAAGCTTGTGGCAATACCAAAACTTAAACCTATATTCTTCCACCTAGTTCGCTGTAATTCCTGCTCTGTTTTGAGCAGTGCTACTGACAATTGCGAAATCACTGAAGCTGTTTGTTGAAGATTTGTAATTTCAGCCACCAAAATAAACTCATCACCTCCAGATCTGAAAATAGTTCCCAAACCTTGAAGTTTTTGTTGAATAAGATCGACTGTGGAAATTAATAATTTATCGCCTTCATCATGGCCAAATGTATCGTTAATCTCTTTAAAACCATCAAGATCAATAAATGTTAGACAATAGCCCCCAGTTAGCTTGGCGAGCTTTTCATTTTGAGCATAGCGATTGCCTATTTTTGTTAATGGGTCTATCCGAGAAATAGTATAACTGCGATGATAGTCCTTCTGTTTTATTTGCAACCATTCAGTCAATGATAACAAAATACAAATACAATCAATTGTTAATGCAACTTGCACAATCAATTCTGTAGAGATATTCCAATCAAGTTTTAGGGCATGAGATAAAACATAAGCAAACAGAGACAAGCCATATAACAGGTTACCTATTAAATAATATTTGGCTTTAAAATCCAAAGTGGTGAGCATAAAGATGCCTGTCCCGATACTTATTGGGATCCATACAGCTGCAATAATATGGGATATTAAGAAGCTGTTATTAAAGGATAGAAAAGGCATCAATAAGCCAAGAGTAACGCTGACTATTGATAATAAATTAAATAGCTTTGCGAATTTACTATGCTCCTGAGGGCAATTAAACAGTAGCTTAGTAAATTGACTTGCAGAAGCGATAGCAAACGGAAATATCATGATGCCAATATAAACAGGGTTAAAAGCGCTGACACTAAACAGCTGCCCGAAACTTCCAGAGGCAACAAGCCAACCTAAACCATGAAAACCAACATATCCGGCGCAGGCTAAGGTCACTAAATATCGGGTTCTGAAATAGATAAAACATGCAATTAAAGCGAGTGTAATCATCACCGAGAAAGCCATAGTATTAATGCTATTGGTAATAAATTGTTTGTTATAGAAAGCCGCTTTACTATAAATATTAACGTCTACCGGTGTGGCGAATTTTTTGGCTTGTATAAAAATCCACAGTACACCACGCTCTTGTTGACTCAACATCAGTGAGAAGGTTTGTGAATGAGCTAATTTAGGGTTTGTACCAGTTATTTGCCCAAAGCTTGCTAAAGCAACAACTTCACCTTGCTCTGACTGCCAATATGCAGTCCCTATGTCTAAGTAATTTGTATATAAATTCACAAACCGAGTGTGCTGAATATCACGACTATTGGCTAGTGGTATCCTTGCCACAAAAGCCCCGTTTCCTCCCAAGGTAGAAGTCACTTGCTTGGCATCGGCATATAAGAGCACTAGATCGGTAAATCGAGGATCTGAAATCAGGGGCGAAGTTTTATACCAGAGATTTTCCTCAACAATTTCAATTTTATCGCGTTCATCTAACGTAACATAAGGGCTAGCACTTACCGTACCAACGGCAAGTGAGATAAGAAAACAAACAAAAAGTGCGGTAATTCTTGCTATATTATTGATAAAATTTAGTCCTTTAAATTTATTTTTATTCCGCATAACATACGTGTTATTAAATTTAATTGTAGCTGCTAATTATATATTTCGTAGCGGAAACCTTTTACTTTGTTAAGCTCTAATAATGGTTTTATTCCTAATCAGTTAACTCTACGCTCTATGCCACCATGAAACGTTAGCCAGCTCAAAAATTAACAGTTAAATAAAACGCTCACAAACCAGACTATTACAACAAGCTCATCCCAAACAAAATTTGCGGTAGATCTTCACTTTCTATTATCTATTACGCTAAGCTAACTACCAACAAAATACTGAATTATAAAGGAATAATATAAAAAGCTATTTTAGATGAGTACGGCTCAGTTGCCAGTTGATTACTCTTCATAACAATAATAAAAGTAAGGACACATAGAACATGTACCAGAATAAACAAGCTATCGCATTAGGAACTCTAGTATTTATGACCTTCACAGGGGTCATCATATTGATCTTAGCCTTGTGGGCTTGGCCAAAATACAACGTCTACAAAATGGAACTCAATGGACAGGCAGCGTTAAAAGAAGCCCAATGGTCAAAACAGATCCTTATTGAAGAATCCAAAGCCAGAGAACAAGCAGCTTTAATGCAAGCTAAAGCGAGAGTCACACTTGCCGAAGCAGAAGGTAAGGCGCTAATTGTTCGAGCAAAATCTGAGGGCGCAGCTGATATCGAACTTGCCAAGGCTGCAGCAGAAGCCAACAAGATCATTGGTGAATCATTAAAAGATAATGAAGCTTACTTACGTTATATCTGGATAAAAGGCTTACAAGACGGCAGTGGCGAGCGGATTTATATTCCTACCGAAGCGGGAATGCCAATTTTAGAAGCTGGCAAAGCTGGAAGCTAAATAATTTGCTGTAATTTCAGTGTTCAATATACTCAAGAGAAAACAAAAAAGAGGATTATTAATCCTCTTTTTTAGGTTTAGATGCTAGCCCAAGTCTGAGCTAGTACAGTTAATTAGCCTTCGGCGCTAAAGCCTCTGAATTTTTACTACCATTTGCTGTTACTGGAGGCATATTACTTTGCTTAATTGCGCTGCGAGTTGTATCAGTTAAGAAGTTTTCACCACTCACTAAGTCATTTAACGTGCCAGATTTTGAGTCTACCAACCCAAGCTCTTGCAGCATTGAGTCTACCAGTGGTGCATTGGCACGATAATTAAGCGCTGCCGAGGTAATTTGCTCCGCCATACCTGACGTTCCTGTTGCTACGCTAGCATCGTTACCAGGCCCAGCACCATGGTAGCCTTGAAGAATCTTAATACCATCTATATTTTCTAAAGGTTTAACGGCATTAGCCACGATTTCAGGCAGTACTTTTAATATCGCGAGGGCTTTTTGCAGCTCAATTTGCTCATCTTTCAAGGTGTTTTCAGCTTCATACAAAGCTTGTTTACCAGCAGCTTCTACAGCAAACACTTTTTCATCTGCTTCTGCTCGCAGTTTCTTTGAATCTGAATCTGCCCTTGCATCAGTTAATATCGCAATGGCTCTATCTTCAGCAGCTTGTTTCTCTGCCGCAGCTTGAACTGTCACCCCGACAGCTTCTCGCTCAGCTTCTTTCTTAGCGTCAATCACTTCAATTTCTTTACGACGGTTTGCTTCAGCAACCTGTCTTGCAGTAATAACCGCTTCTTCTTTTTCCACTTTGTCTTTTTCAGCACCTGCAGCTTTGGCTCTTGCTGCCGACTCTTCTTCTGACTTCACTGCGACTGCAATTTGTTTTTCTTGTTCAGACACTTCAATGTCGCGTTGTTGTTGAATTTGCGCCTGAGCAAGCGTCCTTTTCTTATCAATCTGACGAGTTTCAATGTCTTTTGATTTCTCAATTTCAGCGGCTTCAATGGCTTGTTCTTTTGCAATTTCAGCTTCACGCTCTTCACGCTCATTACTCTCACGGGTTTTGGCAATTTCAGCTTTTTGATCCGCACGTTTAAAAGCAATTATTTGCTCTTGGTTTAGGCGTGCTTCCTCTTCTTCTTTTTTTATTTCTAGAGATTGGCGCTCAGCTTCTAAGTTTCTGCGCTGGATTTTTACGCGGTTTTCTTGTTCAATATCATTGGTTTCTTTACGTTTTTCTTCAATAATTTTAGCCAGTCTTGCGCGGCCTTCAGCATCAAAGGCATTATTTTCATTAAAGAATTGCAGGTCAGTTTGGTCAAATCCTGTTAGTGATACTGACTCCAGTTCTAAACCATTTTTCTCTAGATCATTAGCAACACTTTGTTGTACTTTTTGCACAAAATCAGTTCGTTGTTCATGCATTTCGGTCATGGTCATTTCAGCAGCAACGGCGCGTAGTACATCAACGAATTTGGACTCCATTAGCTTCTTAAGCTCTTCCACACGCATGGTTCTTGTACCCAGCGTTTGCGCTGCCATAGAAATGCCTTCTTGGCTTGGGGCCACACGCAAATAAAAATCTGCTTTAACGTCCACTCGCATTCTGTCTTTGGTGATCAACGCATCTTTTTGGGTTTTCTCGACTTCAATACGTAAGGTATTCATATTGACTGGAATGGTTTCATGCAACACAGGTAGGCAAATAGTACCGCCGTCTTTTACGACTTTTTCGCCACCAAAACCGGTACGTACAAAGGCAATTTCTTTTGAGGCGCGAATGTATAATTTAGCGAAGATTAATCCGATGGTGATAAAAGCAAGGACTGCTATACCGGCCATGATTAAGATAAACATGGTATTTGAACTTGAAGATATTTCTAGGGCGTCCATTTCTATTCCTTTAATAATTACAAATGATGGTTCTATCCGTGATTTAATTTTTGAAGCTTATTGATATTTCAGTGTTGAAACTTATTGCTTAAAACGGCTCAAGCCTAGCGACTAGCCAAATACTGCCAGACTTACGTAGCAATACGACCTGTTCATTTTGACTAAAGCTTTCTTCTGCGAATTCTGGCGCCACCATCACATAATGTTTCTGAGAATGTTGATCTACCAGTACCGCTTCTGCAGGACTATTTAGTTTGGCGGTGCCGACTGTAATTTTGGCTGACAGACCACTAAAACTGTCTGTAGATACCGCTAGTGACTCATTTTTAGGGAGAATTCTTGCCAAAGGTCGCCCAAGTATTGAGGTACTAAAAAGACTCGCGATCAGCACTATAGGCGTACTGATTATTGGGGAGGTTAAGTGGCCAGCATAAACGTAGCTCAAGAAATTTAAACTGTAGCCTAGGAGCGTAAAGCTGGTTAACAACAGCACTAACCAAATAAGTAATGGCAACTTATTAAGGCAAAGCCAACCCAGTAACGGCGTTAACCCTGTTTGAGCAACATCAATGCCTGCATCAAAATCTAAATCGATTGGGGATATGTGATCTAACAGGCTGGAAATACTGAAACCAATGACTAAGCCAACTCCCTCTAAAACAGCTAGGGTCAGCACTAAAGTCAATGCTATCGCATAGGGTGTATTGGCATTGATTAATAAAAATTCGAGCATAACTGTATTCCTTTACAGCAAACACCAAGCATCTAAATAGCGAATAGATGGTGTTAAATGAGGGTTTAAAGTCGTTTTGCATTAAAACGCTATTAACTCTCCAAAATTCAAGGTAAACAACAATATCAGAACAAAAGTATCAGAACAAAAGTATCAGAACAAAAGTATTTGTAAACAGTCACCTAATTGATTTATCACTCAAGTGAATCTGCAAGTGCTAGCTAAAGCGGTCAAATTGCCCTTTGCAGAGAATTTGACGCCTATTAACAACAGCGCTAGCTTTCTTCACACAAGGCTTTACCCGCAGCGTAGCAGCTTGGCTGGCGTGGACACACGGCGCCGCGAGAGCAAATCACCCGAGCATCATTGTCTATGCCGCGCTCAATCCAATTGATATTCAGAATTTTAGCCACACTAGTTAAATCAGCTTTGATGTGTTTTGGAATGGCCACCAAACCGCCATTATCAACACAGGCTTTCTTTAAATCGGCGGTAATGGATTTTGCATCCTTGCCTTGGGCTTCAATGGCAGGGTTGAGATCAATGCCCGCACATAGCACATGCGGATTGCCTGCAGAATCATCAACTTTGATTGATTCGCAACAGTAAATTCGCGGCTCGTTACCGACATTTAAAATCGAGATCTGCGCCGAGGTGCCATCAGTGCTAGGTTCATTAATTTTTCTAAACACTGCCCAGTGATGACATGGATCTTCAACAATGCGCATATTGCCCCACGGCAGTGGAATACCATTGCCACGATAAACCGCTTTTAGCTTTCCTGGCGCATAGGCATCAAAGTAATGCCAGTGTGGATAAGGTGACACTACCGTCATGCGGCGCATTGCCACTGATGCTGACACTTGCAGTTGTTTATGTACCGCAATTTCATAGCCATGACGGTCGAGTAATTGTCTAAATGGCACCTTGGGACATAATAAAGCGCCAGCAAAAAAGCTCGATTCAAAATCACGCCATGCATGCAAAATATCTTGAGCATTAAGGGTATTTGATTGCATTGAGCTGTCATCATCAATTTCTACCCGACGCCCTGAGGTCATCACACTTTTAAGGCCATCTTTATTGTGTAAAACACAATGGCCAATATGCACCGCCAAGTCATATTTTAATCGCGGTACATTGGCTTTCAGGGCTTTATTAATATAAATCGTCGCTGGCGGCTCAAAAAATGAGGTGGTTAATCGGGCTGAACTTGCGCCAGTTTCATCGATCACTTCTGTGGGGATTTCATCAATCCACTTGATTTTAAGCCCCATACTTTTAGCGATATTAAGCATTTCTTCAGCCGCTAGAGGCAGTTGTTTTTTACCAATATCTTCAGCGGCTCGTTCTAAATCTGGGAAGTGATTTTGATGATGCTCTTGATGGGCGCGAATAAGTAACTGGGCAAATTGCCTGCCTGATGTACCTGTTTGCGATAACATTTCTGGAATGGCAATTTGCAATATATCATTTGAAAACAAGAAACTAGGCTCAAGCGGCATGCCGCTAACACCGCCATGACGGCCTTTTTCAGGGGTGATTGACTGCTCTTCTGGCATGTCATCTAAAAACCATTCCACATCTTTTTGAAACACGGTTGCGATCACGGCCAGCATTCCTGCACTGGGGACACGTTTACCGCGCTCTATCATCGAAAGGTACGACACTGACGGCGCCGAACTGGAATCCACTCGAATACATCGAGCGGATAAATCTTCCATGGTCAGGTGATTGCGTTTACGTAAATTACGAATCTTAGTGCCAAGGAAATGTGACTTTCTCATCAAGCTTTGATCATTGCGCATTTTGTAAAATTCACAGTGTAAAATTTTTATTGTGAAATTGTAGTGAAAAATACACTAGACTACAAATTAAGCAATCGGGAAACAGTGTTTGTTTTAACAAAACCCGTTTAAGCCAGTAAATGTTAAACCAGTACGCAGGGCATTAATTGCTGAAAACAACCAGCAAGTGCCGACATCAAACGAAGAGGATAAGGTTATGATTATGACTACTATGAACCACAACACAGCCGCTCACGACCTTAACAGCTTCATTGAAGAACAAATTGTGGCCACCAGCACTAATGCAGATAAAATCACCAACGCGAAAATATTTTTAGATAATAACTTTCCATTGGCTAGCGGGACTCATGCCGATGTAAGTAGCTACGTGATTTACTACACTCATCTGCTAGCATTTATGAAAGATGGCAGCCAATGTGGATTGCAAAATCCTTGTCAATTTGTGGCGTTAACTGGTCATAAAAGTGACCCAACATCTATCGTGTTAAAAAATAACGATACCCATGTTGAAGTGAGCTTTGACCGAAACGGTGAACTGGGTGCTAACGACCCAGCGCATATTGAAGATATTCAAGTGGCACTGCCGATTAAGAATTTACCGACACCTTACAAGCAATGGGTAAGCATGCTGCATTCACGTTGTTTACCAACTGAAGGTAACTGCAAAGTGTTTACCGCCAAAGATGGCAGTGACTACGCTATGCATCAGCGTTAATTGTTACTCTCTATATCGCTTAAGATAGCAAAAATAGCCCATTAAAAAAGTCCAAGCTGTATTCATACAGCTTGGACTTTTTTGTTTCTGGCATTTGTACTAAAACTAAACTCAAGCTTTAAGCCAGATTCAAGCCACACCGAGTTTAGAGCTATGCCAGAGTTAAGTAAACCCTAAAACTCTTGGTTCATCTTTGCTAAGCAGCTTTGTAAAACCTGTAGATGTTCTGGGTCGATATTGCGGCTCAAGTCAGCCACTAAATCTAAATGTAATTGATTATGCTGGCGATGAATCACTTGCCCGGCTTCTGTTAACACCACCACTATCGAACGTCTATCATCAGGGTGAGCGCAGCGTTCAATTAGCTGAGCTTGGACTAATTTATCCACCTGAACAGTTAAGGTGCCAGTGGTTATCGCCAGCTTTTGCGCCAACTCCTTCATGCGTAAAGGACCATGATTGCCCAACACTTCAATGGTATGGGTTTGCGCCAGTGAATAGCCGGTTTCTTTTACCACCGATTGCTCCCAAGAAGCCATCTTGTCGTAAAATTCAGTTAGTAAGTGATTTAGGTTTTGTAGATTTTTCATTATTTAACAGGATGAACCTCAAGGGTGAGATGATTAATTTTATCAAAATTCGCCAATAATTGTTTGTATTCAGCAATGCTTTTATCAACATGAGACTCAAGAATGATAGCCGCCGAGTAATGATCGCCACTGATTTTCCATATATGCATATCTTTGATGCTGGCAAAGGGCTGTAATGCTTGTGTTATCGCCTGACGATAATGCTGATCAATATTTTCATCCAGTAACACTGGGCTAGTTTGCTTTAATAGCCCTAAGGTCCACTTACAAATCACCACAGCGCCCACCATACCCATTACCGCATCAAGCCAGTTCCAGCCATAAAACTTACCAAAAATAAGCGCCACAATAGCCAGTACTGAGGTCAATGCATCGGCTAACACATGTAAATATGCCGCCCTTAAGTTGTGATCGTGATGCGGCTTATGTTGGTGATCATGCTGATGTTCTGCTTGCGCGGTTTCATCGCGGGAATGGTTATGTGAGTGCTGATGTGAATGATGATGTGAGTGGCTATCGGAATGAGCATGCCCGTGGGAATGATCATGGCCATGATGATGATCGCCAAGCAAGAACATGCTGACAACATTTACCGCCAAACCAATAAAGGCCACCATAATCGCTTCATTAAATTGAATATTTTGCGGGTTAAACAGACGGTTAATCGACTCTGCCATCATCAATAACGCCACGACCCCAAGCACTATCGCGCTGGTGTAACCACCTAATACACTGACCTTGCCAGTACCAAAGGAAAATTTATCACTGCCAGCATGTTTTCTGGCATAGCGATAAGTAAATAAGGTGATACAAAACGCCGCAGCATGTGTGCCCATGTGCCAACCATCGGCTAGTAAGGCCATTGAACCGTAAATCGTACCGGCGACAATTTCAACCACCATAGCGGTAACGGTTAAGATCAACACGTACAGGGTGCGCTTCTCACCTTTATTGTGCAACGAACTAAATTGATGATGATGTTGATTTAAAAATTTCAAAAGCCACCTTTGTTTGATAATCAAACTATTTGTCATAAATAGTATTTTGACCATCAAGCAATGTCAATATACTCGTGAACAATAAAGCTGTGATTTTAGCGGCGATTAACAACAGGTAGCCGTTGAAATGCAGCATAATTAAAAACTTTCAGTTCAATTTAATCGTGCCATGGCAATCTAGTTGTTACACTCAAGCATCGACGCTGCGGGCAGACTTGGTGACGGCTGTCACAAGAGTTCGCCATAAACCGCTGCAACATTTAATTTCAGAGATCATCAAAGCCTCATGACAACTGCTTTTTCTTCGCGCTTTAAACTGTGGCTATTTATTGTTGTTGGCTTAGTTTGCTTAACGCCTGTTATCTCTTCTCCTGTTGCCTTGCTAATGGGTTTCACCCTTGCCAGTATTGGCATGGTGCCAAGCCATATTGACTTAAATAAGCTCACTAAAAAGTTATTAGCCTATTCAATTGTTGGTTTAGGTTTTGGAATTAATTTACCTGAAGCGCTTGCTGCCAGTAGTCATAATCTTGGCTTAATCGTCGGCTCTATTTTTTTTACACTCATGCTCGGCATTGGTTTAACCCGATTAATGAAATTAGAAGTTAAGACGGGCCATTTAATCAGTTGCGGCACAGCGATTTGTGGCGGTAGCGCGATAGCCGCAGTCGCGCCTGCTATTAATGCTAAGAACGATCAAATTGCGGTTTCACTGGCATGTATTTTCCTACTCAACTCTGCTGCATTATTTTTATTTCCCACCATTGGCCATGCGTTATCACTTAGCCAATATGATTTTGGTGTTTGGAGTGCGATTGCCATTCACGATACTTCATCTGTGGTTGGCGCCGCCTCTGCTTATGGTGATGAAGCCCTTAAAACCGCCACTACCATTAAACTGGCTAGAGCGCTTTGGATCATTCCTATCGCGTTATTGAGTGCAATAATTTTTGACGGTGATAAATCAAAAATATCTATCCCGTATTTTATTGGCTTTTATTGCTTAGCCATTCTTATTGCTTACTTTATTCCACAAGGCCAGCCCGTTTATAACGTGCTGTTTAGCGTATCCAAGCAGTTGCTTATTGTGTGTTTGTTTTTAATTGGCGCTGGTATCACGGTCAGTAAAATGCGCGCTAATGGGCCAAAACCGTTAATGTTGGGGATCATATTATGGCTGGCGATTGGCAGTACATCACTTGGGTATATTTTATTGACGGGAGATTAACTTGAGTAGCTGTTGCGGCAATGTCTGCGCGAAATGCTGTTAAAGGTCTTGTTGGTTATTCTGCTGCTTAATAACCTCTGACTGTTCTTGCTGAATATCAGGTTTAGCTAACGCCAGTGCAATCAGGCCACTAAATGCTAGTAGCTCAATCACAGCGCGGGTTAAACCCGTTGTTTGCACCGAGGCAACAATGGCAATAATGCACAGGCAAACTATCGCGCAGGCTTTAATGATTTTTGAATTTAGCAGCCGAAACATAATAATGAGATAACAACCTTTCTGAATATGAAAGGTTATTATCGGAACTGTCCGTTTAAGCCGCCAATATCTATTTTTACTATGTTATACAATTAACGCGACGGTTTACTGGTATGACGCTTGTTAACGCTACTGGCCATTAACCAATGACTGGCAATTGAAAACACACAATAAGCACTAAAATAATAAAAGCCTATTTCAAAGTGGGCAGTGGTTGTCAATAGTTCGCCCATACCGGCAGAAGCATTGCCCGCCATATAAACTATGATTAGCGCCACCACAAATACATCTGCCATTGACCACTTTCCAATCGCACCAATGAATCTCATTAATCCATATTGCAACGGCTTAAATATTGGCAGATTGACCATCAACATAGTCAGTAACTTAATCGCCGGAAAAACGATACTGAATAAACCCACTAATGCTGCAACTAAAATATTATTGGATTGATATAACTCATTGACGGTATCAACAATACTGCGGGTTTTATAAAAAACCTCTACCTCTCCTTCAATATTATCAAACCCGAGCATACTCACCGCCATATCCAGCATACTGCGGGCATTACTGCGGTTATCTTCAGATAAGCTTTCGGTAAACATGGTCACGCCGGCTTCAACTAACTCCGACTTTTCGATGGAGCCTTGGATGGTCAAAATGGGTTGAGTCACCCCGGGAATTAATAGCGCCAGCGACAGGATTATCACAACAATGCTCAGTAGCGACTTCATCTACAACTCCATGGTATTGAGATTGGTATTGGCTAATAAAAAGGGCTTGGGTCCACAGCTAATGACCGTGGCGATACACCGCGGTCAATATTGAGGTTACATTTGCGTAAATCAACTAAGGTGACTTCGGTATAGCGCTGATGCTTTTGTGAATAAAAGCATTTTACCACTGGATGTAACGCATCTCTGCCTGTTGACTCCCATACAATGCCCACACGTTCATCAGACAATTGCACCAACGAGCCCACAGGGTAAATGCCCACACAGCGGATAAATTCGTACACCAAAGTTTGATCAAGATGGAACGGGGTCAAACTCATTAAAATTTTAAATGCAGCAGCTGGGCTCATGGCTTCTTTGTAGCAGCGGGTCGCGGTAAGTGCATCATAAATATCCACAATACAACTCATACGCCCATGTTGCGGGATCTCGTCGCCTTTAAGGCCTTTGGGGTAACCTTTGCCATCAAGCTTTTCATGGTGCATCAAACACACATCTTTACTCACCTGAGATATCTCTTGGGTATCACTCATGATGTCGATGGCATACACCTGATGCATCTTAATCAGTTCAAACTCTTCTGCCGTTAATTTTCCTGGCTTGTTGAGTATTTTGTTATCCACTTGCACCTTGCCAATATCATGCAAGATCCCACCCACAGCAAGCTCTTTAAGCAGTGAGGCATCAAGACCTAGGTGCTTACCAAAGGTCACTAGCAAAAATGCCACGTTAACTGAATGCTCAAGCAAATAAGCGTCTTTGGTTCTTAATGCTGATACACACCTAAGTGCATCGGCATCATCCATCACCGACTCAAGCATCTTGTCGGCAACATCTTCAAAAGGAGCCACCTCGACAGCCTTGCCTTGATAGGTTTCAGACAAGACTTTACGCACTAATGTTTTTGCTTCAGTGAGGATTTTTTTAGCTTGAGTTTGTTTATATTCTCGGGTGTTGGTTATCTTTTTTACCAGTGGGGAATTGGGCTTTTTCTTTAAACCGCAGCCATCAGCTGAACGCTCAACATCAACCCATACGGTTTTAATACCGGCTTTGGCAAGCTTTACCATGGCGTCTTTATGCTTGATCTGCCCAGCATTACTAATCGCCACTTTGCTATCATTGCGATCAATCGCCACCACAAACATCCCCAGACTTAAGCGCTCTACCGGAATACGGATAATGTCTTGGGACTCAGGTAATACCGTCATTGATGGGGAACTCTCCTAAAAACCTTAATATCATGTAAATAATTGCTAACATGTTGAGTTTTATGTGCCCGACATGTAATTATTAAAAATGCATTTTATCCTTTTTAAGCAAAATTAACTAAAATAAATATAGCAAAGTGTAAGCTCATGTAAAAATAACGCAGCCAATGATAAGTAAGTTTAAAAACAGCCTAGTAACTGATGATATAAGCCATTATGATCACAGCATCGATGCCTGAAGATTGACAGTTTTTGAACCCTTAACTAACTTAAGGCATAATTCATATAAATCCTTTTACGCTTTTTCATTTCAATTATTTGAGATATTGACTCTGGAGTCTGCATTGGCTGGTCATATTTTTTTTGAGCACTTTAACGAGTTAATCAAAAAGTTACACGCTATGAAGTTGGCTCACGTCAAAGAGCCGATTGTGCAGGTCTCAGTAGAAGCTAAATCCTTGCCGTTATTATCTTGGTTAGGGGCGCAAACTCAATATCCACGCATATATTGGCATGCCCGTGACAAACAAGAAGAAGTGGCCGCTGTAGGCGCCTGCAAAGACTTCAAGCAAGAACAAGAAATTAATGACGAGCTACTGGCATCGATTTACCAATCCCAGCGTGGAAAAAGCAGTAATCAAGATATTCGCTACTACGGCGGCGTCGCCTTTGACCGCACCGTAGAATGCTGGCCTGAATTTGGCCGCACTCGCTTTGTACTGCCTCGCATAGAACTGCGCCGTCATGACAACATCATCAAAATTTTAGTAAATTTAAATTTTGAAGATAATAGTCAAGATGATGAGTGTAATGCGGCCATTGAAGCCATCAATCAGCTCAAACCAGCCAAACCATTGTCACCACCTAATAAACTGCCTTTAATGGGCCGCAGTGACTTGCCAAATTACCCACGCTGGAAAGAATTGGTTGAGCAAGTGACTAACCCTAAATTTAATGCCACCACCCCTAAAGTGGTGCTATCGCGCCAAACTCAGTTAGAAATTAATGATGTGGTCGATCCTTGGATGGTATTAGCCTGCTGGCAAGGGCGCAACCCCAACAGCTTTCAATTTGGGTTTCAATTTAGCCCTGAGCGCACCTTTATTTCATGCTCGCCTGAGCGTTTATACTTACGCCGCCAAAAAGAGTTATTTACCGAAGCCCTTGCCGGAACAACTGTGCGTGGTTTAAACCAAGAAGAAGATGATTTTCTTGCCAATCAGCTACTAGAAGACAGTAAAAACAGCAATGAAAACCAACTGGTTAGGCAGCAAATTGTTGATGTACTCACGCCATTAAGCCATTACGTTGGTGCGGATGAGTCTGCCAAAATTTTTAAATTAACTCATATTCAGCACTTACATCGCTCTATTCGCGCTGAATTAAAAGCCGGTGTTAATGACTTTCAATTACTTCAAGGTTTACACCCAACCCCTGCCGTGGGCGGGTTACCGCGAGAATCAGCATTAAACTTTATCCGTCAACGTGAAGGCTATAATCGCGGCTGGTATGCGGGCGCATGTGGTTATTTAAATAAGTACGAGAGTGAGTTTTCTGTGGCCATTCGCTGCGCCTTAATTGAACCAGGGCGAATTAATCTGTTTGCTGGCGCGGGGATTGTTGCCGGTTCAGATCCACTGGCTGAATGGCAAGAATTAGAAAATAAACTCACCACCATTTTATCCATTTTAGTTGAGCTGTAACCCAACTAAATAATCAACCAATTAAACAATCACTTAAAAGTCTTTCTGCACATAAATGTGCCGCTGACGGCTGGGTTTTAGTCACAAATAGCGCATTTGCGCTCCCTTGCTAGTTGCATCTTATTTTTTGCTCACTATAATGCGTCCTCCTTGGCGAAAATGACACCACTCAATAAACTCTTTGAGCAAGTTAAAGTCAGCTAAAATATATAATCAGCAACGCCAAGTACATAGATATACGGGTTCCCTCACCCCGTCTAACCCAATAAAAAAGGCCATAACATGTTAATGCTCTCTCAGGCGCAATGTCGCCGTGCACTGATGTTTCTTGTCAGTTTTCATATCATCATTATTTGCGCAAGCAACTATTTGGTACAACTCCCGTTTCAGATTTTTGGTTATCACACCACTTGGGGGGCGTTTAGCTTTCCCTTTGTCTATTTAGCCACAGATTTAACCGTCAGAATATTTGGCCAACAAGCGGCTCGCAGTATTATTTTCAAAGCCATGTTACCTGCATTGGTGATCTCCTATGTCATGGGGGTGATTTTCCATCAAGGGGTTTTCCAAGGCGCTGATTCATTAGCCCAGTGGAATCAATTTGTGTTCCGTATCGCACTTGCCAGCTTTGTGGCTTACTTAGTCGGACAGTTAATGGATATCACTGTATTTGCTAAATTGCGTAAAGCTAAAGCCTGGTGGGTAGCCCCTGCCGCATCGACTCTATTTGGTAACTTGGTTGATACTGTCGTGTTTTTCAGTATTGCATTTTACGCCTCTTCAGACCCATTTATGGCAAATCACTGGCCTGAAATAGCCACTGTCGATTACGCCTTTAAACTTATGGTTAGCTTAGGGTTATTTTTACCTGCATATGGGGTATTACTGAAAGTGCTCACCGATAGGTTGGTTTTATCTGATACAACCCGCACCTCGACTGCGCTCTAATGTTACTAAATCACCGCGAGTCACTGCTGACAAAGCACACTTTCTAGTGAGTTTTTAAGCTATGCCGCATTATTAACTGGTACGATGAGTTAATATGCGGCCATATTTTTGCTGTTGTCAGCTCAATATCAGCCGTTCTGATATTGAGGCGGCATGGCCCAACCAAAAGTAAACCTTACATGCTAACTATCCAAATTGAAGCTCATACTGAGCTAAGTGCTGAGGTGGCTATTCATATTGCCGCTATCAGTGCCCGCATTAACGAACTCGATCGCGCTCAAACTGTCGAATCATTACATAGCAAATTAGACAATCAAGCTTGTTTGATTTTATTAGCTTATGTTGAAGGTGAACTTGCTGGGTTTAAAATAGGATATCAGCTCGATAATCAGCGTTTTTACAGCTGGCTTGGCGGAGTTGATGCTGATTTCAGGCAACTTGGTTTAGCAAAATCTATGCTCGAGTACCAAGAAAAGTGGGCGACAGAGCAAGGTTATCAACGCCTTGAAGTTAAAACTCGCAACCAATTTAACGCCATGCTGACGATGTTGGTTACTAACCAATACCACATTACGCAGGTTGAATCAGCCACTGACTCGGCAGATAACAAGTTGTTTTTGCATAAAGAATTAGCTTAACAACCAAGATAGACAGTGTCGATTTGAACGATAAAAGTTAGTCGACTGCCCCAAAGAGCTTGCAGAGCATTTGTAAAGGGTTTGTAAAGTTGAAAATAATTTCACCAACAAGTTGCAAATCTAAATGATAATGATTACTATTTATCTGCGTTCCAAAGCTCAGTTCTTATTAATAGCTTCATCTCCTATTAATACCCTCTGAGTCTGCAAGCACGACATTGCTCATACACTCTTAGTGGCCAGGCTCATCACCTGGCTTTTTTTTATCTGCGATTGACTCAATTACACTATTAATCCCAAACCAAGAAACTAACGCAGACTATCTAGTCGTCACTGCTTATAACAATCCATATTCAATGTCATATGCAACTAACGCTATAAGCAGCTAATACGATAAACAGCTAAGCGTCAGTATCTACGCGGCTATTATCTTCAAAATGCAGTCCATCATAGGGATTATTTTCCTGTTCTTCTTTCGCCTTATGATAAAGCCCGATAGTAAATACCGTACCTTTACCTAAGGTCGACTTCACCTCAATGGTGCCACCAATGCGCTTAATAATGCCGTAACTGAGCGATAAGCCTAAGCCTGTACCGTCTTTACGGGTAGTGTAAAAAGGGTCGAAGATACGGCTTAAGCGCTCAGGTTTAATCCCCATGCCTTCGTCTTCCACTTCAATTTTTACCCCGACAACCTCGTCATTTTCAAGCCAATCATTGGCTCTGACCCAAATTCGGCCTTTATTTTCAATGGCGTGGGCAGCGTTAACCACTAGGTTAATGAGCACTTGTAAGATTTGCGGCTGATTTACTTGTACCGTGCATTGGGTATTAATATCTTTGATGAGTTCGACTTCTTGCTTTTCAATCGAGTGCCTAACCAGTACTAACATTTCTTCGATCATCGGTTGCACTGGGTGCATTTCAAGCGGCGCATTAAACTCACCGGGGCGACTGTACTGCAACAAGCTGCGAATAATGGTGCTTATTCTACCTACCTGCTGAATAACCAGTTCAATTTCTTCTTCAACAGCAACAGCCTTACTGCCAAGCTCATACTTCATTAGTTCCATATTGCCTAAAATTACCGCGGTAGGATTATTAATTTCATGGGCAATACCGGCTGTAAGCTCCCCTAAGGCGGTTAACTTTTCATTGGTGACCAGTTGATGTCTTGTTTCATTTAGCAAGGCCACGTTACGTTGCAGCTCTTCGGTTTTATCTTGCAAGCTACGGGTACGTTGCTCCACTTTCACTTCAAGCTGCTCTGCCGCTAGCTGAATTTGGTTATTACGCCGCTGCAGTAAGTCCAGCATGTGGTCAAATTGCTCAGCCAAATTAGATAGCTCATTATCATGCTCTAATCCCAGCTCGCCGATACGTAAGTCTCGGCCTGACTGCACCGCTTTTACCACATGATGAATGCGCTCAATGGGCTCAAGTAAGCTATTAGCCCCTCGATAAACCAAGAAACCAGACACCAACAACACCAGCATTAAAATGGTGCCAAGCTCGAGGATATTGAGAATATAGGTGTGTATAAAAGGCGACTCAGAAAAACCTGAATAAATCATCCCAATACGTTTACCACGAATATCTTTAAGGGGTGAGTAGCCTGAAATAAACCAGTCATTTAATACAAAGGCACGGTCAACCCACGACTCCCCTTCAACCAAGACTCTCTGGCGCACATCTTCTGACACTAAGGTGCCTAATGCCCTCGATTGGCTCGCTGTTTCATGGGTCGAAAATAGATCCATAGGCACATTGGTACTAATGCGGGCATTATCAAGAAAAATAGTCACAGTACCAATTGAGCGCTCAGGCAAGGTGCCCTCGTCGTACACCAAGTCTCGAATATGATCGACTATAACCGTGTTGCGATTAAATAAAATCCCACCATCGAGATACCAATTCACTTGGCCATTTTCATTTAATATGGGCAATAAACTCCGGCTTAACATGCCACGTGTTTCTTCACTTTTGGTGGGCTCTTGCGCCCTTAAAGTAGCCGATATAGGAATGCGGGCGATACTGGCTAAATCGGGGTCGAGACGAGCCAAACGCTTGGCTGATAACACCATCAAACCAGACAAGGGTTGTTGCTGTTGGATTTTGGGTAACATTATCCGCAAATCGGGATCGGCCGCGGCTTGCTCAACTTTGATTAGCCTTAATATATCAAGTTGTAAAAACTGCTTTTGTTGTTCCAGGTATTGATTAATTTTGTCTATCTGGGATGAGTCGCCCTGCTTGATTTGCTGGAAGGCATTCTGAAAGTCCCATGATTGACTCACATTGAGCAATTGAATTTCTTGTTGTCGCTGAACCTCTTCAAGGGTATTGGTGGCCACAGTCAAATCAGCCTTAACCTTCATAAACAACTGTTTACCGGTATAACTGATATTCCAGTAAATGGTAATGAACACTAGGCTTATCAGGGTCAGTAAGATGGGCAGCAATGTCAGGATTAAAATCCGATAACGCACTTTGGCCTGCATTTGCTGCCAGCTGACTCCAAATATTTGACTAAATACCGACACGATTTACGCTTCCTTATCCGGTTCAGCATCAAACCATTCTTTATATTTTCGATCTAAGGTTTTTCGAGACACCCCTAAATCGCGGGCAGCCGCCGATTTATTGCCATTATTGGCATCGACAACACTCATGACGTGTTGTTTTTCCACTTCTTTTAGTGGCCAACTTAGTGGGTAACCGGCTTGAGTCATCGCTTCTGTTTCTGGCGCTTTTTTCCAATACTCTGCAGGCGGCTTACCCAATAAAATACAGCGCTCAATCATATTACGCAGTTCACGAATATTCCCTGGCCACTCATGTTGTTGCAGTACCTGTATATCTTCATGGCTCCAAATCACCTCTTTAACCCCTAACTCGCGGGCTAGTTGCCAAGTAAAATGATGGGTTAATTCAATCACATCCTCAGGACGTGTGCGTAAAGGAGGGATCAAGATATTGAGTACATTGAGTCGATAATATAAATCACTTCTGAAGTTACCAGCAGCTACCTCTTCTGATAACAAGCGGTTTGTTGCCGCCACCACTCTGACATCAATGGCGACTTCTTTTTCACTGCCCACGGGCCTGATAGATTTTTGCTCTAAAACCCTCAATAGTGCCGTTTGCATTTTCATTGGCATTTCACCAATTTCATCTAAGAAAATCGTTCCGCCTGACGCAAAACTAAATAAGCCTTCACGGGCGCCTTTCGCGCCAGTAAAGGCACCTGCGGTATGGCCAAAAAGTTCACTACTCAGCAACTCGGGGGCAATGGCGCCACAGTTAACTGGGACAAATGCGCCAGTGCGGCCACTTAGCTGGTGTAATTGCCTTGCCACCAGCTCTTTACCAGTACCTGACTCACCTTCGATGAGCACCACGGCATTTGTTGGCGCAACGCGTTCAATGACTTGTTTCACTTCCATCATGGCATCGCTGTTGCCAATCATGGTGGTTGAGTGGCCAGTTGAAAGCTCACGACGAAGCATGAAGTTTTCACGCTTTAATAACCTTCGTTCAATACAACGGTCAACCGAAGTCATCATTTGCTCGAGATGAAACGGCTTCATAATGAAGTCTGAAGCGCCCGCTCTTAAGGCTTTAATCGCCACATCCATATCGGCATAGCCAGTCATAAAGATAATGTCCGATTGGCGGTCAGGTTCATTTAGCGCCTCATGCCAATCGATACCAGAGCGATCAGGCAAGCGAATATCGACAATTAATAAATCAAAATGGCCACGGCTACGCAGCTTTTCTGCCTCGCCAATGGTGGAGGCAGTTTCTACTAAAGCGAATTTTTTTGACAACGCCTTTTTAAGAAAGCTACGCATTCCAGGCTCATCATCCACAATCAATACCGAAACAGCAGTTGGTAACGATTTTTCGTTTGAGTCATTGGTGTTCATATGAGGGCCTACTTTGGACATTTTGACTATATTTAAGCTTATCGTATCACTAAAAATCTATTGCTGGGTCAGTTTGCCCACCAGAATTAGCTTACTGGGACAATATGTCTGTAAAAACATAATTAGCACGCGATCTAGATCACAATTTTAAATTTAGTCGTGATCCAAATTTTCAGAAACGCCCTTGGCATATTATTTGCTGTATCTATTTGTAACTAAGATAAGTTAATGTAAATGTTGTTTTTTTAACCATAAATATGATGTTTTAATGATTATCTCTTCAAGGAATTAAAAATGTTTAGTCTAAAATCAGCTTTAACGGCAACATTCAGTGTCGCATTATTAACTAGCACCATGATGAGCGCGACAGTAAATGCTGAAGAAATTATTAAGCTTGCGACCACCACCAGCACTGATAATTCAGGTCTTTTACGCGCTATTTTGCCGACATTTGAAGCTGAATCTGGTTATAAGGTACAGGTTATCGCCACAGGTACTGGTAAAGCACTAAAACTGGCCAGTCAAGGTGATGTAGACGTGGTAATGACCCATGCACCTGCTGCTGAAGCTAAGTTTGTTAAAGACGGTTATGGCACTAATCCTCGCGGGATCATGGAAAACGATTTTGTGGTTTTAGGCCCAATTGCTGATCCCGCTAAACTAGTAACAAGCGATGATGTCGTTGAAGCGTTTCAAAAAATCGCAGCATCGGGCAACAGTTTTATCTCACGCGGTGATAATTCTGGCACCAATATGAAAGAGCTCGCAATTTGGAAACAAGCTTCTGTAACGCCAGATTTTTCAGGCTATACTTCAATTGGCCAAGGTATGGGTAAAACGTTACTGATGGCCAATGAGAAACAAGCCTATACACTGACAGATCGTGGAACGTTTGTTGCTTACAAAGCTAAATTAGATTTGGCAATTACATTCGAAGGCGGCGCCGATTTAGCAAACCCTTATCAAATTATCCTAATTAACGCAGAAAAATACCCTGAATTGAATCATCAAGGTGCTAAGGCATTAAGCGATTGGTTTATTAGCCCAGCGGCTCAGCAGATGATTAATGACTTTAAAGTTCAGGGAGAGCAATTATTTAAGGCAACATATAAGTAATGAATGAAGGCTGGTTAGCCCTACTGCAGCAAGCATTTAGCTTGCTGCTTTCGTTAGACCCTGATGTATGGTCTATCATAAGTGTATCTTTTTCCGTCTCTTTTGCGGCGCTGCTCATCACCTTGATCCCATCAATTGTGTTGGGCTTTTTGCTGGCATCTTACCAATTTCCTGGTCGCTGGTTTGTCACCAATATTGTGCAAACCTTACAATCAATCCCCACAGTTGTGATCGGCTTACTGGCTTATTTGCTGCTCACCAGAAATGGGCCAATGGGCGACTTACGCTGGTTGTTTACCCAACAAGGAATGATCTTAGGACAAATGATGATTTGTGCCCCGGTACTTATCGCATTATCCCAAGCGGCATTTAGTAGTGTAGACCGCCGTGCATGGGAAACCTCCCGCACCCTTGGCGCATCGTGGCAGCGTGCTATTTGGACCGTATGTCGCGAACTTCGCGTACCGTTATTATTGGCCATTATTGCTGCTTTTAGCCGAATTTTGACTGAAGTGGGTTGCTCAATGATGGTGGGGGGCAATATTTTACACCACACCCGTAATATTCCCACCGCCATTGCCTTAGAAACCAGTAAAGGCGACTTTGCCCAAGCTATCGCACTAGGATTAGTGCTGCTGATTTTAGCGATTGTGATTAATTTTGCCATCGGCTCACTGCGTGGCAAAGCCATGCCAAGGAGTCAGTAATCATGGTTAAAGTGACCGCGAAAAACATTCAGGTGCAATTTAAAGCAAGAAAGTTGTTTGCTTTTGACAGCCTAAGTTTTTGTGAAGGCGATGTCATATACCTGCAAGGGGACAATGGCAGTGGTAAATCCACCCTTATGAAACTATTAGCGGGGATCGTAAAACCGTCATTAGGTAAGGTAACAGCTGAAGGATTTGCCGCGCCAAAATGGTGGCAACCAAGTACCTTACTAGGCAAAGCGGTTTATCTTCACCAACATGCCTACCTGTTTGATGGTAATGTGGACTACAACTTGCGCTACGCCTTACCAAAGGACAAGTTTAGCGCCGAGCAGCTTCAACAGCGTATTCGTCAAGCTATTGATATGGCGCAGCTGGGGGCATTATTACACAGTAATGCCACTGATTTATCTGGCGGTGAACGCCAACGATTAGCGCTAGCCAGAGCTTGGATAAGCCAACCCAAACTGTTAATGCTAGACGAGCCAATATCTAATATGGATAAGCAATCGCAAAAACTGGTTTTAGCGATGATTAACCAATTAAAACAAGAAGGCACAGGTCTAATTATTAGTAGTCATCAAACCTGCGGCTTAACAGCCTTGTGCAAAAAGCATTGGCATATTGCTGACAACAACGTTGTGGCCAGCAATCATATCCCTAGCGTTGAACAATCACAGGAGTTTCAATATGTCAGTGCAAATTGATGCCGTTATTTTAGCCGGCGGCATGGCCAGAAGAATGGGCGGCATAGATAAAGGCTTAGTTGAGCTCAATAATAAGCCAATGATCAGCCACACCATTGAGCGAGTTCAGCCACAAGTGAATCGCATCATCATTAATGCCAATAGAAGCCAGCAACAATATGCTGAGCTAGGTTTTGAGGTTATCAGTGACAATGACAGTGGTTATTTAGGCCCACTCGCAGGCATGGTCACCGCGATGGCGCACACTGATGCTGAGTTATTATTAGTGGTGCCTTGTGATAGCCCAATGCTACCAACAGATTTGTGTGAGCGCATGTATGCCTCGTTAAAAGAAGCCGATGCTGATATCGCGGTAGCCAGCGATGGCGAACATCACCAACCTGTGGTGATGTTATTAAAACCTGAATTAAAACAATCGATGCAGGCCTTTTTAGATGCCGGCGATCGAAAAATATTTTTATGGTATGAAAAGCAAAAACACGTTGTAACCAGCTTTGCCGATCAACCTAATGCATTTGTTAATGTGAACACACTTGAACAAAAACTTGTCATCGAGAATGCCAAGTAAGCTGTGGCAACACAGTAACAAGCCAACAATGAGGTCTTTATGAGTATACCGTTTTCCAATCCGCTGAGTATTCCTGTTCTTGGATTCTGTGCCTATAGCGGCACCGGTAAAACCACCTTGTTAAAACAACTTATTCCCGAATTAAATCGTCGAGGGTTACGTTTAGCAGTAATTAAACACGCACACCATAATTTTGATGTGGATATTCCGGGAAAAGACAGTTACGAAATGCGTAAAGCAGGTGCTAAGCAAATGCTGGTTGCCTCCCATATTCGCTGGGCATTAATGACTGAAGATGCGGTTGATGGTGACCCACAATTACCGCACTTACTAAAGCAAATTGAAACGGACAAAGTGGATATCGTGCTTGTTGAGGGCTTTAAAAAGCTGCAACTGCCTAAAATTGAGCTGCACCGCGCCGCCCACGGCAAGCCACTGATCCATACCCATGATGAAAACATTGTCGCTATCGCGTGTTGTGACGACACCGAAACACCGGCCGAGTTAACCCGACTCGATTTAAATAACGTCGGCCAAATTGCCGACTTTGTGATTGAATACAGTCAAAAGTGGCAAACACCTGAAGTGGCTTTACCGATCCCAACCGTTGCAACACCTGTAAGCGATGAGCAGAAATTTTTATCAGTTGCCCAAGGCTTAGAGCAACTCATGACCATGGTGACGCCGCTTACCGCTAGTGAGCAAGTCACCATCGATGACGCAGCAAATCGAGTACTAGCTAGCGATGCGATTTCACCTGTTAACGTGCCCCAGCAAACCAATTCAGCAATGGATGGTTATGCTTTTGCTTATAGTACTGATAACAGCCCAAGCAACCCAGTTGCGCCATTAAAATTGATGGGTGAAGTGCTTGCTGGGCACCAATATCCAGGCACATTAAACCCCGGTGAAGCCGTACGCATTATGACAGGCGCAACCGTGCCAACGGGCGCTGACACTGTCGAAGCACGTGAATTGGTGGTTGAACAAGATGGCCAAGTGCAATTACAAGGCAAAGTGGATGCGGGTCAGCATGTCAGACTTGCAGGTGAAGATATTGCCAAAGATGCCTTAGCATTAGCAAAAGGTCATCGCTTACAAGCCGCTGAACAAGGCTTATTAGCCTCATTGGGTTTAGCCTCTGCAGATGTTGTTAAACAACCGGTTGTGGCGGTGTTTTCCACTGGCGATGAAGTGAGTCAACCGGGCGAGCCGTTAAAAGCCAACTGTATTTACGACTCTAATCGCTACACCATTAAATCAATGGCGCAAAAGTTAGGCTGTAAAGTCATTGACTTAGGCATTATTGAAGATAGCGAAGCATCATTAACGGCTGCGCTACAACAAGCCAGTGTTGATGCCGATATTGTGATCAGCTCCGGTGGAGTTTCTGTCGGAAATGCTGACTACATCAAAACAGTATTGGCTAAAATTGGTAAAATAAACTTCTGGCGCATTAATATGCGTCCAGGTCGACCATTAGCCTTTGGCCAAGTCAACGACAGTTTGTTCTTTGGCTTACCGGGTAATCCCGTGGCGGTAATGGTGTCGTTTTTACAATTTGTGCAACCTGCAATTCGTAAACTGGCTGGCGAAAGTAATTGGCAGCCACAATATTTACCAGCAATAACAGATAGCATCTTAAAAAGCCGCACAGGTCGAACAGAGTTTGTGCGCGGTGTTTACTCGTTAAGCAATGATGGACGGTTACATGTGACCTCAACAGGGGCACAGGGTTCAGGGATGTTGAACTCCATGGTTAAGGCAAATTGTCTGGTTATTATCGGTGAAGCCGAAGATGCCGTCATGCCTGGCCAGCAAGTCTTCATTCAGCCTTTTGCTGAACTGTTATAACTAACCATAAGATGTACTAATTCATGAGTTTGATCGTCGACAGTTTTAATCGAAAAGTAGAGTACTTACGTTTATCGGTCACTGACCGCTGTGATTTTCGCTGTGTATATTGCATGAGCGAAGATCCAAGCTTTCTGCCTAGAGAGCAAGTACTTACCTTAGAAGAACTCGCATGGATTGCACAAGCCTTTACCGAACTCGGAGTAAAGAAAATCCGCTTAACTGGCGGCGAACCTTTAGTAAGAACCGATTGCGATAAGCTTATTGAGTTATTAGGTAAATTGCCTGGTTTAGATGATTTATCGATGACCACCAATGGCTCACGCTTAAGTAAACTTGCTCAGCCCATGCATGATGCTGGTTTAAAGCGCTTGAACATCAGCTTAGATACCCTCAACCCTGAGCTATTCACTGAAATGACTCGCAACGGTAAAGTTGAACGAGTCATTGCTGGTATTGATGCCGCTAAAGCCGCAGGCTTTAAGCATATCAAAATCAATGCCGTGATTTTACGTGGCAAAAACGATCATGAAATCTTAGATTTAATCGACTTTTGCCGTGATCGTGAACTAGACATCACCTTTATTGAAGAGATGCCACTAGGGGTTATTGATGAGCGTAAACGCAGTCGTCATTGTTCTAGCGAAGAAGTCAGAGCCCTTATTGAAGCCCGCTATCCGTTAGTGCCGTCAAGCAAACGCACTGGTGGGCCAGCACGTTATTTCAAAATGGCAGATCACAGTATTCATATTGGCTTTATCTCGCCCCACAGTAATAGCTTTTGCCATGAATGTAACCGCGTCAGAGTGACAGTCGAAGGCCGTTTATTGCTGTGTTTAGGTAATGAAAACTCGGTTGATTTAAAAGCGATTGTTAGAGCGCATCCAGGTAATATTAATAAGCTAAAACAAGCGATTTTGGATGGCATTCAACAAAAACCCAAAGAGCACTACTTTGGCACCGATGATGACGTGCAAATTCTGCGATTTATGAACACCACTGGCGGTTAAGCCATTTTTACTTACGCAAATCAACCGCCTTCATTAACTAGCCTTAGCAGATAACCACCAAGGGTTACCCACTAAGGCTAGCTTTGATATACACTAAGACTAACAACCACTAGCACGTTAGTTTATGGCCTTATCTCGAAAAAAATGGAATAACATCCTGATCATTGCCTGCGTTTTCATGGTGGCAGTGCTAACCTTTATCGACTCAAAAACCAATCAAATGCCCGATGATGCCCAAGCATTATTTGATGAAACTAACCAGTTAACCCAATTGCAATTCGATGATATTTGGCTTAATAAAGGCGCTAACGGCTGGGTCTGCTCTGCAAGTGTTTTAAACTGTAGAACTTTAGCCGAGGCTTGGAGCCAATTAGCAATCTCCCCCACCAGCATAAGTGATGCAGAGCGCCAACAGTTACCGGCAGCGCAATCGTTAGTGATTGCGATAAATCACACCCCACAAGGACAACTTTGGCAATATTACCCCCAGTATGGGTTATTGCAGTCAGCCGCCGATAATTGGTACCAAATCCCGCCAAGCTTACGTACTGAACTCATCCCAATCATTGCCAGCCAAACACAAGAATAATAGAGAGTCCTATGCCTGAATTACCGGAAGTTGAAGTCACTCGCCAAGGAATATCACCCTACCTCGTCGATCAAACCGTTCGCGACCTTATTATTCGTAATGGTTCGTTACGTTGGCCTGTGCCTGACATTTGCCGCAATATTATCGGCCAAACTATCCGAAATGTACGTCGCCGCGCTAAGTACTTACTGATAGATACTGACGCGGGGATCACCATAGTCCATCTAGGTATGTCTGGGAGTCTGCGAATTTTACCAGCCAACACCCCAGCAGAAAAACATGACCACATTGATTTGGCGTTAGAAAATGGCCGCATTCTGAGGTTCAATGACCCAAGGCGCTTTGGTGCATGGCTATGGTATGAATTACCTGAAGAAGCACATCCATTACTATCAAAATTAGGCCCAGAGCCACTGTGTGAAGACTTTAATCCAGTGCAACTACACAATGCCCTCGCCAATAAGAAAAAGGCCATCAAACTGTGTTTAATGGACAATCACATTGTGGTCGGTGTGGGGAACATTTATGCCAATGAAGCCTTGTTTGCCGCAGGTATTCATCCTCAAGCAGCTGCTGGCTCAATTGATATTGAACGCTTAACAATTCTGGTTGCTGAAGTGAAACAGATTTTAGCCCAAGCCATTAAACAAGGCGGCACCACCTTAAAAGATTTTACCAATGCCGATGGTAAACCCGGTTACTTCGCCCAAAAGTTACATGTTTATGGCCGTGGCGGCGAAAACTGCACTGAATGCGGCAATCTATTAAGTGAAATACGTTTAGGTCAACGCACCACGGTATTTTGTGGGCTATGTCAGACATAAGATTGTTGAGGGTAAAATAGGGCAGAACAAGCCTTACTCCAGGTTGAAAGTATTTAGCGGCAATAAATCAAAAAGCCTCGATAGCATAGCTATTGAGGCTTTTTATTGAAAAAATTATAACAATAAATTTAATAACTTAATTAAAATTTATACTGGTAACGAGTATATAAAGTGCCATCTACTTCACTGTCTTCCACTTCAAACTCTGATTGCGATACGCTACCACCAAAGGTCATCATGCCGCTTAATAATGGCATACGATAAGACAGCTCTAGCATGAGTAAATCTTCTTTCGGTGGCTGCGGCGCCCAGCCATGACTTGGACTTTCGCCATCTTTATTTAATTGGGCATAACGTAAAATAGTGGTAAATGCATGGCTATTTGAAAACTGGCCAATTAACCCCAGTGCATACACCTGAGCATCACTGTCGTAGGTGCTGCCAATAGCGCGACCATAATTTCGAGATCCACTTTTATAGGTGCTGTGCTCATAGAAGCAATTAAAGGCATTCGGGTCTTCACCGCAAAACACCATAGTATCTGTATATTCAAAAAATAGCTTATATTGCTGCGAGGCAAAACTAAAGCGGGTGTCTACACCATACATTTTAGCGCAGTCGACTATTTGCCACGGTTCACCTTTTGAGTCTTCGCAGGTGCGCTCAAGAAAAAGTCCCACAGGCACATCCCAAAAAGTATCTGAATAGCGTACATCAAAGCCCGCCATTTGATTGCCGTAATTTGAGCAACCACTACCCGTATCATTGCGACAATCACGCTGACCAGTAATCGACTTCCAGGCGGAGTCCCAATCGCACTCTTGACCTTCACCACAAAACTGCGCCGTCCAAGAAAGGCCGATTTCTAATTGCCTTAATGGCTTTATTGAGCCGCGCACATTCCACAATAACGCATTGGGGGCATAACGATCTTCATCCATCATGCTTACTCCACCAGTGAGGTTCCACGCGCCCAGCCACGAAAGCCATGGGGTTTCAAACGCCTCAGCATTGTTGCGACTCACCATCAGTGATGGCATAGGTCGGGCATTATTGGATTTGTGTAATCCCGAATCAAAACCAGGCCCCCACCACTGCTCAAAGCTGCCTGCAGTGACAATCCAGTTACCCAATACTACCGCCATATAAGAGTCGTCTAAGCGAAATTCTTTATCATCTTGGGGATCGTAGTTAGCTGAAGCAGACACTTTATAAGCGAAGCGCTCGCCCATATATTCATAAGAGGCTTTGAGTTCAGCTTTTTCACGATAATCAGAGCCAAAGTGTTGAAACCTTGCTTCATCGGTCGCAGCAGTTGCTGTAATACTGGTGTTCCCTTTATTGCCAACAGCATTTTGATAATAAAAGTTCACTCGAGCAAACGCATCGACTAATGCGGGCTTCATTAATGAAGGTTCTGCTGAAGATAAATCCTTTCCAATACCCGACCACATCAGTGGAAATGTATTGATAGGTACCGTGATCACACCAGCATCTGCCAGCGCCTGAATATCTGCCCGTAGGTAAATATCTGAGGTATCAACCCAAGGCGCAGCCGAAAGTGCCGAACTTAAGCATAAACTGCCAAAGCCAAGCCCTAAAAAGCGCATTGTGAATGAACGGTGTTTAAATAGCGACTGCGATGATTTCATTTTAGGCTTATGTTTTGATGTGATGAATAACGGCATTAGCAGGCGATTACTTCGTCTGCTGTAATTTAATTGAAGCAATTTTTTGCAGCAAAGAAGCGGCGACATCCTGATGGACGAATTGACTCACATCACCGCCATGTAGGGCAACTTCTTTTACCAAGGTAGAAGAGATAAATGAGTTTTCTTCCGCTGGGGTCAAAAAGACACTTTCTAAATCTGGACTTAAACGACGATTCATATTGGCTAATTGAAATTCATATTCAAAATCTGACACAGCTCGCAGACCACGCACTAACACACTCGCCTGTTGCTCTTTAGCAAAATCAACTAATAAGCCAGTAAAGCCAACCACTTCCACATTGTCTAAATGGGCGGTCACTAAATTAACTTGCTCTACACGCTCTTCAAGGGTGAACATCGGCTGTTTGGACGGGTTTGAGGCAATGCCGATAACCACGTGACCAAATAATTTTGCCGCACGCTCAATTAAATCAGCATGGCCATTGGTAACCGGATCAAAAGTACCTGGGTAAATTGCGCGTCTATGCATTTGAATATTCACTGTGTAGAGTAATGCCTGCTAGTTTATCAGTATCAAATACTCGCATCAAAGTTTGATTTGATACAGGTCGTGTTTTGGCATATTTTCCACTAAAATCTTATTCGCCCCAAACTATAAAGTGCTAAAATAAGCCTAACCTCAGTTGATATCACCAGCCCCCCATGTCTATTAGTTGTTCGCTTATCATCACCACATATAATTGGCCTGAAGCACTGAACAAGTCTTTAGAAAGCTGCTTATTACAAACCGTATTACCCACTGAAGTGATTATTGCTGATGATGGTTCTAAACAAGAAACCAAAGATCTAATAGCGTTTTACCAAGCCAAGCAACTGCCGTTTACTTTAATCCATTGTTGGCAAGAAGATTTAGGCTTTCGAGCGGCACAGAGTCGCAACAATGCCATCCAAGCATCAACGGCTGACTATGTTATTTGCATCGATGGCGATATTATTTTGCATCCTCGCTTTGTTGAAGATCACCTGAGTAATGCGAAAAAGAACCAAGTCATCGCCGGAAAGCGTGTCAGGCTACCTCAAAAATTTAGCCAAAAGATAATGACGTCTAACAAACCCATCTCGCCATTATCAGCGTTATTTGCTGCACAAAGCGGCCATAAAAATGCCATCCGCTCTAATGTGTTAAGTCACTATTTGAGTATAAGTAATAGGAATGCAGACAGCGTGTTTAGTTGTAACTTTAGCTTTTGGCGCCAAGATGCGATAAACGTCAATGGCTTTAATTGTGACTTTGTAGGTTGGGGCGCTGAAGATAAGGAGTTTTGTATTCGCCTCATCAATGACGGAGCATCAAAAAAGCAGTTAAAGCACTTAGCAGTATGTTACCACCTGTACCATCCAGAGCTGTCTCGAAAAATGGAACAGGCAAATCAACAAATTTATGATGACGCCATTTCAAAGAAATTAACTTATTGTCAAAATGGCATCAAAAAACATACTCAAAGCTAAAGCAGGCTTGGCAATTTGGGGAGCTTGCTTCGATTAAATCTTACCTTAATCTCAAAGCATAGTTTTTGCCAAATACGTTTTAGGGGATGTTTCTTAGTGGTGTTTCGGTTACCCAAAGTACAGATTTCACTGTCAAAGTCAGCTTCCTGAACAGGAAAAGGCCTCACGACAAAACAATTTAGGCCCTTTTCAAACCAAAACTGAATATCGATATCAACAGGTCTTGCAATAGGCATTGCCGTTGCAAGCAACTTGTTAGCCCCAGATAACGACACAAATTGACCACGGGTAGAAGAAGGCAGTTTTAAGCAGGTCGATAATGAAAAACCATCATCAAGCTCAAGGGTATCAATAACCGCTTTTTGTTTACTGCCGTGACATAATTTAATGTAGTCCCACTGAGCGGATAAATGACTCACGCTTTTTAATAATGATACTAAGTCAGGGCTTAAAATTGAGTCATCTTCCAAAATAAGCGCAAAGTCCAATTGCCGTTCAAGCATCATATTCCAGCAGTTTACATGGCTCAAATAGCAGCCAATTTCCCCTACATTCAGCACTTTGTCATATTTTGCTAAATTACTTGGCTCATCAAAAACCGTAGCAATTTCAGTTTGAGTCAGTTCTTTACCATATACCGCAGGCACTCGCTCAAACTCAATATTGAGTTGCTCAAGCTGTTGTTGCATAAAAGCCATTCTTTCAGTGCTTTTATCGAGATTGATTACAAATACTTTAAACTTCATAATACTTCTTAATTCAGCCTTTTATGCAGATTGATTTTATTAGCCATTTTAACAGTTTTCCCAATAATAAAGCGTTAGACGACGGTCAACTTTATCGCCATTGACCTCGCTGATACAACGGGCATAGCGAACCTACTTTCCGAGCATAAACTCAACCAAATAAGCCACTTACCAGCACTGGCCAGGGTTCGTTATTATGTTGATAACCCACTAGCATACGCAGACAGTAACTTAGTGGGCCACTTGACCATTCAGAGAGGGGGTCGTCACGTAAACACCATAAATCTTTAATTAAGTCATCACCAGATAAACAGTTCCCGTTTTGAGGTTAATGCGTAGCATCATAAACCATTAAGTGTCAACAACGGGCTAATATGATTGAAACTATTTATTAAAAGCAAACGCGCTTAAAGGTGCAGATTGCGCTTTAGGAGCTAGCATAGACTTAATTAATATTAGCGATTGTTTTCTAGCAACCACAAACCTACGTATTTGTTAAAGCTCACCTGCGCATAGGTCATAGCAATAATAAAACCAACACTACCATCGAGAAAACCACGCCGTAAAAAGTAAATATGAAAAAATGTCCACATCCCCCTTAGTAAGGCTAAGGTTAGTCCATGGGATTTTTTTCCTTTACGAAAATATTTCTTCCAACCAAGCCAAGCATATTGCGCGGCTTTATTCAGCCCATGACCGTAATCACGATGGGTATAATGTGATAGCAGTCCTTTTAGCTTACCGATATTGCCAACCTTTAACCCTAGCTCATTAGAGTGCTTTCCCGACAATTGGCCTACTGACTTTACAGATTATAATATTTTAATAAAGCCGCACTCATTGACCCAAATGAGAGGCAAATTTAAAAAAACTTCCAATAGCCAAGCTTTCTGCGCATTTTAAAGTTGCGTAAAATATTCAGAGGTTTAGGCTTTAAATCCTCAATGCCACTCTCAATCAAGTTATCCGTGGCAGCGAGAACTCGCTCACTAGAGCAACCATCTCGATTTGGATGGATGTTATTACAATATCTATCAATCTCAGCCATCAACTCTGGTGGCCTTGCAAGTACTCTAGTTAAAGCAGGCTGAATATCCTCCAGTTGGGTGACATTGACTAAATGAGTTCGCTGTGTATGATTATTAAAGGTAACAACGGGCTTCCTTTGCAGCAAAAACATAATCATTATTGAAGAGGTATCGCACAGCATCACATCAGCAGCATTTAGCAGAGGCAATACATTATCTGTTTCAACGAAGGTTAGATTTTCATTTTCTAACGTTTTATAGCGATCAACTACCTCTTTATTCATTTTAGGATGAAACTGCACTAACAATCGCCACCTTCCCTGTAAAGATATAGCCTTTATTTCCTCAAATATAATTGGCGCACAAGAGAGGTTGCGAGAAAAAGTTGAGCAAAATAGAATGGTTGGGCGATCATCACCTTCGATGCGATATGGGTTAACAAGAGCATTGGTAAACATTGGATCTAAAGTTGGCCAACCTGTTTCAGCAACTCTAAATGTGCCAAATTTTTCAGCTAATTGAATAAATGGCAACGTTGTTTCCGGACCTTGAGTACAATAAAGATCAAAGCAATCACGGATCTCAAAATGATTTAAACGCCCTTTACGGTTTATTTTACCTGCCGCAAAACCATGAAATACTCCAACTTTGATACCAGGAATAAAACTGGGTACGACATTTCCAGGAACAAATACTGCGTCTGGCCGCCAAGCTTTCACATCATCAATAGACAGTAATCGCGTTTCAGTAGGTTTTAAGAATGTAGCATCGACTTCTTTCCCTTCTAAAAACCAACATACTTCATCGCCACGAGCTAGAATAACCTGTTGCAACGGCCTTAAAATAGCATATGAATAATTTTGCGATATATAAAATAAATAACGCTTATTAACTCGACCCACAACTACGCTCCTCACAAAAACGCTTAATTATCATCCAACAATACAAATAGTAAGCACCTATTAAAAATTATAACATGGAGGTTCCATTCCCAAAAAATAATCTCCCCGTGTTATTATTGCTTAACTATATTTACTTTAATACGATTGAATTATGATGAAACTCCCTATCAGTGTCTTTATTATTACCAAGAATGAAGAGAAACATATCGAGAAAACGCTTCAGAGTGTTGCCTCTTTAGATGAGGTTATTTTATAGATTCTGGCAGCACTGATTCTACTCTCGATATAGCGAAACGTTACGGAGCAAAAGTCTATTCCCATCCATGGCTTGGCTACGCAAAACAAAAACAATACGCCATGTCATTATGTTCCCATGAGTGGGTTCTTAATTTGGATGGTGATGAAGTCATAAACTCTAGTTTAATCGACGCGCTCAAAGCAATTATGGAGCATGATAAAGCAGATAGTGTACGTTTTTGGCGTAATGACATTTTTATAGACAAACCACTATCATCCTGGACAAAAAAAACCAACAATCATCGATTTTATAAACGCTCAAAGTCTTTCTTTGACGACTCACGTTTAGTACATGAAAGTGCTACTGTTAACGGTAAAGAGATTTTTATTAATGAAACCTTTGATCACTTTGGTTACAGCACCATTGCAGCCATTACCAATAAACATAACACCTACTCAAGCTTAAAAGCCGATGAAAAATTCGCTAAGGGCAAGAAGTTTTCAAATTTAAAGTTAATTACCATTATTCCTCTCGTATTTATAAAAGAGTACTTTTTTAGGCGAAAAATATTTTCTGGGAAACGTGGTTTTATTCTTGCTGTGATGAAGGCTTATTATGCCTTTTCAAAAGAGGCCAAATTATATGAAAATTACCAAACAAAACAAAAAACTAACCTGTAAACTTATGTAAATTAAGCAGACTTAGTATTTAAAAGCCAATTAGATACCTTTTAACTAATTGGCTTTTAGTATTAAAATTTTTAACGAAGGCATTTCGACCCATCGACCGAGTGAACTAACCTATCAAATGTCTTAATAACGCGCTCTACCCCAATAAGAACCATCAAATCTGACCCCTTTGCCCTTTTCCCCCAAGCAATGCTGCTATCAGGAAATTGCTGCTTAATCACTTGATCATACACGCTGACGACCGAGTCTAAACTGCTATAAGGCCCTGTTCGCCCTGGATTTGAATGGGCGTATAAGCCAATCACTGGCGTACCTTGAGTCACCGCCATATGGGCGGGGCCGGTATCTGGCGCAATAACCAGACTGGCTCTTTTCAATAATGCTAATAATTGCGTTAGGCTGGTTTTTCCAATCATATTATCGATATGGCTGTGGCTGTGCTTAATGATATTAGCCGCTAAATCGACTTCCAATTGACTTGGGCCGCCACAAAGTATCACTCGATAACCTTTTTCGACCGCATGATCTGCCACTGCAGCGTAACGCTCTGGCAGCCAATTACGCTCAGCTTTACTGGCTGCGGGGCAAATCACTAATACTTTTTCATCATCTGTGATGACTTGTTTGGCGAACTCGGTATCGGTTTCAGGTACCGGAATATTCCAGCTTGGGGTTAAATCTGTAACGCCAATGGCTTTGGCAAAGCCCATAAACCCTTCTAACACATGGGGCGTTGCCAATGGCTCCACCCTATGATTAGTCACCAACCACTGACCTTCTTTAGCTCTGGCTTTATCAAAGCCCACTCTAACTTTTGCTGAAATCATCAATGATGCGATGGTCGCTCTCAGCGCCACTTGCATGTGTAGTAAAACATCAAAGCGTTGACCAGCGAGGGCTTTTCTCAATTGGCCATAACTGCGCCAACCTTGGGATTTATCAAAGATCACAAACTGAATACCGGGCATATGTTTAACCAATTGATATTCAACTTTACCAATCACCCAAGTAATGGCTAAATCAGGATATTGACGCTGAATCGCTTGCACCATGGCTACCGCATGACACACATCTCCAATCGCGGATAAACGAAGTAAACATAAGGATTGTATCGATGAAAAGTCTGCTTTCATGGGTTACCACTAACGATATAAAGGGAATTAAGTACAAGTATTCGATCTTAATGTAGAATATTGTTTTTAGCCACCGACAAATCGACGCTTTTACTCATTGGCCTATGCAATTTGAATCAACAGATACTGGGAACATTGCTTGGTGCGAGCCACTCGCGCAGCAATTAACTCCCGCACAATTCCAAGCTGACTACTGGCAGCAACAAAATGCCATTATAGGCCAGTCAAAAGGTCGCTATACCACCTGGTTTGTGGAAAATAACCACCAGCGCTGGGTATTACGCCATTATTGGCGTGGTGGCTTTATGGCAAAATTCAGCCGTGATGCTTATGTTTTTACTGGCATGTCTCGCACTCGAGCCATTGCTGAATTAGCATTATTAGAGAAGCTATTTGATGAAGGCTTTCCAGTGCCTAGACCCATTGCAGCCAATGTTGAACGCTTTGGTATTTGGTATCGCGCCGATCTGATTATTGAGCTCATTGATGGCGCGAAAGATTTGGTGGCCTATTTATCCACAGCAGCCATGAGCGATATTCAATGGCAGCAACTGGGCGCCCTCATTGCTAAATTTCATAATCGTGGCGTATATCATGCCGACCTTAATTCAAAAAATATCTTACTGGCCGAGGCGCAATTTTACCTTATCGATTTTGACCGTGGCGTAATAAAAACACCCGCTAAGCAATGGCAGCAAGCAAATTTAAACCGATTACTGCGCTCGTTTAATAAAGAGCAAGCGAAACTGCCAACGTTAAATTTCAATGAATCAAATTGGCAGCAGTTACTTTACGGTTACCAACAAGCCATTAATTAACTGAATTTAGCGATTAGCTGATTAACTGAGTAAAGCGCAATTGCTGCTCAACTATTTCAAACTGCTTTTGCAATGCGCCGCGATTTTGAGACACCACCGCTAAGCTCGCTTTGGCGGCGCTATTGTGCAATTCGGCGTTAGCAAATAGCTTTAATAGCATGTCAGCCAGCTCATCGGCATTATTCACCACAGTTAAGCCACCAGCTTGCTCAAGTAAATGGGTGATTTCAGCAAAATTCCAATGGTGCGGGCCAACACTTACTGGCAAGCCCATTGCTGCAGGCTCTAAAGGGTTATGCCCGCCACTTTCAATCAGTGTGCCGCCAATAAAGGCAACATCTGCAGCGCCATATAGCATCAACAGTTCACCCATGGTATCGCCCAGCAGTACTTGGGTGTGCTGAACGACCGCCTCATTCATACTGCGCCTAGCTAAATTCAACCCTTGTTGAGTGGTCGACACAGCGGCAACATTAAATTGTTCAGGGTGCCTTGGCGCCATAATCAGCAGCGCATCAGGATATTGCTCCAACACTTTTTTATGGGCTTGCAACATCATATCAAACTCACCAGGATGAACACTGCCAGCAACCCATACAGGGGCTTGGCTTCGGTTCCAATCAGCTCTTAAGGTTTTAGCTTGTTGGTATTTGCTGTCATCAATCTGTATGTCAAACTTTAAACTGCCGCAAACATGCAATGACTGAGTGTTGGCCCCTAACGCCGCAAAGCGGGCAGATTCAGCCTCGGTTTGCACCGCAATAGCATCAAGCGCCGTTAACATGGGTAAACTTAGCCCCATTTGCTTATGGTATTTATCGGCAGATTTTTGCGATAAGCGCGCATTAGCTAACACTAATCGAGTATTATTTTTCTTGGCGTAATGAAGCAGGTTTGGCCATAATTCAGTTTCCATAATTACGCAAAGTTGCGGATTAACCTGCTTGATAAACCGACTAACACAAAGGTTGATATCAAACGGAAGGTAACAATGCTGCACACTATCGCCAAAAGCCTTTTTAACCTCAGCAGATCCCGTAGGGCTTGTGGTGGTAACCGTAAATGACAGTTGTGGGTACTGTTTCATTAAGCGTTTTATTAACGGTATTGCTGCTAAGGTTTCCCCCATCGACACACTATGAATAAGTACATCAGTTTGCTTTAAGCGCATTAATCCAAAACGCTCGCCCCAGCGGCCGCGATAATCAGGGCTTTTAAACGCACGAAAAGCCAAATATGCCACGATGAGAGGGGATAACAGCAAGAGTAAAACAGAATATACGCCACGAGTCATGAAAACTACTTGATCAATTTTGCTTGTCAGATATCCACAATGTTAACATAATCTAAATTCATAGGGATATGAGCTTAGTCGTACCTAGTTAAGAAATGATTTCTTCATGAGCCTCTTATAATTGGAACTGATATGAAAACCCGCGATAAGATAGTTTTTGCCAGCCTTGAACTTTTTAACGAACATGGTGAACGTAATATCACCACCAATCACATTGCGGCTCATTTAAATATCAGTCCTGGAAACCTGTATTACCATTTCCGCAATAAAGAAGACATTATCAATTCTATCTTCACCATGTATGAATCTAATCTTGAAAATGGTTCAAAGCCTTATGAAGACGTATCAATTGACGTTGAATTATTATTGGGCTATTTCGATGCGATGTTTTATACCATGTGGCAATACCGATTTATGTACGCCAACCTAGCCGATATTTTAAGTCGAGATGAAGCCTTAAAGCAGCGCTATACTCTGGCACAAAAAAGCGTATTAGCACGCTCAAGTAACGTCCTTAAACAACTTAAACAAGATGGTTTTTTAAACGTTGAAGACGATAACATCGTCGAACTTGCAGATACCATGAAGATGATCGTTAGCTATTGGATTAGCTATCAACTGACCCAATCGGGTGCATCAAAAATCACCAAACCTGCAATTTACAAAGGTTTATTACGGGTGGTTATGCTGTTTAAAGCGTATTCAACGCCAATTTCTCAACCTACCTTTGCACGACTTGAGCAGCACTACCGCGAGTTAGTCTCTCAAGACGCCTGCCCAGAGCTTTAATTCAGGTAAATTAAACCGCCCTTACAATCCCATTGCTGGCAACTATAATAATAGCGTTGGCAAAAGGGATTGGCAGTATTTTAATCATAAAATACCGTTTTACTGCCACTTATTAATACTTCCCCAGTTAATGAAAGTTGATTAGTTTTATTTATCCGAAATCACCCCAAGCCCTAATCAATTTTATGTAACCACTGCGCTTAAAAAAAACGCTGTGGCCTTATAAAAATTAAGGGTAGAATGCCGACAACTCCCGATCAGAAATCAGCGCATGTTTGACTTAAACAGCCAAAGGTTGCGATTAACATAATAACCATTATTAGGAGAAATCAGGTGGCCTATACCTCATTTTACGACCGCATAAATCAACAACTTGTCGATGTTAAAGCTGAAGGCTTATACAAGAGTGAACGTGTCATTGCGTCTGCCCAGCAAACCTCTATCAATGTAAATAGCGAAGAAGTGATTAACTTCTGTGCTAATAACTACTTAGGCTTGGCAAATCACCCTGAATTAATTAATGCTGCTAAGAATGGTTTATCAAGCCACGGCTTTGGTATGGCATCGGTTCGTTTTATTTGTGGCACCCAAGATATTCATAAGCAATTAGAAAATAGCTTAAGTGAATTTTTAGGAATGGAAGATACCATTCTTTACTCTTCATGTTTTGATGCCAATGCGGGTTTATTTGAAACTCTGCTAGATGCGAACGACGCTATCGTCTCTGATGCGCTAAACCATGCCTCTATTATTGATGGTGTGCGTTTATGTAAAGCTAAGCGTTTCCGTTATGCCAACAACGATATGGCCGATCTTGAAACCCAGCTGATTGCCGCGCAAGCTGCGGGCGCACGAAACATTCTTATCGCCACTGATGGCGTGTTCTCAATGGATGGTGTGATTGCCAACTTACAAGGTGTGTGTGATTTAGCCGATAAATACGATGCACTCGTCATGGTTGATGACTCTCACGCTGTGGGTTTTGTTGGTGAAAATGGCCGTGGCACCCACGAGTTTTGCCAAGTAATGGATCGCGTCGATATTATTACCGGTACTTTAGGTAAAGCCTTAGGCGGCGCTTCAGGTGGTTTCACTTCTGCTAAAAAAGAAGTGGTTGACTGGTTACGTCAGCGCTCTCGCCCTTACTTATTTTCAAACTCTTTAGCGCCTTCAATCGTGAGTGCATCAATCCATGTGTTAGAAATGCTAAAAACGGGTCACGATTTACGTGAAGCCGTATGGGAAAACAGCCGTTACTTCCGTGAAAAAATGACAGCAGCAGGCTTTACTTTAGCAGGTGCTGATCACGCCATTATCCCGGTAATGATTGGTGATGCTAAATTGGCAGGTGATTTTTCAAACCGCCTACTCGCTGAAAACATCTACGTGGTTGGTTTCTCATTCCCTGTGGTGCCAAAAGGCCAAGCCCGCATTCGCACCCAAATGTCAGCGGCGCACACTAAAGCGCAAATTGATAAAGCAATCGAAGCCTTTACCCGTATTGGTAAAGAAATGGGCATTATTTAGGACTCACTACACATGAAAGCACTAAGTAAATTAAAGCCTGAACAAGGCATTTGGATGGTTGATGCGCCTAAGCCAACAATGGGCCATAACGATCTATTAATTAAAATCCGTAAAACCGCCATTTGTGGTACCGATGTACATATCTACAACTGGGACGAATGGTCACAAAATACCATTCCTGTGCCTATGGTTGTTGGACACGAATATGTCGGTGAAGTGGTCGATATGGGTCAAGAAGTTCGCGGCTTTACTGTTGGCGATCGCGTTTCTGGTGAAGGCCATATTACCTGTGGCCATTGCCGCAACTGTCGCGGTGGTCGCACGCATTTATGCCGTAACACTTCAGGTGTCGGGGTAAACCGTGAAGGTGCCTTTGCTGAGTACTTAGTGATCCCTGCATTTAATGCCTTTAAAATCCCTAACGATATTTCAGATGACCTCGCATCTATCTTTGATCCATTTGGTAATGCAGTACACACCGCATTATCGTTTGATGTGGTCGGTGAAGATGTGCTAATTACCGGTGCAGGCCCTATCGGGATTATGGCAGCGGCAGTATGTAAGCACGTTGGCGCCCGCCATGTGGTTATCACTGATGTTAATGAGTACCGCCTTGATCTTGCTCGTAAAATGGGCGCGACTCGCGCAGTAAACGTTGCGAAAGAAGACTTAAAAGATGTAATGATTGAGTTAGGCATGACTGAAGGTTTTGATGTTGGCTTGGAAATGTCAGGCGTACCATCGGCATTTCATTCAATGCTCGATACCATGAATCACGGCGGCAAAATTGCCATGCTAGGTATTCCTGGCGGTGAAATGGCCATTGATTGGAGTAAAGTCATCTTTAAAGGCTTAATCTTAAAAGGCATTTATGGACGCGAAATGTTTGAAACTTGGTATAAAATGGCCAGTTTGATTCAATCAGGGTTAGATTTGTCGCCAATTATCACCCATCATTTCAGTGTTGATGACTTCCAACAAGGCTTTGATGCAATGCGCTCTGGTCAATCAGGCAAAGTGATATTGAATTGGGATTAATCGCCATATAGCGGATTTATTCTCATCTAAAAAGGGGTTGTATACGTACAATCCCTTGTCACATACTAAAGGCTCTATTGTCGTTTTTACTATCGTCATTTTTTAAAGGATTAACCATGTCAGCGTTTAAGCATTTATCGATTAACGAACTCATTCACATGCAAGAAGATGCCAGTGATGTGCAAATCGTCGATATACGCGATGCCGCCAGCTTTGCCGCAGGTAACATTAAAAATTCAGTGCATCTTACCAATGAAAACATCGCCCACTTTATGGCCGATGCCGATATGGATAAGCCATTAGTCGTGGTGTGCTATCACGGCGTGAGCAGTCAAGGCGCTGCGGGTTACCTTATTGAACAAGGTTTCGATGATGTTTATAGTCTTGATGGTGGATACACAGCTTGGAGTTTAGCTCACGGATGATAGAAATCGGCCAATTACCTAACGCTCGCGCAGCACAGGCATTCATAGACTATTTAAAAGGTCTTGATATTGAATGCCATCCCGTTGTGATTGAAACCGGGGTATCTTTGGTCGTTGAGCAACCATCTCAGGCACAACAAGCCAAATACGAGTTTGAACAGTTTAGACAAAACCCATACCAGAAGAAGTATTTACAAGCCTCTTGGGATAATGGCACCACCCAAACCAAATTAGATTATGGCTCCTCCAGTTTAGGGCTTATCCAGCAGTTTATTACTGGCGCAGGGCCACTAACCCTGATTACCTTCTTTGTTTGTGTGCTGGTATACGCCGGCATGAACCTTGGCTTTGCCAATGGCATTTTTAGCCAGTTATCCTTTTTTGGCGCTGTGCCCCAAAGTGACATTAGCCAAATATGGCGAGTGTTTACCCCCAGCTTGATGCATTTTTCATTAATGCATATCGCCTTTAACTTATTATGGTGGTGGTATCTAGGTGGCAAGATTGAAACCAAACTCGGTAGCAAGCCACTGATCATATTACTTGTCGTTGCAGGTAGTTTACCCAGTATTGTGCAATACATGATGACAGGGCCTAACTTTGGCGGCTTATCAGGCGTGGTATACGCCGTTGTTGGCTACACCTGGATAATGGGGCAACGCCAACCCCAATCAGGTATTGGCATTCCCAACAGTTACATGGGCTTTATGCTTGTTTGGCTGGTACTGGGCTTTACCGATTTACTCGGTATGCCCATCGCCAATGGTGCTCATATAGGCGGATTATTGATTGGTTTGGCTCAAGGCGCTTTTGATAGCCGTAAATCAGCCGCTAAATAACCACTAACACATCCCCAGCACTTCTGTGACCAGCTTTTTAATACCCACATTAGCCTCAGCTATGGACGTCGCCAACATATAGGCTGGGGTGGTTACCAGCCGATTTTGCTTATCAATAACGATATCAGCGCAAGTACTCTCTAAATGCTCACCACCCATTTCATTAAACGCCTGTGCGGTACCACTGTCATTACCAATGGTGCCTTGGGGGGCGTTATTAAAAATTCGCGGCAACATAATGGGTGCGATACACATAAAGCCCATTGGTTTGTTGGCGAGCACAAACTCTTGAATAAAACTTTCCACCTGTGGCTGCAGCACGCAATCACTACCTGCAACGGCAAAATCACACAAGTTTTTAGCAGCGCCAAAACCACCCGGGACAATTAAGCCATCAAATTGATCAATATTTAGCGCATTAATATCACTGATTTCACCACGGGCAATGCGCGCCGACTCCTCTAATACATTTCGCTGCGCATCCACATCAACTTCACCGGTTAAATGATTGACTACATGCAATTGATTAATATTTGGCGCAAAACAATGATAGCTCGCCCCTGCCTGAGATAAAGCTAATAAGGTTAAAACCGACTCTTGAATTTCTGCACCGTCGAACACCCCATTTCCACTGAGTAAAACCGCAATATTTTTCATTACTGATCCCTTGCCATTGTATTAATTTAACCTTTTTTCAACAAATCTATTGATCTGTTCAAAAAACATGCTAACTTAGATTTCCTCAAATCTCCTCATGGTTTAAAACTGAACTAAGAATTCAGTTAATTCAAGGAAGAATATTAAAAAGTCCACAAATTGGGAATATATTTTAAAACTATAATTCAACTCACAAAAATTATATTTACTACAACAAATCAAAGGCTTAACTGTTTTACTTCCTGTCGTAGTTAAAACACACCTAAATGATTAATTAATTCACTCACAGACTTATCCACAGCCTGGGATAAAATTTGCCGTGGCCGAAAAGCCCTGTATGTGGCATTCTAGAGCCATCTCAGAATACTGAATATGAAGCCAAACTATGCCAACAATCCCCAATAACCCACTCGTCCTTGTGGATGGTTCCTCTTACCTTTACCGTGCTTATTATGCCCCACCTCATTTAACTAATTCTAAAGGTGAAGCTACGGGTGCTGTTTATGGTGTAGTCAACATGCTACGCAGCTTAATGAGCCGCTATAATCCAAGTCATATTGCGGTAATTTTCGACGCTAAAGGCAAAACTTTCCGTAATGATATGTATAGCGAATACAAAGCTCAGCGCCCACCAATGCCTGATGATTTACGTACCCAAATTGCCCCATTGCATGCCATTATTAAAGCATTAGGCTTACCATTAATCAGTATTGAAGGTGTTGAAGCCGATGACGTTATTGGCACCATCGCGCTCAAAGCTAGTCAAGAAGGTCGAGCAACCTTAATCAGCACTGGTGATAAAGACATGGCGCAACTTGTAGATGAACATGTCACCTTAATTAACACCATGACCGATACCATTATGGGCCCAGAAGAAGTCACCGCTAAGTTTGGTGTCGGCCCAGAGTTGATCATCGACTTGCTCGCCATGATGGGCGATAAAGCCGATAACATTCCAGGTCTGCCCGGTGTTGGTGAAAAAACCGCATTAGCAATGCTAACGGGGGTTGGCGGCGTCGATAAACTTATCGCCAATCCTGAGAGCGTGTTAGATGTGACTTTCCGCGGCTCTAAAACCATGCCAAAGAAAATTGCCGAAAATAAAGACATGCTGCAGCTGTCATACGATCTTGCCACCATCAAAACCGATGTGGAGTGGGATAATGACTGGGATAAATTAGCCACCAAACCACAAAACCGCGATGAATTAGTTAAGCTTTATGGTGAAATGGAATTCAAGCGCTGGTTAGCAGAAGTATTGGATAATAAATCAGGCTTTAATACATCAAGCAAGTCTAACACCACAGAGGAAATCACGCCTGTCGCTGCGGCCATTGAAGTTGAATATGACACCATATTAACCGAAGCGCAGTTAACCCTTTGGATTGAAAAGCTATCAAAAGCTAAATTAATTGCCATCGACACCGAAACCACCAGCCTAAACTACATGGAAGCAAAGCTGGTCGGTATTTCATTTGCAATAGAAGCAGGTAAAGCGGCTTATTTGCCGTTAGCCCATGATTACTTAGACGCACCACAGCAACTTGCTATGGAGTACGCACTTGAGCAATTAAGACCGATTTTAGAAAATGACCAACTTGAAAAAGTCGGCCAAAACCTAAAATACGATATCAGTATCTTTGCCAATGCAGGCATCAGCCTTAAAGGTGTTCGCTTTGATACCATGCTTGAGTCCTACGTGTTTAACTCTGTCGCCTCTCGTCATGATATGGACGGATTAGCCCTTAAGTATCTTGGTCATAAAAATATTAGCTTTGAAGAAATTGCCGGCAAAGGCGCAAAACAGTTAACCTTCAACCAAATTAATTTGGATGTAGCTGCGCCCTATGCAGCAGAAGATGCCGACATCACCCTGCGTTTACATCAGCACCTATGGCCAAGAATAGAGAAAGAGCCAACACTCAGCTCAGTATTTAATGAACTTGAATTACCGCTAATCCAAGTATTATCAAATATCGAACGTCAAGGCGTACTCATTGACAGCATGCTGCTCAGTCAACAAAGTGATGAACTTGCACAGAAGATTGACGATCTTGAAACTAAGGCTTATGACATCGCCGGTGAGAAGTTTAACCTCGGCTCTCCAAAGCAATTACAGGCATTATTTTTTGATAAACTTGGCTATCCGGTCATCAAAAAGACCCCAAAAGGTGCCCCGTCAACCGCAGAAGATGTACTGGTTGAATTAGCCCTAGATTACCCGCTTCCTAAAATTATTTTGCAGCACCGCAGTCTGTCAAAATTAAAGAGCACCTATACCGACAAATTGCCATTAATGGTTAATCCGGTTACCGGGCGCGTGCATACCAGCTATCATCAAGCCAATGCCGCCACAGGACGTTTATCATCAAGCGAGCCAAACCTGCAAAATATCCCTATCAGAACCGAAGAAGGTCGCCGCATTAGGCAAGCTTTTATCGCCGCTGAAGGCCGTAAAGTATTGGCTGCCGATTACTCGCAAATTGAATTACGCATCATGGCGCATCTTTCACAAGATAAAGGCTTATTGACAGCATTTGCTGAAAATAAAGATATTCATAAAGCCACCGCAGCAGAAGTATTTGGGGTGCATTTTGAAGAAGTGACTACCGAGCAACGCCGCCGAGCTAAAGCGGTTAACTTCGGTTTAATCTATGGCATGTCAGCGTTTGGCTTGGCCAAGCAGCTAGATATCCCACGTAAAGAAGCTCAAACCTACATTGATACTTACTTCGCCCGCTATCCTGGCGTATTGAAGTACATGGAAGACACCCGCGCGTTAGCCGCTGATGTTGGCTATGTCGAAACCCTTTACGGCAGACGACTGTACTTACCTGATATTAAAGACAGAAACGCCATGCGCCGTCAGGCGGCTGAGCGCGCAGCGATTAATGCGCCAATGCAAGGCACTGCCGCTGATATCATCAAAAAAGCGATGATAAAGATCGCCGCTTGGATTGAGAACGACACTCAAGGTGAGATCACCATGATGATGCAGGTGCACGATGAATTGGTTTTCGAAGTGGATGCAGATAAAGCAGAAGCCTTGAAGAGCAAGGTCTGTGAACTGATGGCCGAAGCGGCCTCCATTGATGTGATGCTATTAGCTGAAGCAGGACTTGGAAACAATTGGGATGAGGCGCACTAGGGTTTAACGACTCACATATACACCTAAACAGATGATGAAACGGATGCGGCTAAACAGATAGTCATTGCCGAATACAAAATACCTGTAATGAAAAATTTACAGGTATTTTTTTTACCTGCTTGTTTACCACTTAGTCTTTTGCACAAAAAACGCTGATAAACCCAGCATAAATTGTGTTGCTGCTCACAATATTGTTCACTTTAACGAAAAACAGTTTTTCATTTAGAGACTAATACCGTATTATCTTCGCTGTAGGGTACAGAGGTTAAGATGTTCCATCTTTCAGACCTTTTTATTTCACTAGAAATAGTGACAAGCCGAATTATGGCGCTCCAGCATCTATATATGCTGGAGCTTTTTTTTGCCCAAAATAAATTTTAGAGCAAATACTTTAACTACATTTAAGAAACAGGTATTATGAGCTTATTGAGCGTCATCAATGAGTAGATGGCACTTGAGTCTTGTTGAATTTAGCTTCTCCCCAAAAGAGCTAATTTTTTTAACCGATAGCTATTTAGTTATCGGTTTTTTTTTGCCATTATTCGAAACTCGACTTTTAAATGCAAAAAAGGCTACTAAGTACAAAGTCTTAATAGCCTTTTTAAACTGAAGCAAGAATTAGTTATTCTTATTCAGCCTGCTCTTGCGATGCTTGCTCCGCTTCAGTGAGCCAGCTTGGGTTACACCACTCATTTAAAATGCCTAGCACTTTAGGTTTACCAGTCCCTTTAGTAGAAGAGAAAGGTTCAACTTTAACCCAATCCCCATACTCAGCTAACTCTTTACGCACCGCATTAACTGTCTTCATTTTGACGTTTTGCGCGAGCTTATCAGACTTAGTAAGCAAAGCTAACACTGGGATTTCACTCAGCACAGCCCACTCAATCATTTGCAAATCGAGATCTTTAAGCGGATGGCGAATATCCATTAACACCACAACACCGCTTAAACAGGCGCGCTCTTGTAAATATTCACCTAAAGCTTTTTGCCATTTATTTTTTAATGCTAAAGGCACCTTAGCAAAACCATAGCCAGGCAAATCAACTAGACGACGGTTTTCTTCAAGTTCAAAAACATTAATAAGTTGAGTACGACCGGGGGTTTTACTGGTTCTTGCTAAGCCTTTTTGATCCGTTAATGCATTCAAGGCGCTTGACTTACCTGCATTAGAGCGGCCAGCAAACGCTATTTCTACTCCGGCATCACCAGGTAAGTACTCATTTAAGTGTGCAATGTCTGGCGCACTAATTAAAAACTTGGTTTTTCGAAAATCTATACGCGTTTCTGACACGATTTACTCCAATAATTTTTAGGTAATACCTTAATTATGTAAGATTTGCTTACTTTTCCACATTTTCGTGTAAAATATTACCCGGATCACAGTTTGTAGATTTTACCACGCTTGCAGGTCACCCTAGTAAGCTCAGGACAATAAATTAAACAAGAAGTTGGAACGCCATGAAAAAGTTAGCTCTTGCGCTGTCTGTATTTGCCGCTATATCAACCCCTGCAATCGCTGAAGGTAATGTGGAAGCGGGTAAAACTAAATCAGTTATGTGTTCAGCCTGTCACGGTGTTGACGGTAACAGCATTGCTCCTATTTGGCCTAAACTGGCCGGACAGCACGCATCTTATCTAGAAAAGCAATTACATGATTTCCAAGCGGCGGCTAAAAGCGGCGGCAAAGAAGGTCGTAATGATCCTACCATGATAGGCATGTCAATATCCTTATCTGAACAAGATATTAAGGATGTTTCTGCATATTATGCTAGCCAAACATTAAATGTAGCCGATGTGGCGAGTATTCCTGCTGAAGGCGAAGCCCTTTATAAAGGCGGCGATATGGATCGTGGTATCACTTCATGCATGGCATGTCATGGACCAGATGGTAAAGGCGCAGAGCTTGCAGGCTTCCCATCAATTGGTGGTCAACATGCTGATTATGTCAAAATCCAGCTAAATAAATTCCGCGATACAAATCGTAACAACGATCTCAATGGCATGATGCAAGATGTTGCTAAAAAGCTAACTGACAGTGATATCCAAGCATTATCTCAATATATTTCAAGCCTTAAGTAAATTTTACTGCTCGCGCTGACAACGACAAAAAGGGTGACAATTCACCCTTTTTTATAACCTCAAGTTTACGTTTACGTAAACTTGAGGTTATTGAGGCTTGACAGAGATCACTCTTTTAGGGTTAAATAGCCCCGTACCGAAATGAACCCAACTGTCAGAACAAAAATATCAATTCTATCTCACAGATTTCGGCTACGTTTACATTTAAGATATAAGAATAATATTTACCAATAACAATAATATAAATAAGACCACTCACTAAAAATAATAAGAGTAGTGATTTCAGCTTGAAGTCCAGGTCATATAGAATTTGTAAGGATTAGACCGAATGGTCGACACGCTTAAATAGCACTCCCTTACGCAACAGAGATAAAACCCCATAAGGACACTACTTTAAGGATTAAAGTAGCGGCAAAGGAAGCTAATTGCTTAGGATGCACTTGCGGAGGCTTGATATCACTGGACGGTACTTTAAACATGGATTGTTTACTAATGTCATTGAAGACAACTAGGAAATTGATGTGTCATTGAAGACCATCTACGGAAGCTGTGGTCAGGACGGCAACAGGATTTAAATAAAGTGTCATTGAAGACCGATAACAACTAAAAAAGCATGGAAAGCGCTAAAAACAAGAAGGATACTGACCGGGATAGTCACATAGCAAGTACGGATACTTGGAATCAGAATATAGTGTGATAAGCACTGTTTTACGAGGTGGCAGTTTACTGCCACCTTTTTTTATTTCCGCTTTTTGTAATCACTTTCATAATCAACCTAAATCTGCTATTGATTGATATATATCTTTGTTTTTGTTCAGGTGCCTGCTTACTTCAATGATAAAATGTCCCTTGTGCCGTTATCGTGCTGAATTTTTTCTACAAGATAAAAAAAGAGCCTTTTACCGCTGCGATCAATGCGGCCTTGTTTTCGCTAACCCCCAATCCCACCTTATGCCGGCAGCGCAATTACAGCGTTATGGCCGAGCCAATAAAGCCAGCAAGCAAAAGCAACTAATTCAATTTATCAAACCCTTGCTGTCACAGATAAGCGCCCAGCAAAGTGGTTCATTGACAGGGCTCAATTTTGGCAGGGTGCTAGACAAAGCCAGCCTCGACAAAATTGAACACGCGGGTCACCGCCTTTATCAGTACGACCCATTTGTTAAAGCCGATCAACAACTTTTCAATCAGCAATACGATTTCATTTGCTGCTATCGGGTACTAGAGCATTTCCAGCAACCAGGTAAAGAATGGCAATTACTGTCAAAATTGCTAAAACCTGGTGGATGGTTAGCAATAAGTACGTCTTTAATGACTGATTTAAATCACTTTTCTAAATGGCATTTCAAGAATAACCCCACTCACGTTAGCTTTTATCAGCAACAAACTTTCGAGTATTTGGCACAACACAGCGAATTTACGCTATTATTTGCAGCAAAAGAGCTCGTATTGATGCAAAAAACATCAAAGTCTGATATAAAGCGCATCCTTATTTAGTGCAAGGTGGATATGAATCCGTCTAGCCAAATTTTACAACCTAATGAGATCACCAATGGCTCGTAGTAAAAAATCGCGCAAGGGCGGCGAAAATGGCCCTAAACAAGCACCAAGAGTCAAAAAGTCTGAGCGCAAAGTCATCGGCGGCAAGAAGAATGATTCTGGTCGTAAATCAGGTAGCCGTCATAACGAAGCCCTGATTGAAAAAGAATCACCACATGTGAAAACGCAAAAAAATAATGACCCTCGTCATGGTAGCAAGAAGCCTGTTGCGTTATCGATTGCACCAGCTAAAGAAGCAACTGTTGCTGCTAGTGCAAAAGTGAAACAGCCTAAACTGACTGACGAGCAAAAATTATTAAAGCTTGAAGAAGATCCAAGGTTTAATGACTTGCTTGATTTGCTAGAAGAAGGCAAAGACTTAGCCGCTGACGATCAGAAATGGTTAGATAGCCAATTATCTAAAATTGAATCGCTGATGGAAAAATTAGGCATTTCGGATGCTGAAGAATTACCAGCACCAGCCGCTCCGAGTAAAAAAGCCGCTTCAGATGATGATTTATATGAGCGCTTTGAAACAGGCGCGGATGTATTAAAAGACTACCAGTCTTAATCATTACTACTTTTAAATGGCATATCTATTTCAGATATGCCATTTTTCTATTTATTCTAAACTAAGCCTTATTCAAGCCTAACATCACTTTAAGGATAAACTGTGTCTAGCATTGTTATTGTTGTCGCTGTCATCATTGTATTACTTTTAGCTTCTTACGCCGGATACTTGCTATTACAAGTCAAGAAACAACAACAGGCATCACTAGCAGCCAGTAAGCAGCGCACAATAGAAGCCAGAGCCAAAAAACAACAAGTATTAGATGATATCAAGTATATCGCAGCAGCCATGTTAGAAGAGCGCTGTGAGCCTTCTGAAGGGGTAATGCGAATCGCTAAGTTATTTGATACCTTATCCATGTCTGAAGCAATGGCCGTTGAATTCCCGCATATCTTCGAGCATTACGCCTGTATTAAAGATCATCCCATAAAAGATGCACGCAGCGCTTTACCTAAACAGCAGCGAATGAAATTGGACTTAGCCAGAATGAAATCTGAAGCAAAGTTAGAACAAAGCTTGCTTGAAGACGCTAAGAAGTTGAAACAGTTTCATTTCATGCATTAATAACCGACAGTTTTTAACAAATCCCTTAGTTATAAGACAGATAACAGCCTCAACATGGATATTGAGGCTGTGAGCTATGCCACAAATCTACCTAAATGCTAACTTTTCCTGCAAAAATGCACCTAATTGCTAATGAGAAATTTCAAATTTACAACGTAGATCAAGGTTATTTGTTAAAGATACTTGCATACTTCGTACATTGCTAATTTACCCGGAGGACACGCCTTGAAGCAGCCCACACAAATAAGTTGGGATCAGTCAATGATCGAAAAGTATAACTACAGTGGTCCACGCTATACGTCGTATCCAACGGCTTTAGAATTTGACGATACTTTTACTGAGCAAAATCTACTTTCAGCGATTGAAACCAGTAAAAGTGACAAACTGTCTTTATACATCCACATCCCATTTTGTGCCAAGCTTTGTTATTACTGCGGATGTAATAAAGTCATTACTCGTCATGCACATAAAGCTGACCAGTACATTGAATACCTTGCAAGTGAAATTGTTAAGCGTGCCCCGTTATTCAAAAATTACACTGTGACCCAAATGCATTGGGGTGGCGGTACACCTACATTCTTAAACCCAGAGCAAATCTTAACCTTATCAAAGCTGATTAAAAGTCATTTTAATTTTGCTGATGTTGGCGAATTCTCTATTGAAGTAGACCCTCGTGAAATCGAATTAACCATGCTTGATACATTAAAAGAAGCTGGCTTTAACCGTATTTCTATTGGTGTACAAGATTTCAATAAAAAGGTACAAGTTGCCGTAAACCGCGAACAAGATGAGCAGTTTATTTTTGACTTAATGGCTAAAGCAAAAGACATGGGCTTTGTATCGACCAACGCAGATTTAATCTACGGTCTACCGCACCAAACCCCTGAAACCTTTGCAGAAACCATTAAGCGTGTGATTGAGTTATCACCGGATCGTTTGTCTATCTTTAACTATGCGCACTTACCATCTCGTTTTGCCGCTCAGCGTAAGATTAAAGATGAAGATATGGCTTCGCCACAGCAAAAGCTAGATATGTTGCATCAAACCATTGAATCATTAACCGGTGCAGGTTATCAGTTCATTGGTATGGATCACTTCGCTAAGCCAGATGATGAGCTTTCAAAGCTTCAAAATGCCGGTAAGCTTCATCGTAACTTCCAAGGTTATACCACTCAGGAAGAATGTGACCTATTAGGTTTAGGTGTGTCTTCAATTAGCCAAATTGGCGATTGTTATGCCCAAAACCAAAAAGATATCCGTCCATACTACGAGTCGATTGACGAAAAAGGTCACGCATTATGGAAAGGCTGTAGCTTAAATCGTGACGATGAAATTCGTCGTGTAGTGATTAAACAAATGATTTGTCACTTCGACCTCGATTTAGCCAAAATTGAACAGCAATTTGATATTAATTTTGAAGAGTACTTTGTTGAAGATTTAAAACTGCTACAAACCTTCATTGATGATAAATTAGTTGATATCACAGACCGTAAGCTTACCATTAGCCCTACCGGTCGTCTGTTGATCCGCAATATCTGTATGTGTTTTGACGTTTACTATCGTCAAAAAGCACGTCAGCAACAGTTCTCGCGAGTGATTTAGTTTTTACTATCACGCAATAAAAAACCGCTGATTATCAGCGGTTTTTTTATGTTTATTTTCAGCTAAACAGGTAGGAGCTAACTATAACTTTGACGCGTATAGCGCCTTGCGTTCACTGCCTGATAAAAAGGCCATTTCAACACCATTACGTTGCACTTGCATCAGCTGAGCATCAGTTAAACCCAGTTCTGACTTAGCGATACGATATTCATGCTTGATATCAATCGCGCTCACACCAGGATCATCGGTATTAAGACCAATTAATACTCCAGCATCCAGAAACTGAGTAAATGGATGAGCATCATAATCAGCCACAGTTGAAGTATGTAAATTACTTGTCGGGCATGACTCGATTCCAATAGAGTGCTTAACTAAATATTCCATCAACTTAGGGTCGTGGATAGCATTTACACCATGGCCAATTCGAGTAGCACCCAACTCTTGAATTGCTTGCCACATGCTCTCGCTACCGGCCGCCTCACCGGCGTGGGCTGTGATCTGTAAGCCAGCATCTCTCACTCGCTTAAAGTGTTCATTGAATAGCTCACCAGGGAAACCTAGTTCATCGCCAGCTAGATCCATTGCCACCAAGCTATCTCGATGCGCTAACAAGCCATCAAGCTCTAAGCGGCATTTCTCTTGTCCAAATGAGCGCGACAAAATGCCGATTAAGTTAACCTTAACATCATAATCTTTCATGCCAGCTTTGACGCCATCAATAACGGCCTCAACCACGCCTTCAATCGGTAAGTTATGACTCATTGCCATGTAATATGGGCTAAAACGCAGTTCAGTGTAATCAAGCCCTGATACTGCCGCGTCTTCAACATTTTCATATGCTACGCGTTTTACAGCATCTAAATCAGCTAATACGCCCACCATCCAATCCAGCTTAGTCAGGAATGCCACTAAACTATTTTCTTTGCCTTGAATTTGAACAAAGGGAGCCAACTCTGCAATTGAGTTAGCAGGCAGTTGAATACCATGCTGATGGCCAAGCTCCCAAATCGTTTTGACCCGCACGTTGCCGTCTAAATGACGATGCAAATCAACCAGCGGAATGGATGTATTGATCATTTTTGCCCCCTATTAATTTTTTGAGCTAAATGTGTTTTTTATTTTATGAACACCCAGCAAGCAAAGTTTAACACGCATCGACAAAAAAACGACCTTAGCAGCAACTAAATTATGCAATCAGTAACAATTATGTCGATGAATTTCACTAGCGAGCATATGATTGAATTGCTATGTTGTGGCTTAGTTAGCTAAATTTGTTATTTACCAACGTTTAAAGGAATTTCCCATGCGAAAGCTCATACTGCCAGCGTTCATCATGCTTGCCATTTCTGGCTGTAAAATGACTTCAGGCTCTAAAGCTCAATATTATTTAGGCGTTCCCGAAAAAACTGAAACCCCAACTCAGGTAAAAGAAACGGCTACAGCGGCAGTAGTAGAAAATATGAGCCTGAAATCAATTATTGATAACGCTTGGCAAGTAGACTTGGATTACTCGCCGACATTAGCCTATTCATTAGGCGATAAGTCAAAGGCCGATAAATTAGCTGATTTATCACCAGAATCCTTAGCCCAAAAGAATCTACGTCAGAAAAAGCTACTGGCATCATTAAAGCAAATTGATCCGGTCACCCTGTCAAAAACCGACAAAATTAATGCACAGTTATTAGCGTACCAACTGCAAAACAGTGTTGATATGTACAACTTTAAAGATCATTACTTACCGATAACGGCCGAAAGTGGTTTTCATGCTTACATCGCCTCAATCGCTAATGGGCGCTTTAATAGCGTTGAAGATTATCAAGATTATTTAGCAAAACTTAATGCCTTACCCACTTATTTTGCCCAGCAAACATTTTGGCTAAAACAGGGCTTAAGCAGTGGTATTACCCCAGCAAAAGTAACCTTAACCGGTTTTGAGCAAAGTATTAGTGCCTATATTGTCCCTGTTGAAGACAGCGGTTATTACAAACCCTTCACTCAATTTCCCGATCACTTTAGCGAGTCTGAAAAACGGCAATTAACCCAGCAAGGTCGAGATACTGTTGAGCAAAAAGTGCTACCGCTGTATCAAGATTTTTTCGATTTTATGACTGAAGAATATATTCCTAATGCCCGTATTGCGATTGCCGCAAAAGAGCTACCTAATGGCGAGGCTTTTTACCAAAACCGCGTGGCCTATTACACCACCTTAGCCATGACAACCGATGAAGTTCATCAACTGGGTTTATCAGAGGTCGCCCGAATCAAAGCAGAAATGGAACAAGTCATCAAAGAGGTAAAATTTGAAGGCAGCTTTGCTGAATTTCTGCATTTCTTACGCACAGATCCACAGTTTTACCCAAAGACAGCTGAAGAGTTATTAAAAGAAGCTGCTTATATCGCTAAAAAAGCAGATGCTGCTTTGCCTAAACTTTTCGCCACCTTACCTAGAACCCCTTATGGCATTAAACCAGTACCGGCTGAAATCGCCCCTAAATACACTACGGGACGTTACTCTGGCTCAAACCGTGATGATGAGCCAGGCTACTACTGGGTCAATACATACGCCCTCGATAAACGTCCGCTATATGAAATGGAAGCATTAACCTTGCATGAAGCAGTACCTGGGCATCATTTACAGATCTCGCTAAATAAAGAGCTAACAGACTTACCCGACTTTAGACGCTTGAGTTATATCTCGGCATTTGGCGAAGGTTGGGGATTGTACTCAGAGTATCTAGGGTTAGAAGCGGGCTTTTACCAAGACCCATACAGTAATTTTGGCCGCTTAACCTATGAAATGTGGCGGGCAGCACGTCTTGTGGTCGATACTGGTATGCACGCAAAAGGCTGGAGCCGTGAGCAGGCCATAGAGTTTATGGCCAGTAACACCGCATTATCACTACACAATGTCACCACCGAAATTGACCGTTATATTTCGTGGCCAGGACAAGCACTGTCATATAAAGTTGGTGAATTAACCATAAAGCGTTTACGTAACAAAGCTGAAGTTGCATTAGGTGAAGACTTTAACATCCGTTTATTTCATGATGCATTGCTAGAAAATGGTTCAGTTACCATGGCGATCCTAGAACAAATGGTTGACGAGTTCATTAGCGAGCAGCAACGAGCAAACTAATAATAGACACTCATTAGAGAGCTAAATTGCCATTTAGCTCTCTATAACCACCTTCCCCATCAGTATCACTGTTTGCTACACTGCCAAGGTTTACATCCAGCCAAACCCTAGTCCTATTTCTTAAAGCTTAAGGTGATCGATTTGTCTTTTTCGTCAGAGCAACAACTTAATAATGATGAGCAGCAACAATTTTGGCAAGCGGTAACGCAAGCCAAACTACGTCAAGACAATGCCGATATTGCCTATGCTTTTATTCGAAATCCAACCACCAACAAAGCAATTGTCATCAGTAGTGGCAGGGTTGAATGCTATTTAAAATATAAAGAGCTGATGTTCAATATATATCAGCAAGGCTATAGCGTTTATATTCTCGATCATCGCGGTCAAGGCTTGTCATCACGCAGTCAAAAAAATAATCACCAGGGTCACATTGATAAATTTCAGACTTATATCGATGACTTTCATGTTTTTATCAAGCAAATTGTTCAGCCCCAAGCACATGATGCTCTATATCTTGTGGGCCACTCAATGGGGGGAACCATAGGTACTTTGTATATGGGCCAATACCCAAGCACATTTAATGCTGCGGTGTTTTCAGCCCCCATGTATGGCATCAACTTGCCAATGAATAAAGGCTTTATTCGCTCTTTAGCCAAGCTGCTAAATACTTATACTGCAGACAAAGAGCCCAACTATGTTATTGGTGGTAAAAACTATAATGCAACCAGCTTTGCTGACAATGAGCTAACCCATAGCCAAAATCGTTATCAAGCCTCTATCGCGCTGTTTGAGCAGAATCCACAAATTCAGTTAGGCTCGCCCACAAACAACTGGCTATTAGAAGCTATAACAGCAGCTGATAACGCAACCCAAGTGGCCGCAACGAGTATCAAGCCCATTCTTATTTTGCAAGCGACTGAAGACACCATTGTGGATAATGCAGCCCAAGATAGAGCGGAAAATAACTTATGCCAGCTACAAAGGATACACAGCAGTCGGCATGAGATATTTATGGAAGTAGATGAGGTACGTAACCAAGCACTGACAAGTATGTTCGCTTTTCTTGAGCAATACTAATTAGCAGCTATTAATAGCAATTATACTAGCGCCATTGATATTAGTGCCATTAACACTTTAGAAACCCTGATGACTGTCTGAAGTTTGGGAAGTCCAGTTAACTTATAACTTAAACTAACTAAATGGTACTTTCCAAACCACGCTCAGGTTAATTTCTGATTCTAATAAGTGTTTAATGTCTTGTTGGGATAGCGGCCTACTAATTACAAAGCCTTGAAACAAATTACTATTAAGATCGCTCAGTAAACTCAACTGCTGACGATCTTCAATGTGCTTTACTACGACAGGATAATTTAACTGTTTGGTCATATTAATAAGTGAGCGGAATATCTTTCGCGCCTCTTTTGAACTAACAATATCATTAATATAGCCAGTAGCCAGCTTAACCTGAGCAAAATGAATACCATTAAAGCGATGTAACGGACATAAACCTGATCCAAAATCATCGATAGCGACTCTGACACCGGCCCGCTGTAGTTTTAAAATTTTATTTTTTGCAGTGATAGGATTAATAGAAAAGATATCTTCCGACAACTCCAATTGGATTAAATTAAAATTAACGCCTCTTTCTGCAATCTTGTTAAGAATAACATCAACAAACATATCTTGATGAAAATGCCTAGAAGAGACATTAATTGAAAAGCACGGGCAATTTAAATTCGCAGCTTGTAAGCTCTTTATAAATAAGCAAACCTGACTTAACATCCATAATTCAAGTTCAAAAATCGTGTTAGAAAGCTCAGCAACTGGAATAAATTGCTTCGGGCGAATAAAACCTAACTGAGGATGATGCCAACGCATCAATACTTCAACACTTTCGGTATTGCCATGTATATCTACTACAGGCTGATAAACCAAGGATATCTGGCCAGCCTTAATCGCTAACTTTAAGTCCCGTTGTAATTTCAAGGGTTCATTGTGGCTAGCATCCAACAGTAAACTATGTAGCACACAGCTATTGGTCTTACTTTCAATAGCTTTGCATAAAGCTTTATCTGCACGAGAAAGTAACTGACTCGGTTCTAAAGATTCTTGGCCATCAAAAACCACCATTCCAATTTGAGTAAAAACTGAAACATCTTGTCCAGATATGCTGAAACTACGGCCAACCACTTGGCGAACTTCACTTGCTAACGCTAACGCACGTTTATTGGCATGCTCTAAATTATTACCTAAATTTTTTGCTGCAATAACAAATTCATCATCTCCCAGACGACTTAACAAACAGCTATTTGAAAAACTCCCAGCAAGCCTTGCTGAAATCTGCATAAGTAATCGATCAGTGAGTTGCTCACCTAACGCTTCATTTACTAACTTAATGTTACTTAGATTAATGACTAGCAAGCTGCAATGTTGATTACTTTTACGCGCATAAGCTTGAAGGTCAAACAATTCGTTAGCTAACGCTTCCCGATCAATAATATCTGACACCCCAACATGACTTTGCCTTTCTACAGTAATCTGTTGGTTTTCAAGTTCAGAAGAAACATCGTTTATCGAACCTATGACTCTTATTGGCTTACCCAGTTCATCCCACTGGATAATTTGACCTCTATCTAACACCCAAATGTAATCATTCGCCTTAGTTAGCATCCGATGAACACTTTCGTAATTGCGAGTTTTACCTTGCAGATAATTATTAAGTGCTGCTACCACTGCTTTTTTATCATCTGGATGTAACAAAGCTTCCCAGGCTTCATAGGAGCTAGCGATATCATCGGATTGATAACCTAATATTTCTTTCCAGTGATCTGATAAGAAGACGCCATTGGATATAGTATCCCAGTCCCAAATACCGTGTTGATCTGCATTAATAGAATATAACCAACGCTGCTCAGCATTAGTCAGTCGCTGATTGCTTTCAGCTAAATGTAGCCCTACTTGAACTAATGACTTATTGAGCCAATATAACTCATCGACAAAGGTAGTCACCTTAGTCGATCCCACTTTAGCATTGACAATATTTTGCGCATTTTTAGTTAAAGTACTAATAGGCTTAATTAGTACCAAATATAACCCTAAGCAAAAAAGTAGCACAATTTTGCCACCAATTGCCCAAATATAAATAAAGCGTTTTTGGAGACTGTCTGCAGCCTCAGCCATCAATGAGGAGATATTGTACTCAACATAAATCACATCTACCGCGCTAGAATAACTATATTTATCTGAGGCATTGATAGGATAATATGCTTGTATAGAGCCACGCTCTAAATTGGTTTGAATCAGTGGGCGTTTGTTGCTTACCGCTTGTTGATGGATGTCATTGATGTAACCATCAATAACATTAGTAGCATTACTGTCACGCCATATGACATGATTAGCGAAGCGAATTTGGCTAGAAGCATCTAAAATGACATAAACCATCATATTGCTATCTATAGCAGTAAGAGAAACCTCTTGTTCAATTCTTGAAGTGTCTTGATTAGCTAACGCTGACTCAATGACATGCGTCATCCGATACAATTCTTTCTCAATGTGCTTAGATTCATTAGCCGCCAGTTGAGAATGCAACTCTTCTCTTTCATAGTAAAACTCCCCACTGACTAATAGAAAGAACAGGGCGCTTATAAAAAAAGGCACTAAGAATGATAGTGAAAATAAAGGTCGCTTTGACAAGGCTACACCGTTGATTGCTAATAAAATATTTGACGCATTAATAACATACTAAAGACGACAGAGATCAACAACAGCTAATCGAAAATATGCCATCAATAAACTTCAGCAACGTAAAAACTTCTGCACAGTAGCACCCTTGGCAAAACACACTTTGCTTGGCGCGACTTAGTGGACTAGCCTTACTATGATCTATTGTTCACTGACATAGCATTATTCAGTCCGTTAGCCCTAAAGATAACCCCTGCTTTTACATGGGTACTGCCCACACTTGCCTTAAGTAATAATATTCAGCAGCTAATGACTCAGCAATCAACATCAGGAATTGTTGTCTTTTACCCCAACTACGAAAAAAACCTGACTGTTAAGTCAGGCCTTTATCGACTCTCTTACGCGAGATATTAGGCGCTTGGCAATGACCTACTTTCACATGGGCATTCGTCCACACTCACCGCTCACGCTGATATGTTGCAGCTAATAACTCAAGTTATCAGCGTTAGGATTTATTCTTTTTGCCCCAAACGAAAAAAGCCCTGACTGTTAAGTCAGGGCTTTATCGACTCTCTTACGAGAGATATTAGGCGCTTGGCGATGACCTACTTTCACATGGGCATTCGTCCACACTCACCGCTCACGCTGATATGTTGCAGCTAATAACTCAAATTATCA
>NZ_MCVI01000034.1 GCF_002873135.1 Shewanella sp. 10N.286.48.A6
CTTTTTGAGCATCTGACTGAATTGATTTAAGTCTTCTGGTGTTTTAATGTTTTTAGCAGCTTCTTTAGCAAAAGCTTCAATATCTTTTTTGTTCATGAGTATCTGCCTATCCTTGACTCTCTATAGAGTACGTGTTGATAAGCAGTTACACAAAATTAGTTACAGTCTCCGCGAGTAACCTCTTAAGGATGGGGATATTGGCTTCAGGGAAATCAAAACTAGTTAGATTGGTTTTATTAACCCATTCAATTTTTTGGCCTTCAACACCACTGGCAGTGCCTGTAAAGTCTTTCACTAGGTGGATCTGAAGAAGCACTTGCTTATCTGGGTAATCATGTGAAATGACCATAAAAGGCTCAGTTGTATTAACTGTTAGGTTTACTTCTTCTTTTAGCTCTCTAATTAATGCTTGTGAGACCGTTTCATTTACTTCGACCTTACCACCAGGGAATTCCCACTTATCACCTTGGTGCAGGTGTGCGTGCCTCTTAGCTAATAAAACTTGTTGTTGGTCATTGATGATTATGCCGACGGCAACATTGACTCTTTTCATTAGAATGCTCGCTTGAGTGGAGGAGGTGATTAGTGTTTAAAGAAGTCGCCTTCGTCAAAACCTTCAGAATCTAACATTTCATGGTCAAACTCTGGCTTAACGGGAATAGCATGTTTTTCGCTGGCCCAATCGCCGAGGTCGATTAATTTGCAACGTTCACTGCAAAATGGTTTGAATTTAGATTCTTGACTCCACTCTACTTGAGTCTGGCAGATTGGGCATTTAACTGAAATAGACATAAGATTCCTCGCTGTAAAATTCTTGGTGATATTAAAGAATTTAGTTGCAAGTAGCCAGTTTGAATTTTACTTTTTTGTCAGTATGTTTTTGGTTGTCAAAATTGACAAAATGAATGGCATAGCGATTTTTGTGACCACTAATTGTGGGGTAACAACCTTCTTTGCTTTTGATTTTTACTCGAACAAGTGTCAGAGGGTGTGGACTGTTTCCTTGCAAGAAACCTTGTTCAGCTTCAGCGCTTCTAAATTCTGCAGTACTTCTTGTTAAATCGAGGAGTATTCTAATGGGTTCTAAAATGGGCTGGTAATGGGCTATCCATGTTTTTAAATCTTGCTGTCTTTCATCCCATGGTTTGGATAACCAGAAATGCAGTTGCGGTAAGTCGAAATTACAACAAGCACCTGGCATACCAAATCGTTGTTTTAGTGCGGCAATAAATCTGTCTTGCTTTAAATGGCAACCTATTCTTTCGTTGGTTTGTAGCGGTGCTTTTGCTTGAATCAGCTGATCAATAATACGTTGGATTTGAATTTTATTAACATGAGGTAAAGCATGCCACTTTTCTAACAAGATAAGTTGTTTGTCGATATCTTTTAAGATGTCGGAACGATAGTCACAGCGATCTGTTAGTTCTGATAATGAAAATAATGGGTAAAAACAATGATGTTGATGATCTGATTTTAAGTGCAGCTCGAGTTGATCTGCTAAATACTCAAGGCGTAAGTAGCTTCTAGTTTTTTCGTTTAATGGTTGCTCATAAATCAGGTCATCATTCATTATTATTATCTTGAGATGCTTTATCTAAATATTGCTGATGTAATAACTGAACAGTGTGACGAAGTGCTTCAGGTGTCTGGGTATTATCAATGATAGCGTCAGCTTTTTGTAATCTTTGCTCTCTATCTATCTGACTATTAATTATTTGTTCAACTTGGGTTGAATCAACACCATCTCGCTTAGCTGTTCTTGCTATTTGTTGGTGTGGTGGAATATCCACCACTAAAGTTGTATTGACTAACCTATCTAACCCATTCTCAAATAGCAAGGGTACAACCATAATTACATATATTGATTTAGCATCTGCTACTGCTTGAAGCATTTGCTGGCGTATCATTGGATGTAACAGATTATTGAGCCACAATCTCTGTTCGGGCTGATTGAATACCTTTTCACGCAGCGCAGGGCGATTAAGTTCGCCAGTGTCGAGTAATACACTGGCGCCAAAATGCTGCTGTATTTGTTGTAAGCCTGCTGAGCCTTTGGCGACCACTTGCCGGGCAATGATATCGGCATCAACGAGTTCGATGTCTAAATCTGCAAATAAGTTTGCCACGGTGGTTTTACCTGAACCAATACCACCAGTTAGGCCAACAATGAAGTTACTCATAATTTTTTCTCACACAGGATTTTTTGGTGGTCTATAAAGTACTGAGGTACCAATTTATGATGTCTTGTCCCCAGATTAACGCTACCCAGCCAGCAATGGCAATATAAGGCCCAAATGGAATTGGATTGCCTTTGGCTAACTTTTTAAAAATGATTAGGGTGATACCCACAATAGCACCGACTAATGATGATAGTAAGATGATAAGGGGTAAATACTGCCAGCCAAGCCAAGCGCCAAATACGGCTAATAATTTGAAGTCACCATATCCCATGCCTTCTTTGCCTGTTGCCAGCTTAAATAACCAAAAAACTGACCACAAACTTAAATAACCTGCCGCAGCGCCAATAATGGCATCGGTAGGGCTGGTAAATACGCCATTGAGGTTAATGATTAAGCCTAACCACAAAATGGGTAGTGTAAGTTGATCTGGTAGCAACATTTCATCTAAGTCGATACCTGTAAGGGCAACTAGCACAAAGGTTAATATGGAGGCGAATAAAAACTGCCATGTTGGACCAAAATGCCAAGCTAAGGTGGCAATTAGGGCTCCGGTAATAAATTCAATGATAGGGTAGCGGGGGCTAATTGCCGTGTTACAACTGGCGCACTTGCCTTTAAGTAGTATCCAACCCAAAACCGGTAAATTATGCCAAGCCTTAATGTTAGTTTTACATTTGGGGCAGGCAGAATTTGGCACCACTAAATTGTATTTTTTAGGGAAGTGGTCAATGGGTTTATTTAATCTTGTTTCACCTATCTCTTTTACTATGTCAGGGTGATATTCAGATAAGTAATAATTACATTCAGACTGCCATTCACGTTTCATCATTACTGGAAAACGATGGATAACAACATTTAAAAAGCTGCCAATGGTGGCAGCAAAGATAAAACTAATAAGCATAAAGAGCCAAGGATATTGGCTCATGCTAGTGGTAAAGGTTTCGAAAAATTCGGTCATTTTATTCTTATTTTAATTTAATAATTATTAAATTGTGGTATTAACCAACAACATTACCCATTTCAAAAATTGGCAAGTACATACCAACAATCAAACCACCGACGATAGTACCAATAACTACCATCATAATGGGCTCAATCAGGCTTGATAAACCATCTACTGCATCATCTACCTGCATTTCATAGATGTTGGCGACTTTATTGAGCATTTCATCTAGGCCGCCAGACTCTTCACCGATCATCACCATTTGAATCAGCATGTCAGGGAATAAACCTGTGGTGCGCATAGCCACATTCATTTGCATGCCTGCCATCACTTCTTGGCGGACTTTTAATAAGGCTTTTTTATAAACTGCATTGCCGGAGGCGCCGGCAGCAGATTCTAAGCCATCGATAAGGGGTACACCGGCGGAAAACGTGGTGGCTAAGGTGCGGGCAAAACGTGACATGGCCGCTTTATGTAAAATGTCACCAATAGCGGGAATTTTTAGCAGCAATTCATCCACTCGGTCACGGAATGCTTGTGAGTTTCGATGGGCTCGTTTAAACAAGTAAATCCCAACGATTATGGCAATGGCAAAATAATACCAAGAACTTTGCAACCACTCTGAGATGTTAATAATCAATTGAGTGAATGCAGGTAATTCAGCGCCAAAACCATTAAAAATCTCTTCGAACTGTGGCACTACAAATAATAATAATAAAACCGTTACTGCAATTGCGACTACCACCACTGCTGCTGGGTAGAACATGGCTTTTTTGATTTTTGATTTTAATTGTTCAGCTTTTTCTCGATAGGTGGCAATTCTGTCAAACACCGCATCTAGTGAACCTGAGTGTTCTCCTGCCGCGACTAAATCCACATAAAGGTCATCAAAATACTGTCTGTGAGGTCTTAAGGCATCAGATAAAGGAATACCTGATTGAACATCAGTGACAATGGTGCCGAGTAACTCACGTACCTTGGCTTTTTCATGGCCACGACCGAGCAGCTCAATGGTGGTTACTAGTGGCACACCGGCTGCTAGCATGGTCGATATTTGACGGGTGATCATGGCAATATCCATTGCAGTGATCTTTTTCTCAGACTTAAATAAAGAGGCTGACTTTTTTCTGACCCCTTTGGGGGTGACGCCTTGGGCTTTTAAAACACTGCGAATTTCAGCAATACTACTGCCACGTAATTCACCTGAAGTACGTTGACCATCACGATTGACACCTTTCCATTCAAAAGTGAACACCTTAGGTTGGTGCTTGATATCTTTTTTGCTCTTTTGCTTTCTTCTTAGGGTTGCAGTTGCCATCAAGCAAATCCTTTTTGTTTTTATTTGACAATTCTGTTGTTAAGCAATTTGTTATAAAACTGCTTGGTTGCTTTAGTTAAAACTGGTAACACGATTCACTTCGGCAATGCTAGTAATGCCTTGGGTGACTTTAAGTAAGCCTGAGAGTCTTAAATCACGCATACCATTGGCCTTGGCCTGTTTGGCTATTTGCAGTGAGTTACCGCCTTCCATAATAGTTCTGGCAATCTCATCGGTCATTTTCATCACTTCATATATACCCACACGGCCTTTATAACCGCCCGAGCAATGCTCACAGCCGACAGGTTTATACACCGTAAAGTTAGAACTTATATTTTCGTCAGTAAAGCCTAGGCGTTTTAATTCTGCTTCGGGCACATCTTCAGGTGCTTTGCATTCAGGGCATAGGCGTCTGGCAAGGCGCTGAGCAATAATCAGGTTCACCGAACTGGCGATGTTGTAACCCGGTACGCCCATATTTATTAGGCGAGTTAAGGTTTCGGCAGCTGAGTTAGTATGCAAGGTGGATAACACCAAGTGACCAGTTTGGGCAGCTTTAATGGCAATTTCGGCGGTTTCTAAATCACGGATTTCACCCACCATGACCACATCAGGGTCTTGACGTAAAAATGAGCGTAATGCAGATGCGAAGGTTAAGCCAGCTTTTAAATTAATATGAACCTGATTAACGCCTTCTAAGTTAATTTCAACAGGATCTTCAGCGGTGGAGATATTACGTTCTTCAGTATTGAGGATATTAAGGCCAGTATATAGGGATACGGTTTTACCAGAACCCGTTGGGCCTGTTACTAATATCATTCCCTGAGGTTTGGCGAGCATTTGCTCATAAAGCTCACGTTGGTCATCGTCATAACCGAGCTTTTCAATGCCTAATTGCGCTGAAGATGAGTCCAAAATACGCATTACAATTTTTTCGCCCCAAATAGTGGGCAGGGTGCTGACACGAAAATCGATTGATTTGGTGCGTGACAGTTTCATTTTTATGCGGCCATCTTGGGGCACGCGGCGCTCGGCAATATCAAGCTTTGACATCACCTTTAAGCGAGCGGATAGCCTGTTAGAAAGATTAACCGGTGGTTCAGATACTTCGTGCAAAATACCGTCGATGCGAAAACGAATGCGATAGCGCTTTTCATAGGGCTCAAAATGTAAATCAGAGGCGCCTTTACGAATAGCGTCAGTAAGGATTTTATTAATATAAATGACTATTGGGGCATCATCACTGCTTTCTGCTTCAGGTTCTTCATTGCGTTTATCATTATCAGAGACTTCAATGCCAGCAAGTGCATTTTCATCCATGCCATCGAGGCCGAGGCCTGAAATATCATCTTCAAGGACTTTTTCTAGGGCTATATGTAATTTATCATCTTCAACAATAATGGCTTCAGCATGTAAACCGAGACTGAATTGAAAATCTTCCAGAGCGGCGATATTGGTCGGATCTGAAGTGGCTATATATAAACGGTTACCGCGCTTAAATAACGGCAGGCAGCTGTGATTAGCAATGAGTTTTTTATTGAGTATGTCTTCAGGGATATTGGCTAAATCAAACTCGGATAAATCTAATAAGGGCGAACCGTATTCTTCGTAGCATAGCTCGGCAATTTCTCTGGCAGACAAGAGTTTGTCTTTAACAATAGTGCTGACGAGCGATTGTTTAGTTTTACGGGACTGGCTAATAGCAGTGGCGACTTGTTGCTCAGATAGCAAATTTTTACGGATAAATAACGTTGATAATCCTAAATTCAATCCCGATGAAGACATACTTTTTTGCTCTGCTAACATAATGATATTTTTCGATTATGGCATAGAAGATGATAACCAAAAACAAAAAAGGCAGCGTAAGCTGCCTATTTTTTTCAAATAGTAATTAAGTGCAGTTACCTGGCTTGAATTTATCAGCCAAAGTGGAAGTACATGACCAAACACCGTCAATATCTCTACTGAGGGTTATTGCAAATGGATTGAATTGATCAGCATTACCACCTTTAAGGTTACAAACTATAGTTCTAGGAGCTGCTGTTGCATCTAAAACTAGATCACAATATGTACCACCAGTAGCAGTTTGGCCGACATAAGACTCTGTTAAATCTGCGATAGGAGAAACTAAAACAGGAGTTTTTCCTTCATTTATTGCAGTCTCAAAAGCAGTTTTTAAAGAAGAAACTTCTTGTAATGCAGAACCAGCTTGTGATTTAACTGTATAATCTTGATAAGCAGGCAATGCGATTGCTGCCAAAATACCGATGATCGCGACTACGATCATTAATTCAATAAGAGTAAAACCCTTAGCGTTCTTAATTTGGTTGATACCTTTCATTTTTTCTCTCTCTCTTATGATGCTTAAGTGTTGCGTCGGGTTTGTTGTCATCCTTGAATCTCATAACAGTTAAAGGCCCTTAATTGTTATGAGTGGTGTCCTAGTCACCACAACCTGTCGGCATTAATTTACTAGTGTTGTTTTGCATTACAGTCTACTGGGCAGAACTTACGGTTTAACTAGCTTGGCCCAATTGACTGTGATAACTGTTAAAAACTACAAAGGGTTTTAAATGAATGATTTCATCAAGAACAATCAAGCCGTTCTTGTAAAACGGATCAGTAAAACCAATATGTCCAACTAAATACCTCGAAAGCAGAATAGGCTAGTCATTAACAAATTGCTATCTAATCTGTAACTAGGGTCAACAAAGTGCTGCAAGGCCAGTTTGTTAACAAAATGTTTGATTTATCATTGTTCTTTTAAAAATCATTTTTCGCTCACTCAATGTTACATTTGTAACATGTTGAAAAGCTGATTATTAAAAGTTAAATCTGATACTTCATTCATCCAAGCTAAACGTTAGTATAAAGTTGCTGAAAATGGAATAGCTTGTGGCGAGTTTTTTAACTAAAAAGATAAAAAGGTTGTTTTAAGCTGCTGTTTGTAATGATTTTGCAGCACATTATTGACACTTTTAGTCGGTTATTTAGTCAATTTGACTTTGGTTGTTATTTGTCAAAAAAATGACACCATAGAAAATGTAAGGTTATAGCGCTTGGTTTATGTAGGTATTTAAGCCCTGGTGGTAAGGTTATTTGAGCTTTTAAGGGAGGTTATTTAAGCCCTTAGGGGGAGATAGTTGTCAAAGGTCAAAGGTCAAAGGTCAAAAGGTCAAAAGGTCAAAAGTGGGTATCAGTTTAATCTTTGTGGCTATTGATTCAAGCTACAGGGCTTATAGTAAGGCTACAATTGTTGTAAGGCTGCCATTGCGCTGTCTATTTAGTCAGCCTTATTTAGCTAAGCTTTTAGTGCGAGCAAAAAACCAGCTATAAATAGCTGGTTTTGATTGTTATTAGCGATTACTGACTTATCTTGCTATTTAACCGGGCTAATGATTTATCAAGCTCAGCTTAACATTAGTTTTTAAAGCGTAAGGATAAATCCAAGGCTTTAACGTGCTTAGTGAGTGCGCCAACTGAGATGTAGTCAACACCGGTTCTGGCAAAGTCTGCAATGGTGTCGATGGTGACATTACCGGATACTTCCAGCTTTGCGCCTTTACCTTGATCTAAATAGCTGGAATTAAGCGCTACTGCTTCTACCATCATGGTGACATCAAAATTATCGAGCATGATGATGTCAGAACCTGCTTCTAACGCTTGGGTTAGCTCGGCGATTGATTCTACTTCCACTTCAACTGGTTTGTCAGCGGCTACTTGTCGGGCTGTTTTTATTGCAAGTTCGATATTGCCGCAAGCCATAATGTGGTTTTCTTTAATTAAGAAGGCATCAAACAAACCAATACGATGGTTTTTACCGCCACCACAAGCGACGGCATATTTTTGCGCGGTGCGCAGGCCGGGAATGGTTTTGCGGGTATCGAGCAGTTTAGTGTGGGTATCAGCTAACTTGTTAACATAAAGCTTAGTGAGACTGGCAACACCAGATAGGGTTTGGATGAAGTTCATCGCGGTGCGTTCACCGGTTAAGATGGCTCTTGCTGGGCCTGATAATTCACATAACACCTGGTTGGGAACCAATAAGTCGCCATCATCCACATGCCAATGCAAGGCTACATCACCGCCGAGCTGATTAAATACTTGTTCTGCCCATGCTTTTCCGCAAAAAACGCCTTCTTCACGGGTGATTAACACCGCTTCAGCATGTTTATCTGCTGGAATAAGTTGCGCGGTAATATCGGCATTAAGCATATCTTGCGGGATTTGGGCTGGCGTATGGCCTAGGTCTTCATCAAGTGCAGCTTTAACGGCATGACGGATGTCATTTTCAATCATGTGAATGTCCTTGAAATTACAACTAAATTGAGTTGCTTGGGCCAACTCAATGTTTAAAAAATGAGAAACAATATGCCTATTACTTTATCACAGTTGTTAATTTAAAATATAGCAGTCAAACTGTTACTGTGTTGGCTGCTAGGGCAATATTATTTTAAGGTTTTACAGCGACGAACCTTGGTGCTTTTTTATCTTTTATCGTAGGTATTTGTTGCTTGCTTTTTGGGCACTGATAATGGTGACTTACTGATGGTTCGTTGAAATGCAAACTGCAGCCACGCTGGCATGGTTAATTCATTACTTGAGATTTTATTATTAATTATGGATACACAATTGAAATCAGGCTGGCATCAAGGTGCACGGCTATGCCCATCACCGCATTTTAACCCGCGCCCTAATAATGAGGTTAGCGGCTTAGTTATTCATAATATTAGTTTGCCTGCAGGTTGTTATGGCTTGCCGCACATTGATGGTTTATTTCAGGGCTGTTTAGCGGTGGATGCAGATCCAAGTTTTGCTGATATTGCCGGGCTTGAAGTGTCGGCACACTTTTTAATTCGCCGCGATGGTGAGTTAGTGCAGTATGTTAGCTGTGATGACCGAGCGTGGCATGCTGGGGTTTCGTGTTTTAATGGCCGAGAAGGTTGTAATGATTTTACCATTGGCATTGAAATGGAAGGCACAGATAGCGACCCTTATACCGATGCGCAATATCGCGAATTAGTGCAATTAACCTTGGTGTTGTTTGCGCAATATCCTATGCTTAATCAAGCAAATATCGTCGGACATTGTGATATTGCTCCTGGACGCAAAACCGATCCAGGTGATAGTTTTGATTGGCAAAGATATTTAACTGCATTAACGGCTAAGTCATGATGTTAGTGTTACTTTAACCCAATATTTTTTAGATTGTTTGCAGAGGTCCCATGGCACTATTTTCATTGTTAATTGCAATTATGGTTGAGCGCTTAAAGCTGTTACCCGCACATTGGCAATTTGATGATTTACTTTCTAAATACCAGCAATTATTTTGGAAAGATAAAGCATTAGATTCTGCTGGCTGGGTTGCCTTTGTGGTGCTACTGCCAGCAATGACACTGTTTTTGGTGCTGCTGTTACTAGATGGTGTTTTTTTCGATGTGATCACCTTATTGATCTGGATGCTGGTTTCGATTGTGTGCTTTAGCCACCAAAGCTTACGGGCGGCATTTAAAAAATATATGCTGGCGGCTTGTCGCGGCGATGTTCAAGCCTGTTATCACCATGCAGAAAAGCTCGATTGCAGTGAATGTTTAGATGCGGTTGATGAAAAAGACTTAGGTCAGCAGATTGGTAAAACCGTGGCTTGGGTTAATTATCGCTATTATGGCGCGGTGGCATTATATCTGATTTGTTTTGGCCCTGTTGGCGCGGTGCTTTATTGTTCGGTGCGTTTTTATCAGCAATACAATCAGCAGCAGCAATTGGATATGCCATTTATTGATCAATTATTATTTTTATTCGATTGGTTACCGAGCCGAGTATTTAGCTTTGGGTTTGTATTAAGTGGTCACTTTGCTGCAGGTATTTCACAGTGGCGGAAGCAGGTTTTTAACCCTAATAATAGCGCCAAAAATATTGTTACCTATACCGCTTTAGCCGCTGAAGTGATGCCTGAGCAAAGCGATGCCCCTGTTTGCGCACAGCCCACATTGGCACTGCTTGCATTGAGCAAAAGAAACTTTATTTTACTGGTTACGGTATTATCGGTGCTGACTATATTTGGTTTGGTTAGCTAATAAGTTTTAATTGCGGTGATGGGCGGCCTGAGCCGCCGAAATAATGATCATAAGTTAAAACAGTGTTTTTATAAATTGTGCTGTGTAAAACGGATTTTTATAGCTACAATCTAAGCTTAAAATGAGTTTGTTATAGCGATAATAAGGCAATCAATGCTTTAGCGCGATAACACCGAGATGGTCAAACCTCTTAGACGTTTTTTTTCGTTATGCTCTTGCTCAAAGTGCGTAGCGATGTTTGAAACCTTCAATTAACACCCATTCAACGCTCGTCTAACTAGACATCAATTGTTTGATTTGATAAAGTGCGCTATATCATATAAATTGGTAAGACCAATTGACAACGGAGCCGAGCCCCAAATGGCTTATAGCAAAATAACTCAGCCTAAAATTTCAGATGTGATCATGGAGCAATTAGAGCGCATGATCCTCGAAGGAAGTTTACAGCCTGGGCAAAAATTACCGCCTGAGCGCGAGCTTGCTTTGCAATTTGAAGTGTCACGCCCTTCATTACGTGAAGCGATTCAAAAGTTAGAAGCCAAAGGCTTACTAATGCGCCGCCAAGGTGGCGGAACCTACGTTAAAGAACAACTTTGGCAAAGTCTTGCCGATCCTATCGTTGAATTAATGCATAACGACTCAGAAAGTCAGTACGACTTACTGGAGTTTCGTCATGCCACTGAAGGCATGATGGCTTATTTTGCTGCGCTGCGTGGTAATGATGCCGATATGCAAAGCATTAAACGTTCAATTAACGAAGTTGAAGCGGCTGTTGATGTAGAAGCACAGGCTGATGCCATTGTGCGTTTTTACCGTGCGGTAGCCGAAGCGTCACACAATGTGGCGATGTTACACCTTGTACTCAGTTTAACCCCTGTGCTGCACAAAAACGTGGCACAAAATTTAGAGCTTTTAAGCCGTCGCGAAGAAGCATCTACCATGGCGAATGAACATAGGCGAGCACTGCTTGCTGCCATTATTCGTCGTGATCCTGAAGCGGCACGTGAAGCCTCGAACGAACATTTAAGTTATATCGAGGAAGTCATGTTGTCAGTGAGGGAAGAAGACAGTCGGTTACAGCGTAGCTTGCGCCGCTTAAAAAGTGGTGTTTGATACCGATTTATAATCAAACGCATTATAAATTTACCGAAACACATTAATTATCTGTATCTAGAGAAAGGACAGCGACATGTCTGAAGGTATTCTACAAGACTTAGATCCATTAGAAACTCAAGAATGGGTAGATTCACTGCAAGCCGTATTAGAGCAAGAAGGCCCTGAACGTGCACATTATCTACTTGAACAATTAATCGATAAAGCGCGCCGCAATGGTACACATTTACCATATAAAGCGACCACTGCTTATTTGAATACGATTCCATCTGGTCAAGAGCCACATATGCCTGGTAATCAGGAAATGGAACGCCGCATTCGTGCTATCGTTCGTTGGAATGCACTTGCAATGGTATTACGTGGTTCTAAGAAAGATTTAGAGCTAGGTGGTCACATTTCAAGTTTTGCTTCTAGTGCGACTATTTATGATGTGTGTTTTAACCACTTCTTCCGCGCTCCAAATGAAAAAGACGGCGGCGATTTAGTTTATTATCAAGGGCATATTGCACCTGGTATTTATTCTCGTTCTTTCCTTGAAGGCCGCATCACTGAAGACCAAATGAATAATTTCCGTCAAGAAGTTGATGGTAAAGGTTTGTCTTCATACCCGCATCCCAAGTTAATGCCTGATTACTGGCAGTTCCCGACAGTATCTATGGGCTTAGGTCCTATTCAAGCGATTTATCAAGCACGTTTCCTTAAGTATTTGACTGACCGTGGTATTAAAGATTGCTCTGAGCAAACGGTTTACTGTTTCTTAGGTGATGGTGAGTGTGATGAGCCTGAAACATTAGGTGCAATCGGGCTTGCAGCTCGTGAAGAATTAGATAATTTATGTTTTATTGTTAACTGTAACTTACAGCGTCTTGATGGCCCTGTACGTGGTAACGGTAAGATTATCCAAGAGCTTGAAGGCGAGTTCCGCGGCGCAGGATGGGAAGCTGTTAAAGTGATTTGGGGTCGCTACTGGGATCCATTACTTGCACGTGATACTAGCGGCAAGTTATTACAGTTAATGGAAGAAACCGTAGATGGTGAGTACCAGAACTGTAAAGCTAAAGGTGGCGCGTACACTCGTGAGCATTTCTTTGGCAAATACCCTGAAACCGCTGAAATGGTGGCTAACATGTCAGATGATGACATTTGGCGTTTAAACCGTGGTGGCCATGATCCAGTTAAGATTTATGCTGCGCTGCAACATGCTAAAAACACTAAAGGCCGTCCTACAGTAATCCTTGCTAAAACAGTTAAAGGTTACGGAATGGGCGATGCGGGCGAAGGTAAAAATATTGCCCACAACGTGAAGAAAATGGGCATTGAATCGCTTAAATACTTCCGTGATCGTTTTAATATCCCGATTAGCGATGATCAGTTAGAAGATATTCCTTACTATCATCCTGGTGCTGATTCTGAAGAAGTTAAATACTTAAAAGAGCGCCGTGCTGCCCTTCATGGTGCTATGCCGAAGCGTCTTGAGAAGTTCTCTAAAGATATTGAAGTGCCGCCATTAAAGATCTTTGATTCAGTACTTAAAGGCTCAAATGGTCGTGAAATCTCAAGCACTATGTCATTTGTGCGTATTTTAACGGCATTGCTTAAAGACAAGAAAATCGGCAAGCAAATCGTACCGATCATTCCTGATGAAGCGCGTACCTTTGGTATGGAAGGTTTATTCCGTCAAGTGGGTATTTACGCTCATGAAGGGCAAAAATACGAGCCACAAGATTCTGATCAAGTTGCTTACTACCGTGAAGATAAAACCGGTCAAGTATTGCAAGAAGGGATTAACGAGTTAGGTGCAATGTCATCTTGGGTTGCTGCGGCAACCAGTTACTCAGTTAACGATACCCCAATGATCCCGTTCTACATCTACTACTCAATGTTTGGTTTCCAACGTATTGGTGACATGGCATGGGCTGCAGGTGATATGCGTGCTCGCGGCTTTATGGTCGGTGGTACTTCAGGTCGCACAACCCTAAACGGTGAAGGCTTGCAGCATCAAGATGGTCATAGCCATGTATTAGCTAACACGATTCCTAACTGTATTTCTTATGACCCGACTTATGGTTATGAAATCGCAGTGATTGTACAAGACGGTATTCGCCGCATGTATGGCGAGCAAGAAGACGTGTTCTACTACTTGACTACCATGAACGAAAACTATGAGCAGCTTGCGATGCCAGAAGGCAGCGAAGAAGGTATCGTTAAAGGTATTTATAAGCTTGAAACTCTTAAAGGTTCAGGTAAAGGCTCTGTACAGTTAATGGGTAGCGGCACGATTTTAGAGCAAGTACGCAAAGCGGCTGTGGCATTATCGAAAGACTTCGGTATTACTGCTGACGTTTACAGCGTGACTAGCTTCAATGAGCTAACCCGTGATGGTCAGGCTGCAGAGCGTTACAACATGCTGCACCCAACTGAAACGCCTAAAGTGCCTTATATTTCTGAAGTGTTATCAAGTGATGCGCCAGCTATTGTAGCAACGGATTACATGAAGATTTATGGTGAGCAATTACGTGCTTACATTCCAACTGATTATAAAGTACTAGGTACTGACGGCTTTGGCCGCAGTGATAGCCGTGAAAACTTACGTCACCATTTTGAAGTTGACGCTAAGTTCATTGTTATCGCGTCATTAAAAGCCCTTGTTGACCGTAAAGAGTTACCTGTAGAAGTGCTAACGAAAGCTATCACTGAATACGGTATCGACGTTGATAAGATCAATCCACAGTTCGCATAGGGAGAAACAAAATGGCTGAATTAAAAGAAGTTTTGGTTCCTAACCTTGATACTGATGCTGTGCAGGTTATTGAGATCTGTGCTGAGATTGGTGAAGTGCTTGAAAAAGAAGCATCAATCATCACAGTTGAAACGGATAAAGCGACTATGGATATTCCAGCACCCTTTGCTGGGAAATTAGTTGAACTGAAAGTGGCTGTGGGCGATAGCGTTTCTGAAGGCTCGCTAATTGCGGTACTTTCTGTAGAAGCGGCTGGCGATGCGCCAGCGCCTGCAGCTGAAGTGGCTGCACCGGTAGCGGCGCCTGTTCAAGCCGCTGCTGCTCAAACCGCGGCTCCAGTAGCAGAAGCGCCAGCAACCGTTGCGGGTGGCACTGAAGTTATTGAAGTGCATGTGCCTGATATTGGTGATGCTGATAATGTTGATATTATCGAAGTGTTAGTGAGTGTGGGTGAAACCATTGAAGCTGACACAGGGCTTATTACCTTAGAAACTGATAAAGCAACCATGGAAGTGCCTGCGCCAACCGCAGGTGTGGTGAAAGAACTTAAAGTGAACGTTGGCGACAAGGTTTCACAAGGCTCTTTAGTGCTGATGCTTGAAGTAGGCACTAGTGCTAGTGCGCCTGTTGCTGAAGCAGTATCAGCGCCTGCAGCAAGCTCTGCTCCTGCAACATCGGTTGTTGAAGTTAAAGAAGTTGCAGTACCAGATATTGGTGATGCCTCTGATGTAGATGTGATTGAAGTGTTAGTTGCTGTTGGCGATATGCTTGACGTGGATACAGGTTTAATTACCTTAGAAACCGATAAAGCCACCATGGAAGTACCAGCGCCATTTGCCGGAAAACTGGTTGGTTTAACGGTTAATGTTGGCGATAAAGTATCTCAAGGTAGCATTATTGCTACGGTTGAGACGCAATCAACCGTACCAGCGGCTCCATTGCAAGCCGCTCCGGCAGCTAGTGCTCCTGCAGTTACTGCAGCAACACCAGCACCAGTTACCGCTGCGCCAGCAAGTAAGCCGCCTGTGCCGCATCATCCAAGTGCTGGTAGCCAACCTAAAACCGGTGCTGTACATGCATCACCTGCAGTTCGCCGCTTAGCGCGCGAATTTGGCGCTGATTTAACCCAAGTGAAAGGCTCTGGCCGTAAAGGACGTATTCTGAAAGAAGACGTTCAAGCCTTCATTAAATATGAACTTAGCCGACCTAAAGCGAGTGCTGCCACAGCGGTTGCTGGTGGCGCGGGTGGTTTGAATGTGATTGCAGCGCCTAAAGTTGATTTCAGTAAGTTTGGTGAAGTGGAAGAAGTGCCATTAAGCCGTATCCAGAAAATTTCTGGACCTAACTTGCATCGTAACTGGGTGACGATTCCACATGTGACCCAATTTGATGAAGCTGATATCACTGAATTAGAAGCATTCCGTAAAGAACAAAATACACTTGCAGCTAAGAAGAAAGCGGATTACAAAATTACTCCGTTAGTATTTATGATGAAAGCCGTGGCGAAAACACTGGCTGAATTCCCTGTATTTAACTCAAGTTTAAGCCCTGATGGCGAGTCGTTAATCCAGAAGAAATATTTCCATATTGGTGTAGCGGTTGATACGCCAAACGGATTAATGGTGCCAGTGGTTCGTGATGTCGATAAGAAAGGCATTGTAGAGCTTTCTCGTGAGTTAACGGATATTTCAATTCGTGCCCGTGATGGCAAGCTGAAGTCAGCAGACATGCAAGGTAGCTGTTTTACTATCTCTAGTTTAGGTGGCATTGGTGGTACAGCATTTACCCCAATCGTTAACTATCCTGATGTGGCTATTCTTGGGGTATCAAAATCAGAAATGAAGCCGAAGTGGAATGGCACTGATTTTGAACCTAAGTTGATGTTGCCACTATCGTTATCATACGACCACCGTGTGATTGATGGGGCAATGGCTGCCAGATTTAGCGTGACATTATCAAGCATTCTTAGCGATATTCGTACGCTAATTTTGTAAACAAAAAGGCTGCTCATATTGAGCGGCCTTTTTATTCTTATCACTAGGATTGTGATCAGTATCAAACAAAGGGTAAAATGCGGCCACCTTACAAGATTTGACCACATTTTGCAGTTTGGACGGTTTTTCCGCCAACGATAGATAAAATAGAGGAAAACATGAGTAACGAAATCAAAACTCAGGTAGTAGTACTAGGTGCCGGCCCAGCAGGTTATTCAGCAGCTTTCCGCGCTGCAGATTTAGGTCTAGAGACTGTGATTGTAGAACGTTTTAGCACCCTTGGTGGTGTATGTTTGAACGTGGGTTGTATCCCATCAAAAGCACTTTTACACGTCTCTAAAGTCATTGAAGAAGCTAAAGCCGTTGCCGATCACGGTGTTGTTTTTGGTGAGCCTAAAATTGATTTAGACAAGTTACGCGGCTTTAAAGAAAAAGTAGTAGGTCAACTGACTGGCGGTTTAGGCGGAATGTCTAAAATGCGTAAAGTTGATGTGGTAAATGGTTTAGGTAAATTCACTAGCCCAAATACAATGGAAGTGACAGCTGAAGATGGCACTGTAACAGTGGTTAACTTTGACAATGCCATTATTGCAGCGGGTTCTCGTCCAATTAAACTGCCATTTATCCCACATGAAGACCCACGTATTTGGGATTCAACTGATGCTTTAGAACTGAAAGAAGTTCCTGAAAAGTTATTAGTGATGGGCGGCGGTATTATCGGCCTAGAAATGGGTACGGTTTACTCGTCTTTAGGTAGCCAAATTGACGTAGTTGAAATGTTCGACCAAGTTATTCCTGCTGCTGATAAAGATATCGTTCGAATTTATACTAAAAAGATTAAGAAGAAGTTTAACTTAATCTTAGAAACCAAAGTAACTGCAGTTGAAGCGAAAGAAGACGGCATTTATGTTTCTATGGAAGGTAAGAAAGCCCCATCTGAGCCAGTTCGTTACGACGCAGTATTAGTTGCTATTGGTCGTACACCAAACGGGAAAGGCCTAGACGCTGAAAAAGCTGGCGTAAATGTAGATGAGCGTGGCTTTATCAATGTTGATAAGCAAATGCGTACTAACGTACCTAATATCTTCGCTATCGGTGATATCGTTGGCCAACCAATGCTTGCGCACAAAGGTGTGCATGAAGGTCATGTTGCTGCTGAAGTTATTTCTGGTCTTAAGCACTTCTTTGACCCTAAAGTTATTCCTTCAATTGCATACACAGACCCTGAAGTCGCGTGGGTTGGTCTTACTGAGAAAGAAGCCAAAGAGCAGGGCGTAGCCTATGAAACTGCATCATTCCCATGGGCTGCAAGTGGCCGCGCAATTGCTTCTGATGCAAGTGACGGTATGACCAAGCTCATCTTCGATAAAGAAACTCATCGCGTTATCGGTGGTGCTATCGTTGGTGTTAATGGCGGTGAATTACTTGGCGAAATCGGCCTAGCAATTGAAATGGGTTGTGATGCTGAAGATTTAGCCTTAACCATCCATGCTCACCCAACGTTACATGAATCTGTAGGTCTTGCGGCTGAAGTTTATGAAGGTTCAATTACTGATTTGCCAAACCCGAAGGCAAAAAAGAAAAAGTAACATGTAGCTATTTGTAGCAATTTGTATCAAAGCACCTTTCGAGGTGCTTTTTTTTGCTCTAAATTTACTTTTAGGTGATATATTCAAATATTGTATTAAATTTAATTGTTTTTGTTGTTGCAGGCATAAAGCCATATAGGTTCACATAGAAGCGCTTAGCATAATAAAATCAATAAAAGAGTAACCCAGTCATAATGATAAAAGGAATTAAATCGTTTCTCACCTTGGTCGTTCTTACCCTTAGTTGCAGCTTTCCAAGCGTGGCTGACGATCTTGTCCAACGTTTATTTAATATCAAAGATGGCCTGGTTAATTACACTATCAATGACATTGCATTTGATGATTATGGCTATGTTTGGCTGGCAACTGAGCAGGGAGCATTTCGTGTTAGCGATACTGTTACCCGCCGCATTGATCAACCTGATAGTGATAATGCATTAGCTGCAGAAAACATTCATCTTATCGCTAAGGTGACTTCTCAGCGCCTTCTAGTCGCTTCTGGCACATCGCTTTACCTCTACGATATTAAACTCAATCGTTTTTCAGATGACATTATTGCCGGCCTCATAACTAGTGATGATTCTATTGTTGACGAAACACGTCTAGATAATGGTAACTTAATTCTGCTTACCCGTTTAGGTCAGGTGCTTGAGTTTGATGTGAATTCATTGTCAATCTCAGCGCTAACAGCCCAAGAATTGGATAAGACATTGCAATGGAATAGTGTTAATCAGCTAAGTGATGGCCGCTATATTTACTCATCCGCCTATGAAGTTGTGATAAAAAATGCCTGGGGCGAATTGATAAAACAAGTTAAGCGACCTATAGATAATATGTTGATTAAAAAGCTATTTGTAGATGCTGAACAGCGTATTTGGATCTTAAGTAACAAAGGCTTATATGAGCTAACCCTTCAAAGCTATCGGATGACTGCTACCACTGCGCTTCCTTTTGATATTCGTGGCGCGGTTGAAGGTAGTCGTGGTCATTTGTGGCTTTATACCAGAAGTGGGCTATTTTCATGGGATAAGCAATCATCGAAGGCAATTTCATATAAAGAGGAATTAAAAAATGATGCTGACGTTGATTATATCGACGATATGGCTGTTGATGACGATGGTTTAATTTGGCTTGGCGGCGCAGGCGAAGGTTTAGCGTTACTGGCAATAGCTCCTGAATTTTTATTGGAAAGTTACACTCATTCATCAACTTATCAAATTGAAGATGACATGATTTGGAGTATTTATGCCGAGCAAGATAAAGTTTGGCTCGGCGGTGATGGTGGCTTGACCATTGTTGATAAATCAACCAAGACTTCAAAATATCTTATCCCTGCAGGCTTTGAAGCGAGAGATTCAATTTACGGCGTTAATGAGCTTGATAATCAGCATATTGTGGTAACAACAACCAGTGGACTGTTTGTCATTAATAAACAAACTGATCAGCAAGTTGATTTTAGCCATTTTGCTGCATCAAGTGACTCGCTAAAAGGTAAATTGTTATTTAACTCCTATGCAGACCCACTGTTTAGCGGCAGGGTTTGGTGGGGAGCAGATAATGATGTTTATTATTGGCAGCCAGGGTTAGACAATATCGTCACTGTGTCACCGACAGAGCATATTCTTCTATCCCACTCAGTGAACATTCGAAGTTTTTTCCGTGAAAATCATGATCGTCTGTGGATCGGTGGCGCAGGTCTATTTGGCTATATAGATAGCAATAATAATGTCACTTCATTAAACGCAGCGTTAGGCATTAACCACAAGGATATTATGATTACTAATATCCACCAAGTTGATAATACAACCCTGTGGTTAGGGACTCGCCAAAATGGGGTCATTGTTTTTGACACCCAAACCCATGAGATTTCATCCATGAGTGACTATTGGCATGTTGATTGCCCGACGATTTACTTTATCGAGCAAACTGAAAAAGATCATTTGGTTGGCTGCAGCTCTTCGGTCATTAGACAAAATAAACAGACAAAAGCCATTGATGTATTTTTTACTAGCGATGGATTTATTGGTAATGAGTTTAATGAGTCAGCAGCTTATTATGACCCTAATGCAGGCTTATATATTGGCGGCCCTAATGGGGCGATGTTAGTTGATATTGATAAGCTTGCACCTCGAGTAAGTAATGATGCTATCGCCCTTGAGTCCATTGCGATTTACTATGAGGACAATACAGAGTATCACTTGATACCTGAATCCTTTAACTTAGTGCGCCCTGGGGCTAACTTAATCAGTTTTCAAATAACCACTTTCGACTACGTGAATGAAACGCCAATCAGCTTAAAGTACCGTTTGCTTCATGAGCATAATAGCTTAGATAGCCAGTATATTTATCTGCAAGGCCAAACTCAGATTAATATTGCTGACTTAAAAGCGGGTGAATATACCCTAGAGCTATTGCATAAACAGCATGGGGTGTGGGCAAGCAGTCCGTTTCAATTTAGTTTTAAGGTTGAACAATTTTGGTGGGCGTCACAGTGGTTTAAAGCCTTAGTGCTTTTTGCCATTCTTTTTGGGGTATTTACCTCTTTATGGCTTCGTAAAAAACAAATAAACCGTGTTATTGGTATTAATCAGGCATTAAGGGAAAGTGAAGACAAATTACGTCAATCACTGCGCGGTAGCGATTCAGATTTATGGGAGTGGCAAGCTAGCACTAACCAAATCCAATTTGATAATAAATCGGGTCTGTTGGGTGAGAGAAGAAAGTTATCTTATCTCGTGCCTGATATACCGATTGTTGCCGCCGATAAAGATAACCTCCAGCAGCAATGGCGAGCTTTGTTAAAGGGCGATAAAGAAACCATTGATGTAGAATTTAGGTATCACCGTGGTGAAGAGGCTATTGGTTGGCTGCGCATCAGAGGCCGCGCAGTTACCCGCAATCAGACTACAGGGCAATTAGAGCAAGTTGCCGGTATTTATACTGAGGTGTCTGAGCAACGTGAGCTTCAAAATGAAATTGATTTGTTTGCCAAGGCATTTGAAAACACCTCAGAAGGCATGTTAATTCTTGATAGTCGCAAGCGGGTGAAATTACTAAATACCGCAGCTGCAACTATCTTTACCAGCAAGCATGAAGCACTTGATGGAAGGGGGTTTGAGTCATTATTGTATGTGGATCATGGCTCCAAAAATATCGATGATTTATTGCAAAATAGCCGCTCATGGAATGGCGAGTTAAGCTTTAAACGGGGGAATAATGAACATTTTCCTGTTTGGGCTAATATCTCTAAAATGTCTGATAAGCGCGATATCTCACAGCACTATGTGGTGGTGTTTTCAGATATTACCCAGCGAAAACAATACGAGTCTAATTTACGGCACTTAGCCAATAATGACGTGCTTACAGGCCTTGCTAATCGAGCGATGTTTACTCGTCAGTTACAACAGATTATTGAGCAAGCTAGCCACACTAATGAAAAGTTAGCATTATTGTTTTTGGATTTAGATCGCTTTAAGCACGTCAATGACTCTTATGGTCATAGCATGGGGGATGCTTTACTCGTTGAAGCGGCTCAACGTTTAAAAAATAGTGTTGGTGATGATCATCTGGTTTGCCGTTTTGGTGGTGATGAGTTTGTCATATTGGTTCGAAATGCTGATTCTATTGATCAGATAAATTTGATTGCTGAGCAAATTTTACAAAGGTTTGCTACGCCGTTTAAATTATTTGGCCGTGAGTTTTTTGTTTCAACCAGTATTGGTATCAGCATGTGGCCTGAAGATAGCCAAGATTCTGAAACCTTAATTAAAAATGCTGATTTAGCCATGTATCACGCCAAAGAAGAAGGCCGAGGTAACTTTCAATATTACTCTGCTGAGCGCAATGCTGAAGCGCAATATCATTTGAAAATTGAAGCTGACTTACGTAGCGCCATCGAAAATAACGACTTTGAGCTTTATTACCAACCTCAGGTAGACATACTCCAAGGTGATAAATTTGTAGGGATGGAAGCGCTACTCCGCTGGCGTCACCCTATCGAGGGCTTTATTCGGCCAGATATCTTTATCAAGGTGGCTGAATCTTGTGGATTAATTATTGATATAGATCGCTGGGTGCTGCGCCAAGCCTGTATCGATGGTGCAAGATGGCATGCCCTTTACGACCAGCCTTTTCAGCTGTCAGTCAATGTGTCTGCAGTGCAGTTTAGACAAGTTGATTTTATTGAGAATTTAAAAGCGACCTTAGCCGATACTGGTATGCCGGCAAAGTGCCTTGCTATGGAAATTACCGAAGGGGTGTTGATGAAAGAGCTGCAGGTGGCAAGATCGCATTTAACCCAGCTTAAGCAGCTTGGTATTGAGGTGGCCATCGATGATTTTGGCACCGGTTATTCATCACTGGCGTATTTAAGAAGCTTTGAGGTGAATACCTTAAAAATCGATCGCTCCTTCTTAATTGATATTGCTACTAATGAAGCTGATCAAGCCATTGTGAGCAGTATTATTGAACTGGCAAGAAACCTAAAATTACAGGTGGTCGCAGAAGGGATAGAGTCTCACGCACAAATGGAGCAAGTTTTTAGCCGAGGTTGTTATATCATCCAAGGGTATTTCTTTGCCAAACCTATGCCAAAGGCTGAGCTGGATAAGTTTATCGGGATTGGGAAAAAGCTGTAAAAAGCGAAGTTCGCATGGTTAACAGTAAGTTATAAAGGTTTTATTCATGTGAGTTTTCTCTGTTAGAATGACGCGGTAGATCATGATTAAAGATAGGATGCTTTATATGGGCCGTAAGATTGCACTGCTGTTACTACTCAGTTTATTTTCACACAACTTAATGGCTAAAGAACGCCAGTCAGTGGGATTAGTATTAAGTGGTGGCGGCGCAAAAGGCGCGGCGCATATTGGGGTGCTTAAGGTGTTAGAGCAGCATCGCATTCCGGTTGATTATATTACTGGTACCAGTATCGGCTCCTACGTCGGCGGCATGTATGCCTTAGGTTATAGCGCCGCAGAAATCGAACACATTATGCTTAACTCCCCTTGGGCTGATGGCTACTCAGATACCATTCCTCGAGAAGTACTTACTTACCGCGATAAACAACACCGCGACAAATTTAATATCCCCATTAACGTAGGTTATAAAGATGGCGGCTTAGCCGTCCCCAGTGGCTTATTACTTGGCCAAACCATGTCGCAACTATTACGTTCATCAACTGATGTGGTAGAGCAATTTGGCGATTTTGATGATCTAGCTATTCCTTATCGCGCTGTGGCAACTGATCTAGTTACTAGTCATGCAGTGGTATTAGCTCAAGGCAGTATCGTTAAAGCCATGCAAGCCTCTGCAACGGTACCCGGGGCATTACAACCGGCTGAAATAGACGGCAAGCTACTGGTTGATGGTGGCATCTCAAATAACATGCCTGTCGATGTCATTAAAGCCATGGGCGCAGATGTGGTCATTGCCATTGATATTGGCTCACCATTGGCCAGCAAAGAGCAACTTAATGGCACGATTGCGGTGTTGGAGCAGCTTTCAACCATTTTGACCAAAGCCACCACAGAGCATCAAAAAACATTATTAACCGATGATGATGTGCTGATCCGTCCTGCGATTGATGACATGAGCACCACTGACTTTGATATCATGCCTGACGCATTAGCTGCCGGCACAGTGGCGGGCGAAGCAGCGCTGCCAATGTTGACACATTTAAGTGTCAGCGCTGAAGAATATCAGGCCTATCAAGACAATAAACAACGCGCCAAATTACTACTAGTTAATCAAGTTAACCGCCCAGTGATTAAGATTGTATTTGATAATCAATCTAGAGTGAGTGAAAGCCTGTTAGATGAAGAGTTAGCTCTTAAAAAAGGCACAGTGATCACCAAAGAAGCCTTAGACGAGGGCATAAAACGGCTTTATTCCCTTAATAAGTTTCAGCGTGTTGATGCCGAGTTTGAAGACACAGAAGCTGGACGCATATTAACAGTGACCACCCATGCCAAATCCTGGGGACCAAATTATTTTGACGCCGGTTTTAACTGGGAAGATGACTTTACCTTAGATTCAGCCATTACCCTTAGTCTGGCTTATACCATGGGTGAGCTGACTGATAATGGCGGTGAGTGGCGTAACGAAGTTCAGTTAGGTTACGACAAGCGAGTTAGCTCAGAATTTTATCAGCCATTAGACAGAGACCAAGACTTCTACATTCGTTCTAAATACGAATTCGAGATCAAAAACTGGGATTATTATGATGATAACAACCGAGTCTTTGAGCTTAAAAACACCCTAAATCAATTGGCATTTGGAGTGGGTTATAACTATTCCCACGCTGGATTAATTGAGATTGGCGCAGTGGGTGAAATAGGTGATTTAAGTAATAAAGCCGTTTCTGCCCAAGATCTTGAATATGGCTCTTATGGCGGCTATTTTTCCTTTAGTTTTGACACCTTAAATAGCATTAGTTTCCCTACAGAAGGGCAGCGGTTAACGTTTACGGCCTCGGTAAGAAATGAAGATTATAAAGGCGCGGTTATTAATGACTCTGATGAACTATCTTGGCAGTTTGAAGCGGATTGGAAAGGGGCGCTTAAGCTAGGTAACCATGCCATTGTAGGTAAAGTCGCTTTAGCCACCGTTGATGTGGACCGTGATTTTACTTTACATGTTGCAGAGCTCGGTGGCTTTTTAAATCTGTCAGGTTTTCATAAAGGCGCATTGGCAGGTGCCCATAAAGCCTTTGGCGCCTTGATTTATCAATATGATTTAGGCCGAGATGTGTTACTCAGTGATGTGCCGTTATACATAGGTACTAGCTTTGAAGCGGGTAATGTGTGGACTAATCGTGATGCAGTGGACTTTGATGACCTTATCTATGCAGGTAGCTTATATTTAGGCACTGATACCAGCTGGGGTCCTGCCGCACTTGGCTTTGGTTTGACAGATACTGGCGAGCAATCGTTTTACTTATTTTTAGGTAAAAACTTTTAATTGTTCAGTTTGAATATAAAAAGCTGCCGTATCTTTAGATAAGGCAGCTTTTTTTATGGCAGATGTTAGCAAGACACTACTACTAGATATTTTCAATCAATGATTTAAGCTGACCTAAATGTGCTAGCTGGTGGTGAGCCACTTGCCAGCGAGACTGACCGGCGAATTCAGTCGCAGGGATTGCCACCGTTTGCATGCTTGCCGCTCTTGCTGCGATCAGGCCATTAAATGAGTCTTCAATCGCTAAGCACGTTGCAGGCTCAACGCCTAAGGCCGTGGCACAATTTACATAAACCTCAGGGTGGGGTTTGCCATATTGCAGCTTTTCGGCAGAGGCTATGGCCTCAAAATAATCCCTAATAGCCAGTTTATTCATTACTGAAGCAATTAAGTCACTGGACGATGAGGTAGCTAAGCCAATTTTTAGCCCTTGCTGCTGACAAGCTTGTAATGCTGCCACTACCCCCTGCATCGGCTTGCCTTCAGTTTCAATAAAGTGAATAACCCCATCAATAATTTGTTGGGAAACCGCTTGATTATCATACTCAGGCCAAGGGTATTTTTGATACCAATAGTGGACCAGAAGATCAATTCTCATGCCGGTGGTTTTTTCGGCATCAGCAAGAGTGATAGGCACACCCAATTGACTTAATACTGCCACCTCGACTCGTTGCCAAGCGGGCTCGGTATCAATAATGACCCCATCCATATCAAAAATAACCGCGTTAATTTTTATCAATGTCATAATAGTCCTGTTTACTGTTTTGAATATCTAAGCAATAAGGTTGAATAAGTATATTGGTGGGTGCAAGTGATTAATATTAGCCAAATAACTATGCCTAACAGTCAAAATAATTGCAAAAAAATAGCGACAATTTGCTGAAGTAGACTCGGTTAAGTTTAAATTGTATGTATTACTTAATATATTGAATTAAATCATTTTTTATAATGTTTTAAACTATCGTCTAATTTTATTTGTTTAAAGTGAGCTGTAAATTAGCCATCGAACTCAAAATTCAGATAGATTTCGCCTCCGATAGAGTGTGATCTAATTCATACTTTTGCAAACCTGTAGTATACTACGGGTCGGATTTCAAGCCCGAACCTGTGGAATGGTCATTCTCTATATTGAATGACGTTCAGTTTCGCTGTTAGGCGCAATAACAAAGAGGAATGTTGCCGTGCTAGAAGCATATCGTAAACACGTCGCAGAACGTGCTGCAGAGGGTGTTGTCCCTAAGCCATTAGATGCACAACAAGTGGCTGAATTAGTGAAGTTAGTTGAGATGCCGCCTGCTGGTGAAGAGGCCGTGATTCTTGACTTATTAGAGAATCGTATTCCCCCAGGTGTTGATGAAGCTGCCTACGTAAAAGCAGCATTCTTAGATGCAGTGGCTCAAGGCACTGTATCGTCACCCATCCTTTCAGCTGAGCGTGCTACCGAGCTATTAGGTACCATGCAGGGCGGTTACAACATTGAACCGCTTATCGCTCAATTAGATAATGATGCACTTGCGCCAATCGCGGTTACTGCGTTATCAAACACCTTATTGATGTTTGATGCCTACCACGACGTGGTAGAAAAAATGCAAAAAGGTAATGCTTTTGCTAAGCAAGTTGTTGAGTCTTGGGCCGAAGCAGAATGGTTCTTAAACCGTCCTAAATTAGCTGAAAAGATCACCTTGACCGTATTTAAAGTATCAGGCGAGACAAACACAGATGACTTGTCTCCGGCTCCTGATGCATGGTCTCGTCCAGACATCCCATTACATGCTTTAGCGATGCTGAAAAATGCCCGTGACGGTATTGTACCTGATGTTGCTGGCACTGTTGGTCCAGTTAAAGAAATCGAAGCCCTTAAAGGCAAAGGTTACCCGCTTGTTTATGTGGGTGATGTTGTTGGTACCGGTTCTTCACGTAAATCAGCGACTAACTCAGTACTATGGTTCATGGGCGATGATATCCCTTATGCGCCAAACAAGCGTGCAGGTGGTTTCTGCTTAGGTGGTAAAATTGCCCCTATCTTTTTCAACACCATGGAAGATGCAGGCGCGCTACCAATCGAGCTTAACGTCGACAAGATGAACATGGGCGATGTTATCGACATCTATCCATACGAAGGCGTCGTTAAGCGTAACGGTAGCGATGAAGTTATCTCTACGTTCGAGCTAAAAACCGAGGTACTGCTTGATGAAGTACGTGCTGGTGGCCGTATTCCATTGATCATTGGCCGCGGGTTAACTGACCGTGCCCGTGAAACATTAGGCCTTGCGGCTTCTGAAGTGTTTGTTCGCCCACAAGATGTGGTTGCAACCAATAAAGGCTTTACGCTGGCACAAAAAATGGTTGGTAAAGCATGTGGTGTTAAAGGTATTCGCCCAGGTCAATACTGCGAACCTAAAATGACTTCAGTTGGTTCACAAGACACCACAGGCCCAATGACCCGTGACGAACTGAAAGATTTAGCATGTTTAGGCTTTAGCGCCGATTTAACCATGCAGTCTTTCTGCCACACTGCGGCTTATCCTAAACCTATCGATGTGAACACTCACCACACCTTACCTGATTTCATCATGAATCGTGGCGGTGTTGCACTGCGTCCAGGTGACGGGGTTATTCACTCTTGGTTAAACCGTATGTTACTACCTGATACCGTTGGTACTGGTGGTGATTCACATACCCGTTTCCCAATCGGTATTTCATTCCCAGCCGGTTCTGGCCTAGTAGCATTTGCTGCTGCAACAGGTGTTATGCCTCTTGATATGCCTGAATCAATTTTGGTGCGCTTTAAAGGTGAAATGCAACCAGGTATCACCTTACGTGACCTAGTTCATTCTATCCCGCTTAAAGCCATTGAAATGGGTCTGTTAACGGTAGAGAAGAAAGGCAAAATTAACGCTTTCTCTGGCCGCGTATTAGAAATTGAAGGTCTTGAGCAACTTAAAGTTGAACAAGCATTCGAATTATCTGATGCATCAGCAGAACGAAGTGCTGCAGGTTGTACGATTAAGCTAGATAAAGAGCCAATCATTGAATACCTAAACTCTAACATCGTGATGTTGAAGTGGATGATTTCTGAAGGTTATGGTGACCGCCGTACCATCGAGCGTCGTATTACAGCGATGCAAGAGTGGTTAGCAAACCCAGAGCTAATGGAAGCAGATGCAGATGCTGAATATGCTGAAATTATTGAAATCGATTTGAACGATATCAAAGAGCCAATTCTTTGTGCGCCAAACGATCCAGATGATGCGGTATTACTATCATCAGTTGCAGAAACAAAAATTGACGAAGTGTTCGTTGGTTCTTGTATGACTAACATTGGTCATTTCCGCGCAACCGGTAAAATGCTAGAGAAGTTTGCCACGACCTTGCCGACTCGCTTATGGATTGCACCGCCAACTAAGATGGATAAAGACCAGTTAACTGAAGAAGGTTACTACGCGATCTTTGGCCGTGTTGGTGCGCGTATCGAAATCCCAGGTTGTTCACTGTGTATGGGTAACCAAGCACGTGTTGCTGAAGGTGCGACCGTTGTTTCAACGTCAACGCGTAACTTCCCTAACCGTTTAGGTACAGGTGCAAATGTGTACTTAGCTTCAGCTGAGTTAGCAGCAGTAGCGGCATTGTTAGGCCGTCTACCGTCACCAGCAGAGTATCAAGAATACGCGAAAGAGTTAGATGCAACTGCAGCTGATACTTACCGTTACTTGAACTTTGATCAAATTGATTCTTACACTAAGAAAGCTGACAGCGTGATTTTTCAAGCTGCAGTGTAATCTTTAAAAAGTAACAATCGATATAAAAAATGCCAGCGATTAAGCTGGCATTTTTGTGTCTTGGAATTGGGATTTTGAGCGGATAGCCATTACTTTTTGATGACTAAAAATGCCCAAACCAAGTTTGGAAATACCAAACTAAGAGTATTTGATATTCATATCAATCAAGGGTTCACGTGAACCTTTTTCGGCACGAAGTCGTGCTAAATACCGTTCCCAGATTTCCACTTGTTGATTACCCAGTTCAAATAAAATCTTCCACGAAAACAAGCCGGTATCATGACCATCATCAAAAATGATTTTTACTGCATAATTGCCTACAGGCTCAATGGCAGTGATATTGACGTTTTTCTTGTGGGTGACCAAAATTGGATTGCCGTGGCGCTGCACTTCAGCTGAAGGGGAGTGAACACGTAGCATTTCGCAGCTGATATTAAACACTTCACCGCTTTCAAAGCTCACTTCAAGTAACTTAGATTTACGCTTTAATTTAAGATTGGTTACAACGGGGCTATTGGCTTGCTGGTTCATGGCATTGCTCTCTTTAAAATACTGTCAGCAACGTTAAGATACTCTTGGCTGGCAATGATAGACAATAAAAAAGGTGATAGTCCATTGTGGCACTATTCACCTTTAATTTCCTAATATCTGTGAGGCTAAATTAGTAATAGATCACAGCTAGGTTGAGATAAGCTTAAGTAATCACTACAAAATGAAGCGGCTTAAGTCTTCATCTTCTACTAGGGCATCTAAGTGATCATTAACATAGTCGGCATCAATTACAAAGGTGCTACCTGATTTTTCTGAAGCGTCATATGAAATCTCTTCCATCAGCTTTTCCATCACAGTATGCAGGCGACGAGCACCGATGTTTTCAGTGGTCTCGTTCACTTGCCAAGCCGCTTTAGCAATGCGTTCAATGCCACATTCACTAAATTCAACTTTAACGCCTTCAGTCCCCATTAACGCCACATATTGCTCGGTTAATGATGCATGTGGCTCAGTTAGAATACGTTTAAAGTCATCAGCGGTGAGTGCACTTAGCTCAACACGGATTGGTAAACGACCTTGAAGCTCAGGGATTAAATCCGATGGCTTAGACATCTGGAATGCACCTGAGGCGATAAATAAGATGTGGTCGGTTTTGACCATGCCGTGTTTAGTGGTCACAGTACAACCTTCGATTAATGGCAGTAAGTCACGTTGTACCCCTTCACGTGATACGTCAGGGCCTGAGCTTTCGCCGCGCTTACAAATCTTGTCGATTTCATCTAAAAATACGATACCGTTTTGCTCTACCAAGTCGATTGCTTGCTCTTTCATGTCTTCTTGATTGACAAGTTTTGCAGCTTCTTCTTCGATAAGCAGCTTGAAGGCTTCTTTAATTTTAACCTTTTTACGGTTTTCTTTAGTTTGCCCCATGTTTTGGAACATACTTTGAAGCTGATTAGTCATCTCTTCCATGCCTGGAGGTGACATGATCTCAACACCTACTTGCGGCGCGGCTAAGTCGATATCAATTTCTTTATCGTCTAGCTGGCCTTCTCGTAATTTCTTACGGAAGATTTGACGGGTATTTGAATCATCTTTCTTTTCAGTATCCCAGTCTTCTTTTGGCTTAGGCAATAGGGCATCAAGAATGCGCTCTTCTGCAAGCTCTTCAGCGCGATGACGGCCTTTTTTCATTTGCTGTTCGCGGGTCATTTTCACGGCTGAGTCAGTTAAATCACGGATGATTTGCTCAACTTCTTTACCGACATAACCCACTTCAGTGAATTTAGTGGCTTCTACTTTAATGAAAGGCGCATTAGCTAGTTTTGCTAAACGGCGGGCAATTTCAGTTTTACCGACACCGGTTGGGCCAATCATTAAAATATTCTTTGGCGTCACTTCTTGGCGAAATGAGGCTTCAAGTTGCATGCGTCTCCAACGGTTACGAAGCGCAACGGCTACAGAACGTTTAGCATTTTTTTGACCAATGATGTGCGAGTCTAGCTCATGGACAATCTCGCGTGGGGTCATTTCAGACATAGATAATTCCTTACGTGCTAATTTAGTAGTCGATTTGCTCAACGGTTTTATGTTGGTTGGTGAATACACATATATCACCGGCAATCGTTAATGATTTTTCTGCAATGTCACGGGCACTTAAATCGGTATTTTGTAATAAGGCTAGCGCAGAAGCGTGGGCATAGTTGCCACCAGAACCAATTGCAATTAGGTCATGCTCAGGCTGAACCACATCGCCGTTACCGGTAATGATTAATGATTCTTTGGTGTCGGCGACAATAAGCATGGCTTCAAGGTTGCGGAGCATTTTGTCGGTGCGCCAATCTTTGGCGAGTTCAACGGCTGATTTTAATAAATGGCCTTGATGCATTTCGAGCTTGGTTTCAAAACGCTCAAAAAGAGTAAATGCATCGGCTGTGCCGCCAGCAAAACCTGCGATAACTTTATTTTGGTATAAGCGACGCACCTTACGTGCATTGCCTTTCATGACGGTATTGCCAAGGGATACTTGGCCATCACCTGCGATGACAACTTGATTATTGCGGCGAACGGAAACGATAGTAGTCACGGTAAATCCTCTTAACGACTGCAGCGTAAAATAGTCTGCTGCTGGTTGATAAACTAGATATGGGGGTGGTTAATAGAAATTCAAGGGAATAAAAAAGACGCTAACAATGTTAGCGTCTTTTTTGAGTTGTTTATAAGTTCTTGGCTACTGAGGCTGAACTCTCACTTCGCTAAGTTTAGTATTCCCATAGCCAAATTTGGCAGCCATTAATGCTAGCACGCTGCAATTTATGTCTGGCACGCTCTGCGGCACGTTTTGACTCAAATGGCCCTAAGATCACTTTATGCCACACGCCAGTCGTGCCTTGGGTCGCTCTCACTTGGGCTTCTAGACCTTGAAAGGCAATCACGGCTTTCATTTCTTCAGCCTGAGCAAGCTTTCTAAATGAGGCGCATTGCATTTGGTAAGGGCCTTGAGACTTCATCGCACCTTCTGGCACTTCAATATCAATACTTTTATTTTCTAGCTCTTCCAAATAAGTCCACTGCTCCGTTGGCTTTGGCGGCAGGGCATTAGGGTCTTTTTTCGCAGGTTTTGGCGTTGGCTTTTCAACCACTTGGCTTGCTGGTGCTGACTCAGGCGTAGCATCATCAGAACTACCACTGATAAACCACAAGAAATAACCAAAACCGCCTAACAGTAAAATGACCACCAAGGTCGGCAAATAAGGAATAGAGCGCTTTTGCTGAGCTGCGCCTCTCTTTTTAGATGCCGAACGTTTTTTGGGACTAGGCTTTTTATTAGCGTAATCTCGGCTCATTTACATACGCTCTAAGGTTTCGATGCCTAACAGCGACAAACCGGTTTTTAAGGTTTTTGAAGTTAACTGCGCCAATAATAAACGGCTTTGTTTTTGCGCTTCAGTTTCAGCGGCAAGCACAGGGCAAGCTTCATAAAAACTTGAGAATTCACTGGCTAGCTCATAAACATAGGCACACATAACATGTGGCAAGCCTTTTTCTGTCATGCGAGTTAATACTTCGCCAAACTGAGCAAGCTTAGTGCCGAGTTGCTTTTCTTTATCGTGTTCAAGCACGATTTTAGCCTGACTTAAGTCAACATCTGCTGCACGTTTAAAGATGCCTGCAACACGGGTGTAAGCATAAAGTAGGTACGGAGCGGTATTACCTTCAAAGCTGAGCATTTGCTCAAAGCTAAAGATATAATCGCTGGCACGGTTTTTTGAAAGGTCAGCATATTTAACTGAGCTAATACCCACAACGCGAGCCACTTCAAGGAGTGTCTCTTCGTCCATATCAGGGTTTTTGCTACGCACTAATTCAACGGCGCGAGTGTTTGCTTCATCGAGTAAATCCACTAACTTAACGACGCCACCACTACGGGTTTTAAATGGACGACCATCAGGGCCATTCATGGTGCCGAAACCTGTGTGCTCTAGCGATAAACCTTCACGGACGAAACCGGCAGTTTTAGCCAGTTTGAATACTTGTTGGAAATGCAGTGCTTGGCGCAAGTCGACAAAGTACAGGGCGCGATCGGCTTTTAATACATTTGAGCGGTAACGCATTGCCGCTAAATCAGAGGTGGCATATAAATAACCGCCATCTGCTTTTTGAATAATAACCGGTAGAGGCTCGCCTTCTTTGGTGCGAAACTCTTCTTGGAATACCACTTTAGCGCCATTACTTTCGCTTAATAATCCTTTAGCTGCTAAGTCTGTAACCACTTGGGCTAAATCATCGTTGTAAGCACTTTCGCCATGAACATCTTCACGGGTTAAGGTCACCCCAAGGCGTTTATATACCTCATGACAATGGGCTAACGAAATATCATTAAATTCACGCCACAGTTTATTGCAGTATTCGTCACCTGATTGCAGTGATACAACTAAGTTACGGGCGCGGGTAGCAAAGTCGCTTGATTCATCAAAACGTACTTTTGCTTCACGGTAGAAGGTTTCTAAATCAGATAGCTCAAGATCAGCTTGTTCGCCATGAGCTGCGCGAAGCTCTTCCATATATGCCAGTAACATGCCGAACTGAGTGCCCCAGTCACCCACATGGTTTTGACGAATGACCTTATGGCCTAAAAATTCTAGTGCGCGCACTACACTGTCACCAATAATGGTTGAACGTAGATGACCTACGTGCATTTCTTTGGCAAGGTTTGGTGATGAGTAATCAACTACAATGGTTTGTGATTCAGGTAAGGTGATCCCTAAATGCTCACTGTTTAATGCATCTTGCAGTTGATTCGCTAAGGCATTTTCATCAATAAAGAAGTTGATGAAACCAGGGCCTGCAATTTCAACTTTAGCCACATGGCTAGATGCCGGTAGGTTGTCGATGATTAGCTGAGCGATATCGCGCGGGTTCTTTTTAGCAACTTTGGTTAGCATCATCGCTAAGTTAGTGGCTAAATCACCATGAGTTTTATCTTTAGTGCGCTCAACTTGAATGCGAGCCTGAAAATCAGCTGGGACAATGCCTTGTTGCTTAAAAGAGTCGACGGTTTGTTCTAGTAAAGATGCAATATGTGATTTCATGGGCGTTTATCAGCACTAACTTAAAGTAAAAGACAGGAGTAACCGACTATTTTAGCCGCTTTTGATACTCGAATGCTATCTCGATAGTGTTTTTATTCGAGATTTTTTTTAAATTTCAGCAAAGCGAATTTTATCGCAGAATAAGACAAGCTGATTACATTAAATCTTGCGGGTCGCGGTCAATGCTCCAACGGCATTTTTTACTTTCAGGCAATGCCTCAATGGTTGGCAATACTTGCTCAAAAACCTGTTGTAATCGTTGTCTATTTTTAGCTTGGAATAATAACTGGCGGCGGTATTTGCCCGCTTTACGATCCAATGGAGCAGGCATTGGGCCAATGACTTCAAACTCTTTATCTTGGGGTAATAAGCTGGCCACCTGATTGAGAAAGCTATCGGCATCTTCTGCTAAATGGGCATCGGCTCTAAGCAGCACCATGTGCCAAGCGGGTGGTAACAGGGCTTGTTGGCGCTCAAGTAATTGCCCGCGGGCAAACTTACCATAACCGTGCTGCAGTAAATCCCTTAATATGGGGTTATCACTTTGATGGGTTTGTAGTAATACTTTACCGGGCTTATCAGCACGGCCGGCGCGGCCTGAAACCTGGGTATAAAGCTGCGCAAAGCGCTCTGGGGCTCGAAAGTCAGCGCTGAATAAAGCGCCATCGACATCCATTAATCCCACTAAAGTCACATCTGGAAAATGATGCCCTTTAGCTAGCATTTGGGTGCCCACTAAAATTTTATATTCACCTTTTAAAATGCCGTTGAGCTGTTTTTCTAATGAGCCTTTTCTGCGGGTGGTGTCACGATCGATCCTCACTACCGGATATTGGGGAAACTCTTGTGCTAAGGCTTGTGCCAATTGCTCTGTGCCGGTGCCATGGCCCATTAACATGGTGCTGCCGCACTCATGGCATTGATGAGGAATAGCATATTGATTGCCACAATGGTGGCAGCAGATTTCATTTAAACCTTGATGAACAGTAAAAAAGGCATCGCAGCGATCGCATTCATGCAAATGTCCGCACTCATGACAAAGTAGGGCTGGCGAAAAGCCACGGCGGTTTAGAAATAGTAATACTTGGTTGCCCGCATCTAGGTGCATACGCATTTCATTGATCATTGAGGCGCTCATGCCGGCCTTAAGCGGATGGGAGCGAATATCGATAATTCCTTGCTTCACTTTTTGGGCTGCACCTGCGCGTTCGCCGAGTTCTAAGTGGGCATAACGGGCTGAAATGGCATTCTGTAGCGATTCTAGCGATGGCGTTGCCGAACCTAAAATCACTTGAATATCTTCTAAGTGGCCGCGCATAACAGCTAAATCGCGGGCGTGATAACGCACCCCTTCTTGCTGCTTAAAGCTGCTGTCATGTTCTTCATCAAGAATGATAAGCCCCGGATATGCCATTGGGGTAAATAATGCCGAGCGAGTGCCGATAATAATCGCGGCTTCACCGCTACGGGCCTGACGCCAAGCCTCTAAACGCTGGTTGTCAGTTAATGCGGAGTGAATAACGGCAATATTGACATCAAATCGGCGCTTAAAGCGGTTAATGGTTTGCGGTGTTAAGCCTATTTCAGGCACCAAAATCAGCGCTTGTTTACCTTGCTTTAGGATAGTTTCTAATACTGACAAATAGACTTCGGTTTTACCAGATCCAGTAATGCCCTCTAATAAACTGCAATGAAACCCTTGCTGCTGATTAAGGATAGATACTGCCACTGCTTGCTGTTTATTAAGTTTAAGTGGGGTTTCTGTCATGACCAATTGTTGACGCCAGCTTAAGTCGGCGGCATTGGTGATGTGTTGGCGCTCAACCCAGCCTTTATCTTCAAGGGCTTTTAAGGCCACTTTACTGAGCTCTTGGGTGGTAAATTCATCTTGGCTGATGGCCGACTGCTGCAGTAATTCGAATAATTTCTTTTGTGCTGGCGCTCTTTTGAGCACGCTGATATCGACTTGCTTGCCTTGCTCGTTTAACGCAAATACAGTCACAGTCTGCGGTTGAGCACTTGACCCTTTACGCAGGGCAACCGGTAAGGCTTGGCTGAGCATTTGCCCTTGGCTGGCAAAGTAATATCTTGCCGCCCAAAGTGTTAATTTGTACAAACTTTCAGGCAGTAACGGTTTATCATCCAGCAGTTCAGTGATAGCTTTAATCTTGTTTGCTGGCACGTCGCAGTCATCTTTAATGGCAGTAATAAGCCCAATTAGTTGCTGTCGACCAAAAGGCACTTTTACCCGCAGTCCAAGCTTTATTTGTGCTACGTTGGCTTCAGGGATTTGGTAACTAAAGGTTTGCCGCATGGGAACGGGCAATGCAACCTCAACAAACACAGGCATAAGTCATCATCATTCAGAATTGTGAAGCTCTAGTTTACTCCAGCTAGACCGTAAATAAATAGGATAAGAGAAAATTGATGTTAAAAGGATTATTTAGCAAACATACCCTAGCACTGTCTGTGTTTTTATTTTCGTTTAGTGCCCAAGCAGCGCTGAGTCATATCAGTATCAATAGCCGCCATTTTAAGCTAGATCAGCATCCGCAATTAAAGCTTAATATTGTGGCAGCTAACGATGATCTTTCACGGCTGACTTTTCACTTACGTCAAACCGTTGGAGCAAATGAGGTTGTTGAGGAGTTAATGCTGCAACCTGTTAGTCGCTTTATGCTCTATGCCATAGGTGTTGATGATGTCAGTGACCCTAATGCTAAGCTGATTGTCAGTGAATATAAGGGCAATAGCTGGCAGCAGTATGCGGTATTGTCGGTATTTGATGCCCCTTACATAAAGCCAAATGGTCGCAGTGATATTAAAATCGATGCCGCTAAAGCACTTAAAAAAGTCCCGTTAGCTGCAACACCAGCCGAAAAGGATCCTATTATTGTAACGGCGAGTAATAACAGTAATAACAGTCAAGCTTGTATGGTTGAGCGTAATAACACTGAGACCTTATGGGGGATTGCGTCACGTTATGCTACATCGTGGAATACCCATGTTTATGGGGCGATGTTAGCGCTTTATGAGGCCAATCCTCAGGCGTTTTCTCAGCAGAAAATTCACTTAATCAAACAAGATGTGCCATTGCGATGCCCGACAAAAGTTCAGTTGAATCAATATATAACAAAGGCTGATGCGAAGCTTGAATTTGAGTCGATAGAAGCTAAACACCGTAGCCAATAAATAGCACTTGTTTGGTCTGGACACATACTGTACTATTGCGCGCCTAAAACACTATTGTTATTAACGCATGTGGTGCTCAACTTCGGGTTGGGAGAGCGACGTGGCCTCTATTAAAAGGTAATCCAAATGAAAACAGGTATCCACCCAGACTACGCTGAAATTACTGCAACTTGTACTTGTGGTAACATCATTAAAGTAAATTCAACTGCTGGTAAAAACTTGCACTTGGACGTATGTGGCGCATGTCACCCATTCTACACTGGTACTCAGAAAGTTGTAGACACTGGTGGTCGTATCGACAAATTCAACAAGCGCTTTGGTGCACTTGGTAAAAAATAATTGCTCTTGCAATTATTTTAAGAAAAAGACGCTTCGGCGTCTTTTTTTGTAGCTGTCACTTTTTACACAAATTTATTTTCAGCTGAATAAAGTTTTTGGTTATAAATTATATAAACTCAACTGAGACAATAATATTGTTATTTAGACAAACTTTTGACAAGTTTAAGTAGCATTTTACGGTTTTTATTAGCAAATCTTGTTATTTTTCTACATTTTTAAGTCCTTGATTCTTAATGTGATGGTTAATTTTTTGATTAAAAAATATAACTTGACCAAATTCTAATTATTAAAGGTAACTTTTGTTATTTTTTGATTTATAATCCCAGCAGAAAGCGATCGCTGACGGATTAGTTTGATCTCAAGTTATTTTTAACTGGCCTCGTTTTCGCAGAATTACTTTTACTTCGCCGTATCACTTGCCTCACTCAGGAAAATACAATGCCAGATTTTCGCCAACAAGCTCTCGATTACCATGAATTCCCAGTTGCAGGTAAAACTGCTGTAACCCTCACTAAACCAGCGCAAACCAGTCATGATCTGTCGCTGGCATACAGTCCTGGTGTGGCAGAGCCGGTAAGAGAAATTGCGGCAAACCCTGATGACGCATATCGTTATACTAATAAAGGTAATACCGTTGCGGTGATTTCTAACGGTACGGCAATTTTAGGCTTAGGTAACTTAGGCCCATTAGCATCAAAACCTGTAATGGAAGGTAAGGCATTACTGTTTAAGCGTTTTGCCAATATTGATTCAGTTGATATTGAAGTGAAGCACAGAACTACGGCAGATTTTATTAATACGGTTGAGTCGATTGCAGATACCTTTGGCGGCATTAATTTAGAAGATATCAAAGCGCCTGAGTGTTTTGAAATTGAAAGAGAGCTTATTGCCCGTTGTAATGTGCCTGTGTTTCATGATGATCAACATGGTACGGCTATCGTAACTGCAGCAGGCATGTTGAACGCACTTGAAATTCAAGGCAAAAAAATTGAAGACGCAGTATTTGTTTGTTTAGGTGCAGGTGCTGCGGCCATTGCTTGTATGACCATGATTGTTAAGTGTGGCGCTCAGCGTGAAAATGTTTACATGCTCGACAGACAAGGCGTGATCCATACTCGCCGTGAAGACATTAACGAATACAAAGCCTTGTTTGCTAACAACACAGACAAGCGTACCTTACAAGATGTGATTAAGGATGCCGACGTATTCTTGGGGCTTTCTGGCGCTGATTTATTAACTGCTGATGACATTGCGCTAATGGCACCAAAACCGGTTATTTTTGCTTGTTCAAACCCAGATCCTGAAATTAAACCTGAGTTGGCTCACTCAATCCGTCAAGATTTGATTATGGGTACCGGCCGTAGTGATTACCCAAACCAAGTGAATAACGTATTGTGTTTTCCTTTCATTTTCAGGGGCGCATTAGACGTTCGAGCCAGTGTCATTAATGATGAAATGAAAATTGCTGCAGTTAAAGCGTTAGCGGCAATTGCTAAAGAACCGGTTCCCGCAGAAGTATTAGCAGCCTACCCACATGTTAATTCATTAAGCTTTGGCCCAGAGTACGTGCTGCCTAAGCCAATGGACCCTCGTTTATTGAAAAATATCGCCAGTGCGGTATCTCAGGCGGCCATTGATTCAGGTGTCGCGGTATTAGATAAGGTACCCACTGACTATTAATCTATTAATGGTTAGATATTCACCTTAGTTAGAAGGGGCATTAGCCCCTTTTTTATTGGCTGAAAATGGCGTTAATAATAAACGAGTTTGACTGCTATAATTAAATGATGCTGAGTAAATGTCACTATTATTTTTGCAAGATTGCAGCAGATAATATAGCTAAATAAGATTATTAAGCCTAAGCTCACTTTTTTAAAACTGCGACAGCATTTTTTTATTAAACAAGTGATAGTATGACGCGTTCAATATAAGGCGAGACTATTAGTATAAAGTAAACGCGTTTAACATAAACTGAACATGTGATTTTAATATTATTTTTCTAAACTATTTCTCTAATAATAAAAATGTACTCGCAATAAAATAACAATAACTAATTCCCCTTGAGTGCTGTGTTTAAGCAGGATGCTGATAAATGAAATTAACGAAAATGCTAACCAAAAAGCTGATCAGTTTTTGGCTGTTATCGCTCACGGCTGTGGGCTTTATTTTTTTGGTGGGTGCTATGGTCAGTTTCACGCAACTGACCTATAAATTTCAGCAGCAAAAAGTCGATAAGTTAGGGTTGATGTTAGTTGAACACTATCAATCTAAGAGCCAATCCGCAAACCAATCCAAGAGCCAACCCAAGTATCAGTGGGATTTACATGCATGGCTACCGCCTATGCTGATGGCTTTTAACGCCAATTCATTTAAGTTGACCCGTGGTGATGATATTTTATTTGAGTATTACTCCCCTACGGCAGATCAATATCCCACTCTATATAAGCATACGCTTGATAAGTCGTCTAATTTAGCGATGGAGCTAAATTTGCCTCAGCCTTATCTAGTACAACAATTGGGGTGGTATGAATATATCAGCTTGTTTATTGCTTTAAGCGCCATTGGACTGTTTGTCCGTTTTGGATTGCGCTGGTTTACTGAAGAGTTAGACGGCATTGAACATATTGCTCAGCGTAGTCATTTGATTTTGGATGGAGAGCATCAACAAGCATTGCAATATGCGGCTAAGGCCAGACCACGACTGATTAACCGTGCCATGACAAAGTTACTTGTGCAACTGCAAGATGCCCAAAAAGAGCGTGGCCGTTTTGATCAGTTTATTCGCTCGAATACCTTTTTGGATCCCAGCACCCGCATTGGTAACCGCATATTTTTTGAAAACCGTTTGGAGGCGTTAACGCACCAAGAAACCATGATTGCTCATGGAGTAGTGGTGCTGATGAACTTTGACGACTTAGATTTATTGCAGCAACAACATGGTGTTGAAGAAGTGAATGAGCAGCTTAATGACTTAGTGCAAGCTGTACAAAGGTTGCTGGTGAGATTTGAAGAGTCCATTTTTGCTCGCTACAGTTTTAATCAATTTGTCGTGGTAGCGCCGCAACTTTCCCTTGCTGAAGCGGACAGTTTAGCCGGCAAACTGCTTAAAATTGGCATTAGCCAATTACAAAATCAGTCTGACTCTCAAGATAACTATATTCATTTGGGGGCGGCCTTTTATAAGGCTGGCGATCAGCAGCAGCAGATCGTTGAAGAAGTTGAAATGGCCTTGAAAGCAGCGCAATTGCAACGAAATAATAACTGGTTTATGTATGACAAAGGCGCTGTGGATAAAGAGATCGCCAAAGGATCGGTGCGTTGGCGCAGTTTCTTAGAAAGCACCTTAGTTAACCGCCGCTTTGTGACTGTTACTAAAAAAGTGATTGATAGCGATGGCGCAACTTGTCATCAGGAAGTCTTTAGCCGGGCTATTGATAATCAAGGTAATGAGGTTAGGGCGACGTTATTTATACCTATGGCCAACAAATGTGGCTTGATGCCGCAAATTGAGCGGCAATTAATTGAAACTGTATTGTTCGAGCTAATGGCTAATAACCAACAGCATTTTAGTGTTAATTTAAGCCTCGATTCGCTAACCAGTCGCGCTTTTACGCGCTGGCTACAAACCACATTACTTGAGCATCGCCCTTTAGCATCAAGGCTTACTTTTGAAGTGGCTGAAAATATTGTGGTCAAACATCAACAAGACTTGGTAGCCACGCTCGAAATGCTTCGCAAAATAGGAGCCAGGTTGTGTGTTGACCATGTGGGCTTGCAAGTTGTGGGCACTCACTATATTCAAGAGTGTCATTTTGACTTAGTAAAATTGCATCGCTCTATTATTCACCAAATCCATTTAAAGTCAGAAAACCAATTGTTTATTCGTAGCTTAATTGGTGGCTTATATCGCGCTGAAGTGCAGGTATTTGCTGAAGGTGTCAGCAGTTTTGAAGAGTGGCAAACTTTAAAAATTCTCGGTGTTAGTGCCGCCCAAGGTGACTTTTTTAACCATTAGTATTGACCTTGTTTGGGCTAGCTTAAAAGCGTTTTGCTATAAATTGGTACAATAATTGTATCTTACTGTATCAGTAACGACTCATAGTGGGTCGTTATCGGTAGCCGTTCTGGGAGCAATGATAGATTTTGGCCATTTACTCAGCAGATTTTAGCACATTTAACAGTGATAGCATGTTTGATGAACAAGTGTGAAACTTGTATATCTTCGTTTAACAACCTATCTTATGTATAATGGAAAATTAGCCAAATATTACCCTACAAAATTAAGGGACTAGAGGTTAAAATGACACTCGTTATTTTTTTGACACTTTTTTAGTCTTAGTTGGCTATAGTCGTTATGACATCTCGGTAAGTGCGCTATTTTGATGTTGTATAATTGGTTTGATTTTGGCTGCGTAGAGTTGCTTTTCTATGTCATTACATTTGCGAGTCATTGAAGCACAGGGTTTTGAATGAAAAATGGTTTTTTGAACACATTAGCTTTTTGGCGCAAGCCTCAGCCTACTACAGAGTTAGGCTTATACCTTGGCGCGGATACGATTTCAGTTTTTCAGACTAATATTGTCAGCAATGCTGAACAACAAACTGATTCAAAAACAAAATCCTTTGCAAACTCGGCTAAAAACAGTGTTATTCATCAAATCGCTTTTAATGGCGATAATTACTCAAAAGCCTTTGAAATGCTACAGCAAGAATTTGGTGCAGCTAAGCTTCAAATTGTTTTGAGTGAAGCCTTTTATCAGTTAGTCACTGCCGACAAACCCAATGTACAAGCACAAGAGTTAACTCAGGCGCTATTGTGGTCGGTTAAAGATTTAGTTTCAGAGCCTGTTGGCAACATTCAATTAGATTACTTTGAGTCTTCGTTAAATACATCCGGAAAAATTAATGTGGTGGTAGCCAATAAAGCGCAGCTGTCACAATTGGCACAAGCTTGTGAGCATCATGGTTTTGTCATTAGCGGCATCAGCATTGAAGAACTTGCCATGACCCACTTATTTGACGATGAGTCAGCCCACATGATTGTTAGTCATGTATCAGGGCAAGAGTTGCTATTAACCGTGGTTAAGCAAGGCGAGCTATTAATGCAGCGCCGAGTGCGCGGTTTCAGTCAAATAGATAGCGCCAGTGCCCAAGACTTACAATATGGATTAGCCGATAATTTGAGTTTAGAAATCCAACGCTCAATGGATTACTTCGAGAGCCAATTACGCCAAGCGCCAGTTCATTCGATTAATTTACTTATCAGTGGTGAATCCCAAGCCTTGGTGCCTTTGGTTGCACAAAACTTTAATCAAACGGTCAGTGTGATCTCACACGACTCAGTAAATGGTCATTTTGCCGCCATGGCATATGCGCAACTCGCTGGAGGTGTTAAGTGATCAAAACCACGGTTAACCTGTTTAGCGTAGACTTATTGCCCGCCAAGTTAAGGCTATCTTTTGAGCGCATGATGCTGGCGGCTGCCGCCGTAGTTGTGCTCAGCCTTATCGCCTGGGGTGTTGGTTTTTGGTTGGAGTCGACTCTTGCCAGTCAGCACGGCGCATTATCAAAGCAAAAGTTGCAATTAGACAACCAAAAAGCGGCGTTAGAGCTGCAATTATCCACCCGTCAACCGGATGCGGATTTAGTTGCTAAAGTCGAGCTTGAGCAGCAACGTCTAGAGTTAAAGCAATTATTATCAGATGAAATAAAACAACGAGATAACATGATAAGTCATGGCTACGCAGGCCTGCTCACCGATCTTGCCTCTGTATCTGATAGTTCTGTGTGGCTAAACCGTATCGTGATTAATCAGCAATATTTTGAATTTGAAGGTTTTGGCTCTCACCCCCAGAGCATTCCGCTATGGGTTGAGCGATTAAAAACCACTGAAACCCTTAAAGGTTATGCCTTTGCCACCATGACAATGGATAGAGGCGAAAACCAGCCTTTGGCGTTTAAGTTGGCGAGCACTGCTGAACAGGGGGCGAAGCAATGAAGCAAACATGGCAAAAACTCGCCACTCAGTTTAATGAGCTTAGTCAGCGCGAAAGAGTATTGATTGCCCTTGCCAGCATAATTGTTGTCGCAATGCTGCTTTATATTCCGGTTGAAACTATCTGGAAAGAAAGATTAAAGCTGTCACATCAAGTCACGCAAATTGAATCTGAAAATGATATTTCAGAGCAACAAATTGCGCTTTATCAGCAGCGATTAGCCATGGATCCTAATAGCGATTATCGCAATAGATTGACCATGATTGAGCAGCAAAATCAGCAGATGGATGCCAATTTAGAAAGCCAGATGATCTCCATGGTGCCAGCCAATTATATGCCGACAGTATTAACCACTTTGCTGGGTAATATTAACGATGTGAAGTTAGTGTCATTTTCCTCTATCGCCCCGCAGCCACTTATTGAGGTGGGCGAAGAAGACAAAATGAACTTATATAGCCATGGTATTCGCTTGACCCTAGAAGGGCGCTATTTTGCTATTTTAAAATTTATTCAGTCCATTGAAGCGATGCCAGACAAATTATATTGGAAGCGTCTCGATTACCATGTTGAGCAACACCCCAATGCCACAGTAGAAATAGAGCTTTATACCTTAAGTATTAATAAGGAGTTTATTAGTGTTGCACAATAAGCAGATACTCATAATCACCTGTGCTATCAGCCTAAGCTTTTTGCTATTCAGTAGCTTAAGTTTTGCAAAAGCATTGAGAGATCCGACACTACCAGGCAAAGGCTACGCAGTGTCATCGACTCAAGTTAATCGTCCGGGCTCATTAGTACTTAATAGCATAATGCATAGTAATAAACCCCATGCGGTGATTAACAACAAAATATTTTTTGTTGGTGATCGCGTCGAAGGGGTACGAATTGAATATATTGGAAAGCAATACGTTAATTTAGCTGATGGCAGAAAATTAACGCTATTTCAATCGATAACAGAGCGATAGGAAATCAATAACAATGAATGTAATTAAGTATATAACCCCTCTGCTATCTCTATGTTTGCTAGGTTGTCAAACCACAGACAGACCCGATCCAACCACGTCTAAAAGTGAGCTGAGTCAATCTCTTGAGCAAGCACAAGCGGCGCAAAATATTGTCCCGCCGCCAGCGCAAATGCCTGAAGATGTGCAGCGTGAATTAAATGGTTCAAGTTCCCTTGGCAGAACCAGTGCATCTTTACCGACTGAGCGCCGCTTTGATGTGTCTGCTAACGATGTTGATGCAAAAGTGTTTTTCCCAAGTTTAGTCCAAGGCACCCCTTTAAGTGTGGCGGTGCATCCTGATGTGACGGGCTCTATTTCTGTATCGCTCAATGGCGTGACGCTTTCTGAAGTGATTAAAGTGATTGAAGACATTTATGGTTATGAAGTTAGCCAAGATGGCCGTATTTTACGGATCTTCCCAGCGGGCATGCGCACTGAAACCTATCCGTTAAATTATATTTATATGGAACGTGAAGGCTTATCACTAACCTCTGTCAGTTCTGGCCGTATCTCAGATAGTAATGACAACTCAAACTCTAATTCAAACAGCAATAGTTCAAATAACAGTAATAGCAATAGCTCAAATAACAGCAGTAATAATAGCAATAACGATGGTAACGATAATACCAACGGCACCTTTATTCGCTCGACCACCAAGTCAAATTTTTGGGGTGAGCTAGAAAAAACCTTAGTATCAATTATTGGCGATACCGGTGGTGGACGCCAAGTGGTGATTACCCCTCAAGCTGGCTTAGTAACTGTGAGGGCTTTTCCAAACGAGCTACGCCAAGTCAGCACCTTTTTAAATATTGCAGAAACCCACTTACAGCGCCAGGTTATTCTGGAAGCCAAGATTTTAGAAGTGACCTTATCTGATGGTTATCAGCAAGGTATTCAATGGGATAACGTATTAGGCCATGCAGGTAGCACAGACATTAGTTTTGGCACTTCACCGGGTAATGGCTTAAGCGATCAAATTACTAATGTGATAGGTGGGGTGACCTCTGTCAGCTTAACCGGTACCGACTTTAGCACCATGATAAGCCTGCTGGATACCCAAGGGGATGTAGATGTACTTTCAAGCCCTCGGGTGACCGCATCTAACAACCAAAAAGCAGTGATCAAAGTGGGTAATGATGAGTACTTTGTTACTGACGTATCATCAACCACGGTTGCAGGAACAACGCCAGTGACCACGCCGCAAGTTGAACTCACGCCATTCTTTTCGGGGATAGCCTTAGATGTGACCCCGCAAATTGATGGTGAAGGCAATGTCTTGTTGCATGTTCATCCATCAGTGATTGATGTGTCTGAGCAAATCAAAGAAATTAAAGTGAGTGGCTCATCATTAGAGCTGCCATTAGCGCAAAGTGAAATCCGTGAATCTGACACTGTGATAAAAGCGTCATCAGGTGATGTGGTGGTGATCGGTGGCCTAATGAAGAGCGAGAATATTGAAATTGTCTCTAGAGTGCCGCTACTGGGTGATATTCCTTTCTTAGGGGAAGCATTTACCAACCGCAGTAAATCAACCAAAAAAACCGAGCTTATCATTATGCTTAAGCCTACGGTTGTTGGCGCAGACACCTGGACCAATGAGCTAAAACGTTCAAAAGACCTGTTAGATCGTTGGTACCCAGAGCAAGAATAGCGATGTAAGCACGAGCAAACATTATGTATCAGCAGCACTTTGGCCTGAGTCAGTTACCGTTTACGCTTACGCCAAATACACAGTTTTTCTTTGGTTTGACGCCCCATGTGGAGGCGTTACAAGTGCTGCAAACTGCCATCGCTAATGGTGAAGGCTTTATTAAAGTAACTGGTGAGGTAGGGACAGGTAAAACGCTGATTTGTCGTAAGCTGATGAACGATTTACCGACTAATTATCACTGCGCATATGTACCGAACCCTTATTTAACCCCTGACGAGCTTCGTTGGGCGTTAGCGGCGGAGCTCGGGGTTTTATTAACTGAAAACCTCAATCAGCAGCAACTTACCAGCTTAATTCAAAGCCGTTTACTTGAGCTCAACAGCCAAGGCTTTAAAGTGATTCTGGTGCTCGATGAAGCTCAAGCCTTACCTAATAACAGTTTAGAAACGCTGCGGCTATTTACCAATTTAGAAACTGAAAGCGCCAAGTTAATTCAAGTGGTGTTGTTTGGTCAGCCAGAACTAGATAAGCGCTTACAAGACCCAGCAATACGGCAGCTAAAACAGCGGATCACCTTTAGTTATAGCCTTAGGCCATTAGTATGGGATGAAATTAAAGCGTACCTTAATTATCGCTTAAGTGTTGCAGGCTACCAAGGCAAAGGTTTGTTTAGTGATAAAGACATTAAATTAATCGCCCAAGCGGCAAGAGGCATACCACGGTTAGTTAATGTAATTGCTAATAAAGCCATGTTGCTGTGTTATGCAGAAGGGCGAGCGCAAATAAGCACATCACATTGCCGCGCAGCCATTACCGATACTGAAGATGCCACACATCTATCACCCAGCAATACCATAAATGCTTGGGTATTTTTTATATTAATTATTAGCGCATCACTGACATGTTTATATATTGTCGATGTTGACTGGTTAGCTGTTTTAAGTGAGTCAATATGAGCGTAATAAATAAAGTTTTAAAAGATTTAGATAAGCGCCAGCAAACCGCAGTAGATGAAAATGGCGCTGTCAATACGACTGAGGCTTTTGTTACTCCCAAAGTGCAATTCCACAGTCAGTTGCAACCAGAATCAACATCTGGCTCAGCAATGGGGGCGAACCGAGGCTTATTCATCGCGCTGGTGATGATAATTACCATGTTGATATTAGGCTTCATGCTTTATCAACAAGGTAAGCAATTACAAAACCTGCAGCCTTTGGCTGAGCATAATCTTCAGTCTAAGGCTGATACTAGCAATGCCAGTGCGAAGGTAACCATAGCGCAGCAAGAGACTGAGAATAATATTACTGAGGCTGAGATTAAAGCCTCGGATCAGCTTGCAGGCGCTGAGCTAAAAGAAAGTGATCTAAATAAAAGTAAGCTAAATGAAACTGATGCTAACCAGCAATCAAAGCTAGCAAATGTAGAGCTAGTAAATGTAGCGTTAGCTGAGCAACAAGACATAGTCGTTAGTGAGCCAGCAAGCCTCAGCGCAGAAGCTAAGGCAGTAACACAACACCAAACGCTGGTTGAGCCTGAAGCCGTCAAAGTGGCTGATAAAACGGCGGATGTAAAAGTGCATTTTGCCCAACATCGCCGTTCAAGCAGCAGTGCAACCGTGGCCAATGTAAATCAAAAAGGTCACATGGCGGTTAAAGAAGTGACCTTAACTAATGAACAATTAGCGAAGAAAAAATTCGACGCAGCAGAAGTGGCTGAGCAGCAGCAAAAAATTGATCAAGCGATTAAAAATTATTATGAAGCTTTAGTACTGCAGCCTTCTATGCATCAAGCAAGAAAGCAACTCGCCGCGCTGTATTACTCAGTCAATAACTTAGGCAGAGCCGAGCAAATTTTAGCCCAAGGGGTGAGCCTTTTTCCTGAAGAGGTTGAATTAGCCATCTTAAAGGCAAAAGTGCAAATCGCCGCGTTTAGTCCCAATAAAGCGCTCAATACCTTGAGTGAGATAGACGATAACAGCGAATGGGCCAGAGACAAGTGGATGTTACAAAGTGATATTGCACAACAAGAAGGTCAATTTGCACTGGCAGAAGCGGCTTATCGCTCATTACTTTCCATTGAACCCTCGCAAGCGCGCTGGTGGATGGGCTTAGCTTATGCGTTAGATTCACAACAACAATACCCTCAGGCGGCAGATGCTTATCGAAAAGCGATGTCATATCGAGGTTTATCAACGGGTGCTATGACTTATATAGAGCAGCGTTTAATTCAACTAGGAGGTAGCCAATGAAACCTAAATTGAAAATGCGTTTGGGCGATCTACTAGTTCAAGAACACATTATTTCAAACGATCAGTTAATGCAGGCTTTAGCGGAGCAGCGTAATTCCGGTAAAAAACTCGGTCGTACCTTAATTGATCTTAACTGTATTACTGAAGATCAATTACTGAAGTTTTTATCCCAGCAGCTTAATCTGCCTTATTTAGATATCAGTCGTCTTTCTATTCCTGCTGAAGTGGTCAGTTTGATCCCTGAAGTACAGGCGCGCCGGTATCGCGCCTTAGTCGTTGAAGCCACCGCTGACAGCGTGACCTTGGCGATGAGCGATCCTGCTGATTTACAAGCAATCGATCACCTTGAAGTGTTTGTAGCACCGAAAAAATTGACCATTGCGGTGACGCCAGAGCGACAGTTACTGGATGCCTTCGATAACCTCTATCGACGCACCGATGAAATTGCAAAAATCGCGGGTGAATTAGAAGAAGAATATGCCGCAGATGACATGTTCGACTTGGCCAGTATCACCAACAGTGACAGTGATAATGAAACCACAGTGGTTAAATTATTACAGTCGATTTTTGAAGATGCTGTGCAAATGCGTGCCTCGGATATTCATATTGAACCCGGTGAAAAAGTACTGCGTATTCGTCAGCGTATCGATGGTCAGTTACATGAAAACACCTTAGATGAAGTCAATATTGCCTCAGCATTAGTACTGCGTTTAAAGCTAATGGCTGGACTTGATATCTCTGAAAAGCGTATGCCACAAGATGGCCGTTTTAATATAGAGGTAAAAGGCCACAAAATTGATATACGTATGTCTACCATGCCGATTTATCATGGTGAGTCGGTGGTAATGCGTTTATTGGATCAATCAGCAGGCTTACTGACGTTGAATGAAACCGGTATGCCGGACCATATTTTGCAGCGCATTCGTAAACAGATTAAGCGACCTCACGGCATGCTGTTAGTGACAGGGCCAACTGGTAGCGGTAAAACCACCACCTTGTATGGCATTTTAAGTGAGTTGAACAAAGCTGATACTAAGATCATTACCGTTGAAGATCCGGTGGAATACCAATTGCCGCGGATTAACCAAGTACAGGTAAATCATAAGATAGGCTTAGATTTTTCCAATGTACTACGTACCACCTTACGTCAAGATCCCGATATCATCATGGTGGGTGAGATGCGTGATCAAGAAACCGTCGAAATTGGCCTTCGAGGCGCATTAACCGGTCACTTTGTGTTATCGACCTTGCATACCAATGATGCTATTACCAGTGCGCTACGTTTACTCGATATGGGCGCAGCCAGTTACCTAGTTGCCAGTGCGCTAAGGGTGATTATTGCCCAGCGGTTAGTGCGCCGCGTATGTGCGAACTGTGTGACTGATTACCAAGCCACAGCAGGCGAATTAGCCTGGATTAACGCCGTAAGCAAAAAAGATCCTAGCCAAGCCAACTTTAAAGTAGGTACAGGTTGTCAAAGCTGTAATGGCTCCGGCTACCGTGGTCGTATAGGTATTTTTGAAATTCTTGAGCTTGATGATGCCATGGTGGATGCGATGCGCACCGGTAACCCGCAAGACTTTGCCCATGCCGCTAAGCAAAGCCCAAGTTTTGTGCCGCTGGCAGACTCAGCATTTGAATATCTATTTAATGGCATGACAACCATAGAAGAGGTAGCCAAACTGGTTGAAGATGTCAGTGAGCTGCGAATGGAGCCCCCCGCTCTGCATAATATTGCTTCAGGGGTCTAATTATGCCGACATTCCAGTATCGAGGACGAAACTCCCAAGGCGCTGCCGTTACTGCCTTAATTGAGTCAGCTAACGAGAATAGCGCCGCAGATGCGTTAATGTCTCGTGGCATTATTCCCCTTGAGCTGCGTGAAGTAAAACCGACCAAGCCTTTTAATCTTGGCGGTATTTTTACTCAAAAAGTGTCATTAGAAGAGCTACAAATTTTTACTCGGCAAATGTATTCGTTAACTCGCTCTGGCATTCCAATTTTGCGTGCTATTGCAGGTTTGGCTGAAACCACGCATTCCCAACGAATGAAAGATGCCCTTAATGATATTTCAGAGCAATTAACCTCAGGTCGCCCTTTATCTGCCGCCATGAATCAGCATCAAGATATTTTTGATTCGCTGTTTATCTCTATGGTTCATGTGGGTGAAAACACCGGTAAATTGGAAGATGCTTTTATTCAGTTATCTGGCTATATCGAACGAGAGCAAGAGACTCGCCGCCGAATAAAGTCAGCTATGCGTTATCCGATATTCGTACTGATAGCCATCGGTATTGCCATGGTGGTGTTGAACATCATGGTTATTCCAAAGTTTGCTGATATGTTTTCCCGTTTTGGCGCCGAACTGCCGTGGGCAACTAAAATTTTAATTAACACCTCTAATTTATTTGTTAATTATTGGCATGTAATGACAGTGGTTTTAGTGGCCATTATTGTCAGCATTCGATATTGGCATCACACCGAAAAAGGTGAGCGACAATGGGACAAATGGAAATTACATATTCCTGCGGTGGGCTCAATCATTGAACGCTCAACCTTATCGCGCTACTGCCGCAGTTTCTCGATGATGTTGGGAGCGGGTGTGCCTATGACTCAAGCGCTCAGTTTAGTGGCAGATGCCGTAGATAATAGTTATATGCATGACCGTATTGTTGCCATGCGCCGCGGAATTGAATCTGGTGAATCAATGCTAAGGGTGTCAAACCACAGTGGTTTATTTACACCATTAGTGCTGCAGATGGTGGCAGTAGGCGAAGAAACCGGTCAAATCGATAAATTACTTAATGATGCTGCTGATTTTTATGAAGGTGAAGTGGATTACGATTTAAAGAATTTAACCGCCAAATTAGAGCCGATTTTAATTGGCTTTGTAGCAGGCATTGTATTAATTTTGGCCTTGGGTATTTATCTGCCAATGTGGGATATGCTCAATGTGGTCAAAGGTGGCTAACAATGCATAACGCCACAATGTTTGAGTTAATTGCATAATGCAAAAACAACAGCAATCAGAAAATAATTTGGTTAAGAGCTATATCCGTATTATCAGCATCACCTTAGTGCTCGTGATTATGGTTGTTATCGGAGCGAAACATTTTGCAAGCGTCGAGAGTATCGGCGCTCAAAGTATCCACCGAGAACATAATCGGCTGCTGTATGTGCTGGCGATGGTAAAAAGCCAGTGGCTTAGTCAGGGCAAGCCTCAGCGCTTGAAGTTAAGTTGGGAAAACCTAGCGTCAGGTTCAGCTAAACAACTTAAAAATGATAAGTTGGCTGGGGAGGATAATATTATTTTGATGTCGACTTTTGGCTGGCCAATGCTAAAATCCGCCTCCGCACAGGGTTGTGTTGAGTTATGGCAACAATTGATGGCAAGCAACTTGCTAGATATGGGAGTTAAGGTAAATTACCAAACCGAATTAGAGATTTGTCATTTCGCTACAGCGCAAAGTGGTAGCATTAGTTATCAGGTTTCATCGGGGCGGGTTATTTTTACCGGGTTAGATTAAATTTTAATCGATACAGGTGTTTAATCTACATTAAGTGCTAAAATTTATTTACATATAAGCTTTAGCTAGTTAACAATAGGCAATATGACTGCAGCTCAAATAGGTGTCAGTCTCAATAGAGGTATTTTATATGAAAATGAAGCAACAAGGCTTTTCTTTAATCGAACTGGTTATTGTTATTGTCATTCTAGGCTTGTTAGCGGCAACAGCAATACCACGCTTTTTAAATGTGACTGAGGATGCGCAAAACGCCAGTGTTGAAGGTGTTGCCGGTGGTTTAGCTACTGCGGTGGGTTTTGTCAGAGCGCAATGGGAAGTTGATGGTCGCCGAAATACTTCTGTTATTTTAGATGGTACTAGCGTGTCACTGGATACTCGCTTTGGTTTTCCAACGGGTGTTACTAATACCAGTGTCACAGCAATGACGAATCTAACATGCCAAGAAGTGTTTAATAATGTACTGCAAAGTGCACCGCGCAACGTGTTATTTAATCAAGATGCACGCGATCAACGCTATACCGTAAAAGTTCAAGGTGGTGCAGGTGGCGATGCTATTGGTATTGATGGAGCAACAGTGACAAATATCGACTTGTGTATATATCACCAAGTGGCATCATTAGTTTTGGACCCAGGTAATGGCGAACCAGACCCAGCACCAGACTTAGATACCGTGGGCGCGAAAGGGGTTGTTTATAACCCAGGTACAGGGCAAGTATTCAGTTTTAGTAACGATTAGTTTAATGATTAAGGTAGCTACGCCTTAATCACGCTGAAAGTAATAGTTAATTACTGAATAAGGATTATTCAGTAATGTTGTAAATGCCATAAATTTTATTTTTTAAAGAGGGTCGACATTATGCAAATCAAACGTAAGCAACAAGGTTTTACATTAATTGAGCTAGTAGTAGTTATTATCATTCTTGGTATTTTAGCGGTAACCGCAGCGCCTAAATTTATTAATTTGCAGGGTGATGCGTACAGATCGACTTTAGAAGGATTAAAAGCTTCATTACAAGGTGCAAATACACTTGTTTATTCTAAGGCTGCAATTGCAGGTGAAGAGAAAACTGACAATACAACTTTAGCTTTGAGTGATACAGATAATGTTAATATTGCTTATGGTTATCTTCAAAATGATGGCGCTTCGTTAATAGTAGCTTTACAAATAGACACAACTTCGGCTTCTCCAGAATGGACGATTGATGATGGAGCAGATTTAACTGCAGCAACAGTGTTATATCAGACTAGCTCACCATACAGCTTGGCTGATGGCAAAGATTGCCATGTTGAATACACCCCAGCACAATCTGCAGGTTCACTCCCTACATATGAAGTAAAAGGTGATGACTGCTAAGTAGTCATAATTATGAAATAGCCTGCTTATGCAGGCTTTTTTGTGTTTAAAAGAAAATATTTTGCTGCTGTGTAACCTTGGTGGCACATGGTGGCCATGATGGGGTGATAAAATCGTGGCCGCAAATTTTCTAAGGTATTGATTTCTTTGTTTAAATTGTTCAAGGTTATTATCTATGCAAAAGCAACAAGGCTATCTGCTTTAAATATAAATGATACAAACTGATACCGAGTTATGGGGGACAGAAATTTGACGAAGTGAGATAATTGACGCCCTTGTTAGGTAAAGGTTGTTTATTTAACAAGTCTCGCCATTAAGGATTAAACCGAGAACATTGCTTAGCCACTTACCTTGCTTGACTCAAGCGCAGTAAGTTTGGAAAAAACCTAGGCATCCATATTTTATATTGTCGTATCTATAGGTCGTATTTATGCAAAAACAACAAGGTTTTACGCTAATTGAATTAGTGGTAGTCATCATTATTTTAGGTATTTTAGCGGTTACCGCAGCGCCTAAATTTATCAATTTGCAAGGTGATGCTCGTGTATCAACTTTACAAGGTGTTAAAGCGGCGATTCAAGGTGCTAATAGCCTTGTATATTCAAAAGCAATCCTTGCAGGTGAAGAAAAGATCAACCCAGGTTCAGTAAGTATTGGTGCTGCAGCGGATGCTAAAACAGTATTTGGTTATATTGCAGCAACAGAAGCTGAATTATTAAAAGCGGTAGATATTTCAGACGATGAATGGGATTTTACTGAAGTAACTGAAGTACCTGGCACCCCAAATTCTATTGAGATAGTTCAAGTAGGCGCTCCTGAAGCTTGCAAACTGACTTATACCGAAAGTGCTGGAGAGAATAAACTCCCAACATTTTCAACATTACCAGTCGCTTCAGCTTGTTAATATTGATTTAACTTAATACTAAAGCCTGCTTACGCAGGCTTTTTTATTGGCATTATTCCAGTATGTAAGCTGATTACTGGCTAACATTATCAATCAGCTAAATGGCAATTTTAATAAAGGATATCAAGACGTTTATGCTATATTTTGCCATACTATATAACTGATTTACTTTTTGATAGGTGGTAACGATCTTTTCACTCGGGCTTAAACATAAACGCGTTCATTGTGGCTTTACCTTAGTTGAGCTGGTGACTACGATTCTAATCGTAGGGATTATCGCTGTGTTTGTGATCCCAAGGCTTATCCCCCAGTCCAGCTATAGCGCGTATTCTTTGCGAAACGAATTTATTAGTGAGCTGCGCCAAGTGCAGTTAAGAGCAATGAATAATAGCGATCGTTGTTATCGTATTAGTGTGTCGCCAACGGGTTATCAGCTTAGCCACTATTCGCAAACGATTAACACCGCCTCCGCAAGCTGTAATACCGCAAACCTGTTGAGAACAGAAGTGGAACAAGCTTTTCAGGGTGGCGCTTATATCGAGCTGGCCAGTACAAGCGCGACGACCTTCTTTTTAGATTTTGATAATTATGGCCGCTCAAACATCAATTGTTCAGGCTTGTGTTTTAATGCGGTAGCCGATGAAACCTTAGGTATTGCAATGGAATCTGAGGGCTATATTCATGGCTTATAAATTATCCCCATTTAATGCTTTTACAACTAAAAAATCAGGTTTTACTTTGATTGAACTAGTGGTGGGTATGCTTGTGTTGAGCATATCCATTGTACTGATGACCTCAATGCTGTTACCCCAAGCTGATCGCGCCGTTGAAACACTTTCACGGGTTCGCTCTGCTGAGCTTGCCCATTCGGTGATGAATGAGATTTGGGGTAAGCGCTTTGATGAAAATACCGATCCAAATGGTGGTATACCAGCGTGTAATTCTGCTGCTGGGGTAGCTTGTTCAACCACGCTGGGGCCAAACGGTGAAAGCCGTAATAATTTCAATGATGTGGATGATTTCAAAGGCTTGAATATTAGCAGTCTCATGCTTGACTCAAACCAGACCTACGCCGAGGTGTATTTGGGCTATGAGTTAGAAGTTGATGTGTCATACTTTAACGGCCAAGCCGAAAAATTAATTACTGTAGATGTCACTACACCTGCTGGTGAAGTGATCACTTACCAAGCGGTAAGGAGTAATTACTAATGGGCATACTGCAACGGGCAAAACCTTTATCAAATATAGGCGCTAAACAGGTCGGTTTTACCTTAATTGAAATGGTCACCGTCATTTTGATTTTGGGCATACTGGTGGTTGGGGTTAGCGGTTTTATTATTTTTGGTACCCGTATTTTTGTTGAATCAAGCTCAATTGATCAAGTGCTTAGCCAAAGCCGTTTTGCGGTTGAGCGCATGACCCGTGATATTCGTAATGCAGTGCCAAATAGCGTCAGATTACGCACTGCAACAGGTGGCAGTTATCAATGTATTGAGCTATTGCCCATTGATTCGAGCACCAGTTACCTTGAGCTGCCCATTTACCCTGATGATGCCCTTGTCAGCGGCACAGTGATTGATAATGGCATTAGCATTAATGCAGGGCAATATACGCTGGTTTATCCACTCGCTAGCAATAGCAGCGGCGTTAACGATGTATATCAAGCCAGCAGAAACAAACGCTTTGAACTGCAATCAAGTTCAAGTTCAGCCAATGTGCTTACGCTAACATTTACTGGCCTAGCTCAATTTGCCGAGCAGTCGCCAATTAAACGTATCTACTTTGCCAGTCAGCCTATTAGTTATTGTTTTGAAAGCCCTATAGGCAATAGTGAGGTAAAACTTTATCGTTACGCTGACTATGGCTATATAGCGAGTCAGCCCGCACCATCGCAAATGGGCACTGCGGTATTGATGGCAGAAAATGTTAGTAACAATCTGCTACTAGAGCCTGCTATTAAACTGACTGAACAAAACCTAATGCGAAATGCCATAGTCCATATTGAACCCAGATTTAGTGTTAATGGCGAAACGTTCAAATATCAGCATCAAGTTAAGGTGACGAATGTTCCATAACCCCTTAAACAAGGCACTAAGCGCTAGTGGCTTAATAGCAAGACGTCAACGAGGCAGCGCCTTGGTGATTGCTATTTTTGTCTTAATTGTCATGTTTTTACTGGCTGGCACATTAATTCGGATGCTGGAAGATGGTGATGATGCCGTCAATCTTGAAGTGTGGGGCGCCAGAGCCTTATTTGCCGCCAATAGCGGCGCAGATGCTGAATTAGCAAGCTTATTTCCGGTTGCTGGTGGGGTTGGTGTTTGCAATTCAGTACGTCATGAATGGAGCGCTCCATCAACAATTGGTTTCCACGGCTGTAGAGTCTTTTTGGCCTGTAACCCAACGGTGGCTAACGGCGTGACCCAATACAGCATTCTTAGCTATGCAGTTTGTGAAACCGGTAATTGTAGCGGCGATGCGGCTACAACAGATTGCCTGCGGGTTAATCGACAAGTAGAGGTAGAAGCCCGTGGTGATTAATTTTTTTAACAAGTGCCTATCAGCCATAGTCGTTTATTGTTTATTAATTATACCTGTGTTGGCATTTGAGGTTATTGATCAGAATGTTATTTGGGCTGATGTTGCCCAAGGTCATCGCGGGAATAATAACGGTAACTGTGCTTCAGGCACACAGTTATCGTTAAGTAATCAAAGTCGAATTAATGGTACCAATGGAGATGATTTACAGTTTTGTTCTATTAGCATTGTAAATGGTAATGGGAGAAGCTGCGATACTGCTGCTGGCGGTGATCGCACTTGTACTATTACCGGTAGAGATATCCGTGGCTTAGCGATGAACGGCACTAACAAATTTGAGACTAGTAATGGCAGGGCTGGTAGTGATTCTTGTAATAACAATGCTCAAATAACATTGGGTGATGGCGGTGAAAATGAATTTACAGAGATTAAGCTAGATAATTGTACGGCTACTATTACAAATGACTTTAATGAATATCGTTTTGATAAACTTGAACTGACTAATCGGGGTAAATTGATCTTGTCGGGTGGTGATTACTGGGTCGATGAATTACTTTTAGGTAGCGACTCATCCATTGAGTTACTTGGCGATGTGAGAATTTTTGTTAACCAGTCTGCGAATTGGAGTGATCGAGTAAAGCTGAATGATGGTAATAACTTTGAATTGCAATTAATTACCTATAGTTCACTAACACTAGCCAGTGGCACTACGGTTAATGGGGTGATTTTTGTTGATGGGACCTTGTCAATGACCAATCAGTCAATTATTAATGGTCGTGTGACAGCTAGAGTGTTAAATATGACCTCATCGACTATCAATGATGCATCATCCAACCCTGTCATTCCATTCCATATTCAATACGGTAAGTCTATATCTATAACTGATCCGAATACTGGAGCTACAACAGGGAGTGTTAGTTTTGAGACGCCTTTCCCCGCAGGTTCAACACCGCTAATCTTTTTAATGCCGACCATTTCTGAAACTGATGCAAATGGTGATGGCCCCGCTTCAGTCTTTTTAGAACAAGGCAGTGTCACCACATCTGGCTTTAGCTGGGAGCAACAAGAGCCACCTACCTCAGGAAATCGAAAGGTTGATTCAAAACCTATGACTGAGGTGCACTGGATTGCAGTGACGCAGGGCACTCATGACTTATCCAATGGCACCGAATTGATCGCCGGAACTGTGGCTGTAGATGATGCGCTAATAGGATCTAACTCACCTTATACCGATGTGACATTACCCGACAGCCAAGATATCTTTTTGCACCAAATACAAACTCAGGTTAATAATTGTTGGCTTACCACTACCTCGCAATTTACAACGACTGGGGCTGAAGTTGCTTTAGAAGCATCTGAGGTTAGGGTGACAAATCCGAATCGGTGTATGGACGGTGGGTTAGATAATAATGGGCTTCAAGCCGAAACCGTAGCGTATATGTCGTTAAAGGCAGGTAACGGTACTATTGAGTTAAATGGTGAAAGTACAAATTTTCATTTTGGTAATGCGCAGACTTTTACTGCGGCAAATATTCAGGACTTAGATTATCAGTGTAACTTCACTACTAGTTTAACGGGCTTTAGCGATGCGCCAGTCTTAGTGTCAGGTAAAACCAGTCGACGTGGCGGTGATGGAGGCTGGCTGCGCCGTTGTCAGCTCACAAATGATATTGTCAGCATGGTCGTTGATGAAGATACTTATCGTGATAACGATCGAAGTCATATTTGGGAAAATTATAGCTTCGTCGCATTAGAAAAAATAGAACCGCTTACGCAATGTTTTACTGATGACTTTAACCGCAGTGATTTAGGCACTGATTGGGTCGCTGCTCGCTCAAGTGGTAACTTCACTCCTTCGATTGTCAGTAATAGATTACAGCTTACAGAAGCCGCTGGAAACCAGGCAACTTCAACGACATACCAACGTTTATTTCCTGCAGCTGATAATCTCATAGAGATTGAATTTGATCACTTTGCTTATAACGGTAGCGGTGCTGACGGTATAGCATTGGTGTTTTCAGATGCCTCGATAACACCACAACCAGGTTCTGCTGGTGGGCCATTAGGCTATGGCTATAGAGGTAACGTGGCAGGCTTTGCTGGTGGCTGGCTCGGTATTGGTATTGATGAATATGGCAACTTCTCAGCAGAAGGTGGAGATAGCAATATAGGCCGCCGCCGTCAAAGTGTCGCTATTCGCGGTTCTGGCAGTGGCACCAGTGGCTACCCTTATTTACGAGGGACTTGTAATAACGGGACTTCGAATACCAATGGTGACTGTCTATCGCCTAAAGTGGATGATAACAATACCAGTCCTGCACACCGATATAAAATCATTATCGACTCAAGAGTAACAGGAGAGTCATGGGTGTCAGTCTCACGCGATACAGGAAGTGGCTTTGTTGAGGTAATCCCTCTCTTTGATGTTTTAGATATTCCTACACAGGCTGCAATACCTGATGATTTTATTCTTTCTATTACAGGCTCCACAGGCGGTGCAACCAATATCCATGCAATAGATGATGTAGAGTTTTGTGCGCTTGATTCTTCCCCTGTAGGGGTAGTGATTGATCACTTTGAGTTCACTCATACTGGCGCGGCATTAACCTGTAATGCTGAGCCTATGACGTTGAAAGCTTGTGCTAATGCAGACTGTTCTCAAACTATTCCAGACTTTGTTACGGCGACATTGAGCCCTGTATCCATCGCCACGGGTGGTGGCTGGGTTGGTGGTAATGTGGTTAGTTTTAGCAATGGTAGTACTAACTTAGCGTTGCGTAATAATGTGGCCGGCCCAGTCACGATAGATGTTTCAGGTTCATCGCCAGGTGCTAAGCCTTTTAGTACTACTTTATGTAGCATTGCCGGTAATACCCCCACAGCGGCGCAATGTACTTTTAATTTTGCTGACAGCGGCTTTATTTTTACTGTGCCGGACAAGCTGGCTAATAAACCTGCCTCTGGTATTAGCGTTTCTGCGGTGAAAAAAGATGATGCCTCACAAGCGTGCGTACCGCAATTTGCTGATGTGACTAAAGATGTGGGCTTTTGGAGCGATTACGTTTCGCCGAGTTCAGTTATATCTGGGGCGCAAGTTGCAGTAACCGGTAATGGCGCAGCAACTGATATAGGGACATCCGTTGGCGCACGCACACTGATATCGCTGGATTTTGATGCTAATGGCGAAGCCGATATTAGCGTGAATTACCCTGATGCGGGTCAGATGCAATTAAATGCGCAATACGATGGCACTGGCGAGGAAGATGGATTAGTGATGGTGGGCGCAGACTCATTTGTCAGCTTTCCTGTGGGTTTATGCGTTAAACCTGTTGATGCCAATGCTAGCTGTGCAGCGGGCGATAGCAGTTGCAATGTATATAAAAAAGCCGGTGAGGAGTTTGATTTAACGATACAAGGTATGGCTTGGCAGTCTGATAATGATGGCGATTTTTGTGACAACTTAACTACGCCTAACTATATCCATAGTGGGATGACTTTGGGCAGTGAACTGGTGTCGCCAATACCTGGTGAGCAAGGCAGTCTTAGTATTGGTAATTACAACCATATTGCTGCGACTAATAATACCAATACTATTACGCAATCTATCAGTGAAGTAGGGGTATTTGAGTTTACAGTTAAGTCGCCATCCACTTATGAAGGTTCAAGTTTTTACGATATCCCACTGGCAAGCTCGGGCAATATAGGCCGCTTTGTACCTGATAGATTCGCCATTAGTGGCGTGAGTGTTTTACCTAGCTGCACAGGCTTTAGTTATATGGACCAGCCATTCCCACTGGCAATGAATATCAGTGCCTTTAATATTGGCAGTGAGGTAACTAAAAATTATCAAGGCAATTTCTCTAAAGCCACTGCGTTATTAGTGGGTGAAGACAGTGATGATGGCGATGATAAACGCAATCGCTTGAGCGCATTGCCAATATCCGCAAGCTCTTGGGTTGCAGGTGTCGCAACTGTGGATAGTAGCTATATGGCGACACTGAGCAGGCTTGCTGCTCCTGGTAAAGATGGCCCTTTTGACAGTTTTGATATTGGGGTTATTGTCGATGACAACGATGGTGATTTCGCCTTTGTGGCCAACCCTGATATGAATGCGGCCACCTCGGGCATTTGTGGCAGCAATTGTGATGCTAAATTGCTTTCTACTCAGCGTTTTCGCCATGGACGCATCGTGATGGATAATACCTATGGTGCTGAAAACGATACCCTAAAAATGCCAATTCGTGCTGAATATTGGAATGGCAGTGACTGGGCTACAAATGTTGAAGATAGTTGTAGTGTGGTTACGCCAGCATTAACTCGTCAAACTGATGATGCTGCATTGGGTTATCAATTTGAACCGGCATTAACGTCTGGCCAAGCGATTGAGCGAACTGGTCAATCAAGCAGTTTTGCTAACGGTGAGTTTACCTTGTTATGGAATGCACTTATCACTGGCCCTAATGATTATAGAGGCCAAGTTAGCGCGCCTTTAACTGTGCCAGTGTGGCTGCAATGGTATTGGGATTGGGACGATTTATCTTCCACCACCCTTTATGACCCAAGAGCTAGCGCTTTTTTTGGTCGCTATCGTGGTCATGATCGGATTATCTATTGGCGCGAAGTCCGTTAGCTGCTGATTTTAGCGCTTAGGTCATTTGCCTTAATGTCATTAATACTACTTTTGAGCTAACGCTGACCAAAACTTACTGCTGTTAAGCCGTGAGTCTTGGATATCGCGATTCCATGGAGGTTGGTTTTTGATGTTTTTTTCAGCGTTTATAGGCTGTTTTAAGTCAAAATTTAATTAATTTGCCTAATATAGAAAAAAAAACCCTAGATTAGCGATTGTTAACCTGTTCGGTCTTGTGGAAAGCCAGCGGCATTGATAAAGTTACCTGATTTTTCTTTCTTCTGACGATACAGAATACAGGCTAGATACATGTTCAAAAAGCTGCGTGGCGTTTTTTCAAATGACCTATCGATCGATTTAGGTACGGCAAATACATTAATTTACGTTCGTGACGAGGGGATCGTGCTAAACGAGCCATCGGTGGTCGCGATTCGTGGCGAGCGTGGCAGCAGCGGACAAAAATCAGTAGCTGCTGTGGGTACAGATGCAAAGCAAATGCTAGGCCGTACTCCTGGAAATATTCAAGCAATTCGACCAATGAAAGATGGCGTAATTGCTGACTTTTACGTGACTGAAAAAATGCTACAGCACTTCATTAAGCAAGTGCATAACAATAGCTTTTTCCGTCCAAGCCCGCGTGTCCTTGTTTGTGTGCCAGTTGGCGCAACACAAGTTGAGCGTCGTGCAATTCGTGAATCAGCCATGGGCGCTGGTGCGCGTGAAGTTTACTTAATTGAAGAGCCAATGGCTGCTGCAATCGGTGCTGGTTTACCAGTATCAGAAGCTACAGGTTCAATGGTTGTTGATATTGGTGGTGGTACTACTGAAGTGGCGATTATCTCGTTAAACGGTGTGGTTTACTCGTCATCAGTACGCATTGGTGGTGACAAATTTGACGATGCCATCATTAACTACGTACGCCGTAACTACGGTAGCTTAATCGGTGAAGCAACGGCTGAGCGTATTAAGCACACTATTGGTACTGCATATCCTGGCGACGAAGTACTTGAAATTGAAGTACGTGGTCGTAACCTTGCCGAAGGTGTACCAAGAAGCTTTACCCTAAATAGCAATGAAATCTTAGAAGCGCTACAAGAGCCGTTATCAGGTATTGTGAGTGCGGTAATGGTTGCATTAGAGCAGTCTCCACCAGAGCTGGCTTCAGATATTTCTGAGCGTGGCATGGTATTAACCGGTGGTGGCGCATTATTGCGTGATCTTGACCGTTTGCTCATGCAAGAAACCGGTATCCCGGTGATGGTTGCTGAAGATCCGCTAACCTGTGTTGCTCGTGGTGGCGGTAAAGCGCTAGAGATGATCGACATGCACGGTGGCGACTTATTCTCTGAAGAGAACTAAAGAGCGAACCAATGGCGGTGTATATTTTGACTTCTATAGCTAAAATGTCACCGCCTGATAATTATGAAACCAATTTTTGTTCGTGGTATATCGCAACAATTTAGATTAACACTGGCAATTATCTTGTCGGTGGTATTACTTATCGCTAATGATCGCCTAGAACCTCTTCGTCAGTCCATTTCTTCTGTTTTAAGCCCGCTTCAATATTTAGCTAATGTCCCTGGTGTGATGCTGGATTGGTCTGCCGATTCTATTGCTACCCGTAATATGTTGGCGATACAAAACAAAGAGTTGATGCGCCAGCAATTACTGATGTCTGAGCGTTTACAACGTTTTGAACACTTGAGACAAGAAAATGAGCGCCTTAGAGCCTTACTCGGCTCACCGGTGCACATGGACTCGCGTAAAGTTGTCGCAGAAGTGATGGAAGTGGCAAGCGATCCTTTCAGGCATTATGTGGTACTTAACCACGGCGCTCGCACAGGGGTATTCGTCGGCCAGTCGGTTGTCGATGCCAAAGGCGTTGTTGGCCAAGTGGTTGAAGTGAGTGAACTTACCAGTCGAGTATTATTATTGACTGATACCAGCCACGGTATTCCGGTGCGAATTACCCGTAATGATGTTCGCGCCATTGCTCAGGGCACCGGTGATATCGATGAAATCGAATTACGCCATGTGGCTAAAAGTACCGACGTTAAAGTGGGTGACTTACTGGTGACATCGGGTCTTGGTAAGCGTTTTCCTGAAGGTTATCCAGTGGCGCGAGTGATGAACATTTCTCGTGATGCTGGCCAAAGTTACTCAGTTATTTCTGCGCAGCCATTAGCGGCCTTAGACCGTATCCGTTATGTATTATTGATTTGGCCTGATGAAGACCTTGAGTCTCTCAAGCCAACATTAGTCTCCGATATTCCTCCCCTTGAGGCAGATGCTGAATTAGTGACCGATACTGAGGTGAGCCAATGAGTGCGCATATTGCCAATGGCCGCATGGTGGTGTTGATCACCATTTTTGTCAGTATGATGTTTCAAATCATGCCGCTGCCGCCCATTGTTGAAGCTTGGCGACCAGATTGGTTGTTAATGGTAATGATTTATTGGGCGATGGCACTGCCACATCGTTATAGCGTACTTACCGCATGGGTCGTTGGCGTGCTGCTTGATGTGCTGCTTGGCGCGACCTTAGGGGTGCGCTCGTTAGCCTTTTCGATTGTCATTTATCTCATTGTGATCCAATCCCAAAGGTTACGTAACTTTACCCGTTGGCAGCAGTCTATATTAGTGGCGCTGTTTGTGTGTTTATATCATTTTATTATTTATTGGGTCGAATTTGTAATTAACGGTGTTGGCTTCGATTGGTCAATGTTCTTACCTGCGATCTCCAGTATTTTCATGTGGTGGTGGTTTTTTTGGGTGCTACGCAACATTCGTCGACGTTATAAGGTTCGCTAAGTATGAGTTGGGTTCTTGCTTCAACATCGCCACGCCGCAAAGAGTTACTGGCCCAAGCTGGGTTTTCAGATGCTGGATTTTCTTTTAAGCAGGTAGCACCTGATATTGATGAATCACATATTGCTGGTGAGTCAGCCGCCGATTTCGTGCTGCGATTAGCTAAAGAAAAAGCCGCTGCAGGCTTGGCCTTGTGTACTGAAATCGACGATGCCAAAGTATTAGGCTCAGATACGATAGTGGTGCTAGGTGAACAGATTTTAGGTAAGCCAGTAGACAGACAAGATGCTCAAGCTATTTTAGCGTCATTGTCGGGGCAAACCCATCAAGTCATGACAGCTGTTGCAGTGACTGATGGCACTACAACCCTAACAAGGCTTTGCCAAACGGCGGTAACCTTTTGTGAGTTATCCGCCCAGACTATTGATGCCTATATTGATACCCAAGAGCCAATGGATAAAGCTGGCGCTTATGGTATTCAAGGATTAGGTGGCTGTTTTGTACAGGCAATTACAGGCAGTTATTCTGCCGTTGTCGGGTTACCGTTAGTAGAGACTCGCGAACTACTCATTGAAATGAACCTGATTAAATAAATAACACTCCTTTAGGTTATCTGTCTTTGACACTGAGCTGCAGAAGTTGGCTCGATAACCCATATCGTATAACAAGACGTTAAACAGGTGGCTTATGCAAACTAAAGCTCAGCGTAAAAAAGGCTCTGAATTACTGATTAACGTGACGCCAACAGAAGCGAGAGTCGCGCTGGTTGAGCATGGCGTACTGCAAGAAGTCCATATTGAACGACGTATGAAGCGTGGTTTAGTGGGTAATATTTACAAAGGTAAAATCAGTCGGGTGCTACCTGGCATGCAAGCCGCTTTTGTGGATATTGGTCTTGAAAAAGCTGCATTTTTACATGCTTCAGATATTGTTCCCCATACTGAATGTGTTGCCGATGTTGAAAAAGGCAACTTTGTGGTGCGTGATATTGCCGAATTAGTCAGGCAAGGTCAGGACATCATAGTGCAAGTGGTGAAAGATCCCCTTGGCACTAAAGGCGCCCGCCTGACTACCGATATCACTTTGCCATCACGCTACTTAGTCTTTATGCCCGGTTCAAGCCATGTAGGCGTGTCTCAGCGTATCGAAGAAGAGACTGAGCGGGCTCGCTTAAAAGCCATTACCGAACCTTATGTTGACGAGGATGGAGGCTTTATTATTCGCACCGCTGCTGAAGGCGTGGGCGATGATGAACTGGCTCAAGACGCGGCGTTTTTGCGCCGGGTATGGAAAAAAGTCTGCGAGCGTAGAAAGCGCAAAGGCGCGACTTTGTTGTATCAAGACTTAGCCCTACAGGTGCGGATTATTCGTGACTTTGTTGGCACTGAACTTGACCATATTCAAGTGGATTCTCGACGCACTTTTGCAGAGCTGCAGGGTTTTGCCCAAGAATTTATGCCTGAAATTGCTGAAAAGCTCGAACATTACTCAGGGCCAGCCCCCATTTTTGAACTCTATGACGTTGAAAATGAAATTCAGCGCGCATTGGGGCGTAAAGTCGAATTAAAGTCTGGCGGCTATTTAATTATTGATCAAACTGAAGCTATGACCACAGTCGATATTAATACCGGCGCTTTTGTGGGGCATCGTAACTTAGCCGAGACCATTTTTAATACTAACCTTGAAGCCACTCAAGCGATTGCTAGGCAGCTGCGGTTACGTAATTTAGGTGGCATTATCATTATCGACTTTATTGATATGCTAAATGATGAACATAAAAAGCGGGTGCTAGACAGCTTAAATAGCGCTTTAGCGAACGACAGAGTTAAAACCAGTGTCAGCGGTTTTTCGGGTTTAGGTTTAGTGGAAATGACCCGTAAGCGCACCCGTGAAAGTTTAGAGCACGTCGTCTGCGGCGAGTGCCCAGCTTGCCAAGGTACTGGCTCAATGAAAACCGTTGAAACTGTTTCTTATGAAGTGTTTAGAGAAATCATTCGCTTGAATCGTGCTTACCAAGCAGATGAGTTTTTATTGTATTGCTCGCCTGCGGTTTATAAGAGCTTAAGCAATGAAGAAGGGCATTTATTAGCCGAGCTTGAAGTGTATATCGGTAAACGTATTAGACTGCAAAATGAAACCTTATATACCCAAAATAAGTATGACGTGGTGATGGTGTAGTGCCCAAGAGTAAAACCTTAATTGCGTGCAGAATATGCTTTCAATCAGTAGCCGTAGTCTTGGTACTATTCGCGCTAGCGGTCAGTCTTATCCGCGGTTTGCTGCCACATTTACCTGAAGTGCGTTCAGAAATTGTTGATTATTTATATCAGCAATATCAGCTTGAGGTTCAAGTGGGTGAGGTTTCTGCTGAATGGCAGGCCTATGGCCCCGCTTTAACCGTCAGTAATATCGTGATCCCGCCGCAGCAAGCTATACCAGTGACTGCAATTGCCAGCAAGGTACATCTAAAACTGGATTTTTGGCAAACGCTACTTAGCCTTAGCCCGCAAATCGAAACGGTCAAGTTTGATGGCATTCATGTGGCATTGAACATGGATGCGCTTGCAAGCTCTGAGGCCACATCAGCTGCTGCCACAGATCTCGATTGGCTCTATGCGCTATTGTTAGAGCAACTAGAGACTTTTTCAATCAGTGATGGCACCTTACAATTACTCAGTAACAGCCATGATTATCGGCCGATATTTATTAGTAATTTAACTTGGCATAATATGGCGGGCATGCACAGAGCTAAAGGCTTTATACATCTTGATGAGCAAGCTTCAGAAAAAGAGCTACTGGCTTTAAGAGTTGATTTAAAAGGCAGTGGTTATCAACCCGATAATCTTAAGGGCCAAGTGTATATCTCGGCTGAGTCGTTGGACTTGGGGGAATGGGCATCAAGACAACATGAGAAAGAGTTAAAGCTTGATAGTATTGAATTTGAAGGCATTGTAAATTTAAAAGCTTGGCTCGGGTTTGAGCACCGCACCATTAATACTGGTTTATTAGTCTTTGAGCCAAGTTGGCTACAATGGCATGGGACTACTGAGTCGCAGAAATTTGAAATTGGTGGCGGCGCGTTAACTTGGCAACCCAGTGATAACGGCTGGCAGATTAATAGCTATGACCTTGATTTTAAAACGAATGAGCAAGCTTGGCCTGAGTTACAGCTGTCTTTAAAAACCAACTACCGTGACTTATCCGTTAGCGTTAATCAAATCGCCCCAGAAATGCTGACACCATTATTGCCGTTAATCCCGTCAATGGGCCTTAAAGGGGTTGAGCAATGGGGTAAATTGCAACCACAGGGCAGTATTGGGCCGCTGCAATTACTCAAAGTTGCCGATAAACCGCTATTGTTTAAAACTGATATTAAACAACTGCAATGGCAAGCTGCGGGGAATATTCCCGGCAGTAAACCCATTGATGGCAGCCTTTCTTGGGCTAATAATCTATTAAGTGCCGAGTTTCCTGCGCAGCAATATCAGCTAGATTTTCAAGATGGTTTTGAAGCGCCGCTAACATTATCGGCTGATGCATTTAAAGCGCAGTATAGTTTAGCTAAATCACGGCTTACCTTACCCAAAGTCCATTTTTACAATGATGATATTGATCTCGCCGCATCAATGCAGCTGGATATGGCTGCGCAAGCGCACTTGGCGTTAAATGCTAATGTGGCTATCAGCAATGCTGCCAATGCAGGGCGTTATTTCCCTCTTAAAACCATGAGTGATGATTTAGTCAGTTATCTAAACCAGGCTATTCTCAAAGGTCATATTCCTGATGCGCAAGTTGTGTGGCATGGTGATCTAAGCGGTTTTCCTTATCAAGACAGTTCAGGTATTTTTCAAGCTGGGTTTAACCTTAATGACGGCGCATTTGAGTTTCAGCCTGATTGGCCCAAAGTTGATGATTTGAGCTTATATGCCTTATTTGAAAATGCCGCCATGGATATCATGATTAATAAGGGCAAATTATTAGACGTAAATGCTGCTGGCGCCCATGTTTATATTCCGTTTATGGGTAAAGATACCACCTTAAAAATTGAAGCTGAAATCGCGGCAACAGCAGCGGCTGCAAAAACGCTTATTGATAACTCGCCTTTGCAATCATCTGTGGGGACGACCTTGGATGTGGTACAAATTTCAGGGGATATTATCAGTGATTTAGATTTAACCATTCCGCTGTATGAGGGCGGTGTTGCTGACAATAAAGGCTTAATTCATTTTAACGATAACCAGGTGTTTATCGCCACACCAGGGCTTAACTTGGAAAAAGTAAATGGCACTGTGGCATTTATTAATGCTGAAGTTAACGGCAATCAAATCAACGCAGATTTATTTGAGCAGCCACTGACATTTGATTTTGGCACCAACAAAACCTCAGCTGATGATTTAGCCTTAAGCGTTGGTTTAAAAGGATTGTGGGATTTAGACAATCTACCTGATTATATTGATAACCCGTTATCTGACTATTATTCCGGTCAACTGGATTGGGATGGCGGGGTCACTATGATATTTGATCCCACAGGTTACAGCCTGCAAGTACAGCTTAACTCAGACTTAGTTGGCGCTGAATTATCCTTACCTGCGCCGTTTACAAAAGCAGCCGCTACGCCTACCCGATTAAGTGCAGAGCTTATTGGCGATAATAAACAGGCCTCATTGGGGCTTAAACTAGCGAAACAAGCTGAGTTTTGGGGCGGCTTCAATCAACAAAGTGGTGATAATTTAGCCCATTATGATCTGATCTTGGGGCGTCAGTTTAAGTTAGGCGACAAGCTTGCCAAAGACCAAGGTCATATCATTATTGATTTACCTGATGCGGTGCTGACTCAGTGGCTGCCGATCATCAGTCAATTTACCGATAAGGCAAGCTCAAGTATCGATCTTCCAGATACCACGGCTGCGGCACTGGTAAATACTGAAGAGGAAATGGCCAGTATTTTTGCCAATAAGCCTGCAGCTGAGTCAGCCGTGGTTGATACTGTGACAGCCCATGCAGCGGAAACCTCAGCGCCCACTGAAAACCAGCCTAGCACCACAGAAGCTACCCTAACGCGGCCAAAAGCTAGCTTCTTCCCGCCGCTAGCGTTAATTGATGCCAAGGTGGGTAAATTAGATATTTTAGCCCAAGACTTTAATCAACTGAGTTTTAGCGCCAAGCCGTTAGAGCATGTATGGCGTTTTGATGTTTTGTCACAAGAATTTGATGGGCGGATTGATTTTTATTCCAGTTGGCGTGAACAAGGCTTAAAAGTTGTTGCCAGTAAATTGCATTTAACGCCCAGGGTTAAACCTGCTGAAGAAGCGGAGTTCAGCCCAGATAATATGCTCGATAATTTACCGCCATTAGCTGTGGATGTGGATGATTTTGGCATCTACGATAGGCGTCTGGGCCATTTAGTGCTGCAGGGTATTCCTTATGAAGACGGTTATCGCTTTCAAACATTAACCCTCACCCGGCCCATTGTTAGCTTGCAAGCTACTGGCGATTGGACCTTTAAAGATGGCAAAAACCTGACTAAGTTTGATGTTAAATTGAAAGCCAGTAAATTTGATGCATTGTCAGAAGTCCTTGGGATTAACCCCGGCTTAAAAGACGCCCCCCTTGATTTAGTTGGTGAGTTTTCATGGCAGGGCCCGCCTTATGGTTTCTCATTAGACACCCTAAACGGTAAATTACGTTTTGATATGGGCAAAGGTTACTTATCTGAAATTAGTGATAAAGGTGCGCGGATATTCTCGCTATTTAGCCTAGATTCTATAGTGCGTAAGTTATCTTTAGATTTTTCTGATGTGTTTGGTAAAGGGTTACACTTTGACTCGTTCGGGGGCTCACTTAATATCGATAACGGTGTGGTTAAAACCACTGACACTGAAATGGATGCGATTGCCGGTAATATGAAAGTGCGTGGTTATACTGATTTAACCACCCAAAGTTTAAATTATGATATTCGCTTTATTCCGCAATTGGCATCAAGTGTGCCTACAGTGGTATTGCTCAGTACCAGCGCATGGACTTTAGGCTTAGGTGCCTTTGCCTTGACCAAGGTATTAGAGCCTGTGATTGAGGTTATTTCTGAAATTCGTTTTCGCCTTGGTGGTACTATGACCGAGCCACAATTAGAAGAGCTTGAGCGAAAAAGTAAAGAAATCGAAATCCCAGAATCAATTTTGCCAAGAACGCCAGCAACACAAGTCAGCCCTGATAAGGTCGGGGCAGGTACGGTAAGCTCGGAAGCTATTAGCTCTAAAGCTGAGAGTGTAGAACTAAACCGCTCTGAAAATCAGCCGAATGCAACTGATGTTAATAAAGCTAATGTTAATGACGCTGGTGTTAATGAAGTAGATGCTACTGACATAAACCTAAAAGCAGATGAAGCAGCCACAGAGGCCGCAGCCAATATCGTGTCCTTTAGCCTGTATCATCGACAATGCCAAGGAGGCGCCAATGCAAGTCAGTTTATTGCAATGTCAAAGCAGCACAGATGTCAAAGCCAATCTGGCCTTTATCGACTCGCAGCTTAGTGTATTACCTCGAAAGGCTAATGAACCGCAACTGGTAGTACTGCCTGAGTGCAGTTTGCTATTTGGTGGTCACGAGCAGCTGCAATTAGCTGTTGCTGCTGTGGAAGAATCCAGCAAACTTAAACAGCAACTGGCCGCATTAGCTCAGCGTCATCATGTTTATATGGTGGCCGGAACTATCCCGATTTCTGCAGATGCAGCTAGGGTCTATAGTCGCAGTTACTTATTTGATGATGAAGGCAATACCTTAGGCAGCTATGATAAGTTACACTTATTTGATGTTGAGGTTGCCGATAAAACGCAATCCTATCGAGAAAGTGATACTTTTTGCCCAGGGGATCGTATCACTGTCATTGACACCCCATTTGGCAAGGTAGGCTTAGCCATTTGCTACGATATACGTTTTGCTGACTTATTCAGGGCATTAAGGTTAGCGGGGGCAGAAATTATTGCCTTGCCATCTGCATTTACTAAGGTAACAGGCGCAGCCCATTGGCAAACCTTGATCCAAGCAAGGGCGATTGAAACCCAGTGTTATTTTCTGGCTGCCGATCAATGGGGTCAGCATAACCAAGGTAGCCGAGAAACCTGGGGCCAAAGTATGATAGTAGACCCTTGGGGCAAGATTATCGCTGAGAAAAAGACCGGTCTAGGTTGGGTGAAAGCCCAGCTTGATTTAGCCGCCTTAGCGACCATAAGACAACAAATTCCAGTGGCGGCGCACAATCGCTTTATTGCGCCCCAATTAAAATAAATACTGAATTAGCTAACATATCGAGCGATGAATTAAGTTCGGTGAGACAAGAATCCACATACAGGCCATGGGGCTTAAAGAGAGAATTAATGCCATTTTTAGCTCAAGTAGAACAAAGTTTATTACAAGGCGCACTCACCCTTGACGGGCTGCAAGATTATCTGAACATTATTCATCAGCATAATATTGATTTTTCAGATTTATATTTTCAAGGCAGCCGCCATGAAACCTGGGCGCTTGAAGATGGCATTATCAAAGAAGGTAGCTTTCATATTGAGCGCGGAGTCGGTGTTCGTGCCATTACTGGCGAGAAAACCGGTTTCGCTTATGCTGATGAAATTAATCCAGCAGCATTACGCGCAGCAGCAGAAGCGGCAAGAGGCATTGCCTTGGCGGGCCAAGAGCACAAAGTACATGCCTTTAAACGTCATGACACCCATAAGCTTTACAGTAGTGATGACCCCATAGCGGCCATGGAAGAAGCGCCAAAAATTAATTTGCTCAAGCAAACTGATGCCTATATTCGTAGCCTAGATAGCCGCATTATTCAAGTGGTAGTGAGCTTGTCTGGCGTACATGAAGAAATTTTAGTGGCTGCCAGTGATGGCACCTTAGCGGCGGATATTCGTCCGTTAGTGCGCTTTAATTGTAGTGTTATTTTAGAAGATAACGGTAAGCGTGAGCGCGGCAGTGCCGGTGGCGGCGGTCGTCATGATTACAGCGTATTTATGGCAACTGATGACGCCGGTTTACCTGTGTGTTTTGACTTTGCCCGTGAAGCGGTGCGTCAAGCCCAAGTGAATATCAATGCTATTGATGCCCCAGCAGGTGAAATGGCCGTAGTACTGGGTAACGGCTGGCCTGGCGTATTGCTGCATGAAGCAGTAGGTCACGGTTTAGAAGGTGACTTTAACCGTAAAGGCAGCAGTGCCTTTAGCGGTAAAGTCGGTCAGCAAGTGGCCTCAGAATTAGTTACCGTAGTGGATGATGGCACCATTGTTAATCGCCGTGGTTCATTAAGTATTGATGATGAAGGGGTGCCAACCCAAAAGACCACCTTAATCGAAAATGGTATTTTAAAGGGCTATATGCAAGATAAGCTTAATGCGCGTCTAATGGGCGAGCCGACAACCGGTAACGGCCGCCGTGAATCTTATGCGCACCTGCCAATGCCACGTATGACTAATACCTATATGGAAGCTGGCACTTCAACGCCTGAAGAAATGATCAAGTCAGTAGAGAAAGGCATTTATGCGCCTAATTTTGGTGGCGGCCAAGTGGATATTACCTCAGGCAAATTTGTGTTCTCAGCCTCAGAAGCCTACCTGATTGAAAATGGCGAAGTCACCCAAGCAATTAAAGGGGCTACGCTTATTGGCAACGGTCCAGAAGCCATGAGCCAAATATCTATGGTGGGTAATGATCTGGCCTTAGATCAAGGTGTCGGCGTGTGCGGTAAAGATGGTCAAAGTGTACCAGTTGGGGTGGGGCAACCTACCTTGAAGTTAGACAGTTTAACCGTTGGCGGCACTGCTTAACAATGAAACCAAGGTGCCTTAATAGCACCTTAGTTATTTAGGCCATTCTAATCGACATTGCTTTATATTTAGCTACACTTAACTAACTGTTGTTGATGTAAAAAGTAAAGTTAGTCACGACTTGCTAATAACATAGAGTAAAAAATCTAATCAGGGTGGTGTAATGGGCTATTTGGTCATTTGTAATCGTATTATGTGCAGTCGTTTTGCCGCATTTTTAGTTGTGGGGATCAGCGTTATTAGCGCAGCTCAGGCTGAGCCCTTGGCTTTTAATCAGGCTTGGCAACAACTGCTAACGGTCAGTGATAAGTTAAAGGCGCAATCTCAAGAAGTCAGCCGCGCTGAAGCGGAGCAAGATGCGGGCAAAGACTTAAGTTTGCCCTCGCTTGATCTATCAGGAAGTTATACCCGCTTAGAAAAACCCGTAGAACTTGATTTACGGGATCTTAATCCCATTGCATCATTAGATCCCGCCGCTCTGCCGCCAGCCCTTGGCAATATCATTGGTGCGATCCCCGGCTCACTGTTTGTGACCCCGTTTACCGAGCAAGACGTTTTTCGAGCCAGTTTAAAAGCCATGTGGCCAATTTATACTGGTGGACAAATTACTGCGGCTCAAGGTATTCAAGCCGCCCAAGTGGAAGAAAAAAAGCATCAGTACGCCTTAGTCAGCCGCGAGCTGTTTACCCAGCTTGTCGATCGCTACTTTGCAGTAGCAGTGACCAAAACCTTAGTGCAAACGAATCAACAGTTGGTTGATTCGTTAACCGAGCACGCGTCACACGCGCAGAAATTAGAGCGCGAAGGGCAGATTGCCAAAGTTGAGCGCTTAAATGCCCAAGTGGCGCTAGAAAATGCCAAAGTTAATTTAGGCAGCTCCCAACGCCAATATGAAATGTCGACCATTGCTTTATCGAGAATGTTGCAGCTGAGCAATGCTACTCCTACATCGGGGTTATTCTCACTGGCGCAGCCGCCATCATTGCCGCGCTTAAGCCAGTTAACCATCAGCCAGCACCCTGCGCTAAAACTGCTGGAGGCTAAAGAAACCCAAGCGAATGAGCTAATTAAACTCGAAAAGGGTAAGTATCATCCCACCGTATTTTTATACGGTAATTACACCCTTTACGAGGACGATAGTTTATTTTCGCAAATTGAACCCGACTGGATGGTTGGATTAGGCGTAAATGTGCCAATATTTAGCCGTGATGGCCGCAGCGGTAAAGTCAAAGCCGCCCAAAGCGCCTTGTTGCAAGCTAAGCATACTAAGGCGCAAACTCAGCAAGACTTAAGCCTGCTGGTGGATCAAAGCTATCGCCAACTCCAGCAAGCAGATGAAGAAGTTAACGCCCTTAATGCCTCTTTAGCTCTCGCTACCGAAAACCTGAGATTACGTGAACTTGCCTTTAATCAAGGTCTATCAACCTCAATCGATCGGGTGGATGCAGAGCTTAAACTCAGCGCTGTTAAAACCCAGCAACTGGGGGCGCAATATCGCTATGTACAAGCATATGCCAGATTAATGGCCATCAGCGGTCAAGTGGATGAATTTATCGGTCGAACCCAATTACAGGAGAGCCAGCATGCGGGCTAATAAGATTATTGCAGTTATCGCCATTATTTTTTTGGTGGGCATATTAGCTAACGGCTTGAGATTGGCATTTGAGCCTAAACCCAGTGTATTGCAGGGGCAAATAGAGGCCAGAGAATACAATATCTCCTCTAAAGTGCCCGGCCGCGTTGAGCAAGTCATGGTTAGGCGCGGCGACAAAGTGGCCATTGGCGACTTATTATTTGCCATTAATAGCCCGGAATTAGCCGCTAAATTAATGCAAGCGGAGGGCGGTCGTGACGCCGCCAATGCCATGCAACAAGAGGCGGATAACGGCGCAAGACAACAGCAAGTTACCGCAGCAAAGGAGCAATGGCTCAAAGCTAAGGCGGCGACAGAGTTAATGCAAACCACCTATCAGCGAGTTGAAAACTTGTTTAATGAAGGAGTGGTTGCCAGACAAAAGCGCGATGAAGCCTTTACCCAATGGCAAGCAGCTAAATACACTGAGCAAGCGGCGTTAGCTATGTATGAAATGGCCGATGAAGGCGCCCGAGTCGAAACCAAAGCGGCTGCGGCGGGTAATGCCCGTATGGCAGAAGGTGCAGTCAAAGAAGTGAATGCCATTTTAGCCGACAGCCAAATGCGCTCGCCTAAAGTAGCTGAAGTCAGTGACGTGTTATTGCAAGCGGGTGAGTTAGCCCCAAGTGGTTTTCCTGTGGTCAGTTTAATTGATATGTCGGATGCCTGGGCCGTATTGCAACTACGTGAAGACCAATTGGCTGAGTTTAAAGTGGGCAATGTTGTGTCGCTAACCATTCCGGCATTAAAACTGACCACGGACTTTACAGTGGCGCACATCAGTGTGATGGGAAGCTTTGCTACCTGGAGAACGACTGAAAGTGGTCACGACTTTGATATGCGTACTTTTCAAGTCGAGCTGCGCCCCAATGAAGCCATTGATGATCTTAGAGTGGGCATGTCAGTATTACTGACATTAGATTAATCTCAGCATTTACAAGCCAGTAGAGGCTAGAGGCGCTCATGGGAGCTTTATTACAGAAAGAACTCAAGATACTGTGGAACTCACCTTGGCAATTAGCCTTGGTGACTTACATTCCCATCATCAGCATGTTGTGTTTATGGTGGCTATTTAGTGCTGGTTTACCACGACAATTACCCGTAGCAGTGGTTGGTTTAGATAACAGCCAGCTAACGCGAACATTGACTCGCAACCTCAGTGCTAACTCCGTTATCAGCCCTAAAACTTATCCTAATCTGGCACTGGCTCAAGAAGCTATGAGTACTGCAGAGGTCTATGCGCTGGTAGTGTACCCCAATCAGTTTAAGCATGGCTTATTAACAGGCGCTAGCCCGACCATAGATATTCGTTATAACAGCCAGTTCTTATTAGTCGGTAAGTTGTTATCCAGTCAATTACAATTAAGCCTTGGCTCAGGGTTAATGCAAGTGGCGGGGCTAAAACAACTTTTAGGCGGTGCCAATAAAGCATCTGTTGCAGTAAATTTATCCCCAGTGACCAGTCAAACCACGGCTTTATTTAATCGTAATAATAACTATGTCGGATTTTTAGTGCCGCCAGTATTAATTGCATTGCTGCAGTTATTATCAATGATGGTGTTCGTGAATAGCTTAAATGCTAGTTTGATCAAAGGTGAAGATAAATGCTTATTGCCTGATAATTTTTGGCAATTAGTGGCCACTAAAGTCATGCTCTACACGCCAATCATGTTGCTCCATGGCGGCTTTATTTTAGTTTGGTTATATGGCTATTTAGGCTTACCCATTGCTGGCAGCTTAGGCTTGTTAGTACTGACTCAGGCCATGATGCTAGGGGCCTTGTGGCTATTGGTCATATTAGTGGTGGTGGTTATGCGCGAGCCTGCTGGCAGTATCAGTATGGGCTCGGCGATGTTTGCGCCAGCATTTGCCTTTATGGGGATTACATTTCCAGTTAATGATATGCCGCAATTGGCGCAGTGGTGGCGATTGTTAATGCCTTCAAGTCATTATATGGACACCCATGTTATTGTGGTTAGCTATGGCGCCGAGGCTGGGCAGGTATTATTGCAATCTAGCTCCTTGTTATATTTTCTCGTGTTATTGCCTATTGCTTGGTTATTAGCAAAAATCATTCGTCAAAAACAAGCGCCGGTAAATAGTGCTGAGTCGTTAGCTGTTGTGAGCCAACAGCAGGAGGCACGATGAATTGGTTGCAACTTGTTATCGCTGATTTTAAAGCGCTGTTAAGTGATAAAGATATTGTACTGACGGTTTTTGGCGGCTTACTGTTTTACTCGGTGTTATACCCTCTGCCTTATTTACATCAAGTCCCTACCGAGCAAAAAATTGTCGTGGTAGATCATGATAACTCTTCATTGAGCAGACAGTTAGTGCGTCATGCCGATGCCAGCCCCAAAATCAAAATAGTCAGCCAAGTGGCCAGCATCAATGAGGCGCAGCAGTGGATTGCTAACGGCGATGCCTTTGGTTTATTGGTTATTCCAGAAGGCTTTAGGCGTAACCTACTGCTGGGTAAAGGGGCAACCTTAAGTTACGGTGGTGATGCCAGTTACTTCTTAATTTATTCTGCGGTAGCAGAAGGGTTAGTGGCAGCAGGCATGGATGCCAGTAAACAAGTGCAAATGATAGGCTTACTGGCGCGGGGCGAGAATCCGCAGCAAATTCAACAAGATCTTAATTCAGTCAATTTAAATAGTGTGCCGGCATTTAATCCAAGTTTAGGCTATACCCCTTATGTGGTGCCGGGATTATTTTTACTGATCTTGCATCAAACCCTCTTGATAGGTGCCAGTATTTTAGGCGCAGGCCAATGGCGTAAACAGGGCTATTGGCAGCAGGTATCGCCACTGGCGTTGATCACCGCACGAATAGCCGTTTTCAGTTTAATTTATAGCTTTTTTTCATGTTTTTATTTGGGCTATTGCTACTACTTTTACGGCGTTAGTGTGCAAGCGAGTTTAGGCCAAGTGTTGCTGTTTATGGTGCCATTTATATTATCGACTGCGGCGTGCGGGGTTGCATTAAGCTGTTTGTTTGTCAGGCGTGACTTACCCACTCAAGTATTATTATTGGTCTCAATGCCGATTTTATTTGTCTCAGGCTTTGTGTGGCCGCTGGCATTAATTCCTGAGCCGTTAGTGCAAGCTTCGCAAATTATCCCTGCTGTACCTGCCATTATGGGTATGTTGCAGTTAAATCAAATGGGCGCCTCATGGGATGCCATCATGCCAATGTGGCTGCAAATGTGGGGCTTATTTTTACTGTTTAGCTTGCTGGCTTATATTGGCGTAAGACGTCGATTATTTAGTAAGGAAGGGGCCAGTGTTTAGTTTTGAGTGGCGGCCTTTAGGGCTGTGAATTAGCTGGTTAATCATGGCGTATTGAGCTTAATTATCCAGTGATCGTGATATTGATATTTTTTTGATAAATAAAAATAGGTATATTCAGATGAAATATACCTATTTTGTTTTTCATGTCTTTGAGCTTAATCATTAAGCTTTGCTGTCGCTGTTGATCGTCTTCCAAATTATAACGTTCCTGTTTCAGAGCGACTTAATTCCGCTTCTAAGCGACTTAAGTTATGTTGGTAAATTGGCTCATGGTTGGCTTTTGCTGCTTTCTTAAAATCAGCCAGTGCGCCTAGATTATCATTAGCCATTAACTTCATAACACCACGGTTATTGTAGGCATAAGCTCGCATTTGCATTGAGGGTAACTTAGCAGCCTTATTGGCCATTTCTACCGCTTCAGTACAAGCTGTTTCAGCAATATCAAACTTTGAAAGCTTAGTGTAGCCAACACAAAGACTCAAACTGCGAGTGTATTTGTCAATGACAGTGGCGGTGGCAGCTTCTGTTAGGGCGATGCCTTCACTGATGTCACCAGATTGAATGGCATCAACTCCAGGTGTGTCTTCAATAAGTACCATTTTATATTTGCTCGTTTCGATGGCATTGGCCATCACAGCAGAGCTTGATAATAATAAACCAGCTGCGGTGATGATAGAGAGTGTTGATTTTTTCATGGTTATATTCCTTTATAGGTAGTAGCTAGTTGCTACAGGGCTAATTTAGGAAAAAAGCCTGAGGCTGACAAACGAGATAAATCAATTTGATAAGTGAGATTTATTCACTCATGCAGTGGTTAACCTATTAGTCAGCCCTGGTGAGGTGGTTTAAAAATGGAAGCGGGCGACAACCCAATCAATAAGTAACTGCACTTCAGGCTTGGTGACATTGTTATGGTTGATCAGATAATAGCGGTCGTGACTGGTTAAAGATTGCTCAAACAATGAAATTAACTGATTGTTTTCAAACCATGATTTACTGATAGGCAGCGGGATTAATGCGATGCCTAAACCTTGCTCAGCAGCTCTTGCGACGCTAAACATACTGTCTAATTGAATGATTTGTTTGGGTTTGAAATGATCAAGGCCAACACTTTCAGCCCATTGATGCCAGGCATAGGGTCTTGCCTGATGCATGATTAACGGGACTTCTAACAGGGCGCTAAAGCCTTTATGTTCAAGCCTGTTAAACAGTGCTGGGTTACAGGCTGGAACATAATTAAGCGGAAATAAATCATACGATTTATCAGGGTCTTGGCGACTACCAGATAACACGATCGACAGATCTGTATTGGCCGTTTGTTTGGCGCGGGTTTTAACGGTTTCGAGCTTTAAATTAATATTAGGATATTCGTTTGACCAACCCACCAGTTGCGGTACAAACAGCTCACTGGCAAAAAATTCTGGCATTGAAATACTGACTTCATGCATGGTGTGGGCATTATTGAAGTTATTGACTGTTTCGGTCAGCTGCAGCATTAACGGGGTAATTTGTTGATAAAAGCGCATTCCTGTTTCTGTCAAAGTGATTGAGCGAGTTTGGCGAATAAATAATTGCTGTTGTAGGTTTTCTTCTAGCTGTTTAATTTGATGGCTCACCGCTGAAGGGGTGAGAAATAATTTTTGAGCAGTCTCTTTAAAACTGAGACATTCGGCTGCAACACAAAAACAACGCAAACCTCGTAATGAGGTATGTAAAGGTAGCATCTAAAATCCTTTTTACTAAAGTCGATGCAGGCTAAGCAAAGACTAGACCAACTAAATATTGTAGATAAAACAGATGCTTAAAAGTTTAATTATTACTCGCAGTTACCAAAAGTGCTTCTTTAAGCACTTATTTGGTGCATTAGCTTGATGTGCCAACTTTCCTGAATAAGGCTAAGGCCACATAAAATTAAGGCCTGCATTAGCAGGCCTTAATAGTTTCAGATCGTAATGGGGTTTTAGCAGTGCTATTGCACCGTAACCTTGACCGATTCTTCTGTCTTAATGCCACGCGGAGTGGTAACGGTTAAAGTAATCACATCTTCACCGGCTTCATCAGCTGCGGTGTAATAAAAATCTGCAGCTTCGATATCACATGATAGCCTAGGAGTAATATCCTTATATTTGAAACAAGTCGCATTGGGTACGGCGTAGCCACTAAAGGTGATAGATCCATTGACTGCTGCAACCGTTAAAGTTGAACCTGCTGGCATCATTTGATTGGCACTGTCATACAGTTCAACATCAATACTCGTCATGCTACCAGAGGTAACAGTCAGCTTGTTATCTACAATGGGGCTTTCATCAACAGTCGGAATTATTTGAGCCGTTGAACCTGACATCGTTAATACCGTTGCGGCACGAATGTAAGTTTTATTGGCTTGTGGGTCAACATCCTTTCCACAGTGACTGCCTTCGCATTGTGGGCCATTGAACTTACCGTCTGGACCTGTATAACTGCTATTACCTAAGACATTGAAGTAAGGTTTACCGGAAACATAAACACCAGTTTCATCATCATCTCTAAAGGCATCACCTAAATCGCTATAGCCACTCTGATGATAAGTTTCGATGTCCATACCATTGCCTGTGCAAGCTACAAGCGTTACACCATCGGTATCTAAACATGCATTAATAATTGCACCGTCATCAGTTGGATCAAAGTTTGACTCAGGATTTTTGTAAGCATCGGCATCATCAAAGATATTATTACCATTGGTATCAAAGAAGGTCTCATGACCTAATGCATAAGCCAATACGGTCACGCGATGATCTATAGGACGTGGGTCGGTTGAAGTCCAAACCACTGAACAGCTACCGTTTATCGTAGAACAAGATGGCTGAATTTGGCCACCTTCTGCGGTGAAGTTAATGGTGGTGTCATCAGGCGCAGGATTGCCAAAGCTATCAGAGGCATAGGCGGTCATGGTGACTTCAACACCATTAACATCAGCAGCTTCTGGGTTGAACAAAGAAGGGGAAATGTTAAAGCCCAGTTGTTGCGGCAGGCCAGTATTCACCGTTAACTGCTCTGATTGAGTGGTAATGATGATGCCCGAATCTGTATCTTCTGCAGATGCTGACACTCTCACTGGTGTAGGCACAGTGCCAGATTGCACTGTAACGCTGACTAAACCATCGGCGTTACTGGTTGCTGCTGCAGTAGTCTCACCATTAGCAAAGCTTAAGCCGCCAACAATGGTATCTAAACCAAAGGTCACGGTTTGCTGCGCTGCAGGTTGACCATTAGCGCTGCTGACTAAGAAAGTCACTAATGAGTTTTCAGTGGAGCCAGTACCGCCAGCGCCTTTGATGCGAATTTGATTTGGCTCTGCAGAGATAAAGCTCAAGCTACCTAAAGTTTGGCGATCTAAAGAGAAATCAAAGCTGGCGTTGTAGGTGTCATTACCAATAACGGCTGCAGCGATAATTTGTTGACTGCGGACACTGTTGCCACTGCAACTTGTATCTTGAAAGGTTGAGTTGGCTCTGCCTGAGGATGTCGTAACCGGAGTATCAAGACTCGCATCGCCATTGGCGACGCAATCAGAACTAAACGATACGCTTACGGGTGTTTGTAATGGCTCGAATGTACCGTCAGCCGCTTCAATAATCACATCAGCATAAACGCCAAAACTTGCCCCAGCACCAATGGTGTAGGTTAGAGGATCTGCTTCGGGGTCATCAGCGGGTAAGGTTGAACCAAGCTTACTTTCAATGAATGTCTCATCGTCAACAATATAACCAAACTTAATCGTGCCTTCAGGGATCACTTCATCGCCACTTAGCACTTCATAGGCACTGCTGCCTGAAACAGTGGAGCCATCAAAATCAGTGTTGGCAATTAAGCTATAAGCGCCAAGTTCACTGCTGTTTGGGGTGTAGCTAACAGTAGCAATACCATCAGTAGAGGTTAAGGCGGTATTTGGCGATAAACTGGCGCTGCCAGCCTGGAAGCTCACTAATTGATCCGCTATTGGTTGATTGCTGCCATCTAAAACTGCTGCCGTAAGCAATACGGCTTGATCAATCTTAAAACGGGTTACCGTTTGCCCTGCCTGAGTAATACTGGCATTGATTGTGATGGTTTCAGGTGTTGGCGTGGTGGTTGAATTAATAAATTCAAAATTACGCGAGGCAGAAACACTGTCATCAGTTTCGGATTCAGTATCTGTAGGGGTATGAGACACCACTAAGGTACCTGCGCCGACAGTATTATCTGTGGTGCTGATGAATACGCTGGCGATACCACTGCTGTTTGTTAGTGTGCTATCAACGCTGGCTTGACCAAAACTTGGGGCAAAGCTGACAATGGCGCCACTGACGTTGCTATTGGATTGCTTTAACTGGGCTACTGCGCAAAAGCGCTCAGTGACATCAAAGCGTAATTCATCAGTGGTTTCAGCGCATTGACCATTAACAACGCTTTGGTAGCTTAGGCTAATGCTGTAACTGCCTTCGCCTCCACTGCCAGTATCGTTATCATCAGAAGGCCCATTACAAGCGGTCATTAAAAATAGTGAAGCAATAGAAAAAGGCAGTGCACGTATTATTGTATTTAGTGGCATCAGCAACATCCTTGTAAGTGGTGTTTATTCGGTTATTCCAGCACGTAAATATTTAAACAACTCGATAAATGATTTTGACTCAGGGCCTTTAGCGAGTTCTTTATTGGTTTGTCTGATTAATTGACGTAACTTTTGACGCTCAAAACTTGCGTATTCAGCCAGTAAAGCTTCAACTTCTTCGTTTGGGTTTTCTAATAAGCGGGCACGTAACTTCTCAATTTTATGAACCTGTGCAGATTCATTATTGTTTTTATTCAATACATTATCGATTGATTTAATGATTGGCTCATGATCATAGCCACGCATTAGTTTGCCAATGTATTGCAAATGACGACGATAGGCTTCTGTTTTTTGCTTAATATTTTTGGCTTTTAATACTGCATCGTATAAAAACTCTTCTAGCTCGACTTTATCAAGCTGCGTTTTACTTAATGCAATTAAGCGCATGCCAAGCTCTTGAGCTTCTTCGCTTTCTTTTTTAAATTCTGTTCTGCTGACGTATTCATCGTCATTGTCGTATGGCTGTTTAAAGTGATCTGAATCGCCGACAATTTTCATAGTAATAAACCTCTCATAAATATCGGCGAATAATAGCACTTTCAGGGTGGTGTAGGCCACTGTATAACGGGTTTTCAAGCTTAAGCCGATGAATATTTTTTAAATATGTTAAGGCTGGTCAATCTTTGATGCTTACCATCGTCTTCAGCTTGCCAAAAGAGCAAGCCTGTAGAGACCGATTTATCAACCAGCTTCATAGAATCAATCTGCGAGAATTCAATATGATACTCACTGATTAACTTAAGGTTAGTTTATTTAGCGCCATTGTGGTGGGTAAATCCTTGTTTTGATGGTTATCAATACAGTTTTGAATTTGATATGCTAAGCCTAACAATGGAAACTAAAGAGTAAATTTGTGTCTACCAATAATATTGATACTGAATTAACGGCGTTACAAGATGCCGTTGCTGTCGCATTAGAGCATGCAAAAAAGTTAGGCACGAGTGCGGCTGAAGTTGCCATTAGCAAACAACAAGGTTTGTCGGTTTCAACCCGTGAAAAAGAAGTTGAAACCGTTGAATTTAATAAAGATGGTGCTTTAGGTATTACGGTTTATCGTGATGGTTGTAAGGGCAGCTCTTCAACTTCTGACCTTAGTCCTGAAGCCATTGCCGTTGCCGTTAAAGCCGCTGATGATATTGCCCGTTATACCTCATCAGACCCTTTTAGTGGCCTTGCTGATAAAGCGTTAATGGCGCAAACCATCCGCGATTTAGATTTATACCATCCTCAAGATATTACTCCTGATGAACTAGCTCAATTAGCCATTCGCGCCGAAGAAGCCAGTTTGTCAGTAGACAGTCGGGTGCAGCATTCTGATGGCGCGACCGCTAATGCTCATACTGCAGCCAAGGTCTATGGCAATAGTCACGGATTTTTAAAAGGCTATTGCAGCTCACGCTATAGCTTAAGTTGTGTGGTGATCGGTGAAGAAGACGATGGCAACATGCAGCGTGACTATGATTACACCATTGCACGTAAATATAATGAGTTAATGACGCCTGAGTCAGTGGGGATTTTAGCCGCTAACAAAACGGCTAGTCGTCTCAATGCCCGTAAAATTCCCACGGCTAAACTGCCTGTACTATTTTCGCCTGAAATCGCCACTGGTTTAATGGGTCATTTGATCGGTGCGATAAGTGGTAGCAGTCTGTACCGTAAATCGAGTTTTTTACAAGATTCGATTAATACGCAGCTGTTTCCTGAATGGTTTAACATCGAGGAAAACCCACATCTTATTGGCGCTTTAGCCAGTGCAAATTATGATAGTGAAGGTGTGGCTACCCAGCAGCGTAATATTATCGATGCTGGCCATTTATCCACTTACCTGCTAACCAGTTATTCAGCGCGCAAGTTAGATTTAGTCAATACAGGTCATGCTGGTGGCATTTATAACTGGACCTTAAGTCATAGCGGCCAAACCTTTGATGAATTAGTAAAAGCCATGGGCACAGGTCTTATCGTCACAGAAGTGATGGGCCAAGGTGTCAATATGGTCACAGGCGATTACTCTCGCGGCGCTGCTGGATTTTATGTTGAGAACGGTGAAATTCAGTTCCCAGTAGAAGAAATCACCATTGCAGGCAATTTAAGAGACATGTTCATGGGCATTCAAGGTGTGGCTAAGGATAGAGACTTACGTTCATCTATTCGCACTGGCGGTATCTTACTGAGTGAAATGAAAATAGCCGGTAGCTAAGCGCTGCGCTGCAGTAATAAGTTTACTGTCTTAACCTTTAAAACACCGACTTGTCGGTGTTTTTTTGTTTTTGTCAGAGTAATGGAACCCTCTAATTTACATAGTCTTTATGAGCTTTACACTTCTTGACAATCGATTACGCTCAAGCTTAGTCCTATCCATTAATATGTAGTTAAATCGTTAATGGAGTTGTTATGTTTGATAAAAAAATGTGTGGATTAATGATGTTGGGACTGAGCTCCTTAACTCTGATGGGCTGTGATTCTTCTGATAGTGATGATAACAGTGAAACTGATAGTGCTTATATCCAGTTTTATAATGCGTCGGCTAACAGCACAGCCACATCATTGGTGATGGACGAGTATGAATACACTTCGGTGGCGTTTAGCGACAGTATGCCCCGCTATAGTTACGCTACTGGTAGTGTCACCATGGAGATCTATGGTTCAGATGAAAATGGTGATTCAAGCAGTATTTATTCTGAGGACATGGATCTAGATAAAGAAGAGAATCATTTATTTGTCCTTTATGGTGATTATCACTCGCCGGAGCTACTCAAGGTTATTTATGACCGCGCGGATATGGATGACCTCAATAGCGATGAAGATAATGAATACAGTAAAATGCAGGTGCTGGTTGCCAATGTTACTGCAGAGGAAATGGCATTTGATGCTTACATTTCCCTCGACACTGACTCATACGCCGATGCCACTATGATTGGTAGTGTCGATTACCGTGGGGTCACCTCAGAATTGATGCTCGACACTGATGACTATATTGTTTATCTCACCGACAAGGGTACAGATAATGTGGTCTACACCACAAGCAGTATGAGCTTAACCACAGAAACTGTTTATAAATTTATGATTAGAAACAGTTTTGGTTCAGGTGATTTAAAAGTGGTGATCGACAGTGTCGATTCAACCACAACGCCAACGTCTTACACTAACATCGATGCTACTGCAGATTTTCGGGTCTTTAACGGGCTAGAGCAACGTAGTTTAGATGTCGATGTGATCAGTAAAGCTGAGTCGCATTACTTACTTGATATCGCTCCTTTTACTGTAAGCGATTACCAACAAACCGGTTTTAATGATTATGGCGTCAGTGTCACAGATTCAGCCACTGCAGAAATACTGTTAGACAATGTACTAGTGACCTTTAATCAAGATGATGTCCGTACCTTATTGCTATACCAAGATGACACAATTAAAGGCATGGTCATTGAACATGATTTGCGCCCAAGAGCCTTTGAAAACAACGTTGATATCGTGAATTTATCGCAGGATTATGATGATTTAAGCGTGTATTTTGTTCGCAGCTCGGAGACGATTGAGTCGGCAGAATATAGCATCACGGATTTGGATTTTACCGATCAAGATAGCTTAGTATTACTCCATGATAATTATGAAGTTAATGTGGTTTATGAGTCAGATAACGGTACTAAAACCTTATTATATCAATCTGATTTTATTAGCTTTGACGGTGAAAGTAATTACAGCTTTGTATTAATGCCAGATAGCAGCAGCTCTTTTGGGTATAACTTGGTACAGCTTTAGTTATTGAGAGTCATAAAAACAGTAAATCAATCAAAATGCCGATAAATATTATCGGCATTTTTTTAAATTTGAGTCTCGCTGCGAGCTTTAATAGCAATTAATTATGTCATTCAAGTTGCCGTTAACGCCATATTAAACAATCGCTTAAAGGCATTTTTAAAGGCCGTTTGTAAGTCTTGAATATGCTGCTGCGGCAAATGATTAATCATCTGGGCGTATGAGACTGCTTGATGGGCATAGCAAACGAATTTAGCGATATTCCATGCGTCATGTCATTGCTCTATTGAGAGTAAATGGCTCCATTGTGATAAGTACTGATTAACTACAAGCTGTTGTTCATTAGTGGCTTTCATTCGATATAAGTAAGTGCCAGGTTTGCTTTGCCACAGCGGCTTTAGCTGTGGTTATTTAATTGGTTAATTGCTTGGCTAAATCAGCGGTAGTGGGCTGGGTGGAGGGTGACATTATCTTATTCATTGTTATGGGGTTTTGTTTTTAGGGTAGCATGTGTCGCGGTTAAATAAAGGTGTACGTTTAGTTACGATTTATATAGATATTAAAGTGCTTAATAAACAATTGCTTACCTTGGTTGTAACGAAAAGGCACAACTGTAATGTTGCACTTTAGCTGATATGTTAATTAAATAGGCTCCAATAATAAGATTTATGCTCTTTTTGCTTAAACAGAATGACGTGCAATAAAGCAAAGCCTAGCTTAAACCGAATGAGGTGCAGCTAAGCAAAATTTAGCTTAAACCGAATGACGTATAGCAAAGTAAAATCGTAAATCGTAAATCGTAAATCGTAAATCCTAAGTCCTCAATCTAGAACATTAATAATAAGAGAGAAGCTATGAACACCGCCAGTCGAACAGGCATTCTTGCCGCATTGTTATTTTGCTCTGTTTCCACCGCCGCGATTGCTGAAGAGCCCGTAGCGAGTAAAAAAACAGATTATGACCGTAACATTGCAGTGGATAGCACAGTGGTGACCAACCATAAAACCAAGGTGAACGGCAATAGCTTCTCCTATACCGCAACGGTTGGCACTCAGCCTGTATGGAATAAAAAAGGCGAGGCGGTTGCCACTTTAAGTTATACCTATTATCAGAGAGATAATGTAAAAGATACCGCCAAACGACCGCTGTTAATCTCTTTCAACGGTGGCCCAGGCTCAGCTTCTGTGTGGATGGATATTGGTTATACCGGCCCGCGTGCAATTAATGTTGATGATGAAGGTTACCCGCTACAACCTTATGGGGTGAAAACCAATCCATACTCGATTTTAGATATTGCCGACATTGTTTATGTAAACCCGGTCAATACCGGCTATTCAAGGGTATTAGCTAATAAAGACGGTGAAATGCCAAGCAAAGATGAGCAACAAGAGATGTTCTTTGGGGTTAACGCTGACATCAAATATTTAGCTGAATGGGTCAATACCTTTGTCAGTCGTACTGAACGCTGGCGCTCACCTAAATATCTGATTGGTGAAAGCTATGGCACCACCCGAGTTGCTGGGTTGGCACTTGAGTTACAAAATCGCCAATGGATGTATGTGAATGGGGTTATTTTAGTCTCGCCGACTGACATGGGTATTGAGCGCAAAGGCCCGGTTAAATCAGCTAACCGCTTACCGTATTTCGCAGCAGCGGCTTGGTATCACAAAGCCTTAACTGCTGAACTTCAACAAGCCGACCTCAATGACTTTTTACCAGAAGTTGAAGCCTTTACCATTAATGAATATATCCCAGCACTGGCGATGGGTGGCTTTATCGCGCCAGATCATAAGCAAAAAATTGCTGAGAAAGTGGCGCTGTATTCAGGCCTCAGTGTTGATGTGATATTGAAATCAAACCTTGATGTATCAACGCGCTTCTTTTGGAAAGAGTTACTGCGTGAGCGTGGGCAAACCATTGGCCGTTTAGACTCACGTTATATTGGCATAGATAAACAAGATGTCGGTGATAGCCCAGACTTTAACGCTGAACTTATGTCTTGGTTACACTCCTTTACCCCTGCAATTAATGCTTACATGCGTGAAGAGCTAAATTACAAAACCGATGTAAAATATTACATGCTGGGTGATGTACACCCGTGGGATCGCACCGAAAATAAAACCGGTGAAAACCTACGTCAGGCGATGGCGCAAAACCCATATTTAAATGTGTTATTTCAAGCGGGTTACTATGACGGCGCGACGAACTACTTCGATGCCAAATATAGCATGTGGCAATTAGATCCGAGCAGCAAAATGAAACAACGCCTTAGCTTTAAAGGCTACCGCAGCGGTCATATGATGTATTTACGTGCCGAAGATTTAAAGCAATCAAATCAAGACTTACGTGAGTTTATTGAGAACAGTTTGCCAAAAGAAGATGCGGCAGCAAAATATTAACTGCTAATGTTTAAAAATAGCAAAGTCGCACTCATTTTAGGTGGCTGAGCTATTGATTAAAGAGGAGCTTCGGCTCCTTTTTCGATATTAAACTCAGCGAAATGAATGCGAATAAATAGCTGTGTGCACAATGCCATTTTAAGATTGTAATTTAACCAATTAGCGATTAAATAGTCCGTTGTAATATGGCTTCAATAAGCATAAGAATAATAAGTTGGAGTGTTAAATGAGAGTAAGCAAGTTATCTGCAATATCGTTAGCCATCACATTGGTTATGAGTATGCAGGCACAGGCCAAAGCCGTAACGACACAAGACGTGACAGCGAATGAGTTTTCATGTGAAGGCAAAACCACTGTTCCTATCTATGAGATCCAAGGCGCTGGTGAGATGAGTCCATTTATCGCTGCAGGCGCGGATGAATCCATTCATGAAGTGACCACTAAAGGTGTGGTTACTGCGCGGGCAGAAAGATTATATAAAGGTTTTTTTATTCAAGATCCCCAAGGTGACGGCTCGCCTTTGACATCTGATGGTATTTTTGTCCATTGGGGAGACACTGCGCCAGCAGAAATTGTCCCGGGGATGCAGATTTGCGTCACTGGTAAAGTACAAGAATATGCAGGCTTTACCCAAATCAATATTGCACAGCAGCAACAATTTCACTTAGGTAACTATGTTGGTGAGTTGCCAGCGACCCCGTTACATATTGCTGATGGTCAATCACTTGCCGAAGCGCTGGAGCGTGTTGAAGGCATGAAAGTGCTATTAGACACTGCAAGTGACATGAAAGTTACCCGTTCATTTAGCCTAGATTATGACTCATATCGCAACAACATGGTGTTATCACATAAAGCGCCACTGATGAAAGCCACGCAGGTTTATGCACCATTATCAGCAGAGGCGATAGCATTGAATCGCGCCAATATCGCCAACCAGCTGGTGGTTGAGTCAGACTATAAAGCTGAACATGGCGAGGTGCCGTATTTCCCAAGCTTTAATGCCGATAACGGCTATATTCGGGTTGGCGATCAGTTGACCAATATTGAAGGTGTGATTGGCTATAGTTATGAGCAATATCGCTTTATGCCAACCAATGACATTAGTGCCAGTGATTTTATTCGCCATCATGATCGCACCGTAGCGCCAGCCATTGCGGCCCAAGGTGACTTACGGGTAGCAAGTTTTAATGTACTGAACTTCTTTAATAGTGAGTTTGGCGGTGATAAAAACCCATTAGGCCACAATCGCGGGGCAAAGCTTGAGTCTGAAATGCTGCTGCAGCGCACAAAAATCGTGAATGCGATGGCGGCGATGAATGCCGATATTATTGGCTTAATGGAAGTTGAAAATAATGGCTTTGGTAAGTTAAGTGCCATTCAAAATCTAGTTGATGCCCTTAATGCCAAGCTGGCACCTGAGCAGGCTTATCAATTTGTTAAAGTCACTGACAATGACGGTTTCATCGGCACTGATGCTATCGCAGTTGGCATATTATATCGACCCGCCGTTGTTGCTTTAGCTGACGCAGCTCAAATAATCGCGACCCCTGAGCAACACGTGGCAGAAGGAGCGCTAACCCGTATCAATGAGGGCGTAACAGAAACAAATCCCGCCTACCATAAATATCAGCGCCACAGCCTAATGCAAAGCTTTAGCATTAATGGTAACAAGCTGACGATTGTGGTTAATCATTTTAAATCTAAAGGCTCAGGCTGTTTAGAAGATTGGTTAAGCTTTAATGAAGATTCAGAGCCTGTAGATTTACAGGGCAAGTGTAATGCCTTTCGCGTTTCTGCTGCTAAAGTGATCGGTGAGTCGGTAACCGGCTTAGACGGTGATGTGCTGGTGATTGGCGATTTAAATGCCTATGGCAAAGAAGATCCGTTAGCAGTACTCACTGACTATGATGCCAGCCTAACTGAACATGTGATAAAAACAGCCTCACACACCAGCTTAAATGGCGCAGAGCATGATGCACAAGGACGTGTGATTGATAAGGGCTATGGGCTAATCAACTTAAACACCCAAGCACATGGGCCTGCTACATACTCGTACAGTTATGGTGGTGAGTTAGGTAATTTAGACCATGCTTTAGGTAATACAAGCTTAGCGGCTCGGGTAGTGGCGATTGAAGACTGGCATATCAATGCGGTTGAATCGAGCTTGTTTGAATACAGTAGCAAATACACCGGCGATTTAGTTAAGTCTGACAATGGCTATTCATCATCAGATCACGATCCGGTGATCATCGCCCTGGCATATCCCGAAGTACAGGATACTAAAGATGCAGATGCTATAATGACAGCCAAAGATGATGGCGGTAGCTTAGGTTACTTAGGCTTATTGCTCTTGTCTGCTTTAGGTTTTCGCCCTAAAGCCTAATCGATGTATTATTTAATAGAAATTATTATCATTTAAAATCGGTGGTGGTTTGTAAATTTTTTGAGCGTATTTTATTGCGCTTTGTGCTTGCTTTACAGGCAATTTACTTTAAATCACCGTGATAAAAAAAACGCCTGTTATAGTGTTGTGCTAGTAATTGCACCATTTAATGGCTGTGTTTTTTGAGTGTTAAAGAGAGTCGAAAAGTTGAATACCGTAACCGCTCCAATGTTAAAAAAGCGAATTGATAGTATCGATATTATGCGCGGCATTGTAATGCTTATCATGCTGCTGGATCATGTTAGAGAGCGGTTTTTCTTTCATGAGCAAGTCACCGATCCGATGACACTGGATAGCACCAGTACCGGATTATTTATAAGCCGATTTGCTGCGCATTTTTGTGCGCCTACTTTTGTGTTTTTAACCGGAGTATCAGCGTGGTTATATAGCCATCCGCAATTTGGCCCACAGCGCTCCGCAAGGTCATTTTTAATCAAGCGTGGCCTGTTTATTATCGCATTAGAGTGCACAGTGATTACGTTTCAGTGGATGGGCAATTACGAGATGATTTGGCTGCAAGTCATGTGGGCAATTGGCATCAGTATGTTGGCGCTAGCGTTATTAATCGGCTTACCGAGATTTTGGCTTGGGCTTATTGGCTTAGTGATCGTATTTGGTCATAATATGCTTACGCCCATTAGCTTCTCGCCAGGGGAGTGGGGTTATACGTTATGGGCCATATTGCATGACCGCGGCAATATCTTAACCAATGACTTTATCGGCATTAGAGCCAGTTATCCGGTACTACCTTGGATTGGGGTGATTTTGTTAGGCTATGTGATAGCACCGATTTACAGTGCAAGCTTTGATGATAACAAACGTCATAACCTGCTCATTGGGCTTGGCTTAAGCTGCTTTGCGATTTTTGCAGTCTTACGCGGTTTTAATATTTACGGCGAAACACTTGATTGGCAGCAAGGTGAAACCCTAGTAATGACATTAAAGTCGGTATTTAACTTAACCAAATATCCACCTTCATTGGACTTTTTACTGGTGACTCTTGGCGGCACATTATTGTGTTTACGGACGCTTGAAAAGCTGAACCCGCGCTATGGTAAAGTGTTATCAACCTTTGGGTCAGCGCCAATGTTTTTCTATATTGTGCACTTATATTTATTACTGTTTATGTACCGCTTTGCCGTTAATGTCATTGGGCCTAACTATGGCGATTTATATGGCTTTACCGATATAAGCTGGGTGTGGGCGGTGACGGTGATATTGGCGCTGCTGTTGTACTTTCCAACTAAGTGGTTTAGTCAGTACAAGCATCAAAGTAAACAGGGCTGGATTAAGTATTTCTAGACAATGGCGTTAACCAAAATGTTGTGGTTAATCAGTAGATAGTAAAAAGGCGCATTAAGCGCCTTTTTCGTTTTATGTGTGGATTTAGGATTAGTCGATTAAGTCATATTGCTCGGCTAAAACGTTAATAATATCCGCTTTTGGGTTGTCAGGTAGCGAGATGCTAGTGCCGGTTACCTTTTCTGCCACGCCAGTGTATGTGCGAGAGACATTCATCATCGCATCTAATGGTAAGTCGTTATCACGGGCGAGGGCTTCACGCTCAGGCATTCTATCTTTGTTAAGCAGAATATCGGCATCGTCAAAATGATTGAGCAGAAATTGACGAAAGCCTTCTTTGGAGTTTTCAACAATCTTGCTATCACGATACGCTGCGCCATCCCAAATACGTGACGAGTCTGGTGTGCCCACTTCATCCATGTAAATCAGTTTGGAGTTACCGTCTTTGTCATTGACGTAGCCAAATTCAAATTTAGTATCGACAAACATTTGGTCGTGGGTGGCTAGCGCATCTGAGATGACCTTAAAGCCTTGCTTTAATAATACTTCATATAAGTCGATATCGGCTGGTTTTTCAAAGCCAAAGGCTTGGTAGTTGGCTTCAATATCGGCGCGGCTAATGTTGACATCATCTTGCTCAGGCACACCTGGAATACCGGTTAAAATGCCTTTGGTTGAAGGGGTTATCAATAACTCTGGTAGTTTTTGATCTTTGGTTAACCCTTCAGGCAGTGTGATACCGCAAAATACGCGTTCGCCTTTGGCATAAGCGCGCCACATTGAACCGGTAATGTATTGACGACAAATCGCTTCAACTTTAATTGGACGCGCTTTTTGCACAATCCATACAAATGGGTGTGGGATATCAAGAATATGGCTATCGGCTAAACCATTTTCAGCAAACAACTTAAACCAATGATTAGAGATAGCGTTAAGTGCCGCCCCTTTACCTGGAATGCCCTGTAAATTACCTTCACCATGAAAAATACAATCAAATGCTGAAATGCGATCGCTGATCACCATTATCGCTAATGGGGTATCAGCTGGCACGTTATAGCCTTTATCGGCAATTAAGCGGCGGCTATCAGCCTCAGTTAACCAATATACACTGCGAACTTTACCGCTGTGTACTGGCTTATCGGTTCGGATCGGCAAATCGTTATTGATAGCGAGAACTGAATCAGCAAGACTCATGGCCAGTATTCCTTAAGAAATTGAGTGTAGGGAGATATCCTTTATTGATAAGGATAGTTAGGTATTTTTATGGCGGCTATTTTACCTGTATTAAGGCAGATTTCCATGCTTATCAGGCGGCTAAACTCTTAATCCTGTATAGCGAATACTGAGGCAAATTAAACTCGCTATTCGCCATTGGCTTTATTGGCATAGCTCTTTAGAATGAATTTTCTGCAGCTTTACCATTAAAGAGCGAATATCTTGTGAGCCATACCCGTTTAGGTCTTATGTTTGTCAGCGTTGCCGTTGTGTTTTGGGGGATATTACCCATAGCGCTTAAGTTATCCGGAGGGTTTATTGATCCGGTTACGTTAACTTGGTTTAGGTTTTTAGTGGCCTTTGTGGTGACCTTTATTCTGCTATGGCGCTTTGGTAATTTGAAGCAATTTAGTCAACTGCAGGGGGGTGATTGGCTAAAGCTTGCTGCTGCAGGTATTTTACTGATGCTCAATTACACCTCTTTTGTGTATTCACTGGATTACTTATCACCAGGTACTGCGCAACTTAACTTTCAAACTGCACCGTTCTTTTTAGCCTTTGGTGGCGCACTGTTTTTTAAAGAGCGGCTCACGGCGGTGCAGCTAAGCTGTTTTGCAGCTCTGGCATTAGGGGTGTTGCTGTTCTTTCACCCAAGCCTTGATGTGTCGGCAGAAAATAGCAGTCAAATTCTATTTGGGGTGCTGATTGTGCAGTTTTCAGTGTTGTCGTGGACGAGTTATGCCTTACTGCAAAAGTCATTGTTTACTAAGCTAACACCCAATAATGTGTTGTTATGTATCTATGGCTTAGGGATCCTTGTGATGGCGCCTTTTAGCGAGTTTAGTCACTTTGGGCTTATGGATAGCAGCCATTGGTTGATCGTCGGTTTTTGTGCCATCAATACCTTAATTGCTTATGGCTGTTTTGGTCAGGCGATGAAGTACTGGCCCACGGCGCAAGTGAGTGCCATGCTCGCGCTGACGCCAGTGCTCAGTTTTAGCGTTAACGCTTTAGTGGTGTATTTAGGCTGGTGGCCTGAGGTGTTTAAGGTTGATGTGATTGATCTGTGGTCGCTGCTGGGGATTGTATTGATTGTTGGCGCTGTGTTTACCATGCAACTATGGCCCTTGTATGTGGGCAACAAGCAAAAGCGACAAGCCCATGTCGAAGGCGAAAGCGTTTAAGACCAAAGCGTTTATCGCAATAACTTTAGCGTTATTAGTGCTTGTAGGATGAGTTTTATTTCAGCCATAAAAAATGGAGCCACAAGGCTCCATTTTTATGCGTTAAACCAACGTTAGTTGGACTGCAAGTATTTACTCGCTGTCACGTGGCTTACGTGGACGGTCGCTACGAGAGCGGTCACTACGTGGACGATCACCACGAGGGCGGTCGCTACGAGGACGGTCACTACGTGGACGACGTGGTGCTTCAGCTGGGAAAGAGGCATCACTCGCTTCACGAATGTTTAATGCTTTACCACAAACACGTACTTTTCTTAAGTGGCCTAGTACATCTTTTGGCATGCCGTCTGGCAAGTCAATTGAAGTAACTTGATCAAATAATTGAATTTGACCAATGAACTGGCTGTCAATGTTTGCTTCGTTAGCGATGGCGCCAACGATATTACCTACACCAACACCGTTATCACGACCTACATCGATTACGTAACGGCACATTTTAACATCAGGCTTATCTTTCAGGCCTTCAGCGCTACCAAAGCTTGTTGGCAATGGACGGCTGCCGCGTGAATCACGACGAGGACGCTCACGACCAGCGTCGCGAGGACCACGATCATCACGGTCACGTGAATCACGTTGACGCTCTTGAATCGCAGGAAGTTGTAATGGACGCTCAGCCTGTACTTGTTGAAGTAATGCTGCTGCGAGTAAGTCAGTGTCAATTTCAAGCTGCTGACATAACTGAGCCACTGCATTTTTCATGAAATCTAAGTCACCGTTAACGGTTTCTTGGATTTGCTCACCTAAGCGTGATAAACGACGCTCAGCAACAGTTTCAGGGCTAGGTACTTTCATTGGCGAGATACGGCTGTTCGTTGCACGTTCGATAGTGCGAAGCATACGCATTTCACGGTTGGTAACGAAAAGAATTGCCATACCAGTACGACCAGCACGACCTGTACGGCCAATACGGTGTACATAAGCTTCTGAATCATATGGGATATCGTAGTTAACTACGTGACCAATACGTTCAACGTCAAGACCACGGGCCGCAACGTCAGTAGCAATTAGGATGTCTAACTTGCCGCGTTTAAGTTGGTCAACAGCACGTTCACGAGCTTGTTGGTTCATATCACCGTGTAATGGTGAAGATGCATAGCCACGCGCTTCAAGTTTTTCAGCAAGTTCAACACAGCTGTTACGGGTACGTACGAAGATGATAATACCTTCAGTATTTTCAACTTCTAAAACACGTACTAACGCTTCAAGTTTGTTGTGTTGTGATACTTGAACATAACGCTGATCAATTGACTCAACAGTAGTATGGCTAGCAGCAATACTAATGTGAACAGGGTTGTTTAAGTGCTTGTTCGCAACGCGCTTGATTTGCTCTGGCATAGTAGCAGAGAAAAGGGCAAGTTGACTGTCTTTTGGTTTGTGCTCAAGAACCCATTCGATATCATCGATGAAGCCCATTTTTAGCATTTCATCAGCTTCATCAAGAACAAGTGCTTGTAGTGCATCAAGTTTAAGAGTGCCACGACGCATGTGGTCCATTACACGACCTGGCGTACCAACAACAACTTGTGGGCCACGACGTAGCGCACTTAATTGTTGATGCATGCTTTGACCACCATAAATAGGTAGTACATGGAAGCCTTTCATGTGTTTAGCGTAGCTACCAAATGCTTCAGCAACCTGAACAGCAAGTTCACGTGTTGGTGCAAGCACTAGGATTTGAGGAGCATTCAGTTTTTGGTCAACATTACTTAGTAAAGGCAGTGCGAAAGCACCTGTTTTACCTGTACCTGTTTGAGCTTGGCCTAAAATATCTTTACCTTCCATTAAAGGATCGATACTAGCAGACTGAATTGGAGTTGGTTTTTCGTAACCTAGATCGTCAAGGGCACGAAGCAAATTCTCGGATAAACCAAGTTCGCGGAAAGTTCTTTCATCGGATGACATTGAGTTGTAGCCTTGTGGATGCGTACGAAGTTATTGGCATTCGTACTAGAGTTTCACAGACAGAAAATCAACCCCGTGTCGATTTCCCGCGTCAAAGGGGCGATATTATAGCAAGCTTTGGCCTCGTTGACTATCTAATTTTAACAAATATCTAAAATTGGCCTGATTATTGTAGCGCTTACTGAGCGATTAACTAAGTAACTTTTGACGTAATTAAATCAGAAACGGTTATTTTATGGCCGTGATTCATTTAATCCATTTTTTTATAGCGGATAAACAAGCCTTTTCGCAAATGCAGTTGCAGTAATCGCCTTAGTGCTCAATTTCTAGCGCTTTACAATGATGCGCTGTTTATCCAGTTTAAGTAGCGTGAATGCCGTTTCAGTGACTGCTGCTAAAAAGCTAATATCGATAGTATCTAAGGTGTCTTCAACAGTGTGATATTGCTTATGGGTTGGCACGCCTAAATAGAGCCAAGGAATACCAGCTTTGTGGAACGGGTAATGATCTGATGCTCGCAGCCAATTAATTTTGAGCATACTGCCATCATTTAGCCTTGAACGACTCTGTCTCACACATAGATTATTATAGTCTTGGAGCTGGTGTTTTATCTGCTTAAATTGAGATACATTTTGCTCCCCTTCAATATAAATGGCTTTGGGTCTAGAAGGGTGGCCAATCATGTCTAAGTTTAGCGACATTTCTAGCTGCATATCTGGCAGTGTTAACAGTTGCTGAACTAGCGCGTATGAGCCAAATAACCCCGGCTCTTCAGCATCGGTGGCAACTAGCATTAAGTTAACCGCCGGATCGCCATCTTGCTGCCATTGCTTTGCAATCGCTAACATTGCAGCAATGCCTGAAGCATTATCATCAGCCCCAGCAAAGACTTTACTGCCACGACTGCCTAAATGGTCATAGTGGGCGGTAATAATGCGCCAGCGCTGGGATGCTTGCTTTGATTTAATCGTGGCAATGAGGTTAATACCCTGTTTATCAGCAAAGTTTTGCCGATAAACAAATGGCAGCATAAATTCTTTTTGCCAAGGTGATAACCCCAGTTCAATAAAGCGCGCACTTAGGTATTGGCGGGTTTTTTCTGCACCTATGGTATTGGTTTTACGGCCAGCCAAATCATCACTGGTTAATATGCGAATATCTTCGATGAGTTGATTTTTATCAGCCCATTGACTGGAAGTGTCATTTCCACAGTTTTGCGAAGCGCAGCCGCTTAGCAAAAAACACAATGCCACTGGCGTCAATCTAATCGACACAGTGAAACAGGGTGGTTTTTGAACATGATATTTTTGCAGAAATGATGCTAATACCGAGGATAAATAAGCCAGAGTATTTTGGTAAAATTCCATTTATATCCCTCTGGCTTGATGAGTAAACTAACTCAATGGTGCGCATACCGCAGCAGGTGTATTCTGTGCAATTACTAACAGTGTAATCGCTATTTGGCTTTAGTGGCCTTCTTTGCTGGAGTTTTCTTCACGCTACTTTTATTGGTGACACCTTTATTAGCGACACCTTTTGGGGCCGCAGCCTTCTTGGTCAATAGCGGCTTTAAAAAGCGTGCAGTATGGGAGGTTTTATGTTTTGCCACCTCTTCAGGGGTTCCGCTTGCCAAAATAGTGCCGCCGCCGGAGCCGCCTTCAGGGCCTAGATCCACTAGCCAATCTGCCGTTTTAATAACATCAAGATTATGCTCAATGACCACTATGGTGTTGCCTTTGGCTTTTAAGCGATGCAGTACATCTAGTAGCAGCTGAATATCAGCAAAGTGCAAGCCTGTAGTGGGCTCATCAAGAATGTATAAGGTTTTGCCGGTATCACGTTTGGATAACTCTTTTGCTAACTTCACTCGTTGAGCTTCACCACCGGACAGTGTTGTCGCACTTTGACCTAAACAAATATACGCCAAGCCTACATCCACTAAGGTTTGCAGTTTTCTTGCGATCGCAGGGATTGGATCAAAGAAAACACGCGCTTCTTCAATGGTCATTTGCAGCACTTCGTGAATATTTTTGCCCTTGTATTTAACATCTAAGGTTTCGCGGTTATAGCGTTTACCTTTACAGGAATCACAAGGCACATACACATCTGGTAAAAAGTGCATCTCAACCTTTATTAAGCCATCACCCTGACAGGCTTCACAGCGGCCACCTTTAACGTTAAAAGAGAAGCGACCCGGTAAGTAACCGCGGCTTCGAGACTCTTGAGTTGCAGCAAATAATTCACGAATAGGGGTAAATATGCCGGTGTAAGTAGCAGGATTTGAACGCGGTGTTCGCCCGATTGGGCTTTGATCAATATCAACCACCTTATCGCATTGCTCCATGCCGGTAATGCTTTTATGGGCTGCTGGCTCATCAATGGTAGCGCCGTTTAGCATTCTGTGGGCAATTTTATAAAAGGTGTCGTTAATTAAGGTTGATTTACCCGAACCTGATACCCCAGTAATACAGGTAAATAAACCAATAGGAATGGTTAAGTCGACATTTTTAAGGTTATTACCAGTGGCGCCGCATAGCTCAATGACTTTTTTCGGATCCATTGGGGTGCGTTTATCACTAATGTGGATTTGCTTGGTGCCAGAAATATATTGGCCAGTGACAGACTCTTTACAGTCGAGAATGGCCTGCAGAGGCCCAGAGCAAATGATTTCGCCGCCGTGAACGCCTGCGCCGGGGCCAATATCAATCACATGATCAGCCATGCGAATTGCGTCTTCATCATGCTCAACCACAATCACGGTATTACCGAGATCACGCAGGTGTATTAGCGTTTGCAGTAAACGTTCGTTATCGCGCTGATGCAAGCCAATTGAAGGTTCATCCAGCACGTACATTACGCCCACAAGGCCGGCACCAATTTGACTGGCTAAGCGAATACGCTGGGCTTCACCCCCTGATAAAGTATCTGCTGAGCGGTCTAAGCTTAGGTAGTTAAGGCCGACATTGACCAAGAAGCCTAAACGATCGCCAACTTCTTTAAGAATTTTTTCAGCGATCTGCGCTTTTTGCCCTTCGAATTTAATCTCAGTGAAATAGCTCATGGCTTCACCGATGGACCACTGAGTCAGCTGCGGTAAGTTTAACTCGCCAATAAATACGTTACGGGCTTCTTCACGCAAACGCGAGCCGTCACAGCTTTTACAGGATTGGGTATTAATAAACTTTGATAGCTCTTCACGTACCGAGTTACTTTCAGTTTCGCGGTAGCGGCGATCCATATTATTGAGGATCCCCTCAAATGGATGATTACGAATAACCACATCACCACGATCGTTAATGTACTTAAAGGCAATGTTTTGCTTACCTGAGCCAGATAGAATAATTTTTTGTACTTTAGCGCTTAACTGCTCAAAGGGGGTTTCGACATCAAATTTATAATGTTCAGCTAAGGAGCTGAGCATTTGAAAGTAATAGAAATTACGTTTATCCCAGCCTCTAATCGCCCCGCCTGCTAATGACAGCTCGCTATTGGCAATCACTCTTTCTGCATCAAAGTACTGCTGCACACCTAAACCATCACAGGTTTGACAAGCGCCAGCGGGATTATTGAATGAGAAAATACGTGGCTCAAGCTCTGCCATGGAGTAGCCACAATATGGACAGGCAAAGTTAGCCGAGAACATCAACTCGTCTGCTTCTCCGGCCATGTCGGCAATAATAGCAATACCGCCTGATAACTCTAACGTCGTTTCAAAAGACTCTGCTAAGCGCTGCTTTAAATCATCACGCACTTTAAAGCGATCAACCACCACTTCAATGGTGTGTTTAACATGTAGCTCAAGGGTTGGCGGATCGGATAAATCACAAACCTCACCGTCAATTCTGGCGCGCACATAACCTTGAGCAGCCAAACTTTCGAGTAATTTTACATGTTCACCTTTACGGGCTTTGACCACGGGAGCTAATAGCATTTGGCGACTGCCTTCAGGCAGTTCCAATACTTTATCTACCATTTGGCTGACCGTTTGCGCGGTTAATGCTTGGCCGTGGGTTGGGCAGCGCGGCTCACCAACACGGGCAAACAGCAGTCTAAGATAATCATAAATCTCAGTGATGGTACCCACGGTTGAGCGTGGATTATGGGATGTGGATTTTTGCTCAATTGAAATTGCAGGACTTAAGCCTTCGATATGATCCACATCAGGCTTTTCCATCAAACTTAAAAACTGGCGCGCATAGGCTGATAGTGACTCAACATAACGGCGCTGGCCTTCGGCATATAAGGTATCAAAGGCTAACGATGACTTACCTGAGCCAGATAAACCTGTGATGACAATAAGTTTGTCTCGGGGGATGGTTAAATCAAAGTTTTTAAGATTGTGGGTTCGTGCACCGCGAATTTCAATGGTATCCATTCATCACTCTAGAGGTTGTTTTAGCTACCTTGTCAAAGTAGCAAAATTTGAGTTAGCTTAGTAAATAGCCGTTAGTGTATCGTTAATTAACTAGCTTATACAGTGTTTTATACAGTGTTGGTGACACTAAATGTACCCAGGGAGCCAGACTAATAGCGGCTGAAACCATAAAAAAACGACTGGGATATAAAACACATTATAACCTGTTTGTTTAACCTTATTAACAAATACGAAAAACAGTTGCCTGTTGGTTCATTATTCCTTTTGAGCTAAATTAGAACGCTGTGATAATATGCGCAACTCGCATTTTTCTATAGATACACAATTTAAGGGCAACTGAATGGCCAACAATGGATTATCAGGCATTGAGAAGAAAGTCGCATTTTCGTTAGCCAGCGTGTTTGGTTTACGAATGATGGGCTTATTCATGATCATGCCCGTATTCGCGCTTTACGGCCAACATTTAGAGGGTTTTTCACCTCTATGGGTGGGTATCGCTATCGGTGCTTATGGCTTGACCCAAGCAGTGTTACAAATTCCCATGGGCATGTTGTCAGATAAATATGGCCGTAAGCCGATTATTTTGGCTGGGCTGGTGGTGTTTGCTATAGGTAGCGTGGTTGCTGCAATGTCAGATCATATTTATGGGGTTGTGCTTGGCCGAGCCATTCAAGGGATGGGTGCTATTGCCGCTGCAGTGTTAGCGCTGGCCGCCGATTTAACCCGCGATGAGCAACGCACTAAAGTGATGGCTATTATTGGCATGTGTATTGGTTTCTCGTTTGCATTGTCATTGCTTGCAGGGCCGATAGTGGCCCAATATGCAGGTTTAGAAGGGCTATTCTTTTTAACCGCTATCTTAGCGGTAGTGGGCATGATCATTGTGCAGGTGTTGGTACCTAACCCAGTCTCACAAGCGCCCAAAGGCGATACTGTTGCTACGCCCACTAAATTAAAGCGTATGTTAATGGACCCGCAACTGTTCAGACTCGATGCAGGGATTTTTATTTTGCATTTAGTGCTTACCGCCGTATTTGTGGCCTTGCCATTAGATTTAGTGGATGCAGGTTTAGTAAAAGAAAAACACTGGATGCTGTATTTCCCTGCCTTTATCGGCGCGTTTTTCTTAATGGTGCCGTTAATTATTATTGGTGTTAAACGTAACAACACTAAAACCATGTTCCAAATATCACTAATGATTATGATGCTGGCATTGGCAGCTATGGGATCTTATGCTGATAACCTCTGGGTATTAAGTGCCGCTGTGGTGTTATTTTTCACTGGTTTTAATTATCTTGAGGCGTCATTGCCTAGTTTAATTGCTAAATTTTGTCCGGTGGGCGATAAAGGCTCAGCTATGGGCGTTTATTCCACTAGCCAATTTTTAGGGGCATTTTGTGGCGGTATGCTAGGTGGCGGAGCTTATCAGCTGGTTGGCGCTGCAGGGGTATTTTATGTGGCACTTGGACTGATGTTTATTTGGTTATTATTAACCATAGGCATGGAAAAACCCGTACTGCTAAAAAGCTATACCCTTGAGGCACAAGTTAAAGATAGAAATCAGGCGAAAGACATGGCAACCCAGCTATCACAGCTATCTGGGGTAGCAGAAGCCATTGTCGTCATGGAAGAGAGAGCAGCTTATTTGAAAGTTGATGATCAATTCGATTTGAGTGAAGCGCGAGCTGTGTTAGGCTCTGTCAATTAGATCGTTTTGATCGCTCAGTTTTGTAATTTAGATTAGATAATAGATAAAATCGCAGGAGATTTTCGATGGCCAGTCGTGGTGTAAATAAAGTAATTTTGGTTGGTAATTTAGGTAAAGATCCTGAAGTTCGTTACATGCCAAACGGTAATGCCGTAGCCAACTTTACTGTAGCTACAAGTGAAACTTGGAAAGACCAACAGGGTCAGCAGCAAGAGCGCACCGAGTGGCACAATATCGTCATGTACCGTCGTTTAGCTGAAGTTGCTGGCGAATACCTAAAGAAAGGTTCTAAAGTTTATTTAGAAGGCAAATTGCAAACCAGTAAATGGCAAGATCAGACTACAGGTCAAGATCGCTATAAAACTGAAATCAATGCGATGGAAATGCAAATGCTTGATAGCCGCGGTCAAGGTGGTGGTCAGCAAGGTGGCATGAACCAAGGTTACGGTAACGCGCCGCAACAAAGTGCTCCTCAGCAAGCTCAAGGTGGTTATGGTCAGCAGCAACAAGCTCAAGGTGGTTTCCAACAACCAGCTCAAGCGCAAAAGCCTGCTTACACGCCTAAGCCTCAAGCGCCAGCTCAGCAGCCTGCCCAACAAGCACAAGGTGGCTTCCAACAAGCGCCAGCTCACCAACCTGCACAAGGTGGATATCAGCAAGCTGCTCCTGCGCAGCAGCAAGGTGGTTTTCAACAACCAGCTCCAGCCCAGCGCCCAGCGCCAACGCCACAGCCACAAAATACTACACCTGATTTAGGCGGTGATTGGGATGATGATATCCCGTTCTAGATCACGCTAAATGTAAAAGTGTTAAATTAAACACGTATTTTAAAAATTATTATGAGGAACCCAGCATTTTTGCTGGGTTTTTTATTGGCTGCGATAGCTATTTAGAGGTGACGAGTCACGATCTTGAGTGATCAACTGGCATTGTTAACCATGCCTTTTAAGACAATATTGTTATAAGTGACAAAGCCAATAATATTACCGTGTTCAATGACAGGAGCTTTGTTGATTTGGAATTGATCAAATAAGCGTGCGGTATAGCGAATATCCATATCTGGGCATACTGACATCACAGGCTTTATCATGATTTCATAAACATTAACCCGCTCTGGTGACTTATCAGTGGCTAATACTTTTCTGGCAATATCACTGAGTAACAATATGCCGTATTCATCATGCTCATGGCGTTTGTTAATCACTAAAATAGTGACGTTTTTTGCCATCGCAATATTAATGGCTTCACTGACGGTAAGTAGGCCATCAATCATGGCGTAATCATTCATCAAAATATCACGGTTTTTTATTGGCGTTGATGGTTTCATATTTGATCCTTTATATCATCAGTGAGTTTTGCAACTTGGTGAGCAACACCAACGGCATCTTCAACATCAATTTGAATTGCTATTCCTTGACCTGGGTGAGTATTAAAGCCGCCCACCTCACAGATCGTTTCTAAAATATGTCGGCTCATATGCTCTTCAACTAGCCATAAAATGACGTCCCGTTGTACATCTAAGCCTAGCCCCATGAAGGTTTTCTTTTTAGTTAGTCCTTCACCGCGAGCATGGTTAATTACAGTGGCACCTGTGGCACCAGCTTCTCTGGCGGCATCCAGTACCGCTTCAGTACTAATATCATCAACAAAAGCGACAATTAATTTAAATCGCATGGGTTACTCCTTGGCGGATTTTCGTTGGTCAACAAAGGCTACGATTTGGGCGTAGCTCATGACGGCAATGATTGGAAATAAGCTAGCAAAGGCAATTAAGCCAAAACCATCAATAAGGGGATTGCGGCCTTCAACATTAGATGCAAGCCCTAAACCGAGTGCGGCCACGAGGGGCACAGTCACGGTAGAAGTGGTGACGCCGCCGGAATCATAAGCTAAAGGAATAATCGATTTCGGCGCGAAAAATGTTTGAATTACAACTACCACATAGCCAGCCATGATGTAGTAGTGAATAGGATCACCAACCACAATACGAAAACAACCTAGTGAGATCCCAAAAGCGACCCCAATGGCCACAGAAATTCTCAAGCCTTGAATACTAATGGTGCCACCAGAGACTTCATTGGCTTTTATCGCCACCGCAATTAATGACGGCTCAGCAATGGTGGTACTAAAGCCAATGGCAGCTGCAAACACATAAACCCACAGGTAATCTTGCCAAATGAACGGTCCAGCGGAGCCATCAGGGTGCAAAATACTGGGGGAGGTGAGTTGATCCGCTAAGTTTTCACCAATGGGAAATAGCGCTAACTCTAAGCCGACCAGGAAAAAGCTTAAGCCTAAGATCACATACACAAAACCTAAGACCACGGTTTTCCAATTGGCAATGGGACGCTTGAGTACACCCAGTTGAAAGCCAAATAAAATTGTCGCAATTGGCACCACATCACGCATGGTAAGCAGTAAGGTTGCTAATAGCTGGTTAATCCACTCCATAATACTCCTTGTAGGCGCAGCTTTGATTTATTACAACGTCAGCTAAAACAGGGCTGTTGCGGAATGTCATTACAGGATCATCCCGTAAAGCAGTACAAAAATAACTGGGGTTAAACTGGCAAAGGCAATCAGCCCAAAGCCATCAAGCATGGGATTACGTCCTTTAATCACAGTGGCTAAGCCAACGCCGAGAGCCGTTACCAGCGGTACAGTAATGGTTGACGTGGTGACGCCACCAGAGTCATAGGCGATACCAATAATATTTTCAGGGGCAAAGCTGGTGAGCACCATCACTATGATGTAGCCGCCAATGATCAAATAATGAATTGGCCAGCCTTTTACAATGCGAATAACCCCTAATAAAATCGCTAAACCTACTGACACCGCTACGGTTAATCTCAGTCCCATCGCATAGCTGTCCATGGCAGCCTCAGTGGCCTTGATGGCGCCACCATCTGCTGCAACTTGGGCTGCTTCAGCGGCGACAGCGGTTAAGGCGGGTTCTGCTAAGGTGGTGCCAAAACCTAATGAAAAGGAGAAGGTCACCAGCCAGAAGGTACTGCCTTTACGGGCGAGTGCGTGTGCCAATGATTCACCAATGGGGAATAAGCCCATTTCTAAACCAAAGACAAAAAAGGTTAGCCCAAGAACAATAAATACTAAGCCTACAAGAATGGAAAATAAGTTATCGGGTGCTTGTTGGAGGATAAATATTTCAAAGAAACTCACCACGACTATGATGGGAATAAGATCTTTAAAACTGCCGAGCATGGATTGTAAAAGCTTAACTAACCCTGTCATTCCTTCTCCTTTGATTGCTAAATACTAACCGCCAAACAGCGTGTTAACTTGCTAGCCTAAAAGGTTTATTTATTGTTTTTAGCTAGTTCCAGTTTGCCTGTTTATAGTTGTAAGGCAACATTAAATTAACACAAGTTACAATATCTTTGAGCTAGATCAATTTGTCTAAAAAAGATCCTAGTAGGAGAGGATTAAAGAGGGACTTTTTAAGGGTTATAAACTTTTTTAAGGCTAAAGAGTTTCTTTTCTACCAATAAAAAAGAGACCATATAGTCTCTTTTGTCAGCGATTAATATGTCAGTGTTGCGTGCTGCATAAGGCCTAGCAGATCCACTTAGGCGACATCTGTGTCTAATGCTAAGTGTTGCCATTTGTTATCGGTGCTGATATGCATTACTTTGACTTGTTTGTTGTGCTCAACATTAATATTGCTCAATTGGCTGGGACACAATGTTAACTGATTGGCGATTTTGATGTAAAAGCCCACCGACTTGGGATCGTTGCCGATAACGCTTTTTGCTAGCGTGGTTTGTTGGTAAAGCCATAGGTAGTCACCTTTGATTTCACAATTTAGGTATTCAAGCTGCAATAATTGCTGATTGTTATCTGCAATGTGAAAGTTTGTCTGCACGTAGTCAGCAAACGCTTTTCTGCTTTGTGGGTTTTTGACTAAATCGCTATCAGCCCCAAGGATGCGTTTAGCTGTTTGCTGGGCATCAGCTAAATAAAAGCAGTGTTGAATAGCGACATTCCCGCTTTTGGCATTAAACAGCACATTGGTATAGCTTTCTTTTTTTCTATTAGCAGAAGCCTGAAAATTAAATAATAACAAGCCTGCAAGGGTGATAAACCATATTAGAGCAATAATTATCCAAAACATTATTATATTCCTTTATTGCTAGCTGTTTAAAAAGCAGTGTTGAGCTGCTGCATGATTTGAGCCTGTTGGTAATTAATAAATATTGATACGCGGAAAATAAGCTGGCATTAACAGCAAATACTAATTAAATACCATAGGTCAATATATAGTATTAGTAAAATCTATTATCAAAGTTTTTAATGTTAAATAGGAGGTTAGGCACAGCTTGAACGCGGTTATCGCGAATTGATTATCTGACTATGATTGAGGCTCATGGCCGGTATTGACTCGGGCTAATATAAGCTGAATGCTTATTGGTGAATGTCTAAGTATATGGTTTATAAAGCATGTTGTTTAAATGGCTTTGGTTAAATTTAATCATTAAAGGCCTAATGGCGTCATATTTTCAGGTGCTTTAATTTGGTATTTATCTAAAATTTGTTGAAACTCACCAGAGCGCTTTAATTTAGCAATACCTTGAGCATACACATCTGCGATACGGCTTTGATTAGGATTAAAGCCTACATATAAAGGCGTTGGCTCACCATATGAACCGGCGTATTTGATTTGATTAGCTACATCATTTTTGTATGCAGTATATTCAATAGCGACTTTATTACCCAGTATCACATCAAATCGGCCATTTACGAGGCGCTTAATGTTCAACATCATGGGTTGCGCTCCCGTGGCGGCGTAAAAGTCGGTTGAACGGCTAATTTTATCATTGAGCTGCTCGCCGTAGTCATAACCTCCGATAATCCCCACTAGCGCACCATCAAGACTGTCTAATTGCTGAAATGACCATGAAGCGTCTGCGCGAGTATAAAAATCCGTGCTGGTATAACCAACAATCAGTGTGTCGGTATATAAATTAAATTGTTCAATATGGGTTGGTGTAACTGCAAGAATGGCATCGATATTACCAATTTTAACTTCCTTTAAAGCGCGATTAAAAGGTACCGCAATAAAATGCACCTGTTGATCCATGACTTCAAATGAGCGCCGAGTCAGTTCAGTGACATAACCGGTGTGATCCTGGCAAATATAAGGGCACCAAATATCCGATGCGATCAATACAGGCTTGGCTGCAAGGGATGAAGAAACCAGTAGTAGTAGAGAGATAATATATTTCACGGTAGTGTTGGCCTCAATAGAATAAGTGCTAATGGCGCAGCCTTACTTAGCTAGTTTTCACCGCACTATGCTCCGCTATTAAACCTAGTGCTTGCTTAAATTCAGTTAGTTGAATTAAATCTAGCCACTTTCAGTAAATATAGTAACCTAAAACGACAGTTTGCTAGCGAAAAGTTAATTTTTTTGTGACGCAATAAATAATATGGACGGGCCAAATGATCGTAAACAGCATAAAGCATGTGATTTACAATGAAACGGGCGCAGCTGAAGTGATGCGCTTTAACCATTCAGCATTACCTAGGCTTAAAGCTGGGCAAGTGATCATAAAAGTACATGCTGCAGGGGTTAATGGCCCAGACATTAAGCAGCGAGAAGGCGCATATCCGCCGCCAAAAGGTGCTAGCCCGATATTAGGCTTGGAAGTGGCAGGGGAAGTCATTGCAATGGCTAAAGATGTCACGCAATGGCAAATCGGCGACAAGATCTGTGCCTTAGTGCCTGGCGGTGGCTATGCAGAGCAAGTGATCACTTACGCCTCACATTGCTTACCGCTCCCCAAAGGCTACAGCTTTGTACAAGCGGCGGCCTTACCGGAAACCTGTTTCACGGTTTGGGGAAACTTGGTTAATCGCGCCAAGCTTAAAGCCGGTGAAACAGTGCTGATCCACGGCGCCTCTGGCGGTATTGGCACCACCGCCATACAAGTTGCCAAAGCCCTAGGCGCTAAAGTGTTTGTTACCTCAGGTAGCGATGAAAAATGCCAATATTGTCTCGACCAAGGGGCGAGTATGGCGGTTAATTACCATAAAGATGATTTTGTTGAGCCTATCCTTGCTGCAACACAAGCTGAAGGGGTCAATGTGGTGCTAGATATTGCGGGTGGTGATTTCATCAACCGCAATTTAAAGGTATTGGCTTTTGATGGCCGCATGGTGTCAGTGGCAACCCAGCGCGGCGCTAAAGCAGAAGTGAATATTTTTAGCATTATGGCCAAACGCATTCAATGGACTGGCTCAACGCTTAGGCCGCAAAGTGTCGAGGCTAAGGCTGACATCGCCGCTGGATTATTAGCACAGCTATGGCCATTACTGGATGCTAAACAAGTGCAGATCCGGGTTGATAAAGTGTTCCCGTTTGATGAGGTCGTAAAAGCGCATCAATATATGGAGTCAGGTCAGCATAGAGGCAAGATTATTCTGCAGCTAGGCGAAGCCTAAACCTAAATGAGCAAAACCTAAACAAGTAAGATGTAAACAAACAAGACCTAAGCAAGAATTAGGCAATAGTAAGGCATCAAATTCAAAACAGTCTTTTTATCATAGCTGACTTGAAGGCTGTCATATTTGAACTAAATTAGAGCTTGCAGCGCCGCTAAATTACACTGGGTGCATAACACCTTGGGAAAATCATAACTCAGATGATTTGCAGCATAAGACGATGGCGATATGGCACTGGCAAAAAATGGCAAAAATATAAAAAACTTCATTAATAATATATTGATTTTTTCATAAGTTTTTGATTAATTATCCTCAATAATCATGCGCGTTGCGTAGAGGTTAGTAAATAAACTGTGTGCTGCTAAAATGCACATTTTTTAGGTATGTGTTGATTTAAGGGCATTAGCATATATGTATAACACTGCAAAAAAACAAGTTTGGTATGGTGAGCTTCGTACTCCACGTGGCACCTCAATTGTCGTCCATGACAACCGACTCCCCGATGCGTCTCCCGGTCGAATCTACTTATTTAATGTTAGTCGTAACACGATTGGCGAGTACGTAGAGGATATCGTTAAGGTTAACCTGCATGAGCTGGAACCCCAGCAGTTAACAGCCGCCAAAGCTGAGCATGAAGCAGCATGGCTTGCTGCTAGAGCTGAGTTTATGGCAAAACATGAAGCGCATATCGAATTATCTTCAGTGCCAGACTCTGCGCCAGCCTCAAAAGCCAAAAAAGTTGCAGCGGTGGATGAGATTATCGATGTCGATGACAGTGAAATGGAATTTGAAGATGCTGATGCCGACTTCGGTATCAGTGATGACAGTGACGATTAGCATAAAGCGCTAAAGACAAAAAATGGAGCATGATAATAAATCATAGCTCCATTTTTATTGGCTGTTTATTAGTAAATCAATCGCTCAACAGTAATCGCTTAGGCTTAAATCACCCCAAACTCGTAACGGCTCACATGGCGATAAACTTGTCCTGGCTCTATCCAAGGCTTACCGGGTAAATCGGCTTGATTAGGTGAGTCTGGCAGCATTTGTGGTTCAATACATACCGCTTGGTGAGACTGGTAAATACGGCCGTCAAAGCCTTTTACGCCTTCAAGGAAGTTAGCGCCATACAGTTGCACCCCAGGTTGATTGGTGTAAATCGTCATGGTGCGGCCAGTTTTAGGGCTTGAAAGACAACCAAATCGACAGACTTGCTCAGCATTGTTAAGCACATAACAATGATCAAAACCATTGGTGGCAGCAAGAGCAGGTCGCTGAGTTTGCACAGCAAATGCAGTGGCTTGGGCTAAATCTAAATCGCTGCCAGTGGTCGCAGCAATTGAAGTTGGAATACCCACTTCATTCATTGGCAAATATTGCTTGGCATCCACTTGGATCAAATGCGCTGCATTAGTTAAGCTATCAGCGCCTTCTAAATTAAAATAACTGTGCTGGGTGAGGCTAATAGGGCAGGCCTTATCGACACTTGCTTGCATTTCAATGAGTAAACTATTGTCAGCCAAGCGATAATCTAATTGCACCGTACAATTACCCGGAAAGCCCATATCACCATCTGGGCTATCAAGGGTTAATCTCACCCCGTCTTCAAGGGCTTGCATATGCCAATGCTTTAAATGAAAACCTTCAGCGCCACCGTGTAAGCAATTGGTCGCTTGGTTTATATCGAGCTGATAGTGGTTGCCTTGATACTGCAACTGACCATTAGCAATGCGGTTAGAGTATCGCCCTGCAATGGCGCCTAAATAAGCCGGCTGGTTTAAATAATCGCTGACGCTATCACAGCCTAAAACGATGTTATCTCGCTGGCCTTGGTTATCTTCAGTCCATAAGGCGTTTATAATTCCCCCTAGACTTAACACTTCAATAGCAACCTTGCCGTTGTCGACTCGAATACGTTCTACCCATCCTCCGCGAGGATCTTGCCATGGTTCAAGTGTGGTGATTTGTAACATTAATGCCTCTTATAGCAATAGAATTGCTTATTCAATTCTGCCTGCGCCGCCACTGGCAGAGCATAAATAGATAATTGGTTCTAAGGATGTTTGTTGTGGATATAGCTGCTCAACGGCATTGACCACAGCATCGGTTAGCTCATGATCAATAAGCGCTACCACGCAACCATCACTCATTCTTACGCCGCCTTTGGTGCCAATGATATCTTTAATTATTTTCACTAAGGCATCAATCTCAGGGGTGCTGATGTCAAAATCATCGCGCATGGATTGTTGTGATTGGGCCATTAATTGGCCGAAACGGGCAGTATCTTGTTGCTCTAGAGCGCGGGCGGCATTCACAGTGCGTTGGTTTTCAGTTAATACATGCTTAGCTCGATGATAAAGTTCATCACCTAAGCTAGCTTTCGCGCTGTTTAGCTGGCCAAGGCTGACTTCCCTTAGTGACTCAACTCCAAGCAATTCATTAATCTGATGACATTGCAGTTTACGGGCATCAAAGCGGTCAATTAACAGCTGGCGATCGATGCTAGGATCGACAATCAGCAAACTTAAGTTGTCAGGAATCGCTATTGCGCGGCCGTCTAACTCTAAGCAGTCAATCAATAAGGCGTGATCGGCCACCGCCAGTGCGCTAATGGTTTGATCCATAATGCCAGATTCTGACTTTATGAACCTGTGCTCTCCACGTTGGGCAATTTGTGCAATGGCTAATGGCGATAAATGCAGTTGGCTGGCGTAGCTAATGGCAGTGCCAAAGGCCACCTCAAGAGCTGCTGATGACGACATGCCTGCGCCCAGTGGCACATTGCCGACAATGGCAATATCCATGCCTTTAGCTTTAAGCCCAGATTGAGCCATTGAGGCGGTAAAGCCTTTTAGGTAATTTCCCCAACTGCCTTTATCTTCAATGGCGTTTTCTTCACCAAAACGCCATTGTTCGATTTGCCCAGCAAAGGCATCAGTCACGGCTCTAAAGGTGTTATCACTACGATGTTTAACCGCAATAACAGTGTGAAAATTAATTGCAGCGGGTAAAACGAATCCTTCGTTATAATCCGTGTGTTCGCCAATAATATTGACACGACCTGGTGCTTGATACAGGTCGTCAGCCGTAGTTCCAAATGTTTGTACAAACAACTTCATGGCTTTTTGAGCAGGATTTGACATACAGTTACAGTTCCAAAGAATGTCGAGTTACGAAGTTACCTAAGCGGTATAAAAGTATTAAATTTTAAATTGATAATGTGATTTATATCACGACTTGCCAGTGGCTGTAACTACTGAAAACTCGATTGATACAATTTGCAGCTTAAGAGTAGTCGGTTTTGTGGAAATAACAGTAATTTCAATGCCTTTGTACTACTAAAGAGGTATGTTAATGTAAGGGTTTACGTTGACTGTTTTATTGGCAGAACAAATTTGAGGTATAAACTGGCTTTATAACCACCCAAATAGCGACGCTGGCTAACCTTGGCTGATTGATATAAAAGCGCATTTTAAACAATAAAAAAGCGCCTTAATGTTAATAAGGCGCTTATCGGTTTAGCATAGCGAATAGAGGATATCGCTAACTATTTACGCTTATGGCTTGCTCAAGTTAGGGGTGATTTCAGTGGCTGCGCTGGCTTTATCAACGCTCGCTTCTGATTCTTCCTCTGTGTTTGGCTCAAGTAATTCATGAATAACATTGTCCACAAAACCAGCACCTGCAGCTTCGTAAAGGTTATAAACGCTGTTAACCCCTTGCTCTTTCAGTGACTCTGCATCTTCAGAATATTGCACAATGGCGCTGATCTTACCTTGGTAATCGAGCTTTTTAAGTTGCTCTACCGCAAACATATTACCAATATGGTGTGGCATGGCTAATAGCACCAATTCAAGCCCCGGTGCCCGCTCAAGCTTTTCCCAAAAATCGGTATCGCTAGCATCGCCTTGCACCACATTGCGGCCTTCAGAGCGATGAAAATCCACCAGTTCTTGCTTGTGTTCAATCCCCAGTATTTCGCCTGAGTATTTAGCGCGCAGCTCATCGTAAGCACCTGAGCCAATCCGGCCCATCCCTAAAATCAAAAAGCGCGGATTACCCACAGGAATTTGTCTATCCTCAGGGTGTAGCGGGTGTTTTTCAAGGGTGATAAAGGTTTTATGGTAGCGCTGATAGAACTTGTTGACCGCCGCATTAAGGGGCGCAGCAATTAAGAAACTGATGCTCAAGGCTACTGCTAAAATGATTAACCACTCGGCAGGTAACCAGCCTTTTGATGCGGCTACCGCAGCAACAATCAAGCCAAACTCACTGTAGTTACCTAGATTGAATGAGGCAAATAGCGAGGTACGAGAACGCAACTTAAAGCGGGTCAATAATATAAAGAACAGCATGATTTTAAACGGCACTAATAGCACCAGTAACCCAGCTAGGCCCACATCGGCAATGGTTGGCAAACCATTTAAACCAATGGTTAAGAAAAACGCGACTAAAAACAGCTCTTTAAAGTAGTAAATTGATTTAGAAAGCTCGGACGCTTTAGCGTGGCCTGCCAGTAAAATACCAATAATCAATGCGCCTAGATCCGGCTTTAAGCCAACGGCTTCAAACAGCCAAGCGCCCATGACTAATGCCATAGTCAGGCCAAATAAAATCAACATTTCGCCGTGGCCAACGCGGTCGAATATTTTATAAATTAGTGGTTTAACTAGTGGTAACAGCAATAAACCTAAGGCGTAAATGGAGGGGAAATCACCCTTTGAAATGGTGAGGAATAGCACTGCGAAGATATCTTGCATAATCAAGATACCAATGGCGATACGGCCATACAAGGCTTGGCTATCACCGTTTTCATCCAGCACTTTGACGGCAAATACGGTACTTGAAAAACTTAAGGCAAAGCTCAGTAGTAACAGCTGATCAATATCTAAATCAACTAGCCTGTCTAGCCCTACTAATCCCAGCAATTTTAAGATGGGTAAAAAGAATAATATCGAGCCAATTAAGTGCAAACTGGAACTGGCCCACACCTCAGATTTGAGTAAACTTTTGACATCTAATTTAAGCCCAATAGCAAACAGCAGTAACATGACGCCGAGGTCAGCTAGTTCCTGCAGCAGTGGCAAGCTTTCATCTTGGATCCCAAAAATAAACAGTAAAAAACCTGCTGCAAGATAACCAATTAGTGGTGGTAAACCGACTCGACTAACAAGCATGCCACATAATAGCGTAACAATGAGAATTGCGGGTTCCATAAGGCCTTATTCGATTTGTTGAAACTAGGTTGTAGGTAAGTAGATTGTATAAGAAAAGAATCAACTTGGTATTAAAAAATAGCTCAGGATTAAAAAAATGGCCAATCTAATAAATAAATTGACCATTTTCAATATCTTAGTTGAAAATAAATTTATTTATTCAGCAATAAATCCAAGTGCTCAGCAAAGGGTTTAGGCCCCATAAAGCCGGTTACGCGTAAATCTTCACGCTGATTGCCATTTTCATCGAACATTAATAGGGTCGGTAAGCCTAATACGTTGAAGTGCTCAAGCAGTTCAATATCAATGGCATCACTTTTAGTGACATCGGCTTGCAGTAACACCATTTGATCTAAACGCTCTAATACTATTGGATTAGCAAAGGTAATCGCCTCAAACTCTTTACAGGCCACACACCAGTCAGCGTATAAATCTAGCATCACGGTTTTACCGCTAAGGCTGGCTTTATCTAGCTCAACTTCTAAGTCTTCTAGTGACTTAATTTGAATGAATAACTCACCATGGCTAATTTGCTTGCTTTGGTTAGTCTCATTGCTGATTGATGGCGCCTGATGGCCCAATGCAGTCATTACCGCTTGGAAACCATAAGAGAAACTGGCGAGTAAAGTCAGCGTCAGTATGATGCCACGGGTGGTTTGCTTCCAGTTAAACTCTGATAGTTTGTTCTGGTGTATGAGGTAGCCCGTTAAGCTAATCCCCCAAATTGACCACAATACATCAGATACCAGTCCTGGCCAGATGCGGCCAATCATCACGATTGAGACAGAAATCAGCAAGAAGCCAAAAATGGTCTTAATGATATCCATCCATGCACCGGCCCGCGGCAGTAATTTACCACCAGAAGTACCAATGATCAGTAATGGCACCCCCATACCCATGCTTAATACATACAGCGCCAAGAAGCCCTGTAGTAAGTCGCCACTTTGGGCCACATAAATCAGCGCACCAGACAGCGGCGCAGTGGTACAAGGCGACGCCACTAAACCTGAAATAACGCCCATAAAGAACACCCCAACAAGGTTGCCACCTTTTTGGTTATTCGACAGGGTATTCATCTTGTCTTGGAATTTGCCCGGCAGGCGTAATTCATACATACCAAACATAGATAAACTCAGCAGTACAAACATTACCGCTAAGAAAATCAAAATAGCAGGATGTTGCAATGCCGCTTGAAATTTCATGCCCGCAGAGGCAACCACTAAACCTAATAATGAATAGGTAATCGCCATACCTTGAACGTAGGCCATTGATAGTGTGAAGGCTTTAGCGGTAGATAACTTTTTCCCTTGGCCCACAATAATCCCTGACAAAATCGGGTACATAGGAAACACACAAGGGGTTAAGGCTAAACCAATACCTAAACCAAAGAAGATAACTAAGGTCCACATTAAGCTATCGTTGGCCAGCATTTGGCTTAAGCTGTCTTGTTGGGTGATAGGCGTTGTCGCATTGCTTGCGGTTGCTGGTTCAGCTTGAGCTGGCACATCACCAATAATGGCTTTTTTGCCCTTTACCTTGCCATCGTTAGCAGCAACAGCATCTAGCTTAACATCACGTTTGGTAGGCGGATAACACAGCTTGCCTTCAGCGCAACCCATAAAGGTCACTTGTACTAGGCTGCCTTGGGCGGCTTCTTTAAGGGCTAACGGCAGCTCAACAAAGGTGTAATACACTTCTTGTTCGCCAAAATATTCATCGTTATGAACCTTGCCTCGGGGTAGGTCTATATCGCCAATCACTGCGCCGTCGGCAGAAAACTGCAACTTGTCACGGTACATGTAATAACCATCGGCAATCACAAAGCTAATGGCTAATTGATTATCTTTTTGCTGATAATCAAATACAAAAGCCTCTTCAACAGGCATTAACTCTGGCTCGCCCTGAAGGAAGCTGAACTTATTACTGCTAAAAATGCCTTCACTGTGAGCTAATGGCGTTAGCAGGAGTAAAGAGGTAAAAATAAGCGCAAATATTTTTTTCATGATTGGGAAGTTTCTTCTATCCATTTTAAATAATTTGGCAAGCCTTGAGTAATAGGCATAGCGATTAATTCAGGTACTTCATAGGGATGCTGTTGGATCACTATTTGTTGAATTGCATCATAATTTTTAGCAATACATTTTATGTGTAAAGCGACTTCACTACTATGACAGACCTCATCATCCCACACATAAACTGACTCTATTTGTGGAATTAATTGCACACAAGCAGCCGCTTTAGTTTCCACTAGCGTTGATGCAATGCGTTTTGCACTGGCGTTATCAGGGCAAGTTGTTATAACTAATAAGTAAGTTGCTGGCATTGGAATGCTATCATCTATTGGTTGCCTTAAAGTTAGCTTAAGCTTAATAACATAAACTGCGGTTTATCTTTATTGTTGTTGCTAATGTTATGTTTATCGCGATTTCAATAGTGCAATACTGTACGTTTTTTCGTAAGCGCTTGCATTAGTCATTGATGATAATCGTGACACGTCTTGAATTAAGACCGGATAACCCCCATTTAGTTTTCATAGCCAGTGAAAAAATTGAGGCCCACATGTTATTTATTTTATTGTTTGTATTTATTATCGTTCCGACCATTGAGTTGTCAGTATTAATTTCTGTGGGCGATGTGCTTGGCACCTGGAATACCATCGCATTAGTGTTTTTCACTGCGATTGTGGGGGTATCACTAGTGCGCAGCCAAGGCTTAAGCACCTTAATGTCAGTGCAATCTAAGCTTGAGCGCGGTGAAGCGCCGGGTAAAGAAATTGTCGAAGGCATGATGCTCGCCGCGGCAGGCTTACTGTTATTGTTTCCGGGCTTTGTGACTGACTTTATCGGTTTGTTATTGCTAACCCCAATCACTCGCTCACCGATTGCCAGCTATATCTTTAAACGTATGCAAATGCGCGTGGTTGCTGGTGGCGGTTTTCAGGGCGGCTTTGGTCCACAAGGTCAACCAGGCCAAAATCCATTTGGGCAAAATGGCCCATTTAACCAAGGCGGCAATACCTTTGACGGTGATTTTGAACGCAAATTTGATCCAAATGATTTAACCCCTGAAACCCATCAGGTAGAAATTAAAGATATCACCCCACAGGATGAGCCTCGCGCAGATAGTGAGCAAAAGGGCGAGCAAGATAAGCCCAAAAAAGACTAATTGTTAGCTTGGTGACTCAATGAAAAAACGCTAGCAAGGCTAGCGTTTTTTATGGCTCAAATAATTCAGCTGCTTGTTTACGGCATTAACTTAAGGTGCGAGAGTCGAATCCTTTGAAGGTTTGTCTAGCTGCTCAGCCATCCAATACGCGCTAACCGTACTCCCAACCCAGCAAATAAATAACACCCAAGTGGCCATCGATACTGAAGGGGGTAAATCAAGGGTCACGCTGTCGTGCACTGCGGCATAAAGACTGTTGAAGTCCAGCGCAATATTTCCCGCGACAATATCATCAGCCACCGCTTGAGCGCGCTGCATCAGCACGGTCATGATGGCGCATAAACTGATAAAACAAGCCAGAATAATGCCCCAACCTATGGCTTTTTTACCTATGTATAAGTGCCCTGTACCCGGGCACACAAAAGCTGACAATAGCGCGGCGTTGATTGATCTTTTCATTGTGTATTAACCCTTGTGCATCCCTGTTAATTTATGGTGTTAATTGACTTAGTGGCCGTTGACGCGGTAACGGACTCTGGCTCAGTGATCCGACTGGCCATCACATAGCAGGCAATGCCCATAATGGTATTGGTTATTGGCAGCGCAATTAATAAACCTTTTACCCCGCCAAAGTATAAGCCAATGGCCGCCAATGGCAGCATTAAAATAAACAGCCTGACTAAGTTAATCACTAACGACTGGATCGGTCTATGGTAGGCATTTAAACAAGTGGCGAAGATAATCACCACTGCTAATGGCCCATAGGCTGCGGGTAAGGCTTTAATATAAAAGCTCAACCAATCGATCACCACAGCATCATTACTGAATAACTGCGCAATAAAATCAGCACTCAAAAAGATAGGCAGATACAGTAAGGTTTGCAGCACAAGAGCAAACCGCAGTGACAGCATCATGGCATCTTTAGCCCGCTGATGTTGCCCCGCCCCCAAGTTTTGCCCCACAAACGGCATTAAACTGGAGTTAAGGGCCATGATCCCCAAAATAAATAAGGTTTCTAAGCGCACCCCTGCACCATAAGCCGCCACCGCAGCTTGATCGACTCTGGCAAGCATGGCCAAAATAATGCCGTTGGCAATAGGGTTAATCATATTCATTAAAGCCGCAGGGCGGGCAATATGCCCCAGCTTGCACCAGTTTTTGATAATCCGGTGCTTACTTAATTTGGTGAAGACCAAAATTTGTTTTTTGAATACCAAGATATACACAGCCACAGAGGCTGAAAATAACCAGGATATTGAAGTGGCAATGGCTGCGCCTTGAATACCCAGCTCAGGGAAAGGCCCAAGACCAAAAATAAGTAAAGGGTCGAGTATAAGGTTGATAATTGCTGCCACCGACATAATGATCGCAGGGGAGTAAGTATCACCGGTGGCGCGAATGCCTTGATTGCCCACCATCAATAACACCAATAATGGCGCCCCTAAAAACCACACCAGCATATAATCATGAATAAGTGGCAAACTTAACTCATTAGCGCCCAGTAGGGTGAATAGCGGGTCAATGGCCATAATCCCGATGCACACTAACGCGCTCACCAATAAAAATGTTAGCAACAAGGCATCAAACAAAAACGCTTTAGCTTGGGGTTGATTACCTGCGCCAATTAAGCGGGCGAGGTTAGTGGAAACCGCCGCGCCAATGCCAATGGCAATACTGGAAAAAATAATCGCCACCGGAAACGTAAAACTTACCGCAGCTAATGATTCAGTGCCCAAAAGACTGATGAAATATGTATCTATAAGGCTGCCACCATAAATGGTGAGAATACCGATAAGGTTGGGGAGGCTCATATTGAATAGCACACGACCTATTGGTGCGTTAAGCAACCCATGTTTATCTTTCATCTATCTCGACTTAAACACGAAAACGGGAGCCAAATTCTAGCAGCATTCAAGATGGTTTAAATATTAGCAGCCACAAATTTTACAATTAAATCGCAGTTTTTTTTAAAATACACTTGGAACTGTCAACATCGACCCCCATATATCATTCATCAAAGGGGTAATGCCCTTATCATTTTGTTAAAACCGCCTCGTTTTAGGGCACCAAATCATTAGGAGAGTCCGTAGATGAATATTCGTCCATTACATGACCGCGTAATCGTTAAACGTTTAGAAGTTGAATCAAAATCAGCTGGTGGCATTGTATTAACTGGTAGCGCTGCAGAAGTATCAACTCGTGGTGAAATCCTAGCAGTAGGCAATGGTCGCATTTTAGAAAACGGTGAAGTTAAAGCCCTTGACGTTAAAGTTGGCGACGTAGTGATTTTCAACGAAGGTTACGGCGTGAAAAAAGAAAAGATTGATGGTGAAGAAGTCCTTATCTTATCTGAGTCAGACCTAATGGCTGTTGTAGGTTAATTTTAAACATTAACCCTTTGCAATCATCAACAAATTTGAAGGAACATAACAATGTCAGCAAAAGAAGTATTATTTGGTAGTGACGGTCGCGTTAAAATGCTTAACGGCGTCAACATTCTTGCTAACGCAGTAAAAGTAACATTAGGCCCAAAAGGTCGTAACGTCGTTTTAGACAAAAGCTTTGGCTCACCGCTAATCACTAAAGATGGTGTATCGGTAGCGAAAGAAATCGAACTAGAAGACAAGTTCGAAAACATGGGCGCACAAATGGTGAAAGAAGTTGCTTCTAAAGCCAATGATGCTGCTGGTGACGGTACAACTACTGCAACCGTATTAGCACAATCAATTGTGGTTGAAGGCCTTAAAGCAGTCGCAGCTGGCATGAACCCAATGGATCTTAAGCGTGGTATCGACAAAGCAGTTATTGCAGCCGTTGCTGAGCTTAAAGCACTTTCGCAAGAATGTGCAGATTCTAAAGCCATTGCTCAAGTAGGTACTATCTCTGCTAACTCTGATGAATCAATCGGTGAAATCATTGCAACAGCAATGGAAAAAGTAGGCAAAGAAGGCGTTATTACCGTTGAAGAAGGCCAAGCCCTTGAAAACGAATTAGACGTTGTAGAAGGTATGCAGTTTGACCGCGGTTACCTTTCTCCTTACTTCATCAACAAAGCTGAAACAGGCAGCGTTGAGTTAGATTCTCCTTTCATCTTATTAGTTGATAAGAAAATCTCTAACATCCGTGAATTATTACCAATCCTTGAAGGTCTAGCTAAAACAGGTAAGCCACTGCTTATTGTTGCAGAAGACGTTGAAGGCGAAGCATTAGCAACATTAGTTGTCAACAACATGCGCGGTATCGTTAAAGTAGCTGCTGTTAAAGCACCTGGCTTTGGTGACCGTCGTAAAGCAATGCTACAAGATATCGCTATCCTAACTGGCGGTACTGTTATCGCTGAAGAAATCGGTCTAGAACTTGAAAAAGCAGCCCTAGAAGACTTAGGTACAGCAAAACGTGTTGTTATCACTAAAGACAGCACCACCATCATCGATGGTAACGGCGAGCAAGCGCAAATCTCTGGCCGTGTTTCGCAAATCAAACAACAAGTTGAAGAGTCAACATCTGACTACGACAAAGAAAAACTTCAAGAGCGTATGGCAAAACTTGCTGGCGGTGTTGCAGTAATCAAAGTTGGCGCAGCAACAGAAGTTGAAATGAAAGAGAAAAAAGCCCGTGTTGAAGATGCATTACATGCAACACGTGCAGCCGTTGAAGAAGGCGTGGTTCCTGGCGGTGGGGTTGCACTAGTACGTGTAGCGTCTAAGATTTCTGAAGTTGAAGTGATCAACGAAGACCAAAAGCACGGCGTAATCATCGCACTACGTGCAATGGAAGCACCACTTCGTCAAATCGCAACCAACGCAGGTGAAGAAGCCTCAGTTGTGGCGAACACAGTTAAAAACGGCAGCGGCAACTACGGTTACAACGCTGGTAACGACACTTACGGTGACATGTTAGAAATGGGTATTCTTGACCCAACTAAAGTAACCCGTAGTGCATTACAGTTTGCAGCATCAATTGCCGGTCTAATGATCACAACTGAAGCAATGGTAGCGGAAATTCCACAAGAAGCCGCAGCGCCAGATATGGGCGGTATGGGCGGTGGTATGGGTGGAATGGGCGGCATGATGTAATCTAACTGGTTAAAATCGTTTATAGCTGCGTTACCTTGCCACTCGTTTATGAAAAGCTAAACGTCGTGGCAAGAAGCCTTGCTCTAAAGCGATTTTTCCTGCGTTAGATGCTTATGTTGGTCTACAGCCTAAAAGCTTAGAACCGAACTTCTTGTAAAAGAAATTGAAAGCCCCGATACCTAACTGTATCGGGGCTTTTTGTTTAACGCTTCAAAAGCGGTATTTTGTTTAAGTTTACTCTGACCCTGACGAATCCCCACGTATTTAATAGTTAATAATAACTATTAAAAGGTTTGTAAAAAGTGTAGCCACATTTGATCTTTGTGGCATAAATCTGAAGTGTCTATATTTTTCCTAATGAGTCCAACACGTCTTCTATTGATAGGTTGCGGATTTCACTTTCCAATAAGTCGTCATAATCAAGCGATATATAGCCTAAACTTAATTGGTGACTAGTCTCTTTTAAAGAACGCTTGGTACGCGCTTTTTGTAATGCTACGCTTTTTGCTTTTTCAAACTTCTCAGCAGAAATAGCATCGAATTTAGACGCTCTTTGGCCAATTAAAAAGTCCTTCGTTAGCGAAACGAGTTCATCTGAACCAAGAGTGGATGATTCAACAATATATGACAAAGAAGGGGATGTAGCCTTATTGATACGACTCCCAACTATATATGCTACTTTCTTTTCTTGCCTCATAAGATCGTGGTATTTATCCACGGTCAACACATTCAGCACTCTAAGTGACGCCTCACCACTAAGGCTGTTGGTGTTTGCTGTAATTGTGTACGCAATAGATTTATCTTTTTTTCCGCGACCGATAACAATGTCCCCGCCGCTAACAGGACTTGGGGTAGTTGGCTTGAGACCATTTGAATGCTGCACAAAATAAACAGAAACGCCTTTTTTATTTTTGGGTAAGTATATCGATAGATTGTTTTTGACGCTGTCTATTAAAGTGCTGTACTCCGCAAATTCTACTTGCTTGATAACATCTAGCATTGTTGTGACCGATGGTAGGTCAAGTAATGCGTTATTTGATTCTTCCACCGCAAGCTTATAGTCACGGTCAAACAGAATATCTTCGTAACTGTAGGCCGCTCTCGCTTTCAGCTTTGTAAACTCTTCTTTTGAAAGTGTCGACAGGGCTTTATTGATTAAGTCGTGGGAATATCGATATAAATTATCTTCATTCCCTGAAAATATGACGCCTAATGCATCGTGATGTTGAACAGGCTCTATACGATAACCTGATAAGGAAGCAAAATAATCTTCATCCCCTAAGCCGTCTTGAAATCTTTTAGCCAAAATATGTGAGATTGCTTTAACCTTTACATGATTATTAATCACCCCAAAAGATAACCTAGCAAGAATGGCGTCCTCACTCTTTAAAGCCGTATTTTCGACAATGTGGGCTTTAGTTTTGTTTACTTTATCGTTGGCACTAACGGCTGATAGGTATTTGTTTTTCGTTGGCAACTTAAAGCGCTCGGTGGTTGAAACCTTTAATTGCTGTAATTCATTGTTTTTCAGTGAGTAAACTGTGTAGCCACGTTTGTAATACTCAGTATAGTGCTCAACCTCATTAACCTTGTTACTGGACAAATAAGCTTGCATATTTGAAGGGGCTATAAAGCTCAAATATTGATTAATATCTCGCTCTGAGATTGGTTTGAAATCTGTGGTAGCTGTAATGGCGTCATCTAAACCATAGACTAGGGCTGTATCAGACAGATCACTTGCCCAATCACCTGCCTCGGTCGACTGTGATTTTCCCATTTCTCGCTTAGCCATCATAAGCAGCTCAGACTGCAGGTATTCTGGATGTGTATTTTTTTGGAGCATTTTAATGTAACCAAAAACACTCGCTAGAACTTGTTTATGCGATTCAACACCTTTATTCGTTAGGTCTACGTATATATCTAACACTTCATTTATATCGTCACCTTGAAAAGCAACTGAAAGAGAGTTAGCTAGACCATCAGATTTAAGTTGATAAAAAATAGAACCAGGCGCTTCATGGCCAAGCAAGTGAGCAACATATTTGGCCACATGTCGATTATTTTTCAATTGGCTTACGGGCACTTCAAATCTGACATCTAAAGAGCTTCGATTCGAATGAGATTCAATAGAGATTACTGAACCAAGCTTTTCAGGTGTGTTTAAATTATTCTGATCATTCAATGAGGCTGATTGCTTAATCGAGGCCGTCTCGAATGTTGAAATCACAGCCTTTTTGATCACCTCAGCTGGCACATTTGTGTAAATTGCCAGTGCCATATTGTTTGGCACGTAATGGCGCTGATGAAATGCAATTGCTGCCGCGCGTAGTTTAGCCGTATCGCTACCTAGCGATAGTAAATTGCCTTTACCAAAATAGCTTGCTGAGTTTGTTTCAGAAGTGTTTTGTCTTATTACAGAAAGAATGCCTTGCCAATCACTCTTCTTGCTCGACTCAAACTCTTCATTGACTTCAGACAGTGATATCTCAATAGCATTGTTTGATAGCGTAGGGTGGAACACCATGTCATAAAATCTCGTTAACCCTTGTTCGAAATACTCGTTATCTATTTGAAAATGATAACGAGTATTTGAAGAGCGGGTAGACCCATTCGACCAACCTCCATTTCCTTTAATGAAATTATCCCAACTCTGTTTTTCGGGGTATTTTTCGCTACCCAAAAAGAGTGCGTGCTCTAAAAGGTGAGGAATACCTTCATATTCATTAGGCGTGCTTCTTTGTCCTGCTCCCACTGTAATAGATGCTGATGAAGCTGAAGTTTTGGAGTCCGACACAATAATGACTTTTAAGCCATTATTGAGAGTCATAGTCGTCGATAGATTTGCTTTTGCATCAACAAGACTTGGCAACGGTTGTTGAGCCAATGCGCTTGTTGAACCTAGTATTATTAAAAACAAGAAGAGCCTTAACATTATGTGTCCCTACATAATCTATTGATCATAATCAAAAAGTCTAACTTAAATAAGTGGGGAAGAGTAAACATTAACCCTGACTTTTAATTATCAATTACACCACTGCCTTTCGCAGGGGATGCCATCATCATTAAAACTAAATTTGAAATCATTGATCACTAGTATTTCGGGGTTGTCTTTAAAGGCGCGGCGCAAAAGAAGGCCACGTTTTACTCTTGTTTTTGACCCGCGATCGCTTGCGGTGAAGTGGTGTTTTGCAGGGTTTTCGTTTTGAGTATCATTTATCAACAGCATCCATTCATAACTTGATAAAAATCATTACCATAATACCCAATTATAGATTGATAAAGCTATGATTATTGATTGAATTTGTATAAAAATAGCAGTCAATTTAACCCTTTTATAAAATCATCTTTCACTACACGCATCCACGGTTAATAGCTGTGGGTAACGCTTACTGGCTTTGCGTAAAAGCCGTGAGAGTTATACCAAGGTTTATGGCATACTGGGTTTCATGCTATGGATCATTCTAATTATTGTCATTGCGGGCTGTGTATTCTTGCCTGGCTTGTGGGTCAAGCACATCATGAGCAAGTACCAACAGCCCGCTGATCGCTACCGTCATCAAGGTAGCGGTGGTGAACTTGCTCGCCATATTCTAGATCGTTTTGGCCTAAATGACGTTAAGGTTGAAGAGACGCCTGACGGCGATCATTATGATCCCGGTGCTAAGGCTGTTCGCCTTACGCCGGATAACTATGCCGGTTATTCCCTGACAGCTGTGACGGTAGCTGCCCACGAGGTTGGGCATGCGCTTCAGGATTCTCGCGGCGAGTCTTTGTTTTTGATGCGACAGAGGCTGGCTAGAACCGCTATGGTCGGTGAGCGTATTGCCGGCATAATGATGTTCGCGGCGCCAGTGGTCTTAATGCTCACCCGTATACCACAGGCTGGCGCGTTGACCATTTTGATCGGCGTGCTGTCGATGGGGTTGAGCACCATTGTGCATCTGGTGACCTTGCCGGTGGAGTTTGACGCCAGTTATGGCAAGGCGCTGCCCATACTCAAAGAGGGCAATTACCTGCACGACGGTGACCTAAAGCATGCGGAGAAGATCCTCAAAGCGGCGGCGCTGACCTACGTGGCTGGCTCGTTAGCAAGCTTGCTCAATCTTGGCCGCTGGATAGCGGTGCTGCGTCGCTAATAGAATCACTGGGGTTTTGTTAGGGGCCGATTAAACTTTCTCTACTTGCTCAATCAAATTATTAAACACAACCATAATCTTGGCTGTTCGGGGCTTTGTGCTTACTGACTTTGGTATTTTTGCTGAAAGTGTTAAAAGGCTGAGGATTAAACTGATATTCAATAGGTGAACCATGAGTATTAACGAGACGACCGTTCATCCCATGGATGGGATGTTCGAGCCCTCATGGATGAGTTTACGGCGTGTCGGTGAGTGAATGTCATGGTGAGCTGATACAAATCAAATTAATTGGATTAGTCTCGACTTTTTAAGCGATTTCAAATCGGGTGACTGATTAAATTCTTTCTTTGCTTCATAGCCTACACTTAATCGCTAATTGAGCAATTAGATACAAAAAATAGCCGAATTATGGCTTAATAATCAATAACGCAACTGCTGGTTGACAGAATAACAAGCTGGCTTGCTAGTGAGCAACTGGCTGATTTCTTATGCTTGCTGCTCAATTATTGATTAAAAGGACTCACTAATGATACTTGCAGATAAGATTATTAGATTAAGGAAGAAACTGGGCTGGTCGCAGGAAGAGTTGGCGGAGAAAATGAATGTTTCTCGTCAGTCTGTTTCTAAATGGGAAGGGGCAAATAGCATTCCTGATTTAAATAAAATCATTATGCTTTCACAGATTTTTGATGTGTCTACAGACTTCTTACTAAAGGACGAGAACGAGGAATTTGAAGTTGCTACTGAAGCCAAAGAACTAGGCATTAACCATATTACCCTAGAGCAAGCGACTGAGTATGTTGAGCATAAAATCGCAATGACGAATCTTGTTTCTAAAGGCGTGGTTTTGTGTGTGTGTTCTGCAATGCCGTTGTTTTTCTTTATGGCTATGGCGGAAACGAATCGATTTAACATGACGGGTGATATCGCAGCGGCATTGGGTATTGTGAGTGTGTTGATTTTGGTGTCAGTTGGAGTGAGCTTTTTTATCAAGACAAACCAATATCAAGATGAAATAGCGGCGATAGAAGATGAACCATTTGAACTCGCTTATGGTGTTCACAGCGTGTTTCATGAAAAGCGTAAACAGTTTAGGCCAGCTTATAATTTGCGCTTATCTGTAGGTATTTTCTGTTTTATTGTTAGCTTTGTTCCGCTGCTGTGCGTGAGTATTTTTTCTTTTGAGCAAGACATTGTTTTATTAATGATAGATGTACTGCTTTTTATTATTGCGGTTGGTCTATTCATTATTTTACCGGTTTCTGCAAAATATGATGCCTATAGCAATGTATTGAAAGAAGCCGTTAAAGAGACAGAGACAACTAGACGTACTAAACGAGCCGAGAAGTTGGCTGGATTTTATTGGCCCTTGCTCATTGCTATCTATCTTGGCTGGAGCTTTTGGACAATGGCTTGGGGCATCACTTGGATTATTTGGCCTGTTGGCGCCGTGCTGTTTGCCGCACTCGTTGGCTTGATGGAATTACTTCACAAAGACACGCCTTAATTAATACGTGGGAAATAAGACGTGTGAAATCAGGGTGCGAAGTTAATGCGCCCAAAGAAACTCGGAGTAAATCGCCAAGCGATTTTTTTGCGAACAAAGAGTGCTTAGATTGCTAGGCGGCAATTCACTCGCCGCGCTTAATCGGTTTTATCTCGAACAAAACTCAACCCGCAATGAACAACACGCCCTAGTTAACACTTGCGGTTTTTTATTCTGTTAATTGATGTTTTATTGATTTAATCATCTATTGCTTATATTGGTTTTGCAGTAAAGTGCGCGCAATTAATGCTTGGGAGGATTTATGGTAACAATTGAGTTAGTGGTGGTATTGGCTGCCATCTTTATCGGCGCACGAATAGGCGGCATTGGTATTGGCTTTGCTGGTGGTTTGGGTGTGTTGGTGTTAACTCTTGGCTTAGGTATGACCCCAGGCACCATTCCTATTGATGTGATACTGATTATTATGTCGGTCATTGCGGCTATCGCGGCGATGCAAGTTGCAGGTGGTTTGCAATATTTGGTGAATATCGCTGAGCGTGTTTTACGTAAAAATCCTAAGCAGGTTACTTTTTTAGCTCCGATTGTCACTTACACCATGACACTGTTTGCAGGTACGGGCCACACCGCGTTTTCGACCTTGCCTGTCATCGCTGAGGTGGCGAAAGAGCAGGGCATTCGTCCTTCACGGCCATTAAGTATTGCAGTTGTTGCCTCTCAAATTGCGATTACGGCTTCACCTATTTCAGCTGCGGTTGTGCTAATGAGCGGCATGCTTGAAAGCAAAGGGGTGGGCTATATCAGCTTATTGATGATTTGTATTCCCGCTACTTTTATTGCTTGTATGGTCGGCGCTTTTGTTGCCCAATTTATGGGTAAAGAGTTGAAAGATGACCCCGTTTATCAAGAACGTTTAGCTCATGGCTTAGTGAGCAAACGCGAGGTTAACAGCACTGAGTTACCTGCGGCTGCTAAGCGTTCGGTGATGGTTTTTCTGGTAGCAATTGTGGCAGTGGTGTTTTACGCCACGGCGATTAGTGATGCTGTAGGTCTTATTGATAATCCGACATTGCCGCGAAATGAAGCCATTATGGTGTTTATGCTAACGGCAGCCACGACTATTACGCTGTTTTGTAAAGTGGATACAGCTGAGGTGCTTAATGCGGCGACCTTTAAATCGGGCATGAGTGCGTGTATTTGTGTATTAGGTGTTGCGTGGCTAGGTGACACCTTTGTTGCTGGGCATTTAGAAGAGATTAAAGCGCTATCGGGTGGCTTGCTAGAAGAGCATTCGTGGATGTTGGCGATCATTTTGTTTTTAGCCAGCATGTTGTTGTACTCGCAAGCCGCAACCACAGCGGCGTTAATGCCATCGGCATTTATGCTAGGGGTTAGCCCTGAGGCTGCTATTGCTTCTTTTGCTGCGGTGAGTGCCTTATTTGTATTGCCAACGTATCCAACCTTGTTGGCGGCTGTTGAAATGGATGACACAGGTTCTACCCGTATTGGCCAGTGGGTATTTAATCATCCTTTTGTGGTTCCCGGTGTGGTGACGATTGTGAGTTCGGTAATTATCGGATTTGTATTCGCTGAGATTATTTTGTAGGTGTATTTATTGTCTGCTTAAGGCGTTTCTTTGGATCAATAATGCAGCATGCTTTCAGGTGTCAGGTTTAATGCCGACAAACTGCAAGCCGAAAAAAGCCCCGATGCTTAACCGTATCGAGGCTTTTTTTTATTTGGATTTGCAACTTAAGGTCAGCAGCTACTTTGTGCGACTAATTTTATCCAAGTAGCCCATGGCAAAGGCCGATAATACAAAGGTAATGTGGATCAGTAAGTACCACATGATTTTGTCGTTATCGATATTTTCGGCATTCATAAAAACTTTAAGTAAATGAATTGACGATATGGCCACAATTGATGCGGCTACCTTGTTTTTAAGTGAGCCTGAATCCATTTTTCCAAGCCAGCTTAGTTTGTCACTGTTTTCGCCCACATCTAGCTGTGAAACGAAGTTTTCATAGCCTGAAAACATCACCATCACCAGAAGGCCGCCCACTAAAGTGATATCGATTAGCGATAGTGTAATCAGGATCAGGTCAACTTCTTTCATCTCAAAAATCATCGGTAGGATGTGAAAAATCTCTTGAAAGAACTTGATACCTAACGCAAATAGGACCAGGCTTAAACCTAAATAAATCGGTGCCATGATCCAGCGTGATGCATACATTAATTTTTCAAACACTTTTTCCATATATAGTTAACCTTTCAGATAAAAAACGCTGCAATCAATCAAGTTGATGATTGTTAAATCAAAACAGAGTGCACTTTAACTGTGCTTACCTATACTAGCAAGCGAGATCATCTCCCCACTTACCCAACTTGTACATTATCAAACAGGCTTAATCATGTTTAAGACTGACTTTTCGGCGCCGCAGTGACACTTGCGGTCAATTAATAGACACTCCTGCATTCGGTTGCTACTTTTTATTAACGGTACACAGCGATTAATAAAGAGTTGTCTATGTTACGTCGTAATTTTTTAAGTCGAATGGGTTTAGCCTTAGCTGGAAGTGTCATTGGGACAAGCATAGGCAATGCAGCTGATGCCGCTGCTGAGGGCAATAAAGCAGCGTTAATGCCTGATAATATCAATGCTGGAGATTGGACTGCGCTGCGACAGCTTTTCCCCTTAACTGACGATTACATTCACCTTTCTACCTTTTTGTTGGCTTCTCACCCTAAACCTGTGGCAGATGAAATTGAGCGACACCGCAAAGGCTTAGATGCCAATCCTTCAGATTATTGGCATAAACACTTTGAAACCATTGATGGAAAAATATCCGCTGCGGCAGCAAGCTATATGGGTGGTGAAGCCGAACAAATTGCCCTCACTGACAGTACAACGATGGGGTTATCTTTGGTATACAGCGGGCTTAAATTACGCCCTAATGATGAAGTAGTGCAAACCGTACACGATCATTACTCTACCGATCTGTCTTTAAAACTGCGTGCAGAAAGAACAGGGGCTAACGTGCGCCGTATTACGTTATATGACACCCCTGCCACAGTGACAAGCTTGCAAGTTATCGATAATTTGGCCAAGGCCATTAATCAAAAAACCAAGGTGGTGGCCGTGACTTGGGTTCACTCTTCCACTGGGGTTAAATTACCTATCCGCGCTATGGCAGATGTGATTGCCAAAGCCAACAGCTCACGTTCTGAAGCTGATAAAATCCTCTTTTGTGTCGATGGCGTACATGGCTTTGGCATTGAGGATGTTGATGTGAGTACATTAGGCTGTGATTTTTTTATTGCTGGCACTCATAAGTGGATCTTTGGCCCACGTGGCACTGGCATTATATGGGGCTCAAAGCGCGGCTGGAATAACTGCAGCGCAGTGATCCCAAGTTTCAGCCTATCCTACGATGTGTGGCTAGGTAATAGCACCCAAGCGCAAGTACCAATGGGTGAACATATGTCACCAGGAGGCTTTCACTCGTTTGAACATCGTTGGGCATTACCCGCTGCGTTTGAGCTTCATTTACGCTTGGGTAAAGCCAATGTGCAACAGCGTATTCATCAGCTCAATACCCAAACCAAGCAAGGCTTGGCAAAAATGTCACATGTCACCTTGTATACGCCAATGGCCACTGAACTATCATCGGGGCTGGTGTGTTTTGATGTCGATGGTTTGTCACCGCAACAGGTGGTAGAGCATATGCACACTAAGGGGATTATTATGAGCTCGACGCCTTATCGTGACTCATACGCGCGTTTTGCGCCGAGCTTAATTAATAACGAAGCCGAGATTGATAAAGCACTCTCTGAGATACAAGCGTTGGCATAAGGTTTTGCTTTTAAAAAGTGTCATAAGTGCAAGTCAGTGTAATAACGGGGGGGCAGAATCCACGGTTGCTAGCGAGCCATAACATATAGGCTCCAGCAGCTACTACATGAACAAGGGAGTGAACATGAGCAGGGTTTATGTGATGCTGCGCTTGCTATGGTGGTGTTATAAGTCATCTTGAGTGACAGCTTAAATGTTCTCATCTACACTGCAGGCTAAGGTTAGCGAGTTGTCTGAGAGCATTTTGTGCTTACAAGGCAGCGAATAAAATGAAGCATTATTTTAAAGAGCGAGTAGTAAACACAATGATTAAATTTAAGCTTATGTTTAGTGTGTTACTCCTTGCTATGGCAACAGGCTGTTCATCACGAGTGCCCATCGACTCAGCTAAAACAACACAATATTCAACATCTCATGTGCTAGCAGGGCAAGCTTCTTGGTATGGCAGTAAATTTCACGGCAGACTGACGGCAAGTGGTGAAAAATACAATATGAGAGCCTATACTGCAGCCCATAAAGCCTTGCCATTTGGCACTATAGTGAGGGTGACCAATACCGGCAATAATAAAAGCATCGATGTAAAAATTAACGATCGCGGCCCATTTGTTAAAGGCCGAGTGATCGATCTTTCTCAAAAAGCGTTTCAACAAATAGCCAGTAGCGATCAAGGGATTGTAGCGATCAAAATTGACATTCTAGACGACAGTAATACCTTTAGATACAAACATTAATCTTGCCATCGCGAGCCACTATTTGACTCTGTTTAACTAGGCTCAACATCTTAGTTAATCTCTCTGTTCTTTATGACCTATCTCGCGTCATTTGTTTAAAGCTCTTCTCTTTAGCATTCAACATTTAGCATTTAGCATTTAGCATTTAGCATAGCCTATCAAAATAGGTTTTTTAGCTGACTAAATCGAGATTGCTGAGTCCGCGCTTATGCGCTTATGCCACCCAATATGTTGGGCATCGGCAAACTGTGTAATAACTTCTTCTTATAAATCGCCCTAAAAACGATCAAACGCATGAAATAACAGTAAAAAGCCTGATAGGCGAACGCCTTGTGCATTTAGTTTTCTTACAGTATTTACATAATTGTCGATAGTTCTTTTCATCTTCATAAAATTAGAGTTATTATTCTAATTTGTATGGGATGTAACCGCGTTACTGATTAATCAGCTTAAAAATACACTAGATCTTGGCTGCGAATAGCTATGTTTAGTTAGCGCTGCGGTATCTGTCAGCAATTGCTGATGCATTTAACTCGGTATAAAAATTTTTAACGGTATTAATTGATAAAAGCGCAAACGCCAGCAGGGTGTTTGTAGATGTACTTCAACATAAAAATGGATATGTATGAAAAAAATAATAATTAGGATCTTAGTGATCGTACTGGTTGTACTTTCTCCCATTCTGTATCTCGCAGGCACATTTGTTTTTACAGGCCCGATGCCAGATGATGAATTTCAGCAACAACTACCTACGATAGTAAAAAACCTTGAAGTAAAAATGGATGGTGAGGGTGAAGAGACCATAGTCATGATCCACGGTTATCCTGATAGTTTAGAGCTGTGGGACAAGCAAGTTGAATATTTAAAGCAAGACTATCGGATTGCTCGATTTACTTTGCCGGGGTTCGAGCTAGAAGATAATGGCCAAAGACCCGATTACAATATTCAGCAAATTCGCATGATTATGGATGCCTTTATCGAAAGTTTAGATAGAGATAAAGTGACTGTACTCGCTCATGACTGGGGCGCGTCTTATGCTTCACATTATCTTGCGCAAAATGACTTGGTCGACAGACTTATTCTTTTAGACATTGGCAGCTATGGTAACGAAAAATCACCAAGCATTAATGTTAAATACACCTTTGCCCTTGCGCTTGCTTGGGTTTTACCTGAGTTTCTCGGTGAAAAATTAACGCTTTTTACTGCGGAAAACATATTAAAACTTGAACAGAATGTAGACGCGAATAAAAAAGTGGCTAATTTACGTTCTGATGCGCGTATGACTTACCCATACTGGCATTTATGGAACGCTATTTTATCAAAAGATTTACCCCAACGTGTTGCGGTGGAAGATTTTGGCACGCCTTTTCTTTTCATCTATGGCAAAGATAAGAATGTGTGGTTCCATGGTAAAGAGTGGTTGCAACAGGTTGTCGATTTGAATAAGGGTCAGGTTGAAGTGGTACCGGGCGGTCACTGGTTTATGGAGTCTTCTGCTGACTTAGTGAATCAAACTGTCGATGATTGGATACGTGCTAATTAAAAATAATAGTAATTGGTTAGCTATCACTAAGCCGATAGCGCCAGTAACTTAGTCACTGTGTTAAGAAAGGGGATACTTGTTGAGAGTATCCCCTTTTTTAGCATTTAGCCTGCGTCGATGCTGATACTTAGGTGGATTTAAATTTTGTTAAAACGTGCAGCTGGGATCTTGCGGCTTTATATCAGCGTTTTAGTTAACCTTGTGACCGCGCTTTAAAAGCGTAATTTCGTTTTAAGATAAAACTCAGTTAAGTTGATTACAATGTGAGACGATAAAATTATTGTCATGAATTGAACACTTAAAGAGGGTTTTATTATCAAAGATAATCACAGTTCAAACTCGTCTAGCCGTAAGCCTTGGGTGACTCTCGGCGTTATTGTATCCATAGTGATATTGTTTGCGGTGGTGTTTAATGTCATGCCCAAAGGGTTTAAAACCACCCATGAACAAATTGGCACAGGTAAGCCTGCATTTGTATTTGTTTATGATCCCAACCTTGCGGTGAGCAATAGCCAAACTGAACAAATGAATGAGGCTCGCGATCAGATTAGTGAGCAAGCGTTTTTTTTGATCGCCAGAATAGGCACCCCAGAGGGTGATCAATTGATTGCCAAATACCGTGCTAGCCCTGCTGAAGTGCTATTGTTTGATCCCGCTGGTAACTTGGTTAAACGACAGTATGCATTGAGAACGGCTGCAGAGTTAATGCAGTGGGTTAACTAAATCAACTAGTAAGCTAAAGTAAGGCTTAAATCAGCCTTATTTTTACATATTAAAAAGCCTTGATAGCAAACACTATCAAGGCTTTGTTGTTTCTAGCGAGTCATTTGGCTTTATTAGCTAAACCTTACTGGCTTACTGCTTATAGACTTGACCGTCTTTCATCACAAAGGTCACGTTTTCCATTAAGCTGATATTGCTGAGCGGATCGCCATCAACGGCAATAATGTCAGCTAAAAACCCTGCTTTAATCTGCCCGAGGTTGTCTTGCTTGAGTAAAGCGGCGCTATTGATGGTCGCAGCTTGTAAGGCTTGGGCTGGGGTCATACCAAATGTCACCATACGTGAGAACTGCTTACCGTTATCACCATGGGGGTAAATTGCCGCATCTGAGCCAAATACCATGTTAGCACCAGCTTTTACCGCTGCTCTAAAGCTATCTCGCTGGGCTTGCGATACTAACTTTTCTTTATTGATGTTTGCTTCAGGTACACCATTAGCTGCGCCATAGGCGAGGGTGTATTCAGTGTTGTAGATATCACAAGAAAGGTAAGTACCAGCCTTTACAGCCATTTTTATTGCTTCTTTATCCATGAAACTACAATGTTCGATACTATCGACGCCCGCTCTGATCGATGCTTTAATACCGCTAGTGCCATGGGCATGGGAGGCAACCACTAAGCCACGCATGTGGGCTTCATCAACGGCTGATTTTATTTCTTCATAAGTTAGCTGTTGCACGCCGACTTTAGTGCCCTTAGAAAATACCCCGCCAGTGGCACACACTTTAATCGCATTAGCGCCATACTTGATATTTTCACGTACTTTAGCGCGCACAGCCCAAGGTCCATCAGCGACCCCTTGCGATTTTGATTTTTTTTCTGGGGATGAAAAGTTATCGTCGCAATGCCCGCCTGTAATACTAATCGGATGGCCAACAGCCCAAATTCTTGGCCCTGCAATTTCACCGGCATTAATGCCGTCGCGGGTGGCAATAACGGCGTAACCTGCAGCGCCTAAGTCCCGCACTGTGGTAAAGCCTGCCATTAAGGTTTTTTCGGCATTTTTAACCGCTTTAACGGTTTGGCGTGGAATAGAATAATTTTGCGAGGCTAAAAAATTATCTTCTGCATCACCGCTAAGGTGAACATGCATGTCCATTACACCTGGAAGTAAGGTTTTACCGCTTAAATCGATAAGCTTGTAATCATTATCTGTAGTGATTTTGGCTTGTTGGGTGACTTGGGTTATTTGATTGCCATTAATGACAATGGCCACGTCATTAATGGTTTTGCCTTTTACTACATCGACGTATGCATCAGCGATTAATAAGGTTTGTTGTGCCAGTGCGGGCAGGCTTAGCGTCAGCGATATTGCCGCTGCGAAACTGAATTTTGTTAGACCTTTTAATTGTTTATTTGGCTTTACCATCTGCGTGGTTTTCCTGTTTATTGTAGGTATAAGTAAGCGAGAAAACCATCATACGACAATTGTTAAGCTAGTGTTAATGCTTAAGGCGATTGAATTGTAATGACTAATGTAGAAAATTATTGCCACATCTATTGTTGATAGTTATTGCCACCCCCCGCTTTATATTGATGGCAAATATCTGCCTAATCCCGTGTGCAGTAGTTTTGTGCTGCCATACTTCTTGTATAGTTAATACTAGCTTTCGCATTCAAGGTAAGGTTTATATGGCCACTCTTTCTGACAATGACTTAATGGCTCAGCTAAAAGATCATTTATACGATCACTTAGAGGATCATTTAGCGGATCACTTTGAAAAAAGCGCTGTGGTGTTATCAGCGCAGGCAGTAAGAGACGCCGAGCAGTATTGGGCATCAAGCCATAACAATAGTACTTGGCCCTTAATGGTTAAGGCAGCTAGCAGTTTTGTGCAGCGCTTTGGCAGCGCTTTTAATACATCGCAAGCAATATTGGTGGTTGTGGGTCAGGGCAACAATGGTGGTGACGGTTATTACATTGCCAAATTATTACTGCAACAGGGTAAAAAGGTCGTGGTTTATGCGCCTTTTGGCGCGCCCAAAGCGGGCATCGATGCGCAGCAAGCCATGAATGAATTTTTAGCGGCTGGTGGTAGTGTTCATACCACTAAACCTAGCGCATCTTATCCGATCATTATTGATGCGCTATTTGGCAGTGGTTTAACCCGAACACTATCTGCTGCGGCGATAAAGGTTATTGATGACATTAATCAGAGTGCTGAGCAGGTTTACGCGGTTGATGTGCCCAGCGGTTTAAATGCCGATAGCGGCCAGCCTGAGCCGATTTGCGTTAATGCCACTGCCACCCATAGCTTTATTGCTTATAAGCCGGGGCAACTCACTGCATATGGGCCAGCATCTTGTGGGGCACTGTCGTTAGACTCTTTAGGGCTTGAGCCTATTGCTGGTACAACAAAAGAGAATTGGCGCTACGATCCAAGGGTAAATATGCTGCCATCACGCAGGGGTAATACCCATAAAAGTCATCATGGTAATGTCAGCGTTATTGCAGGTCTTGGCAATATGGCTGGCGCTGGCATTATTGCTAGCCGCGCAGCCTTAAATGCTGGCGCTGGGCGGGTATTTTTACAGTGTGAGCCAAGCCATTTTGTCGCCTGCTTAAGCCAATCTCCTGAGATTATGTTTTCTGATAGTACCGAAAACACCTTAAAGCAAAACGCCGTGCTGGTGGTCGGCCCAGGTCTTGGCCGCGGGCCGCAAGCTCAGCAAATCATGCAAACGCTATTAACCCTTCAACCCAACTCTGGCGTTGATAATAAACGCAGCCTCGGGGTGTTAGATGCGGATGCGCTGCGTTATTTGGCAAAGCATCAGCAAACGGTAACGCCTTGGGTGCTAACTCCCCATGAGGCAGAGGCCGCTGGCTTGTTGGGCATATCTGCCACTGAAGTTACAAACGATCGCGTTGCCGCTGCGCTGGCACTACATAAAAAATATCAAGCAGTCGTGGTATTAAAAGGGGCAGGCACACTAGTCGCCCATCAAGGTGGAGTCAATTTTTGCCATTCTGGCTCAGCAGCTATGGCCACACCGGGCATGGGCGATTGCTTAGCAGGTATTATTGCTGCACTTATCGCCCAAGGGCTATCGGCGGTTGATGCGGCTATTACAGGGGTGAACTGGCATGCCACACTAGGCCATCAACTTGGCCAAACTCAGCGAGTGGTACTGGCCAGTGATATTTGCCAGCAGCTGAAATTAGGCCGTCATTAACTCACAATAGCGTAGTGGTTTTAGTATTTATTTGCTGTAGCGCTGTGAACTTAGGCTGTCTAAACAAATTCTAATGCTGAATAAATATGCATTTGGATGCAAATAGAAGTGGTCGGATGAGTACCTAATTGGCCACCAATAATCTTAACATTCAAAGATCAATTATTTGACGCTAGTTGTCTGTGACTAAAGGCGCGAACCTAATACATTATAAATTGATGCTAAGACGATATTGTAAAACACTGGCTTAACTAAGCCATATAAGTGTTTGTGGGTGATTGGCGGCAGCTGTTGATTATTTCTACGCTCCCTATCGTCAATTATATGACAAGTCAAATATTTATTAAATTTGTTAACTCGTTTTAATCTTGAGTCTATATTGCTGTAAATAATAGTTTTTTTGACGTGCTGTCGTTTTATTGGCTCTGTTGTCTTATGGTTTTTTTTAATTATGATGTAGCGCGAACAGACCACTGTTGGTTATTTATATTCATCCATTATCGCCCTTGAGTCTGCAGTCTTCTTTTACGTCATAACTAGAGATATTTACATGAAAACCAATAAGTTTTTCGGTGCCGTCGCTGCTGTGTCAGCAATGTACATCTTAATACCTAATCAAAGTGCTCATGCCCATGGTTGGGCTGAATTTCCTGAAGCAAGACAATCAATTTGTTACGAGCAAGGTGGCTTGTGGAGTGGCACACCACCTAATGCGGCTTGTGCACAAGCCAAAGCGATTTCTGGTACTTATCCATTTATTCAGCGTAATGAATTTGCCATTAATATTCCTGCACCGACATACAATGATATGGAAGTGGTAAAAGCGGCTATCCCTGATGGCAGCTTATGTTATGCCAATGATGCGCAAAAAAGCGGTATGGGTGCTGAGCATTCACAGTGGACCCGCACTGAATTGCCAACTGGCACTTTTGAGTACGTGTTTAATGCAACCGCGCCTCACAACCCTTCATTCTGGCAGTTTTATTTAACCAAGCCTGGTGTTGATGTGTCTAAGCCACTTAAATGGGATGACTTAGAGTTAATCCAAGAGTACGGCAATGTTGCTGTGGACGCTGACAAAAAATACCGCATGGACATTGCGATCCCAGCCGATCGCTCAGGTGATGCGATTTTGTTTACTCGCTGGCAGCGAGATGACACCGTTGGTGAAGGATTCTATAACTGTAGTGACATTACCATTTCAGGTGATTCACCGGTTGAGCCTGTACCAAGCGAGCCATACTTAGAGCAAGGTGATGCCTTTATTCCTGCTGATATCAGCCTTAATACCCCTCAGCTTGGTGAGTCGGTTAATTATAAAGTCTTTAGTGACAATGGTGATATTCACTCTAGCTTTTCGTTAGAAATTACCGCAGACAATCAACTCGATTGGGATCGCTTATTAGCCTCACAAGTCAACGGTTATTACGAGACTCAATATAGCGGTAACGTGTTTATTGGCCGCTGGCATGCAGAAATGAATCACTATATGTATTTCAGAAATGAGCTACATAATAACTTCTTTAATGCCACTAATGGACAGGCTTATGGAGAGTTCAGTATCACAGCAAACAATGAGTTTGTTGAAGCTGTGATTACGCCAACAGTGTTAAAAGAAATTACTAACGCTAGCGTTACCCATGGTGAGTACGTGGTATTAACGCCAGCAAGCAGCAAAGGCGATATTGAACAAATCTCTTGGGTGCAAGTGGCAGGTTTGCCGATTGAAACCGCTATTGGTCAAAATGATGAGCTAATTATCAACACTGTTTTGCTTGAGAATGTCGCCCAAGAAGTCAGTTTTGAGCTTACTGTTTCAGGTCAAGGCGAAGAAGATAAAACGGTTTATAGTTTTACTATTACCCCAACTGACGTAGAACCAGGACCAAGCCCTGAGCCATTGCCTGGAGAGCAATGGAGTGCATCTGCTGTTTATAATGGCGGTGAAAAGGTGATGCATAATAACCAAGAGTGGACTGCTCAGTGGTGGACTCAAGGTGAAGAGCCTGGTACTACAGGTGAGTGGGGCGTGTGGCGTTAATAGCCCTCATGCTTGTTTGCTAAGGTTTTAAACATAATCGCAGTAAACCCTAACGGCCAATCATTGATTGGCCGTTTTTTTATGCGATTACTAAAATATGATGTGGTCAAATGCGCTTTATAAACTTGTTGGGATTTTACTCTATAGAATGTCGTTTTAGTTAATCTAATAGGTGTGATGGTAGATAAAGGACTGCGGCCATTAACTAGAACTTACTACTGAAATTCGTATTTTGGTGGGGAAAACGCTTGTATTGTTTTTATATACAATGAATTATATCAAGATGTTTTGAATGATTGAATCGTTATCTAGTTGCTGAATATGAAGGTATCGGGGATACCATATTTAATTAACTAAAAATAAAGGCCGTATTTAATGGCCGTATTTAAGGATTAAATTTAACGGTCTCATGTTAGCGACCAGCGAAAAGGAATTCCATAACGATGAATTTAAATATTGTCAGCGCCGAACAAGCTTCACAGCAAAAGTATGAATTAATAATTATTGGTTCTGGTTTTGGAGCTTCATTTTTTTTACTTGAAGCGTTAAAAAAAATTAACGGTAATATCCTCGTGCTGGAATGGGGCTATTATAAATCGTGGAATTGGCAATTGAAACAAAATCGTAACTCGCCAATAAACACTACTGATACCTTTAAAACTGCATCTGAAAAAGAATGGAATTGCACCATTGGTTTTGGTGGTGGAATGAATTGCTGGTTTGCCCAAACCCCTCGATTTCATCCTGCAGATTTTAAAACCGCCTCTTTGTATGGGGTCGGCAATGACTGGCCGATTTCCTATGACGATCTTGAGCCTTATTATTGTGATGTCGAAAGCATTATGTCGGTGTCAGGCGACCCTGATATGCAAAGCATGTTTCCTCGCTCAAAACCTTATCCCCAGCCGCCCCATAGACCCACTGCCATTGATCGCATCATGAAAAATGCCAATATGGACAGCCACTTTATCATGCCAACGGCCAGAGCAAGGGTGTCAACTGATACACGGGCGGCCTGCTGCTCTAATGCCAAATGTAATTTATGTCCCATTCAGGCCAAATTTACTGTGCATAATGGTTTTCAGCAGGTGTATTCGGACCCAAGAGTGCATACCTGTTTAAACTCTGAAGTAAGGCATATGCAGCACAGTGATAGCACGGTTTCTAGCGTGGTTTTTATCAACAACAATCAAGAATATACCGTCAGCGCCGACAAGTTTGTTTTAGGCGCCAACGCCATACAAAGCCCTGCGATATTGCTACGATCGAAAATGGATTTTGGTGACACGGGCCTAGGGCTACACGAGCAAATTGGGATAAAAGTAGAGGTGTATTTAGACGGTTTAGAGAACTTTGATGGTAGCACTATTACCACAGGGCTCAATTATGCCTTGTATGATGGCGAGTTTAGAAAAGATCACGCTTCTTGTTTGATTTACTTTGAAAATCGTTGGCCTTATGGCTTTAGAAAAGAAGTGGGTCGCTGGCGAGAAACCCTGCCATTAGTCATTGTCGCTGAAGATCTCCCCCAAAAATCCAATAATGTCACTATTGATGCTACTACAGGGCAGGCGGTAGTGAGCTATACCGGAGAATCTGAGTACGCCAAAAAAGGTATTGAGCAGGCTTTAGCGCAATTACCTAAGGTACTTGATGCATTACCTGTGGAAGCGATTCATTTTCGTGGCTGGCGGCCGACTGAATCACATTTACAGGGCACCTTGAGAATGGGCAACATTGATGATGGCTCAGTGGTAGATGCAAACCTTATTCATCATCAATACCGAAACTTATTTGTGGTGGGCACATCAGTATTTCCAAGCTGTTCTTGTGCTAATCCTAGCTTAACGGCTGCAGCATTAGCAGTGCGCGCAGCGAGAATGGGGGTTTAATATGAGTGGTACTAGTCTTTCTCGGCGCTCGTTTCTTAAAGTTGCAGCGGTTGGCGCAGGGCTGGGTGGGGCGGTATTTTATGGAGTGCATACATTAAATACCCAAAATTTTATCGTTTCTAGCCTTGATCGTTTACTGGGTAAGCTAAATATTAGCGATGAAAACCTGCAATTGTTTTGTGATCATTTTAACGCTGAATATGGTGAGATGAAGCTGCGTGCCATTATTATATTAGATCAATCTTCAATGTTTGATTTGGTTGTTAAAAAGCGTGCTATTTGGATTGATAAGTATGAGCGAAAATTAGTCACTGATTTTATGATGTCGACCAATTATTTCCAAGTCAGTAACCCTGCCACAGAGGCGCTGCAATACTACGGCGCTAATCGGCCTTGTTATAATCCCTTTGCCCGCTTTGACGTCGGTTGATTGCTGTTGATAAAACCATAATACCCTGTCAGTTATGCCTTTCATAAAATAGTGGCCTTTGACTTTAATAAGTGAAACTTGTTAAGCCAAAGGTCATTATCTTGCAAAATCTCCATTAAAGTTTTCCCTCAATAAGTCGATGTCTATATACAGGTCTAATCGTGTACTACACGAATATTAGAGGCCAATGTTATTGAGTCATGTTATTAAGCACTTTAATGCTCAATAAAGGCTGTTTAAGAGTAATAACCACTCGCCAAACCCCATGCTGACAACTGAAATAACTTGATATTCAGGTCATTAATCACGGTGAATTTAAGCTAATTCCTCCGATTTATATTTTAAAGTAGGGCTTAATCTTTAAAGGTAGTTATATGAGTATTGATGTCTCAATTAAGAGAATGCTTCAAATTACAATTTCGTTATCATTATTGGCTTTAATCGTTTTAGTTTGGGTGAGCAATGCCCAGCAATCTTCTATTTATGAAAGTGTGTTAAATGAAGAAAAACAGGTTAATACTATTTTTGCTTTAAAAGATACTCGCTATGATGTTGTACAAATTCAGCAGTTTTTAACCGATGTTGGCGCAACAAAAAGTGATGAAGCCAAAGCCGAAGCGTTAGCAAGTTTGCATGCCGCTCAAGCAAATATGGATAAACTTATCAGTTCGGCACCGGAATATACTGCAAGAGCTCAATCGATTAAACGTCAAATTAATCAATTGCATGAATCTGGTGTGAATATGGCAGATGCTTACCTAACTCAGGGGACCGATGCTGGTAATTTACTGATGAAAGGTGCTGGTGGCTTTGACCAAGCATCGTCAGATTTAGCTGATAATTTAGATGAATTAGCCCAAGAGTTAGATGGTAAATTTACTGTTGCGGTACAAGAAACCCTAAATTCCACCATGCAAGCTGCCAGTGTGCAATTGTGGGGCAGTATTGGCATTGGTGTGTTTATTATCATTATTTTGTCAGCCCTTTACCGCAATATTTTCACTCCGCTTAACGCTTTAGATAATTCCATGAGTAATGTGGCTTCAGGCTCTAAAGATCTTACCGTGGCGCTAGATGACAGTGGTAATAGCGAAATTAATCAGGTCGCTGGCAACTTTAATGTATTTGTAGGTAATATTCGTGAGTTAATTATTGATTTCAATGGTAATACTCAGCAGTTAGGTACGGCAAGTGTGCAGCTTAAATCGGCCAGTAACGAAACCTTAGCGGGCATGCAGCGCTTACAAGGTGAAACCGAACAAGTTGCTACAGCGATGAACCAAATGCAAGCAACCGTGGTGGAAGTAGCTAATAATGCCGAACTAGCCGCGCAAGCAGCTAAAGATTCTGATACCCAAGCGGTCCATGGTGACATGATAGTTCAGCAAACGATCGCTTCGATCGATAACCTCTCTGGCGGGGTTGAACAAGCTGCCAATGCGTTACAAAAATTACAAAACGATGCCGATAATATAGGTAGCATTTTAGATGTGATCCGCAGTATTTCAGAGCAAACTAACTTACTGGCACTCAATGCCGCCATCGAAGCTGCCCGCGCGGGCGAGCACGGCCGTGGCTTTGCGGTAGTGGCAGACGAGGTCAGAACCTTGTCTAAACGAACTCAAGATTCAACTAATCAAATTCAGCAAATGATTGGACAATTACAAACGGGTGTTAAAGATGCGGTATCGGTAATGGACTCAAGCCGTGAGCAAGCCGATAAAAGCACCGTTCAGGCAGCACAAGCGGGTGAGGCCTTAGCTAAAATTACCGAATCGGTGGCGATGATTTCTAATATGGCCACCCAAATCGCCACAGCAGCAGAAGAGCAAACCGCGGTCAGTGATGAAATTAATCGTAATATTGTCAATATTAGTGATGAAGCCAGATTAACGGCCAGCAATGCCGACCAATCACATAGTGCCAGTGTGCAGGTTAATCATTTGTCACAGCAATTAAGAGAACAAATTGGTCAATTCAAGACAAGTTAGTGAATTATTTTAAACAAGCTAGAGTCAATGTGACAGTTTTGCCACTAAAACATCCGTTATTTAGAGGCTAATGTTGTGTTATGAGCATTATGTTATAAGCATTGTGTTTTAAGCATAGTGATAGAGGCCTAAGGGAGATAGACCCATTCCCTTAGGTTTTTTCATCAATACCAAGCGATGTAAGTTATCATTATCCCAATAAGCAGATGTATCATTCTGCGCTATAGCCAGCTCGCCAGTTGCTCTTTAGTGGGCTTACTGCCTTTATGAACCACTTTTTCATCCACCACCACAGCAGGTGTGCTCATTACACCATAAGCCATAATTTGCGCCATGTCGGTGACTTTCTCTATTGTGACAGTAACGGCTTTTTCATCGGCAACTGCTTGGGCAAGTTCTGCTGTCTCAAGACACTTTTTACAGCCGGAGCCTAATATTTTAATGGTTCTCATGATAAATCCTTATTTATTGAGCTGTTAAATCACCGATGTTTTTTACATCAGTAAAATCATAAAAATGGCGTAAAGGCATTAAACAGCCAACCGACTAGGGTAAACGCCACCAATAGCAGGCAGAATAATATTGCCAGTAAGCGCCACTGCATAACCTGTTTTAGTAAGATAAATTCTGGGAAGCTGGCAGCAACGGTGCTCATGCAAAATGCCAGTGTGGTGCCTATGGGTAGGCCATTAACAATTAAGCTTTCCATCACAGGAATTACCCCGGTGGCGTTTGAATACAGCGGGATCCCCAGTAGTACTGCAGCAGGTACTGACCACCATTGGCCATCGCCTAAATGGGCCTCAATCCAACCATCGGGTACAAAGCCGTGCAGCGCTGCCCCAAGGCCGACACCAATAATGACCCATTTCCATACTCGGCCAAAAATATCGAACATCTCAGTTTTGGCAAATTGATGCCGCTGTGACAGTGTTAGCGCTTGGGTTTGAATATCGTCAGGGTTATTAGCAGTGCTATGTTGTTGACCGCGTTTGAGGGCTTCAGCGGCAAAAGATTGTAGCCAGCGCTCAGCTTTTATTGCATCGAGAAAAAAGCCGCCTAACATGCCGACACTCATGCCAACCACGACATATAAAATGGTGAATTTTATCCCCAGTAGGCTCATGAGTAGCAAGATGGCTACTTCGTTGATTAGCGGTGAGGTGATCAAAAAGCTCATGGTGATCCCAAGGGGGATCCCGGCTGAGGTAAAGCCAAGAAATACCGGAATACTGGAGCAAGAACAAAATGGTGTTACCACCCCAAATCCAGAGCCCATCAAGTAACCTAAGCCCTTGGGTTTACTAGCTAAATAGTCTCTGACTCGTTCAACATTTAATGAGGCTCGCATTAAGGCTATGAGGTAGATCATCACCAGCAGTAGGGCAAAAATCTTAGTTACGTCTTCAACAAAAAAATGCAGTACATCCCCAAGCTTTGTCTGCGCTGACAAGCCCAATAAATCGTAAATTAGCCATGATGCAAAATCAGTGAAAATTTGAAACATAGGTTAATGCTCAAAAAAACGTCTTATAGCCAAGATAGCGGATTTTTAGTAATGAAAATAAGCGCTAGCTCTCGCTTTTGCATAAAGGGCTGGAGCGTAAAGGTTTGTCACAATATCGGTTAAATAAAGCTAAAACACCACTTAAGCTTGGTGCTTACAGAAGTTATAACTGAAGGGGTTTGAAACTGAAAACCAGCCTCGCATTTGGGGTAAACCTTAATGCGAGGCTGTGGTCTAGATATTGTGAAGTGGGATTAAGTTAATGATTAAATTGTACTTAATTTTTTCTACTTCATGATAATTTCTCTTAATCGGTATTCTCCGGTTAAGGTTCTTACATTGGGATAAGTTTTAGTGATTTTACGGCTATTGTCTTGATTGGCTTGGCCCCAACTTTTCATGAAGTTTTTATACTTTTCCTGATTGGGTTCTAAATCGGCACTATTTTCAAACATCACCATTAGCACCATATTGAATTCGCCACTTTGTGGTAATTCACTGGCAAAAATTTTCCAATCTTTAATATAACCCAGCTCTTTTTGTAACCGTACCGCTTTAACCCAACTTTCTCTTAAGCCTTCTAGGTAAACGTCTTCCATGTTGGGATCGATCCTCACCGTGGTCATTGAAGTCACTTCTTTTCCAATGTCATAGTCTTTATAAATCTCAAGCTCAGCCTGAGAAGAAACGGCAAAGAGTAAGCTGCATAATCCGATTATTAATACGATATATTTCATCTTAATCTCTCTTAGGTTGTTAAAAAATTAACACCGAGAAGTATAGTGACGAATGGGTTAATAGCGAGTGGCTAAGGCTTAATGAAGACTTTCTATTTACGCTTAGCTGCTTTTAATAGCGCTAAAAAGAGTGGGAGAGGATGGGTTTAAATCTGAGTGGAACAAGCGGTGAAGGGAATGATTGTTTTATCGCATCGTTCCCTTCGCTGGGTCTGGTTTGGTACGAATTAGTCGTGATGGGCTTTTAGCTGTTGGAATAGCACATCTTTTAAATTAGCCCGCTGCACTTTAAGTTGGTGCATGTGTTCGTCATCGGTTGGGCTGCCATCAATTTCTAACTGGCGGATTTCATAATCCAGTAGGTGGTATTGTTTTGATTGCTTTTGAAATGTTTCATCTTTATGTGTTAAATCAACAATGTCTTGCTTAAATTCTGGAAAGTCGAAAATTAGTGCGTGATTCTCATTTAACATAGATAACCCCTAAATGGTGAACAGAAATTCAGTATTTTGGAACTGAGTTCACTATAGCATTATGTTGTTTAAAAATGGCGAGCTGGTTAACAAATCTTAATGAAATTTTTGCTAAAAATAGGATTTATTTGAGTAAGTTAGGATGGGTTATTTATTATCTTAACTTACCCATCCAGTTACTCATATTTCTAGCCGTTAGCTTGCACATGTTTAAGGGCCGCCTGTAAGGCTTCATAGCGGAACAAAAAGGTGTTTTCAGTTGGCAGCGAATCAATCACATGAAACTTCTGCAGCTGATCTTTGGTTTGCAGGTTAGGGCACAATAAAAATACTTCACAATGGGCATCTTGGGCATCTTTAATGGCATTTTCTAGCGCTAGCCCAACAGTCACATCGATCATCGGCACGTCAGTAAGATCGAGGATCATCGCTTCATAATCACTCACACTGGTATGTTGGCGAGAGATCGCTTTTGATACGCTGAAGATCATTGGCCCTGACAGATAGAAAAACAGCACTTTACCATTGGCTTGATCCAGCAGGCCGCGTTCGCTTTGAGTCAGCGGCACATCGTTTTGATCGGCATCACTAATGGCTTTTACTTGCCTTGCTTGCTGCTGGCTTAATTGTTCAATGATAATAATGTTAGAAATAAACACCCCAAGACCAACGGCAACAATTAAATCGACAAATACGGTTAAGATCATCACCCCGTACATGATCGCCATGCCTTGCATACTGACTTTGTGAGCCCGTTGAATGAAGCTCCAATCAAGAATATTAAAGCCCACATAAACCGCAATACCAGCTAAAACGGCCATAGGTATTGGCTCTGTTAAGCCGCCAGCCACAAGTACCACTAATGCCAGCATTAGCGCGCGAACCATACCAGAAACAGGTGAGCGGGCGCCTACCTGAATATTGGTCACTGTACCCATAGTAGCACCTGCGCCAGGCAGGGCGCCGAATAAACCTGAAATCATATTAGCCAAGCCCTGACCCCGTAACTCTTTGTCTGAGTCGTGCTCTTTACGGGTCAATGAGTCTCCGATAACGGCGGTGAGTAACGTATCGATACAGCCTAAGGTGCCTAACACCAAGGCATCAATCACCATGGTAATAAAAATATCCGCATTTATGTGCGGTATCACTAAAGAAGGTAACCCAGCAGGAATAACCCCAATACGGCGAATGCTGTCACTATCAAATAAAATCACTGACAGTAACGTGATGGCGACTAAGGCAACCAGTTGCGCAGGGACGTATTTACGATAGCGCTGAGGAAACAAAAATAATGTCGCTAAAGTCAGTAAGCCTAAAAATAGTTCAGCAAACTTAATATTGCTTAAGGTGTCGGGAAGGGCTGATAAGGTGCCTAACACACCACCTACAGGAGCGGCATGACCTAACAATGGTGACAGCTGTAAGATGATTAAAATCACCCCAATGCCTGACATAAAGCCTGAAATGACACTGTATGGCATTAAGGTGACGTATTTACCTAGCTTGAGCATGCCGAGTAAAAATTGAAAACCGCCTGCCATCATCACCACGGTAAAGGATATTGCCATTCCTGATTCAGGGTATTTGGCCACCATGCTGGTTAAAATGGCGGTCATAATCACTGTCATAGGGCCGGTCGGTTCAGATATTAAGCTTGATGAGCCGCCAAATAAGGAGGCAAAAAAGCCCACTAGTATCGCGCCCCATAATCCGGCTTCGGCGCCAGCGCCAGAGGCAACACCAAAGGCCAGTGCCAAGGGTAGGGAAATGATGGCTGTGGTGACGCCACCAAACAAATCGCCTTTAAGATTGACGTCTTTGAACCGTTCCTTAAACAAAATGCTAACCTCTTAGACCATAATTGGCGCAACTTTATCAAAAAATTAACTATTTTGTATAGATAAGAGGCGGTTGTTTATATCGATAAGCAACTGGTTGGCGCAGCTGTTAAGGCAAATATTTGACTATTTTGTATAGATAAGAGGCAGTTGTTTATATCGACAAGCGGCTGAATAGCGCAGCTGTTAAGGCAAATGTTTCACAGTTTTGTATAGATAAGAGGCCGGTTATTTATATCGATAAGCGACAGGTTGGCGCAGCTGTTGAGGCAAATGTTTAACAGTTTTGTATAGATAAGAGGCCGGTTGTTTATATCGATAAGCAACTGAATAGCGCAGCTGT